>NZ_DASQEU010000056.1:0-201250 GCF_035633495.1 Mycobacterium sp. | reverse complement strand
TTGCCAGGCCTGGCTCCGGCTCCGGCACGCTGATGCCGCGCCGGGTGAGTGTGGTCACCTGACCTGGCCCCACTTTGGCCGTGTTTCGGCATGAATGTTGGCTCCGTCGGGGTGGTGATCACTTCCGCGGGGTGGGTGCGGTGTGTCGTCACGAATTTTGGCCCCACCCTCGTTCAGATCGTCCCTGTCGCCCGTCGTCCCTGTCGGTCGTCGTCAGGGGAGGTCAGTCAGGATGCGGTCACGCATGGAACTGTTCGAACAGATCAGGAGAGACCGGCGGCTCGATGAACTGTCGATCCGCGAGCTTGCCGATCGTCATGGCGTGCACCGTCGGACGGTTCGGCAAGCGCTCGCAGCCGCGGTCCCCCCGCCGCGGCGGGTGTATCCGGTTCGGCGCCGGCCAGCGATCGATTCGTGGGTCTCGGTGATCGACGCCTGGCTCATGAGGACAAGGACGCACCGCGCAAACAGCGGCGTACCGCCCGGCGGGTCTGGCAGCGTCTGGTCGCCGAACATCAGGCGACGCTCTCGGAGGTGACGGTGTCGCGTTACGTCGCCCGCCGTCGGGTCGAACTCGGGCTGCTGACGCACGAGGTGTCGATCCCCCAGACGCATTTGGCCGGCGCCGAGGCCGAGGCCGACTTCGGCGAGTTCTACTCGACGATCGCCAGCGTGGTCGTGAAGTGCTGGATGTTCGTGATGCGACTATCCCACTCGGGCAAGGCTTTCCACATCGCCCTCGCCACCCAGGCTCAGGAAGCCTTCCTGGAGGGCCATGTGCTGGCCTTCGAGTACTTCGGTGGTCATGCGGGTGTCGATCCCACCTTTGGAGCGTGCTCAGCGCGACGATGGGAACAATCGTCGACGAGGAGCGCCGATACTGTGGACACCGTGCCTGTTGCGTTCGCTGGGTCCGGATGGTGAGGTCCGGGCCCGTCTAGCGCCCTTGAGCTACTGACTGCCGCCAGCCAACAATTTCGGATCCGCGCCATGCGGCGTTCGTGCGAGTATCTGGTCATGACTCCCTCCGCCGGAACACGTGCCCGCTTCCTGGGCTCGGTCGGGCTGTTCGACAACATCTTGGCGTCGGTTGGCCCCGAGCTCGGAGGCCAGGGTTTCGACGGCGCGCAGGTTCGGGCGCGCCCCGGCGCCACCACGCACCTCGGTCTTCCTGCTCTGTCTATGTGCAACTCGGAACAGCCGTGAGCTTCTACAACGACCAGGTCCTTCCCCGTCTCATTGATGTGGCCCTGGGAAAGTCGTTCGAACAGATCCGCGCCCGCGTCGCGTCGGAACTCAGCGGTGAGGTTCTGGAAGTGGGGTTCGGCTCCGGACGTAACGTGCCGCACTACCCGCCGGCTGTCGGCCGCGTGCGGGCGGTGGAGCCCGCGTCGGTCGGCCGCAAACTTTCCTACCGGCGAGTGGCGGCCAGCCCCGTTCCGGTGGAGTTCATCGGCCTGGACGGCCGAGATCTACCGTTGCCGGCTGAGTCCGTCGATCATGTGCTCATGACCTGGACGCTGTGCACGATCCCGGACGTGGACCAAGCGCTGCGCGAGGTTCGCCGCGTGTTGCGCCCCAGCGGTCGTCTGCATTTCGTGGAGCACGGAAGGTCACCCGACCCAAAAGTGGCCAACTGGCAGGATCGGATCACACCCGCTTGGGCGAAAGTGGCCGGCGGCTGTCAGCTCAACCGATCAATCCCCGACCTCGTGACGGCATCCGGACTCACCATGACACGAGTGGAGACGTACCCGATGCGAAGACCCGAGGTGCTCGGCTTTCTCTTCGAAGGAGTCGCCACCAAGGTCTGACGACCGATCAGGGCTTGGTTTGCCTCGCGGCTACTAGACCCATGCGATGTAGAAGCCCACGGACTGGAGCGCAACACGTCGGTGCTGGACGCGCACGGGGAACCACCCTAGACGCATCGCGGTGCGATACCAGAAAATTCCAGGCCGTTGTCAACATTTCGTATCCCGTTCAGTGGTGTGAGCCCGATTTGTCACAGCTCCCGGCTCGCCTTGCCCGCGTGCCTGACGCGAGATCTACGCGATCCTCGTGCATGCCGGCCTCGTCGTCATCGACGACTGAAACGGTCCTGTCGTCGTCGGCAATGGGGACTTCGCTATTGGCGCTCGCGTCGACGAGGACGGTCCGAGCCGCGTCCGATGAACGGGCCAGCAGTTCGGGGGCGACAGCCGACACCACAGTGGCCACCGCGGTCGCCAGCAAGGCTTGGCCCCAGGCGAGGGGACCCACTGGTGTGCAACCGAACAGCTGACTCAGGCCGGGTGTGCTGATCACTGCCCCCAACAGCGCAAATGAGCCGACCGACGTCGCCACCACCAGGCGGCCGTGGGAGTCGACAAGTGTCTGCGCCAGTTGCGCAGAGACCAGGCCAATCAACGCGACGGTGGCGGAGCGGCGCGGGGTAATGGTAGCGCCACCCATCAGCCATGCCAGCGTGGCCGCGATCGTGGTCGCCGCGCCGCGGATCCCGATCGCGCGCCACATCGCCGCCTCGTCGCGATCGACCTCGGCGGTGCCCGTCTGCGGGCTCACCGCCAGTGCGGCGGCCGGCAGTGCATCGGTGAGCATGTTCACCAGCAGCATCTGCCGGGCGTTGAGCGCCGAGCGGCCCGTCAGGAGGCTGGTGATCAACGCGAAGCACACTTCGCCGGTGTTGCCGCCCAGAAGCATCGCCACCGCGGACTGCACCCGGCGCCACAGCTGCTCGCCCTCGTCGAGGGCGAAAAGCAGCGCCTCGATCCGTCCGTCGAGCAGGATCACGTCTGCTGCGGTACGGGCCGGGTCGCTGCCCCGCGCGGCCACCCCGATGCCGACGCTGGCGGCCCGGATCGCGGCGGCGTCGTTGGCGCCGTCGCCGACCATTGCCGTGACGACGCCGATCCGCTCCAGGGTCTGCACGACGTCGATCTTGTGTTCGGGCGACATCCGCGCGAAGACGAACCGTGAGGTGACCACCTCGGCCCGTTCGTCGGCCGTCAACGCTTCCCATTCGCTGCCGGTGATCACCTGCTCGCTGGTGACTTCAATACCCAGTTCGTTGGCGACGGCGGCGGCGGTGACCGGGTGGTCGCCGGTGATCAGCCGCACTCCGATGTCGCGGTTGCCCAGCTCCTTCAACAGGGCCCGGGCGCTGGGGCGGGGGGTGTCGGCCAATCCGAGCAGGCCTACCGGTGTGAGCTCGGCGCGGCAGAGTTCTTCCAGTGCGCTGGAATCGGCTTTGGCGGCGGCGGCCTGTTCGGGGCTGAGTTCGCGTTCGGCCACCGCCAGGACGCGCAGCCCCTGCGCGGCCATCTCGCCGATCAGCGGTGCGAGGGGGTCGTCGTCATCGGCCCGTGCCAACGCAAGCACCTCGGGTGAGCCCTTGAGGGTCAGTCGGGTGCTTACCAGGGCTGCTGCAAATGGGCGACCGGACTGGAACGGAAGGAACGCGTCGCGCTCGATTTCCGGCCTTGGCCCGTCGCCGCTTTCCCGCCATGAGGAGCCGTCCGCGGCACTGCGTATCGCGGCGTCGGTGGCATGATCGGCGCGATGGCCTTGCCGTGCGAAGACCGTGCTGGCCGCCGCATCCAGCACCTGTCCGGTCGTGTATCCCTCTACTGGGCGCACTGATTTGACTTGCAGCCGGTTCTCGCTGAGCGTGCCGGTCTTGTCGAAGCACACCACCTGCACGCGGGCGAGTGCCTCGACCGAGTGGGCGTTGCGGATCAGCACGGATTCACCGGTGAGTTTGCGCGCGGCGGCCAGCTGGGCCAGGGTGGCCACCAACGGGAGTCCTTCGGGAATGGCGGCAACGGTCAGGGCGACCGCACTGCCCACCGCCTCCCGCAGCGGTGTGCCGCGCAGCACGCTGAGCAGCCCGACTATGCCGCCACCGGTCAGACTCCATGGCAACGCCCGCCCGGTTATCCGGCTCAGTTGCCGTTCCAGGCCGATCTCCCGTGACTTGGCCGGCGCCATCGCCAGCGCCCGGCGCATTTCCGAACTCGAGCCGACCGCGGTGACCACGGCCAGCGCCGATCCTGCGACCAGCGTGCTGCCGGCGTAGAGCATGCAACGGCGTTCCGCCAGCGGCGCACCCGGTGTGGGTTCGGTCTGCTTGGACACCGGCAGCGATTCCCCGGTCAAGGTCGACTCGTCGACTTCGATGTTCGACGCCTCGATCAACCGGGCGTCGGCGGGGATCACTTCGCCGACGTGGACTTCGATGATGTCGCCGGGACGCAGCCGCTTGGCGGCGACGTTTTCGTGGCGCCTCCCGTCGAGCGGGCCCACGCGCCGTCGCGCCAGCGGATCCTGCACCGCAAGCATGCGACTCAGGATGCGCTCGGCGTGCAACTGCTGCTCGGCGGACAACGCAGCGTTCGCCAGCAGCACGCCACCCACCAAGGCCGCATCCAACGGCGAGCCGAGGAGCGCGCTGGCCACCGCGCCGGTGGCCAGAATTGGCGTAATCGGATCGGCCAGGTTGGCGCGCATCTCGCCTACGAAGTCCACGGCCAGTTTCCACGATCCGATGGTCACCGTACGCAACGCCCGAGCCGGTGGTACTAACCCGAGGCGGTCGACCCCCAGTAGCCCAGATGCTTCCCCGCGCACTTCGTCGGGCGGTCGGGGCAGCAACCGCTGCACCTCCGCGACCGGCAGTGCGTGCCAGTCGTGGCCCGGTTCCGGGGTGGGCACCGGGTCGCGGAATAGCTTGGCGCCTGAGCTGTATCCCGCCCATAGGCCGGCAGCGACTCCGGCATTGACCGACGTCGGTCCGTGGCCGGCCACGCCAGGAATCAACATCAGGGCACCGATCGCTGAGCTCTCCAACGACAGCCGGACGCCCTTGCTGGTGGCTGCCCGCGCAGCAGGCAGGGCATGCAGCACACGCCAGGCCGCCATGAGATCCGGGACGAACACGTCGGCGCCCCACGGGGGCGGACGTCGCTCCCGCAGCACGCCGATCGTGATGTCGGCGCTGTGTGCGGCCGCCATCTCCGGTGTCGTCAGCAGCGCAACGGTCGCGCCGCCGGCCTTGAGGTCTGCCACCGCCGCCGCCAACGCCTCGTCGGTTGAACCATCGACCGGCTGCAGATGATCGAAACCTTGTGCCAGGGAACGCAGTCCGTCGTCGTCGATGGAGATGAGACGTGGCCGGGTCCGACGTGCCTCAGTCACCACCGCCGCTGCATACGGATCGCGGACCGGGCTGATCAACGCCTCGCCGGACCTGCCGGCTCTGGGAATCGCGGACAGCTTGTGCCATCCGGGCGCTAGGGAGCCGTTGTCGAGCGCAGCGCGGGCGGCTTCCCACACCCGGGCGCGATGTGAGTTCGTCACACCCCGGATGCGGCTGACCATCAACTGGTCGGTGTAGAGGGCTCGCGGGTCGATCACGATCGCGTCGATTCGGTCGAGTGCCCGCAACGCGCGCGGACGCAGCACCAGCGCGTCATGCCGGACGGTCAGACCGCGGCTGAGCGCACAGCCGAAAGCCTCCCGGCTGGCGCGCAATGGTTTCGGCACGGCCACAAGTGCGGCGGCTCCTGCGGTGTTGAGGTTGCGTGACAGCGCGCCGAGCACGGCGGCAGCGCCAAGACCGGCCAATCCAGCTCGATTGGCGTAGCGTTCCCCCGGCCCATCAGCCAGGGTTGGGGTCTCCGCCGCAACCCCCGCGCCGTCGGCCGATGGGTGAGCGGACAGGCCGGGCTCGTGCCGATGCCAGGCCAGTCGGCCATTCCAGGCCTCGACGGCGAGCATCGCCCGCGTCGCGGTCTCGGCGGCCGCAGTCGTCGGGGCGACCGTCAACGCTGCCGTTGCGGCGATCACGACCCCGAACAGCAGATCGGTACCCTCGGGCCCGATGCGTTGCTCCAAGTGGCGGCGCAGTCCTGGCACGTGGTCGGCCACTGTCGGTGGCACCGACAACAGGTCCGGCAACCCGGGCAGCCGCAGTGCACTGCCGGTCAGCGCTAGCCCCAACCCGACGGCGGCGGCCACGGCCGCCGCCGTACGGGCCACCAGGACCGCATCGTCGCCCGGCAGGCTTGCCGGCTGCCCCCGCACGACGGTTGTCGTGGTGCGCCGTTCGGCGTCGGCGACAATCCGGCACAGCTCAGCCGACGAAGGGCCGTCGGCGTCCACGGTCACCACAACGCGGGCAACCGAAGGGTTCAGGACGGCCGCCCGCACGCCGGGGGTCGAGCGAACGGACGCGAGCACGTCGGCCGCGATCGCCGAGCCGTCCCGGCCGGTCAGCCCGCGCACCTCAATCCAGCGCCGATTGCCGTTGGCGCTGCTGCGCCTCACCGGCGGTCCCCCAATCGCCTCGATCGCCATCCCCGCGGCGGCCCGGGTCAATGCTCCCGCATCCGAAGCGGCACCGGCCAAAGACCGGCCCACACTCGTCGCCACACTGCCGCCCAACAGGCCTGTGCTGCCCGCAGTCGCCGCGACGGCAACCGTTGCCGTCGCCGCGATCCGGGTTCCCGCAACCGCGGTGCGCACCGGCATGCCCAGCAACCCGAAACCGGGCAGAGTAGGCCGTTTGAACATAGTGTCGACCCTACCCAGCGAGGAACGAGCCGGTCTGCGCCGAGACAGAAACCAGGTTGACTGCAGATGAACATCAGGCAAATCGCATGAGCGAAAGCGATCCGAGGTCGCCAAGATCGGGTGAGGTGCGGTGCCAAATGGTTTATACGACGAGAATCAGACGATCTCCTCCGACTACCGTGCGTGTGATCGGGTTGGCCGACGATGCCACCACCCACATCTGTGCTGCGCTCGGCCGCCCGACGGGCGGCTTGGCACCTGGCCACGCGGGATAGCGGTCCAACGGGTGAGTAGTTGACTGCCGAATCGGATTGCAGAGGACGCCTTGGTGGTCAATGCAGCGGCCGACCCCGATCCCTCGCTGGTAGATGCGGCTACCGTCGCCGAACAGTTCGGGACCGACCCGGACCGCGGACTGTCCGCGAAGGAGGCCGCGCGACGACTCGTCGCAGTGGGCCCGAACGAAATCACGACCGTGCCGCCGGTGCCTGCTTGGCGCAAGTTTGTCGAGCAGTTCCGCGACCCGTTGATCTATTTGCTCCTCGTCGCGATCGTCATCTCGCTCATCGTGTGGGTGGTGGAGGGAGCGTCGGGCTGGCCTGTTGACGCCGTGGTGATCGCCACCATCGTCGTTGTCAACGCGGTCCTGGGGTACGCGCAGCAGGCGCATGCCGAGCATGCGGTCGAGGCGCTGGCGCGGATGAGCGCGGCCACGGCGACTGTGGTCCGCGACGGTGTGAGACGACGGGTTCCCACCCGGGAACTGGTGCCCGGTGACCTGCTGGTGCTGGCGGAGGGGGACACGGTGGCCGCCGATGCCCGGCTGCTGTCAGCCGCCACGCTGGAAGTGTCGGAGGCACCGCTCACCGGGGAGAGCGAGCCTGTCCTCAAGGACGCCCGCGCATTGGCAGAGCCCGCGGCGGTCGGGGACCGACTCGACATGGTCTTCAACGGCACCGCGGTGACCCGGGGCGTCGGGCGGGCAGTGGTGACCGCCACCGCGATGGCGACCCAGATGGGTCAGATCGTCGGCCTGTTGCGCGCGGTGCACGAGGAACCGACACCGTTGCAACGCGAGATCGCCCGGGTGGGCCGGGTGCTAGGGATCGCCGTGCTGGCGATAGCCGTGCTGGTAATCGCCACCATCTTTATCGTCTTCGGTGTCCATAGCGTCGGCGACGTGGTGACCGCCCTGCTCCTCGGCGTGTCGCTGGCCGTGGCCGCCGTACCGGAGGGACTGCCCGCAATCATGTCGGTGGTGCTCGCGCTTGGGGTTCGGCGGATGGCCACCCACAATGCGATCGTCAAGGAACTCACGTCGGTGGAGACCCTGGGGTCGGCGTCGGTGGTCTGCTCCGACAAGACCGGGACCCTCACTACCGGGGAGATGACCATCGGACGGGTCGTCACACCGGTCGGGGAGGTGACGATCACCGGTGCCGGATACCGGCCCGAGGGGCGGATGGAGCATGACGGTGTCCCGCTCGCGGAGGGCAGCGATCTGTGGCGGCAAGCCGCACTGGTGCTCGGTGGGGGCAGTCTCGCCAACGACACCACCGTGGGTGAGCAGGATGGCGATTGGACCGTGCAGGGCGATCCCACCGAGGCTGCCTTTCTGGTCGCGGAGATGAAGATCGGCATTCGGGACCGCCGAACCGAGCGGTTTCGTCGGGCGGGTGAGATCCCGTTCACCTCCGAACGCAAGCTGATGACGAGTCTCGAGTCGGACGCGCACCGCGCCGGCAAGATCGTAGTAGTGACGAAGGGCGCCCCGGAAGTCTTGCTCGGCCGCTGCTCGCACGTCCAGGTCGGCGATCGGCTCGAACAACTCGACGAGGCCTGGAGGACGCGGATTCTTGACGATGTCGAGCGCCTATCCGGCGACGCCTTCCGAACCCTTGCCGTGGCGTACCGGCCGCTCGAGGTCACCACCCCACCTGAGATCGACGAATCCCTGGAGCAGAACCTGACCTACAGCGGCATGGTCGGCATCATCGATCCAGCGCGCCCAGAGGCGGCGGCCGCCATCGCCGAGGCCCGCCGCGCGGGGGTCCGCGTCGTGATGATCACCGGGGACCATCCCCGCACGGCGGCACGGATCGCCCGCGAACTTGGCATGACCGAGCAGGAGTCGGCCGTCTCAGGTGTCGAGCTTGCGCAGCTCGACGAGGAGCAGTTCCGCGAGACGGTGCGCCACCGCTCGGAGTACGCCCGCGTCACCCCGGCGGACAAGCAACGCATCGTCGACGCACTCCACGCCGACCATCAGATCGTGGCCATGACCGGCGACGGCGTCAACGACGCACCCGCCCTGAAATCCGCCGACATCGGCATTGCCATGGGCAGCGGCACGGAGGTCAGCAAGGAAGCAGCGAAGATGATCCTCGCCGACGATAACTTCGCGACTATCGTTCAGGCCATTCGAGAAGGCCGCGGAATCTTCACGAACATCAAGAAGTTCTTGCGCTACCTGTTGTCCTCGAACATGGGCGAAGTGCTGACCGTCTTCCTCGGCGTCGCGCTGGCGGGCGTGATTGGCCTGTCTCACGGCGGAGACACCTTCGCGTTGCCGTTGCTGGCCACCCAGATTCTGTGGATCAACCTGCTCACCGACGGTGCCCCGGCGTTGGCGATGGGTGTGGACCCCGAAACCGAGGACGTGATGAGCCGCCCACCACGGTCGATGTCGGACCAGATCATCGACGGCCGGATGTGGGGCGGCATCATCGTGATCGGCGTGGTTATGGCGGTCGCCACGCTGCTCACCATCGACCTGTATCTACCGGGTGGCCTGATTGCCGGTACCCAGTCACTCGACAATGCCCGGACCGCCGGCTTCACGGTGCTGGTGCTCGCGCAGCTGTTCAATACCCTCAGCGCCCGCTCCGAGAGCGGCACCGCCTTCCACCACTTATTCGCGAATCGGTGGCTGTGGGTCGCGATCGCTGTCTCCGCGCTCCTGCAGGTCGCTGTCGTGCATCTGCCATTCATGGGCGAGGCCTTCACCACCGCACCTCTGTCTTTGACCCAGTGGCTGGTCTGTACGGGAATGGCCAGCACGGTGCTGTGGGCGAGCGAGATCCGCAAACTGGCTCTCCTTCTTCTGGATGGCCGGAAGGGCAGGACCCAGTCGAACCGTACGCCGGCCGCTCACAGCCAGCCCTGACTGAACCCAGTCTCCAGATTTCGGGATCGTCCGCCCTGCAACGGCGTTGGGCAGGGTCGCCGCGACCGACCGGCGAAATTTGTGGAGACACCCCGGCGTCGGGGACTACGGTCGGTACTGCCGCACTACAACGACCACGAGCGCAAGGGGATGGACCATGGCTGACCTCAAAGAGCTGGCCGATCAAGCTGCCAAGGAACTGCTCAAAGCGATACGAGACCAGGCGCCAAAAGCCAATGACTCTAGGCTGCTCAACCTCGCGCAGGCGTATTCGCTGGTCATTTCTGCCGAGGTCACCGCTGAACTGGTCGAGGAGTACGAACCCGTTGAAGCCGATGAGGATGAGCCGGGTCCGTCACCGCCAGAGCCGTCCGCAACGGAGTAGGTACACCGCTAGACCGCGCGGCCAGACAGAACGTTGTGGCCGATGCCGCCCCTTGCGGACAAGCCGTGGATCGCATCGCGGCGTTCAGCCAAGACCCTGCCGCGGTGGCGTTCGCTTCGCTTGCGGGGCCAAAAGCACTTCGACCTCGTCGTCGGCGCGGGTGAGCTTCAATGGCGCGAAGGTCATCGCACTCCTCGGCTTTTGCGCAGTGTCGTTCAGTCGCCGGCCCGCGGCCCGCCGGAGTCGCTGTCTGATGGCGATGGCTTGGCTGCGCGAGTTTGGAACATCCGGTCGTGGACGATGTGTTCGACAAGGATCGGGACGAAGCTCCGGATTCGTGCCGCTACGAACTGTTCAGTGGCCTGCTCGCACCAGCGCATGATCTCGACGGCGCGGCTGGTCGTCGTCGCGCCCCTCGTGTCGGGCCAACTGATCTGCGCCCGTCGTTTCGAGCCGTGGTCATGCGAGATGAGGGATCGAATAGGTGGACGACCAGAGCGTTTCGTAATCTGTCGGGCTGATGTCACCGAGGTAGCTGTGGCGCCGTTCGGTGTTGTAAAAGTTGTCGATGTAGTCGGCAATGGCTGCGGCCAGCTCCAGAGTGGGCGCCCATTTACGGGTGTTGGTAACTCGACTTGTAGCCGGGCCCAGAACGACTCCTCGGCGGCATTGTCGTAGGCAGTCGCCGATGGTGCCAAAGGAGGCCATCAACCCCCAATGGCGAATGTTCTCGCCGAAGCTCCAGGATGTGAATTGCGATCCGTGATCGGCGTGAATAATCGTTGAGCCACAACGGTTTCTGTATTCCACGGCCATGTTGACCGCGTTGTTGACCAACGCCGTGTCATGGTGTCGTGGAGAATGTGCGGGCCACGATCATCCGTGAGAAGCAGTCCAGGATGGCGCAGCAGTAGACCTTCACGTCGCGGGCGGGGTGTTCGGTGATGTCGGTGCACCACAGTTGTTGGGGCGCGTTGCGGTGAAGTGCTGGTTCACCAGGTCCTCAGGAGTGTTGACTCGGATCAGATTCGGCAAGCGCCGCGGTGGGGTGCGGCAGCCCATAGAGGCCCTGTTCGCCCATGATCGAGCGCACTAGCTTGAGGTTGACGTTCATGTCGTAATCGGCCAGCAGGGCTGCTCGGATTCGGCGGCCACCGTAGGTGCCGCGGGAGCGTTGGTGGATCTCGGTGATCGTGTCGGCTACGATCGGCCGGCTGATCTGGCGGTCGGGCACCGGTCTTCTGCGGTGGTATTGGAGCAGAGATCGGGCCAATCCCGTTACCCGGCAGGCCGATCGGGCTGAATATCCTCGCGCGATCAGTCCTTCAACGATCGCACGTCGGCGTTTTGGGGGCACCACCGCCTCGGCGTTGAACAGCTCGCACGCATCCCGAGTCAACGCGAGTTCAGCCTCGAGCTGCGCGATGCGCTTATGGGCCGCGGCCAGCTCGTCGGCGTCGATACTGGGGATCCCTTCGATGACACCGGCGTCGACCAACGCTTGGCGCTTCCATCGAAACAAGGTGGCCTGACAGATGCCCGTCTCTGCCGCGAGCGCAGCCACCGCTTCGCCTGATCGCAGTCGGGCAACGATTTGCCCGGCGGACCGTCGCTGCATACATGCGGGGCATGTGACCTCCTGATGATCACTCTGCCCTCAACTCTTATAACGGTGGGTCTACAACACGGGTACAGATCAGGTGGACTCCTTACCGTGTTCTGCAGGGCATTTGGGGCCGCTGAACATAGGCTCTGGACTGCCCAGGGACGTCGGGTATGGCTCGGTGGACTCTGCCTTGGTTATGGCCCTTACTGATTGGCCGCCCGGCGTCCCGCGACGACTCGACCGCTAATTGAGAGATGCGATTTGATCGCTGTGTAAGGACACGTCGGCGTGGTCGTCCGCTGGGCTCATATGAATGACGGAGAACACGGAGGTGATTGTGGCGCAACAACTGTGGGCCGGCATCGACGCCGGGAAGTCGGACCATCATTGTGTGGTCATCGATACCAATGGGCAGCGGCTGCTCTCGCAGCGCGTCGCCAACGACGAGACGCTGCTGCTGGAATTGATCACTGCGGTAAGGGCGCTGGCCGATGGTGGTGAGGTGACCTGGGCGATCGACCTCAACCACGGCGGGGCCGCGCTGATGATCACGTTGCTAATTACTGCTGAGCAGCGGCTGCTCTACATCCCGGGCCGCACCGTCTACCACGCCTCCGGAGGCTATCGCGGCGATGGGAAGACCGAGGCCAAGGATGCTGCAGTGATCGCTGATCAGGCTCGGATGCGCCGAGACCTGCAGCCGTTTCGTCCTGGTGACGAGGTAGGGGTGGACCTGCGGATCCTGACCGCTCGGCGCACCGACCTGGTTGCCGTTCGTACCCGCTCGATCAACCGGCTGCGCGCTGCGCTGCTCGAGTACTTCCCCGCCCTGGAGCGAGCCTTCGACTACGCCAACAGCAAGGCAGCCCTGATTCTGCTGACCGGCTACCAAACCCCCGACGGACTGCGCCGCGCCGGTACCGCCCGGGTGGAGGCCTGGTTGCGTAAACGGAAGGCCCGCAATGCTTCTGCTGTCGCCACGACCGCTATCGCCGCCGCTAACGGGCAGCAAACCACGGTGCCCGGACAACAGCTTTCCGCCACCATAGTCGAACGCCTGGCCAAGGAGGTGATGACCCTCGACACGAATATCGCTGACATCGAAGCGCTGATCGAGGACCGGTTTCGCCGCCACCGCCACGCCGAGATCATCCTGAGCATGCCCGGCTTCGGCGTCACTCTGGGCGCCGAGTTCCTCGCAGCCACCGGGGGCGACATGGATGCCTTCGACTCCGTGAACCGCCTCGCCGGCGTCTCAGGGTTGGCCCCAGTACCGCGTGACTCCGGCCGCATCCACGGCAACCTCAAACGACCCCGCCGCTACGACCGGCGCCTGTTTCGGGCCTGCTACCTGTCCGCCCAGATCGCCATTCGCACCGATCCCGCCTCCCGCGCCTACTACGACCGCAAGAGACTCGAAGGCAAAACCCACACTCAGGCCGTCATCGCCCTGGCCCGCCGCCGGCTCAACGTTCTGTGGGCCATGCTCCGCGACCACGCCGCCTACCGGCCCGCAACTAGGGCCGCGGCGGCTTGACAACGTCATTGAGAATCAGTAACGGGGACTCGCCACATCAACTGGACCGAGTGGCCGGCGATGTCAATCTGTGGGGGCGCATCCGTCCAGCCGTCGCGGCGGTAGCCCACCCCAACGACCGGCCTCAGCCGGACGGACAGCAACGACAGCAGGGGGCGGGCAGCTCGGGCGGCCAACTGCTTTGAGCGGGGCTCCTCGCCGCCGATCTCGTTCTCACTAGCTCGCAGATCGTTTGCAACGCGAGATTTCCCGGGCTTCGAATCCAGCGCGTCGCACGACTGATCGCAGCACCAGCGCAATGATGCTGACGTCGTCAGCGAACCCGACTACCGGGATGACTTCGATCGGCGATGCGAGGAACGCAAGCAACAGAAAGAGCCGATCCGGACTCCCCGCACCGTGTCGGGGTCGGCGCCCGCACCGTGTCGCGGTCGGTGCCCGCACCGTGTCAGGGTCGGTGGCAAGATTCTTCAGTAGCCGCACCCAAATCAGGAAGAACGCGCACGGCGTCACCGATATGGAACTCACTGGGCTTGGCCACCCATAACGCGGCGGCAAGCAGCAGCCAAATCACCACCAGTGCGCTCAGGATCCCAATCGGGATCGACCACCACTGTGAAAACACAGCCCGATGTTCACCTGGGTCGGTGTCACTTGGCCTTCCTCGGTGTTGCAGTCGTGGCAGTCTTGCGTGGAGCCGCCTTGCGTGGAGCCGCCTTGCGTGCGGGGGTCGCAGCTTTGGTCGGGGTCGCCGCCTTGTCTTTACGCGCAGAAGGGGCCGCGGGTGGTGGGGCTGCGGAACGGTCGCTGAAGTGCCTGGCCAGGACGACTTGGCCGACGCCGATTGCCAGTGCCACCGGCCAGTCGATCAGGCCACCCGCGGCCAGTGCGCCGAGTGCCCCGTAGAAGGCGAGCTGATCGGGCGGCGGCACCGCCACCTTGCCCACCACAGGCAGCCGGATGGAGAACTTCTTGGCCCGCTCGACGAGCCGGGAAGCATCGCGGTTCGAGGCCAGGAATGATCGTGCCCTTGTCAACATGTTCGTGTCCTGTTCAGTTAAGTGACCCTGATTCGTCACCATGGTCGGTTTGCCTTGCCGTATGTCCGAATTCGCGCGTGGCGCTGGTAGTGAATCGCTGATCATGGCTGGTGTGCACCTGCTCACGCCGCCGTTGCGGGAGATCTACGCGCTCTTGGTTCGCGCTGGCATCCTCGTGATCGAGGAGTGAGTCGGCGTCCTCCGCTGCCTCGGTGATGATGCTGAGCTCCTGCACTGCTTTCTCGCGCCTCGGCGGCCGCGGGCGTGCAGCCAAATACGCTGTAGCTACCAGTAATTCACTCTGAAGCAACTCCCCGGCCATCTTGTGTGTTCCTTTCGGCCATAAGAACGCAGACGCTCCAGCTTCGCGCAGAAGAATTCGTTCCCCCGCCGGCCAGGTATGCGCCACGCCGGACCTAGGCAACAAGCTGCTTGTGCGCGCGCAATTGCCTCCAACTAAGTCCTAATCGACCAACAGCTCACACCCGCGCCCATTGATTCGACAGGGCCGAAGGTCACCATCGCCGGTCAGAGTGCAGTTCCGACCATCGGCCGGGTCGGCTTAGGCGCTCAGCGGTGTTAACTGCAGCGACTGTAGGGGTGTGTTGAGTGTCACTCTGAATGACGACCACGGAGGGTGTCCCTGTCACTTCCGATGCCGAGGAGAGTTCGGGCTGCGGGCCTTCGGCGGCACCGCCAGTGTGGCGACGTCCGGTGGTGCCCCCGATGACCGGCCCGCGCCGGATTGTCGGACCGAATGTTGAGAGGCATCGTGACGGGCGGGCGTCGTCGGCGCGGTAAGTGACGGCACGGACACGAAAGCTGTTGCACCCAAATCGAACTGGCCCCTTCCCCAATCCGGGGTGCGATAGGCAACACTGATGCACCGTGAACGCAGTGTCCGACAGTGATCGTCGTCCGCCGACCCCAGGACGCCGAGGCCCACCTCGCCGACGCCGTCATGTGCTGCCCGCACTGCGGCGGCACGCTCGCCAAATGGGGTTACGCGCGCGAACGCACCGTCCGCGCGCTGGGTGCCGCGACGGTGACCGTGCGCCCGCGGCGAGTGCGCTGCCGCGACTGCACCACCACCCACATCCTGCTGCCGACCGCATGCAGCCGCGGCGCGCCGACACCACCGAGGTGATCGGAATAGCGTGGGCGCACAAAGCGAACGGCTTGGGGTTCCGGCGCATCCCCACCCTGATGGGCCGGTCCGAATCCACGGTGCGGCGCTGGTTGCGCCGCGCCACCGACACACACCTGAACTGGGCATGCCAACAGGGCACGACCCGGCTGATCCAACTTACCCCTGAGGCGTTCCCTGAGATCCGCTACGCCGGCAAACAGCTGCGGCACACACTGACCATGCTCAGCGCGGCCGCCTACTGGGATCGCCGCCGTTGCGGGTTCGAGGAACCACCGTGGACGCTGATCGGCATGTCCATCCGCGGCCGACTCTTGGCCCCACAGCGCAGCGGCTGAAATCGAGTCCACCCGGCGGGCGCCCCTGCTCGCGGCATGGCGTCACTACGCCGCCGACCGACCATCACCATGCCGACGATGCCGTCACCGCACCGATCACCCCGTCAAGCTGCCGACCAACGCCCCAACCTTCGTCTCCATCGACAGTGACGGCTTCATCGTCATTTTCAGTGACGGGCAACATGCGCCTTCAATATGGGCACCCCGATCAGAGAACACTCTGCCTGCCGGGCCCCCGGTGCCAACTTCCGTCGGCAGATGACCAGCAGGCTCTGGACGCGGCCCTCATGGATCGGGTCGAAAAGTATGGGGGTTTCTGGTTCCTCGGTGCGGCTGGGTCCCCGAGACAGCCGTGACCAACCCGATGACACCGCCGGGCACCCCAACCGCACCGCCCGCAACGACGAAGGCTAGGAGCACACGCGCAGCGCCGACCGGGACACGCCGGCCATTTCTACGCCGTGAATCGACGCTTTCGGCCACGTCGTCGTGGCGTGGATGCACGGCTGCCACGACACGGTAGTGGAGCACGCTTGATCAGGCGCTGTTTCGGGGACACCGGCGCTCCCGCAATCAAAGCAGCCCGAAGGCGGGCACTGAACATTGGCGGCCTGCGCCGAATACCGCACCTGTCCTCCAGAAGAACGCTTTGCTGTTCAGCCCAATTCGGCAACGAGCCTTGCGATTCTGATGCCCGCTACGCCGAGCTGTTGACCGCCGCCGGTGTCGACTTCGAGGGGCACAACGCCGAGGACTGTGTCGGGCTATCTCGGCTACGCCGGTGTGGTATTGGCCGGCCGCCCTGGCGCTCGAGCGCGGGCTTGCGGCACTGAGGCCGGCGGTGCGCGGCTCAATTAGGCGGCGGCCGCGGTCGTGGGCGCTACCGTAAGGCCATGGCAGAACCCACATCCACGCGGCCGGGTATCGATCCGATCCTCAAAACCCTGCTCGACGCCTTCCCGTTACAGATCAAGGTTGCCGACGGGGTGGAGGCTGCCCGCCAGAAGATGCGGCAGATCGAGCCACCCGCAGACCTGTTGCCCACCATGCGAATCGAAGAACGCACCATCGGCTTCGACGACGTGACAGACATTCCGGTGCGGATCTACTGGCCGCCGATCCCCGCCCATGACGATCTGCCGGTGGTGGTCTTCTACCACGGCGGCGGCTGGGCGATCGGCGACCTGGACACCCACGACGCGGTGGCCCGCGCACACGCCGTCGGCGCGGAGGCAATCGTCGTGTCGGTGGACTACCGGCTCGCCCCCGAACATCCGTTCCCCGCTGGTATCGACGACTCGTGGGCGGCACTGCGCTGGGTCGGCGAGCACGCCGCGGAGTTGGGTGGCGATCCCGCGCGGATCGCGGTCGCCGGCGACTCCGCAGGCGGCAATATCTCGGCGGTGATGACGCAGTTGGCCCGCGACCACGGCGGGCCGCCGCTGGTCTTCCAACTGCTCTGGTATCCGGCGACCTCGGCTGACACCTCGCTGCCCTCCCATGCCGAGAACGCCGGCGCGGCGATCCTGGACGCCGAGGCGATCGAAGCATTTATGACCTGGTACGTACCCGATGCCGATGTCAGCGAGCCGGACAAGCTGCCCACCACGCTGGCGCCGGCCAACGCCAAAGACTTCAGCGGCCTGCCGCCGGCATTCATCGGGACCGCCGAATACGATCCGCTGCGGGACGACGGCGCCCGTTATGCCGAACTACTCACCGCCGCCGGGGTGCCCGTCGAACTGCGCAACGAACCCACGATGGTGCATGGCTATATCAGTTTTGCGCTCGTCGTGCCGGCCGCCGCGGAGGCGACCAATCGTGGGTTGGCGGCCCTCAAAGCGGCACTCTCGCGCAGGTAGGCGCTCGGCGGCATCGGAGCGTCCGCACGATCGGGCCGTGGCCATTGCGCCGGGATTGTGGCAAGGACCTTTGGCACTTGTGAGGGTGATGGCCGCGGCCGCATCGTGAGAAACACATACCCGGGCGCGGGAAAATCCGTTGCCGCGTCGGTTGAAAGCGGCAACGCGATCTTACGGTGGTAATGCAGGACAGCACCCTCACCGGATTGACCGCGGATTCCATCTGTGAGGAGAAGACATGAACGCCGTCGTCGCCGTCGTCCTAGCGGTGGTCATCGTGGCGCTGATTGTGGCGGCGCTGTCGATTCGGGTGGTGACCCAGTACGAGAAGGGTGTGTTGTTCCGGCTCGGGCGGGTCAGGGATGTCAGGGAGCCTGGGCTGACGTTCATCATCCCGGTCGTCGACCGGTTGAGGAGGGTGTCGATGCGTATCGTGACGATGCCGATCCAGTCGCAGGGCATCATCACTCGCGACAATGTCAGTGTTGACATTGCCGCTGTCGCGTATTTCCGGGTCGTGGATGCGGTGAAGTCGGTGGTGGTCATCGAGAATGTGGGTGCCGCGATCGATCAGATCGCCCAAACCACGCTGCGTAATGTTGTCGGCCAGCACACGCTCGATGAGGCGTTGGCGGAGACCGAGGTGATCAACGCCAACATCCGGGAGATCCTTGATGTGATCACTCTGGAGTGGGGTGTGGAGGTGACGTTGGTGGAGCTCAAGGACATTCAGTTGCCCGACAGCATGAAACGGGCGATGGCCCGCCAAGCCGAGGCCGAGCGGGAGAAGCGCGCGAAGATCATTGCCGCCGAGGGCGAATCGCTGGCCGCTGCGGCACTCGGCGATGCCTCCGACACCATGATGGCCCACCCGTTGGCGCTGCAGCTGCGCAATCTGCAGACTCTGGTCGAGTTGGGGGTGGACAAGAACACCACGGTGGTATTCCCGGCGCCGCTGATGAGCGCGATCGGCGAGATCGGCACGTTCTTCGCCCGCGAGACAGCCGCCGCCGCGACGACACCGGCGCCGCCGATCACACCCCCGCCAGGCCGACAGACGCAGGCACCAACCCCGGCAGCCAACGGAGAGACCAAGCCCGACGCCGGCGCCAAACAGCCTGCTGTATGACCGCTGTTCTCCCCTAACGTCGTCGGAACGCAGCAAGTCCGGTCGACGATCGTTCTCTGCGTTCCCACGACGATCGATGCCGCCACCTGCTGGGCTCCCCTGCACGCCACCACTAAGCCTGAGTCCACCGACAAATCGGTCCTCTTTCGGGTGTTGAAATGAGGAAAGTGCCCTCTGAGCTGGGGTGATTGGTTTTCCCTACGCATCAATCGGCCGGGTTCAGAAAGGCACTGTCGGTGAAAGCGGCGCACAGGTTCAGCGCGGGTTCGGCGGTGTTCGATGAGGATGATCTCTTATCGTGCGCCGGGCTGGTGCCAGTGATGACGTTGGGTGATCAAACGGGACTGGGGCGGCTGCTCGGCGAGAAGGTCGCATTGCCCAACCACGGGTGCGCTCGGGGGCGGCCAATCCCGGGCCGAAACTGCTGACCCTGATCGCCGGGATGTGCGTGGGGGCGGACTGCATCGATGATGTCGAGGTGGTCCGCAGCGGTGGCGATGTCCATCTGCCTATTACGCCAACGCTCGCTGCCTTGCGGAGGGCCAGCAACCACCGACCGCAGGTAGAGAAGCAGGGCTTCGCTGATCCCCCAGGTGGCGGAGTTCCACAGGTAGGACGGGCTGCGGTCGGCCGCGTAGTACGTGATGTTGGTGGCGACGTCGAACGTCGGCTGCTTGAGCGAGGTGGGTCGCGCCCAGCTGAAACCCCGTGCCTCATCGCCTGATACGTCGACGGTGAGGCTTCCTGGGCTGAACGCGGCCAAGTCATCGACGACCACTCGCCCTTACCCCTCAACGAACGCCTCGGCGACCGCGTGGAAGTCCATCGAGTGACAGACCCGGCGCGTACACCGAAACAACGCGGGCCGGCACGTTGACCGCCCGTAGCAGCGCCACCACGAGGTGCGCGAAGTCTCGGCACACACCGGCGCCGGCGAGCAAGATGTCGACCGGATCGTCAGCATCAGGCGCCGCCGGACGGCCATCCGGTCATCAGTGGTGACCATCGGCCCTACGAAATGCCGCATTCGGAGGCTCATGCTGTTGCATGTTGCCGAGGCGGCCAGCAGTCGTTTCTGCATTTCAATCCTAAAGAGGCACGACCATTACGGAGAGCACTGAGAAGAAGACCGTGTCGACCCGACAGGGGGAGCGTCTGTGCGACGAGGTGCTCACGCTGGAAAGCGTCGGCCGTACCCGGCTCGACCCGGCCAATTCAGATGTGGCCGAGATCGGCGGCGAACTCGCCCATCGCCCGCGCGCTGCCCAACCTGGCGAACCAGCGTTCGTCAGGTTGGTGTCTGACGGTTGGTGTCTGACATGGAAGCCGTCACGCACGAGCCCGTGACAGCGCTGCCCCCTTTATAGCCCTTCACGAACGGAGCACGACGATGACACGGACGACGGGCCTGCGAGGCCAAGAACCCCGTCGGGTATTTCGGGACCGCCGCGAGGCGGGCCGCGTGCTGGCCGGGCTCTTGGAGGCGTATCGCGGCAAACCCGACGTGGTCGTCCTTGGGCTGGCGCGGGGCGGCATCCCCGTTGCATGGGAGGTAGCCGCCGCGCTGGAGGCTCCCCTCGATGCGTTCGTCGTCCGCAAGCTCGGCGCACCCGGTCATGAGGAGTTCGCCCTGGGCGCGCTGGCCAGCGGTGGTCGCGTCGTGGTCAACGACGATGTGCTGCGCGGCCTGCGGGTCACTCCGCAGCAGTTGCGCGACATCGCCGAGCGCGAGGGCCGTGAGCTGGTCCGCCGGGAGGCCGCCTACCGCGACGGCCGCCCGCCCGCCGTCGTGACCGGCAAGACGGTGATTCTGGTCGATGACGGGCTGGCGACGGGGTCGAGCATGTTCGCCGCGGTCCAAGCGTTGCGTGATTCGGAGCCCGCCCACATCGTCATTGCCGTGCCCGCCGCCCCCGAATCGACGTGCCGGGAGTTCGCCGGGTTGGTCGACGACGTCGTCTGCGCCTCGATGCCGACGCCGTTTCTGGCCGTCGGCGAATCGTTCTGGGACTTCAGCCAGGTGAGCGACGAGGAGGTACGTGAGCTGCTGACTACCCCTACCATCGGGGCGAAGCCGGTGTCCCTGGCCGAGCGGGCCGCCGACCTGGTTCTGCACGCCGCGATCGACGCCCCGGGCGGGGTGCCCCCTCGTGAGGTGCTCGATGACCTGATCGGTGATGCCCGCATTGTGCTGATCGGCGAGAGTTCGCACGGCACCCACGAGTTCTACGAGGCGCGTGCCGAGATCACCAAATGGCTGATCGAGGAGAAGGGTTTCAACGCGGTCGCCGCGGAGGCTGACTGGCCGGACGCCTACCGGGTGAACCGGTATGTTCGGGGCTTGGGCGACGACTCGTCCGCCGACGAGGCGCTGCAGGGCTTCGAACGCTTCCCGGCCTGGATGTGGCGCAACGCTGTGGTTCGCGACTTCACCGGATGGCTGCGCTGGCACAACCAGCGGTGCGCCGTCGACGGCGTGCGCCAGGCCGGCTTCTACGGGCTCGATCTGTACAGCCTGCACCGCTCGATGCACGAGGTGATCACCTACCTCGACACCGTCGACCCGAAGGCCGCGGCCCGCGCCAGGGCACGCTACGCCTGCTTCGACCATTCTTCCGGCGACGATGGTCAGGCCTACGGCTACGCGGCGGCGTTCGGTGCCGGTCCGTCCTGCGAGCGCCAGGCCGTCGAGCAGCTCGTCGAGCTACAACGCAACGCGGTGGAATACCTGGGCGATGACGGCCAGCTGGCCGAGGACGAACTGTTCTACGCCCAGCAGAACGCCGTCACGGTGCGCAATGCCGAGGCGTACTACCGCGGCATGTTCAGCGGCCGGGTCACGTCGTGGAACATGCGCGACACCCACATGGCGGAGACGCTCAAAGCTTTGCTGACCCACCTAAATCGGCACAGCGGCGCAGAACCCGCCCGAATCGTGGTGTGGGCGCACAACTCCCATGTTGGCGACGCGCGTGCCACCGAAGTCTCGGCCGACGGTCAGCTGACCATCGGCCAGCTCGTCCGCGAGCAGTACGGGGACGACTCCCGCCTCATCGGCTTCAGCACCTATCGTGGCACCGTGACCGCGGCCAGCGAATGGGGCGGCGTCGCCGAACGCAAGGCTGTCCGGCCGGCCCTCAATGGCAGCCTCGAGGAGCTGTTGCACGAGACCGGCAAGGACGCTTTCCTAGTACACATGCATGACGGCTCGCCGGCGGAGAAAGCGCTGGATGTGGTTCGGCTTTCCAGGGCCATCGGCGTGATCTATCTGCCGCAGACCGAACGGCAGAGCCACTACTTCCACGTCCGACCCTCCGACCAGTACGACGCCATGATCCACATCGACACCACCCGGGCCCTGGAACCGCTGGAGCCGACCAGCCTGTGGATCGCCGGCGAAACGCCGGAGACCTATCCCAGTGGCCTGTGAGGCCATATCCGATCGCCGAACAGGACGGAGTCTGAAACCCGTCGCTGGTCGTCTGGATGCCATCGGTGCGGCCGTGCGGCACTGTTAGCCGACGACGTCGGCGCAGGTGTCGTGTTAGGGCTTCGGAGGGACATGACTTGGGGCATCGTCATGACGTCGTCCTCATTCTTTGCCCTCCGGGTACAGACGGCCGTAGGCCGATGACCCATCGCGCGGCTCAGCGCCCGATAGCGCTGGCCAGCTGACGACGCATGTGCAAGAGATTCCGGTCGCAGTCGATCGAGGGGATCTGGCTGAGGATGCTCATTAGAGCGGGATCATTCAACAGCGCAACGACATCGGCATTGCCGGTCAGGTCAATGCCCGCTGCATGGAACCAGGCGGCCTGAGTGTTCGTCGTCGCCGAGGGCGGCGGCACGTGGGTCTAACGACCCGGAACACCAGCAGTCACTTATCGGGGAAGCAGGGACCATCGGCCCTATGAAACGCTGGGTTCGCATCCGCATTCTGATGCCCGACATTCAAGACCCTCACGGGGGCTTCGCCCCAGCCCGACGAGGCATGCCTGTGGTCACCGTGGTTGGGGGGTCCGGTCGGGCGGGTTTGTGACCCTGATCGACTGGGTCGATCGGGTGTAAGAACCGTCGTAGCGGTTGGTGGGCCTGCTGGCCGCCCGTCCGATCGGAGCCCGTGATGACCGTAGCGCGATCTGTTCATGATGTCTTGGATGAGCATGTGCAGTTCGAGGTCGAATGCATCCGGTGAATCCGATACCTCGTCACGCCGGCATTCTGGCCGGGCTGATCGCGGACGTGGGCGCCGGCGCAAACCTCGTCAACGACGTCCACCTGGAAGCGCTGGCCATCGAACATCCCGCCAGCCTGGTGTCCTACGACACTGATTTCGGTCGATCCGCCGGCGTCCGCTGGCATTCCCCGACGCACTGGTGTAAACCCTTCACGCTCTAAGCCGCGCGAACACCGCTGTGGGGCAGGGTGTTTCAAACGTACTGCATCACAATGACGACACGTACGGTGTGCACTTGGGCCCCGAATGGGTATCAGATCCTCGATGCATGTGCACGAATTTCGGATTTTGTCAGGCTCGGATGCCTGCGACGGCGGGACGCACAGCTCGCAACGCTCGTCGCTGACCACCCGCCATGTTGTGGCTTGCATCGCGGTAGTCGCCGAGCCGTTAGGCCTGGGGCAACCGGGCTGGACAGGGCTGCGCGTCGGAACATCCGACATGGCGGCTGAGGCTGTTGGTCTCCGGGGCGTGCGCACCGGACATGTGGTCGAGATGAACGGCACGTTAGGGCGTGTCGCACGCGCCAAGTAAAACTTGGGGCCAGGGGTCGCGGCTAGCGCCTTGGCGACATCACCCGTGCTCGTTGATGACTTTGGTCTATTACACCGGCACTCTCGGCGAAGAAACGATGACGACATGGCAGCAGACGGCCAGCGGCCTCCGATTGAATGTGATCGTCTTGCCAATACCCAGGCAGCGACTCGGCTGGAAATAGCTACCTACCATCGGCGAAACTCATTGTCAGGCAATGGAACTGGCATTCCAACACCTCTCCCCCCTTCTTGCGCAAGTCGCGCACGGTGACAGACTCCATGCCGGATTGCATCACCGGCGAGACAGCGGACTCAGGGACGAAGTGACGTCCCCGAGGACCCGGCGGCGCTCCGAGCGGTTACCGGCGCCGAGAGTTTCGGTGCACGCTTGGCGGCGTCCTACTCGACATGGTGCCAGGTAAGGCCCTGGATGACTTTGCGCACCGCGCCGCACGCAACCTGCTACGGGCTGGACTGGCCCTTAACCTGCAGGCCGTGTGAAAAGAAGCTGACGACTTCCAGCCGTCAGAAAAGTCACCTCGACGGCGTAACGTGGGCCGGGCTCGTCGACGCTGATGGCGTGGACGACGAGCTGACCGTTCAACGGCGGGCGGCACAACCGGCCAGAGCATGTGCGAGTAGGTGACCAACGTCCCCTGGCGATGGTGCTTTAGCGCCCTTGCCAGCCGGCGCGGATTCGGCGCAACATCGACACGTCCACGCCGACGCGAGGTCGAGGTGGCGCGCAGGGGGAAGAAGGGCTATGAAGTCGCTCATCGTCTGTGTTTCAACCTCGAACGGCAACACCCGCCGGGTGGCCGATCGGATGGTTGAGGTGCTCGGCGCCGAGGTCGTCGAGCCTGAGGCGGTCGAACCCCTCGGGGCTGCGCGATTACGACCTCGTCGGCTTCGGGTCGGGCATCTACTTCATGGCGGTGCATCCGAGATTGCGGAAGCTCATCCGTCGACTGCCGCGCGGCGATGGCATCCGAGCGTTCACGTTCTTCACCAGCGGCGGTGGCGAGGTCCCGCTGGTGGGCTACAGCCGATCGATCCGTCGCCAACTCGCGTCGAAAGGCTTTGACGTGCTCGATTCGTTCTCCTGCCGTGGTCTTGACACAGTAGGGCCCTTGCGGCTCGTCGGCGGCGTCAATAAGGGACGGCCGAACGACCGCGACCTCGATCGGGCCGCCGCGTTCGCGGTGCGCCTGCGCGAGCACGTCGCCGGTTCGTAGACCGTTCCTCACCGATGGCAAGCGGAGAACGCGCCGCCCTCGTCCTGGCACTGGTCCGGGGGCTCGTCGCCGAGGTCCACCCCCACGCCTCGCGGCTGGCCGTGACGCTGGACAGTCGGTTCGATGACCTGGGCATCGGCAGCCTGGAGTTGGTCGAGTTGCTGCTGCGGGTCCAGGACGCGGCCGGGGTGGCACTGCCCTCGCACATCCTGGCCAGCGCGGAGACCCCGCGCGACCTCCTGCAGGCCATCGCCGGGAGCCATGCCCGCGCGGGCGGGGACCTCGGCCTGGTGTCACCCCCGGCCACCGTGGCGGGCGGCCCGGCGCCGGCCGCCGCGTCGACCCTGATCGATGCCCTCGACTGGCACGTGGCCGCGACGCCTGAGCGGACGCACATCCGGATCCTCGACGAGTCTGACAGTTCCGACGACGTGAGCTACGGGGCGCTGCGCCGGGAGGCGGCTGCCGTGGCGGCGGGGTTGCTGGCGCGCGACGTCATGCCCGGCGACACGGTCGCCATCATGTTGCCCACCAGCCGGGCGTACTTCGTGACCTTCGCCGGCGTGCTCCTAGCCGGTGCCGTGCCCGTGCCCATCTACCCGCCGGCCCGGCCCTCCCAGCTGGCGGATCATCTTCGTCGGCACACCGGCATCCTCGCCAATGCCCGCGCCGCGCTGCTGGTCACCGTGCCCGAGGCCGTCCCTCTCGGTCATCTCCTGCGGTCGAACGTCGACAGCCTGCGCCACGTCACCGTTCCCGAATCCCTTACCGGCGCAACCAGCGGTGCCCTTCCACAACCCCGGTCCGACGACCTCGCGCTGGTGCAGTACACCTCGGGCAGCACCGGCCAGCCCAAAGGGGTAGCGCTCACACACGAGAACCTGCTGGCCAACATCCGGGCGATGGGCCAGGCCGCGGCGGTGTCCGGGGCGGACACGTTCGTCAGTTGGCTGCCCTTATATCACGACATGGGGCTGATCGGCGCGTGGCTCTCAAGCCTCTATTTCGGCATCCCGCTGGTGGTGATGGCCCCCCAGGTCTTCCTCACCCGGCCGTCACGGTGGCTGCGGGCGATCCACGCCAACCGGGGCACGATCTCGGCGGGACCGAACTTCGCCTACGAACTCTGCCTCACCAAAATCAAAGACGCCGAACTGCAAGGACTCGACCTCAGCTCCTGGCGGTTGGCCTACAACGGCGCTGAGCCGGTCAGCCCCGCAACGATCGAGCGGTTCACCGAGCGCTTTGCGCCCTATGGGTTAAGGCGAGACGCGATCACGCCGGTGTACGGACTGGCTGAATCCTCGGTCGGGCTGGCTTTCCCGCCCCTCGGTCGGGGTCCGCTCATCGACCGCGTCGCTCGCGAGACGTTCGTGCGGTCGGGCAGGGCCGACCCGGCGAAGCCGGGCGAGCGGGACGCACTTCGTTTTGTCGCATGCGGCCACCCGTTACCTGGCCACGAGATCCGCATCGTCGACGCCACCGGCCGCGAGCTCGGCGATCGCCGTGAGGGCCGCATCGAGTTCCGCGGCCCGTCGGCAACTGCCGGCTACTTCCACAACCCCGACGCGACGCGCCCGCTGTTCCACGGCTACTGGCTCGACACCGGCGACCTCGGCTACATCGCCGACGCCGACCTGTACGTCACCGGCCGGGTCAAGGACATCATCATCCGGGCCGGCCGCAATCTGCACCCCGATGAGCTCGAGGAGGCAGTCGGCAACCTCGCCGGTGTCCGTAAAGGGTGTGTTGCGGTGTTCGCCTGTCCCGACCCCGGCGGAGGTGCCGAGCGGCTCGTCGTGATGGCCGAGACCAGGGCGACCGGCGACGAGGCGACCGGCGCGTTGCGCTCTGAGATCGTCTCGACGACGGTGGACTTGCTGGGCGTGGCCCCCGATGACGTGGTCCTGGCGCCACCGCGCACCGTCCCGAAGACCTCGAGCGGCAAGATCCGGCGGGCCGCCAGCCGGGAAATATACGAGCAGCACAGGATCGGTGCCCGACCGCGGCCGCTGTGGTGGGAGTTGGCGCGTTTCCGGCTCCGCGGAGCTGCCCCGTCGTTGCGCCGCGCCCGCCGCGCAGTGGGCGCTGTCGCGTTCGCTGCCTACGCATGGATGGTGTTCGCGGTGCTCGCCGTGTCACTCATCGTCGTGCTGGCACTGCTACCCCGGATGCAGTGGCGCTCGCAGATGGCCTCTGGCGCGGTCGGGCTACTGGCCCGCCTCACCGGGACGGCGGTCACCGTGCACGGTCGAGATCGCCTACCTGACGGGCAGTCAATCGTCGTGGCCAACCATCCGAGTTGGCTCGACGGGCTCGTCCTGGCCATGGTGCTGCCGCACTCGTTTCGGTTCGTTGCCGGCGAGGTGCTCAAGCACCAGCTGCTCAGCGGATTCGTGCTCAAGCGGCTCGGCACGCAGTTCGTCGAACGCTACGAGCGCGAGCACGGCGTGGCTGACACCGACCGGGTTGTCGCCCTGGTCCGGGCCGGGCAGTCGCTTGTCATCTTCCCCGAGGGCCACCTGGCCCGGGCCCCAGGGTTGCGGCCCTTCCACATGGGCGCGTTCGTCGTCGCCGCCCAAGCCGGGGTGCCGACCGTCCCCATTGCCATCCTCGGTACGCGGGAGATCCTTCGGCCCGAGCACAGCTTCCCGCGACGGGGTGCGGCCGACATCGCAATCGGTGCGCCGGTCTTGCCTGTGGGCACAGACTGGGCTGCGGCAGTCGGGTTGCAGCGCGCTGCGCGGGACGCCGTCCTGCGCCTCTCGAGGGAACCGGACGTCGAATGAGCGGCATCGATCGGCGCGCCGTCGATGGTCCGCTATGGGAGGTGTCAGCGGCGTCGCTTTGCCAGAAACCCGCGGAGCCAGCCGGCGGCCAGACTCACCGCCGGACGTACCGGCATGGGGCCCCGATGTCGCCGGTCTGGAGGTCTTTGGTTGTCAGCCGACCCGGATGCTCAACCGTGGGTTCGCGCGCTACGGGTGGACTACCAGCAGATCGTCGGATCCCGCCGCGACGTGGGTCCCAAACCGGCGGCTGATGTGCTCGATCGTTGCACGCAGCCATTCCGCGTCGGTGCGCGCAACACGCTCGAGGCGTATCCGCCGCACGCGCAGCGGAACCATCCGCAGCGCGGCCAGGTCACCGCGGCCGGGATCGAACGAGATCAGATAGAGCAGTCTCAGGTCGGGACGGTAGGATTCGTGGCCTCCGATGCCTTCGCAGTCGTCGATGACGTCACCGCAGCCGTACAGGATCGATCTGCCCCGATAAACTTCGATCGGCCGGGGATGGTGCGAGGAATGGCCGTGCACGATTTCGATGCCGGCGTCGATCAACCGGTGCGCGAACTGGATTTCGCTCAATCCCACGCTATAGCCCCAGTTGGACCCCCAATGCACCGACACGATCGTGACATCGCCGATGCGCTTGTGCCCCAGTATCTTTGCCGCGACGTCGTCGGCGGCAGCATGAGCCGCCGGATCCCAGATCAACCACACACCTGGGGTGTTGCGGTGCGCCGCCCACCATTCGGGGACCCCGCTGGATTTCGTCGCAACCGAGCCGATCACCACGCGGTGGTCACCGTGGGCGCTCACCACCGGCGGGCGATGTGCGGTGTCCGGGTCGCCTCCCGCCCCGATACCGCAGATACCCGCCGAGCTGAGGGCGTCGAGGGTGTCAGCCAGGCCACGGCGGCCGAAATCGAGGATGTGGTTATTGGCCAGGGCACAGACGTCGGGCTCGATCGCGGTCAGTACCGGCAGATTGTCCGGGTGCATTCGGTAGTGAATCGCTTTGCGGTCGGCGAACTCGCCGTCGGCGGTGATCGTGGTTTCCAGGTTGATCAGCCGAACGTCGGGGGCAAGGTCCTCGAGGATCGCCAGCGCCCTCACCCCAGGGCCAGCGCCAGTCGACGGGACGCGGAATCGGACCGTTGGCACGTTCGGCCAGCCCGACTTAGCGGCCGCATCATCGACATAGGGCTCACGCAACGCCGGGTTCCCCGGATGCGCAAGAATCTGATCGACGCCGCGACCGAGCATGACGTCACCGGCCAGCAGCACCGTCACCACATCAGGATCACCGACCACGCCGAACCACCCGCCGCGACAACCGACACCCCGCACCACGAGCAGTACTCGGCTCTTCCCGAGGCGGAAGGACCCAGCCTACGACGGATGCTCTGGTACTGGCATCCAGGAGACCACCTACCGGTCGGCCACCGGCAGTGATTGACCTCGAGGCCGGGGACGGCGCGGCTCCCGGCGGGCGGGGCTGGCGCCGGGCGCGGACGCTGCTGGCCGGCCCGCTGGGACCGTTGGTGGGCGGGCAGAGTCTCGGGCAAGTCGCCGACGGGCTGGCCCAGATCACGTTCGCGCAGTTCGTGTTGTTCGACATCGCACACGGCGCGACGCCGGCCCGAATCGCTGCGGTGCTTGCGGTGACCCTACTCCCGTTCAGCGTGGTCGGGCCGGCCGCGGGCGTCCTGATCGACCGGTGGGATCGACGCCGCACCCTGATCGTGGTGTCCGCGCTGCGGGCCGCCCTGGCCATCGCCGGGATCGCGACGATCGCGGCCCACTCGACGATTGCCGCCTACATCGGGGTTCTGGTGCTGCTGTCCTCGTCCCGGTTCGTGCTGGCGGCCAAGGGCGCCGCGCTGCCTCGAACGGTTCCCCACGCTCATCTGGTCACCGGCAACGCCGTGTCCTCCCTGGCCGGGATGGCCGCATATTTCGTCGGCGCGGTTGGCGGGACGCTGATCGTCGGCCGGTCGACCGCGACGGGATTCTCGCTGGCCGCGATCTTGTATCTGGCAGCAGCCGTCACGTTCACCCGGCTGCCCGACGTCGGTGGCCGACAGACGGTGATGTTGCTCTCCCGGTTGCGACGCCTTGCCGCAGAACTCGCCGAAGGGGTACGCGTGGCGGCGGGCGTCCCCGCGATCCGCCGGCCCTTGCTCGCCGTCGCGGCCTACCGGTTGCTCCTAGGGGCCGGCTTTGTGGTCTTGGTGCTAATCGCCGACTCCCGTTATCACCTGCGAATTTCGGGCTATGGCGTCGCGCTGGCCGCAACGGGGCTGGCTGCGTTCGCCGGAACGCTGGCCGCTCCGCCGTTGGCTCGCCGGTACTCCCCGGCTGTACTGGTGCCCGCCGCGTTCCTGCCGGCCGCAGCCGCGGCCTACGTCGGCGGCCTGTTCCCGACGTTGGTGGTGCTGGTGTGCTGCGTGGGCGTGGTGGCCTTCGCCTTCCAGGTACTGAAGATCTCTGTAGACGCGTTGGTCGGCGGCACCGCCCGTGACGCGGTGCGCGGTCGCGTGTTTGCCGTCTACGACGTGCTCTACAACGTGGCGTTCGTCCTCGCCGGGCTGGTCATGGTCCCGCTGTGGCGGATCGGCCGGGAGCGTCCGTTGTTGTGGCTGATCTCGGCCGGTTTCGTCCTCGGCTGGGTCCTGGTCGGCGTGGCGATGCTCGGCTGGAGGTGGCGACGATCCCCGCGCCACCGGCGTTTTCCCGGGCGCGCAGCGGCGTTGGTAGTCGGCGGGTTGCCCGCGCTTGCCTTTCCCGCGCCGTCCTGGTGGTGGCTCGCGTGGGTTGGCGTCGTCCCGCTACTGCTGGTGGTGCGCGCCGCCCCGACCGCGCGGGAGGGTGGTGTGCGGGCATGGTTCGGTCTGGGCGGGTTCATGATGTCCACGCAGTATTGGCTGCTGCCAGCCGCTGGTCCGCTGCTGGCGGTGATGGCCGCGGGAATCGGCGCGCTATGGGTGCCGTGGGGGTGGGCCACGCAGCGACTGCTGTCGGGCCCGGTCACCATTGGCCGCACGTTGGCTGCGGTGACGGTGTTACCCAGTGCCTGGGTCATGGCCGAGGCGGTGCGTTCCTGGCACAGTCTGGGCGGCCCGTGGGCGTTGCTGGGTGGTTCGCAGTGGAACCAGCCCGCCACACTGGCCTCGGCCTCACTCGGCGGGGTATGGCTGACAAGTTTCCTTCTCGTCGCGGTCAACACCGCGATCGCGGGCGTGCTCCTGGGACGGGGCGCGTCCGTTCGGATTCTCGCACTGGGGGTCGCGTTTGCATGTGCCGGAGTCGGCCCGGCATGGTTCGTGCTGGGACCGGCACCTCCGGTCGTCTCGACGGTACGGGTGGCGTTGGTGCAGCCGGGCAACATCGACAACTCCGTGCGCCGTCAGGCCGCCGGCGTAACCCTCACCGCGACCCTGGCGGGCGAGAGGGTGGACCTGGTCGTCTGGGGAGAAAGCAGCGTTGGAGTCGATATCGCCAGCCATCCCGACGCCGCGAAGAACCTAGCGGAGCTGTCCCGGCGGGTCGGTGCGGACCTGCTGGTCAACGTTGACGCGCCCGCTGCGAACGGGGGAATCTACAAGTCGGCAGTTCTCATCGGACCGAACGGGCCGGTGGACGCATACCAGAAAGTCCGGCTGGTGCCCTTCGGCGAGTACGTGCCCCTGCGCCCGCTGCTCGGCTGGGTAACCGCCCACACCAAGGCGGCAGCCGAGGACCGGCGGCGCGGCAGCGCGCAGAAGGTTTTGCACTCCGGCGCGCTCACCATCGGACCGTTGATCAGCGTCGAAGCGACCTTCTCCGACCTCCCCCGCCGCGCGGTGCAACTCGGCGCACAGATGCTCGTCTACCAGAGCTCCACTTCCTCGTTCCAGGGAAGTTGGGCGCAGCCGCAGTTGGCCAGCCAGGTCGCGATTCACGCCGTCGAGGTGGGCCGCCCGGCGGTGCACACCGGGTTGTCCGGCGACAGCGCGGCCTTCGACGCGCGGGGCCGCCGACTCGCGTGGTGCGCGTCCACATACCGCGGCACGATCGTGGTGGATGTTCCGCTCGGATCGATCACCACCGTCTACCAGCGGCTGGGGGATTGGGTTCTGGCGCTGGCCTTTTCGATCCTCGCAGGTGCCAGCGTCCTGGCGGCGCTACGGTCCGCCGGCCAACCGGACCCAGGCTCGTCGTGCCAGGGTTAGTGGCCGACAGCACTCATCGGCCAACGGACCGCTGCCCGGCAACCGTTGCCACGCATCGGCGTTCCGCCTGGGCGGGTCTGCATCCGATGGTTGAGAGCCATCTGATGCGGCTTGAGGGGATGAGATGGAGGACGGCCGCTATGTGGTGCGCGCCGAAAGCCCGGGCATCGACCCGACCAAGGATGTCGACATCACCGTGCGCGATGGCCGGCTGACGATCAAGGCGAACACACCGAGAAGAAGGAAACCAAGGGACGCTCGGAGTTCTCCTAGGCTTCATCGACCACTTCAGCCCTGCCCTGGGCCGGTAGTCCGCGGCAAAGCCATGGCGGACAACAGATGGCAAACCTTTCGACGATGTCGTCCGGGCCGATCGGAACCACCAGCACGACCTTGCTCGCGCCCTGAGCGCGAGCGACCTGACACGCCGCCTTGGCGGTCGCTCCGGTCGCGATGCCGTCGTCGACGAGTACGGCGACTCGCCCCGCCAACGGGATCTGGTCACGCCCGCGGCGGAAGCGTTCCGACCGGCGTTGCAGCTCGACCCGCTGCTCGCCTTCGACCGTGCCCATGTCATCGCTGCTGAGGTCCGTCGCACGCACGACGGAGTCATTGATCACCCGCACGCCGCCCTCACCGATGGCGCCGAAAGCCAGCTCGGGTTGGAACGGCACGCCGAGCTTGCGTACCACCAAGACGTCGAGGGGGGCGCCCAACGCCTCGGCGACCTCGAACGCCACCGGTACCCCACCCCGTGGCAGGCCAACAACAACGACGTCCTGCCCGCGCAAGAAATCTAGACGGCGAGCCAATCGGCGTCCGGCGTCGACACGATCTTCGAACGGCTTCATCCCGCGAGTGTGTCCCGCGCGACGGCGCGCCGATAAGAGAACTAGGTCCTTCATCCGGCGGACGAGGTTGCCGCGTGCCCGTTGGCTATCCGTGAAAGTGGCTTTCATGTGCCAACCGAGCCCGCCGGCTGACCTGTTCGGCAATACCCTGGCCCGTATACAGCCCTGCCGAGAACCTGATGCTGGGACTCGTCGCGGTCGCAGGTGCGCACCAGATCCTATGGCAGTAGGTGTCGACTCCGCGGCGGCCGAAGTGGGCCCAGCCAGCCCCATGCTTTCTGGATTGACAACGCGAAGTACCCGCCGGCCTTCGAACGCCAGAGACAGAGCTGCCCCGTGTCAGGGCTGGTCGGGTGGTGGCGCCCAGCTACGGCCCTCGGCTTGTCGGGCACTTCCCGCCTGGCGCATCAGGTGCTCCAGTCCTGCGGGCAGGGTGTTACCGAGGCCGAGTGTGACCTCGGCGAGCGCCGGGTCTCCGGTCCGGTCGTGGTGAGTCTGGCCGAAGCGGTGTCGGGCGGCGCTGGCCTCGACAACCTGTGCCATCGCCTCGGGGGTGGCCGGGCAGCCCTCCCCTAGGAATTTCTTGAGCAACTCTCGCTGGTCGGTGTGGTCGGGCATGCCAGTCATCGTTGCACGGTCGGGCACGCCGAGGCAGAGCGACCCGAGGATCGGGTCGTCGACCCGTCGCGGATACCGCGCAAACGTTGACCGGGCCCGCCTGCGGGCGTCAACCCCCTCGCCCCAACGGGATCGGTTCCCGGCGCGGGCATGTCGAGGACGCGTGGCGGACGATCGCTGCGCTCGGCGCTGGTGAGGCTCATCCGTCGCGTCATCATCGACGTCAGCGACGAACACCTCGAGGACTACGAAGCGCAGGTGAAGATCATCCCCGCCAAGCAGTAACCCGCACCCGGGGACGGGGCACGCGCACTACGATCGGAGCCGAACCCGAAGGAAAGGGGGAGGGGATGAAGGCCAAGGTAGGCGACTGGTTGGTGATGAAGGGAACGACAACTGAGCTGTCGGATCAGCGCGGGCTGATTACCGAGGCGCGCTCGGCGGATGGCTCGCCACCGTACGTGGTGCGGTGGCTCGATTCCGACCATGAGACGACCGTGTATCCCGGTTCGGATGCTGTGGTCGTCACCGCCGCGGAGCAAGAGGCGGCGGACGAGCGGGCGCAGTCTCGAGTCGAGTCTGTGCAGAGCGCGATCACGCGTCATTTCAAGAGCGAGTAGGTGCCGCGGCTGGGTTCAGCGGTCACGAACGGTTGTGGGTACGGGCTCTAGCACGAGGCCCCACGGCGCAGTGACGTTGGTGAGCGGCGGGTCAGTGAGCGTGATGGGGTCTCCTGACGCGCTGGCGGTGCCGCGCCCTTCAAAGAGGGCGATGCAGGCGTTGCCGTCCAGTCGAGAAGGATCTCCTGGCGGGTGGGCACGTCGGTGAGATCGATCAACGGGCGATCGAGCCGCAGGACGACGGGAACGCGGATGTGCTGCACGTGCCACTGCGCGGTCACCGGCTCCGGCGTGAAGTCCTGGGCGGCTCGACGGGTGTGTTCCCGATGGCCGCAACGAGTTTCGCGATGCCGTCGGCCACCGAGTCGGTCAGCGGGAATAGTGCTGCGCTGTAGGGGATGGGAACCCACGCCCAGTGCGACGGGTCGAGGTTGACGCCCACGGCGTCACGGGTGCTGGGCGCTCCCTCTAGTACGGTTTCCACGCGGCTGGAACCGGAGACGGTGAAGCAGAAGCATTGCGGCCCTTCCCATTTCCACGGGTTGCCGTCCAGCCCGGTCGAGGTTTGGAAGTCGGAATTGCCGAGCATGTCGACATTGCCGGTCAGCTCGACACGAGTAGACACGCCAGCGCCGTCTATATTGAGCGCATGAGCGAGGTCAAGATCACTGCCCTGGAAGACGGCCCCCTCGAAGTCGACGGCGTCTGCGCCGTGCTGACCAGCGACGGCACCGTGGTGAAGGAGGGCACGAAATTCTTCCTGTGCCGGTGCGGCCACTCAGCGAAGAAGCCAATGTGCGACGGATCGCACAAGCGTGAAGGCTTCATCGCGAGCTGACCATCTCACGTCCTAAAACAGTTGCCCGTCCAAAGGTGTCCCTCCTTCATCCCGACACCCGGCGCTCCCGGCGGCTACATACCAGCTGGGTGGGCCAGGCCCACAACGAAGTCCGTTTCGGGTCGATCGAGGTCGAGGGACGATCGTATGGGCACGACATCGTCATCGACCGAGGTGTGGTGCGCACACGGAGCAAGAAGCCCTCGAAGCCATACCAGTCTGCCTGGGAGCACCGGCAGAGCGGCGATCACACCACCCGGCACAGCGGCAGAACTCGCAACTCTTCCCCCAGACGGGGTATCTCTGCATCGGTCCGCGTCACACCAACGGTCGGTCGGCTTCATCGGCAATCATTTCGAGACCAGGATTCCCATCTCAATCACCGCAGCACCGGGGGCGGCGATTCACCACCGAACATCCGGCTACCTGCCGATCGCGGCCGCCAGCCCCTCAGGGTCGGCAACGCTGACCCACAGTGCGGAGTGGTTCTTGAACCCGATGACCTTGGGGATCTTCTTCTTGAAGGCAATGCACAGACCGGACTTGTTGTTGGTGCCGAAGGTGATGCCGTCGTCGGCGAAGCTCAGCCGCAAACCCACCGCGGTGTACCAGCGGTGGGGCCCGGTGACTACGGTGTGGTCGACGTTGTCGAGCGGCGTCTCGATGCTGAAGCGGCCGTAGGTGGCACGAAGCAGTCCGTCGTCAGTGAGGTCGACGCCGTCACCGTCGTTGACGCCCAGTGCGGCGAACAACGCGGCCCACCGGCGGTCGAGTCGGTACGGAAACGCCGCTGGTGAAGACATGAGGGCAGACTGCCAGATGGGTGGGCGTCGCACGAGGGCGGGGTGATCTGTGAATGTCCGAGGCGAAGAAGTGCACGAGGACGATCCCAAGAGGGTGTTGCACAAGCGGCGAGCAGTTTGAAGCCACATAAGGAGACGCTGGCCTGGCTGGCCACCCAATCGGGACTGCTCGGCGACCTCGCCCGCGTAGTGTTCAACCGGATGAAGTCCTGTCGATCACCATCACCGAAGTGCTCGCGATGTTCGCCGCCGTAGCAGCGCTCATACCGATACCGGTCGACTTCCTGAATGCCGAGCAGCCCACTTGGCCGACGCGGGCGTAGACGGCGTCAACCTGCACCACCGTGAGTGGACGGCGGATCTCACGGCGCTGTTCCCCGAACCGTCTGATCTACGCCCCGAAATAGCGCGAACGCCTGCACTCAGTGCATTTCCACCAGATCTGTTGAGTGTATTGCTCGGAAACGACGTGTTCTTCCACGAGCTTCATCGAGGCGGCGCAGTGCTGGCACGTGCGAACTGGCAGGGCCGCGAACGGGTTGGTCAGCGCACGTGACATATGTTTCCCCCCTATAGTTCGACGACTCAAATGTGTTACTCCCCGGTAACTCCAGACAAGTGTAGCCGATCTGTGCCCTAGGTCACACTAAATAGTGGAAGAGACTCTGACTTTCTCGTCGGGTGGTGGTGGTCATGGTGTTCCTTCGGGTCAGGCGGGGGCGTCGCCAGGAGCAATGTGTACGCTTCGCGCGGCCGGCGCCGACGATCCGGCACGGGTTCGCGTCGATCAACTCGTCGTTGACCGCGCTGGCCATGATCGTGCGCAGCAGCGAGTAGGCGTGGGAGCGCATCGTCGGCTTGTCCGTCAGTGTGATGACCAGGTGGCACTCATCACGTTTCAGGTTCTGACCGAGCAGTTGCGAATAGAAAGTCGCTGAAGTCGAAACAGACTGTGTCGCATATTGATTCGATTCTGACGCCCAGCGGGAGGCGGGCGGTCGCGACAGTGCGACGGCGACCCGCGGGGCCGGAGCCGAACTGGCATGTCGACGAATCTGCGGACACTGGTCGATGAATCGGAAGCCCGGCCGATGCGTGACAGGGACGCCATAGACGGCGAACTGAAGTTGATCGCCGCACTGCGGCGAGCGGCTCTGCACCACGGTGGCGAGACACCTGCCACCGCACGAATCGACGGACTGCTCGACGAGCGCCTTCTGATTGACGAGTCGGATGCCGAAGTCCGGACCGGCCACTAGACCCCATGGGTCTCGGCAGCCCATTCACAGGGATTTCCCCGACTCTTCGCATGCGCACTCGCCTCTAGCTTCAGAGCAGACCTACTCACGCGGAACCGAGTGAACACGAGTGATTCCGAAGACAACGACCGGTCAGCGCAGGCGCATCGGCTGGCACCCAGATCCCGCGGGCGGATACATCAAGAAAATACTGGGATGGCCACGAATGGGTGGACGCCAAACCACCACGAACTTCGCTTCACGGTACGGGCGCGACGGTCTGCTCACAGCCGAGCACGTTGATCCGGTAACACTTGCCCAGAATTGCATTGGGGAAAGCATGTTAGATGACAGGTTGTTCGCCGAGCTGCTGACGTTTGCTGTATTGCAGTTGCGTTGCACGTCCGCGGGCGGAAGGGAAATAACAGTCGGCGAGGATTTCTTGCGAACAGTGGGCTAGACCCCTCGAATGCGAGATCTGACGAACTGAGACGCAACCACCGCGCCATTGATGCCGAATTGTCCTTGATCGCCGCGTTGCGACGGTCGGCGCGGCTTCGCGGTGGCCCATTGCCCGCCAACCAGCGGATCAACGCCCTACTCGACGAACGCCTCTCGGCCGAGCGCGCCGAGGTCAGATCGCACCCTGTGACGAGCGACTCACTGCGTTTCGAAGTCCGCGATGGGGGCATACCAGGTGACACGTTCGGACGACGGCGCCGAACACGAACGAGGAGTTGAATTCAATGAGCGCTCTGGACAAGGCCAAGAACAAGATCGAGGATCTGGGCGGCAAGGCCAAGGAAGCCACTGGCAAGGCCACCGATGACAAGAGCACCGAGAACGAAGGCAAGGCCGACCAGGCCAAGGCGAACCTCAAGGACGCCGGCGAAAACGTCAAGGACGCCTTCAAGTAAGTCCCCTTCACGATCTTGATTCGGCCCGTTGTCCCCCTGGGGATAGCGGGCCGGATTGCGTTGTGCCCCAGTTCGACTGTGAAACTGCCGACAAACACGGTTCAGTACAGGGGACTATGTGACGGGTCCACTGCTGTACGGCTATCTCGGTGGCTGGGTATTGACGTCGGCGCTGGTCGCGTTGGTCGCGTGGCGTCTCCAAGACGGGCAGCCCCCTCTCCCCACCCCCGGTTGTTGAGCGTCGTCGCCGGAGCAGTCTGGCCCGTGCTCGTCGTCGCACTCGCCGAGGTCGGCGTCGTCGCCCTCACTGCGGAAGTCCTCCACGAAGACGAGCACCTACTCACCGTCGACGCCTGACGCCCGCCCGTGACGGGAGTTCAGGCACATGCCATTGCGAAGACCGTCTAAGCTGTTGCCCATGTGGGTGCAGAAGGCAGCGACCGCAGCGGCGCTCGTCGTCGCGGTCGTCGTCGGTGCACCCGGCGTCGCGGACGCCGATCCGGCCACACCCGCCCCGGCACCGCCCGCCGCGCCGAGGACCACCATCGACGCCGACGGTATCTACGCCGTCGGCACCGACATCGTTCCTGGCGTCTACAGCACCGCGGGGCCCGTCGGGGATGGAGCGTGTTTTTGGAAGCGCATCGGCAATCCCGACGGCGCGACGATCGACAACGCGCTCACCAAGAAGCCCCAGACCGTGCAAATCGATCCCACCGATCAATCCTTCAAGACCAACGGCTGCCAGCCCTGGCAGATGACCGACGGGGTTGCGCCGCCGCAGGCGTCCGGATTGGCGCCGGCGCTTGCGGGTTTGCAGTTGCAGGCCTACATGGCTCAACTCAACGCCAGAGCGGCGGCGTCGGGGCAGGCTCCCCCGCCCTGACCGCGGTGACGGGATCCGGACACGGAGACGGTGGCGTCTGACACCATCGACGCCATGGCCGACATCATAGAAGTCCAGCGCACCATCGCCGCGCCCCCTGCCGACGTCTTCGCCGTGCTGTGCGACCCGCAGGGCCACGTCGCGATCGACGCGTCGGGCATGCTGCAAGGCGCAGAGGGCGAGCCGGTCGGCGAAGCCGGTGACAGCTTCGTCGTGCACATGGATCGCGAGGCGCTCAACGACTTTCCCATGGGCAAGTACGACGTCACCGTGTCGATCACCGAGTTCGAGAAGGACAAGCTGATCGCCTGGACGATTCTCGGTCAGATCCGGCCACAGATCGGCCACGTCTACGGCTACCGTCTCGAACCCGACGGTGACAGCACCGTCGTCACGTCGTTCTATGACTGGTCCGACATCGATCAGAAATGGCGCGACGCCAACATCTTCCCCGTCATCTCCGAGGGCGCACTGCGCGCCACGCTCGGAATTCTCGACCGCACGGTGCGCCGCGGCTACCCTCGCACCTAGCAAGCGATCGTCAACTCGCAGTTGACGAGTCCTTACCGTCAACCTACGGTTGACGCATGGGCCAAACCGGAAAGATCGCTCACCCCGTCCGTCTCGACGACCTCATCAACGCGATCACGGACGTGCACGACCAACCACTCGACCAACTCGAGGACGCCGTTCTCACCGCAGAGGCCCTCGGCGAGATCGCTGATCACCTCATCGGTCACTTCGTCGACCAGGCCCGCCGCTCGGGTGCATCGTGGACCGACATCGGCAAGTGCATGGGCGTCACCAAGCAGGCCGCCCAGAAACGCTTCGTCCCCAGAACCGAGAACAATCCGCTGGACGGCGGCGACGGCTTCAGCAGGTTCACGCCGCAGGCGCGCCACGCGGTCGTCGAATCGCAGAACACGGCACACTCCGCTGGAAACGACGAGATCACTCCCGCCCATCTCCTACTTGCGTTGTTCACCGACCCCGCGGCCTTGGCCGCACGCCTTCTCGCCGGGCACGGCATCGACGCCGACACCGCGTCCGCTGCGGTGACACTGCCGCCAACGCTCGCCGACGTACCCGCGCTGGTGCCCTTCAGTGGCCCGGCAAAGAAGGTGCTCGAGCTGACGTTCCGCGAAGCACTTCGCTTGGGGCACAACTACATCGGCACCGAACACATCCTGCTCGCACTGCTGGAGGCCGAGGGCGACGACGGACCCCTGCACACGCTGGGCCTCGACAAGGACGGAGTCGAAACTGAGATCGCCGACGTGCTCAGCGCCCTGACCGAGGGCTAAACGGGAATGAATCGAACTGCGTTGCGGTAGAAGAAGTGCTATGAAACTCGACGATTCCGCCCGTGCCCTCATTGGCTCCGGCGCCGACGCCACCCTCGTCACCATCAACCCCGACGGCAGCCCCCAGGTATCGGTGGTCTGGGTTGCCCTGCAGTCGACGCCGGATGGCGACGAACTCGTCAGCGCACACCTCAGCGAGTACAAGAAGACCCGCAACATCCGACGCGATGGACGGGTCGCCGTCACCATCCACGGTCCCACGGCTTTGGGCCAACAGACGCCGTACCTGTCGATCACCGGGACGGCGCGGATCGTCGAGGGCGGCGCCCCCGAACTCCTGACCGAACTGGCCGAGGCGATGCTCGGCTCGAGCGAACACTTCCCGCCAGCCAACGCTCCGGCGGGTTTGCTGACCAGAATCAAGGTCGACAGGGTCGGCGGCGTCGGCCCCTGGGCGTCCTGACGTCCGATCGTCGCCTCGGCAACGGGGTGGTGTGCAACCATGCGAGGCATGCGTCGCTGGTTCGTGATCATGGTGCTGGAATGGCAGTGACGGCCGGGGTTCTCGCCTCGCCCGCCCCACGAGCGTCCGCCGTGGCACCGATCGGCAGGCTGGGCGAGGTGTTGCGCGTCGACTACATGAGCATCGTGTCCGACGTCTCGGTCACCAGCGTGGATCTGGTCGACGTGCCACCCGGATTCGGCTATCCCCCACGCGGTCCCCGCTACCAGGTGTATCGCGCCAACGTTGACGTCCACGTCATCAAGGCGCCCAATCCGTTCATCACGTCGATCGTCTTCGACTTCGACGGCGTAACGCCCATCGCCGACGCCTACAAGCCACGCAACACCGACGCCCCCGACGACCTTCGCTCCCAGCTGCAGAACGCCCCGCCCGGGTCGACCGTCAGCGGCGGCGTCTATTGGGACGTCTACCGCGACCTCGTCACCAACGTGGCGCTCCTCGACAAGGTCACCGGCACGCACCTCGCGCAGTGGAACCTCGACTGACGCCCGCATGTCCGTTGAGGTGACCACGGCCGTCGAAGCCGATCTCCCCGAACTGGCCGACGTCGCCGCCCGCACCTTCCCGCTGGCCTGTCCCCCGTCGGTCGCACCCGTCGACGTCGCCGCGTTCATCGCCGACAATCTCTCGCAGGAGCGATTTCGCAACTACCTCGCCGATGCCGACCGAGTCGTGCTGACTGCACGCGACGGCGATCGAATATCGGGCTACGCCATGCTGATTCGCGGCGTCGCCGACGATGCCGACGTGCAGCGGGCGGTGCCCGTGCGTCCGGCCGTCGAACTGTCCAAGATGTACGTGGTGCCCGACGCTCACGGCGCAGGCGTGTCGGCCGCCATCATGGCGGCGGCGCTCGACGCGTCCCGCGCGCTCGGTGCCGCCTGCGTCTGGCTGGGTGTCAACCAGGAAAACCAACGCGCGCAACGCTTCTACGCCAAACAGGGATTCACCACCAGTGGCACCAAGACGTTTCGACTCGGCGGTCACGTCGAGAACGACTACGTGATGGTGCGCCCCGTTCAGCGCTAGTGCCCGCCCGCGGAGGTCAAGGCCAGTAGCCGCGACGTCGCCCGCAGGTACTTCTTGCGGAAGCCGCCCGCGAGCATCTCCTCGCTGAATACGGTGTCCAGCTTGGTGCCCGAGGCCACCACCGGTATGCCCGCGTCGTACAGCCGGTCGGTCAGCGACACCAGCCTCAGGGCCACGCTCTGGTCGTCGAGCGGATGCACTCCCGTGATGAACACCTCGGTGACACCGTCGATCAACGCGTGATACCTCGACGGGTGCATCGTAGCCAGGTGGGCGCACAGCGCATCGAAGTCGTCGAGCGTCGCACCCGCCACGCCGGCGGCCTCCGTGCGCACCTCGTCATCCGACTGCGGTACCGGCGCAGGCGGCAGGTCACGGTGCCGATAGTCCGGCCCCTCGATCCGCACCGTGGTGAAAATTCTTGCCAGCGTGTTGATTTCGCGCAAGAAGTCCTGCGCCGCGAACCTACCCTCGCCGAGTTGCTCGGGCAGGGTGTTCGACGTCGCCGCGATCGACACTCCCTGCTCCACCAGAGCTGACAGCAGCCGCGAGATCAGGGTCGTGTTCCCTGGATCGTCGAGCTCGAACTCGTCGATGCACACCACGACGTAGTCGGAGAGCAACTCGATGCACTCGACGAAACCGAACACACCCGCCAACTGGGTCAACTCCCCGAACGTCGCGAAGGCGGCGGGGCCAGCGTCCGCCCCCGCAAGGGTGTAGTAGCTCGAAGCCAGGAGGTGCGTCTTTCCGACGCCGAAGCCGCCGTCGAGATACACCCCGACGCCGGGAAGCACCTCCCGCTTGCCGAACAGCTTCTTCTTACCCGCCCGCCGCTGCGCGGCCTGCTCGCAGAACGCTTGGCACGACTGCACGGCGGCCGTCTGCGACGGTTCGCTTGGATCGGGCCGGTACGTGTCGAAGCTGACGTCGGCGAAGGTGGGTGGCGGCACCAAGCCCGCGATCAGGCGCTCCGGCGTCACGCTCGGATGCCGATCGGTCAGATGGTCTACACCGCTGACCCCAGACATGGAGGCACTGTATCGACGTGCTGCAATGGTCAACGTGTCCGATCCCGATGCTGCGACAGAGCTCACAGAGCTAGGCCCGTCTGGCGGCCGGTTCGACACCGACGACGACGCGCGCCTGGCCGCCTTCTACTCCTATCCCGAGCACCTAGATCGCTGCTGGGTGCGGGCCAACATGATCTCCAGTCTGGACGGTGCCGCCACCGACGACGGGCGGTCGGGCGGCCTGGCCGGCTCCGGTGACCGCGCCCTGTTCACCCGCATGCGCCACGAAGCAGACGTCGTCCTGGTCGGCGCGTCGACCGTGCGCATCGAGAACTACTCCGGCGCGCAGATGTCCGTCGCCGAGCGCCAGGAACGCCAACGCCGCGGGCAGGCCGAGCTGCCGCCGATCGCCGTCGTCACCCACAGCGCCGACTTCGAGCACGACGCCAAGATCTTCACCCGCACCGAGGTTCCGCCGCTGATCATGACCTGCCGGGAATCCGTCGAGGATGTCCGCGGGCGCCTCGGCTCACTGGCAGAGGTCATCGACGCGTCCGGCGCCCAGACCGACCGCGTCGACCCCGCGGTGGTGCTGAGGATCTTCGCCGAACGCGGGCTCCTGCGAGTGCTGTCCGAAGGCGGACCGTCCCTCATCAGCCTGCTCATCGAACACGGCCTCCTCGACGAGCTCTGCGTGACGATCGCGCCGATCCTGGTCGGCGGACCGGCCCGCCGCATCGCCACCGGGTCGGGCGAAGCGCACACCCGCATGCGGCGAAGTCACCTGCTGACCGACGACGAGGGCTACCTCTACACGCGCTACGTCAAGGACGAGTGACGCGGCCGGCTCGGCGGGGAGTCGCCCAGCGATGGCTAATGTGGTCACCATGCGTCGGCATCGTCAGCTGCTCAGGGCCCTCTGTCTGCCCGCCGTCGCGGCTGTCGTGCTCGCCGGTTGCGCACCAGGTCTGGCCGCCAACCCCCGCTTCGCCACCGACTCGGGCGCCGGGCCGCAGGGCGCGCCCGACACCACACCCGTCGCCTCGGGACCGCCACCCATCGAGGCGCCCAAGAACGAGCTGCAGTGGCGGGACTGCACGGCACGGGTGTTCAGCCAGGCCGCCGTCTCCGCCGTACCGGGCGTGAACCTGGACTGCGCCAGCTACGACGCCGACCTCGACTCGATCAGCGGCGCCTCGGGAACGATCAGCATCGGGGTGGTCCGGGCGAAGTCCGTCGCCACGCCGGCGGACGCAGGGCCCCTGGTGATGACGACGGGAACGGACCTGCCGTCCTCGGCCCAGCTGCCGGTGTGGCTCTCCCGCGGCGGCGCCGACGTCCTCAAGACCAACCCGGTCGTCGCAGTCGACCGTCGCGGCATGGGCATGTCGAGCGACCTGGACTGCCGCGACCTGTTCAGCCGCCAGGAGATGCTCGACCAGGCGCAGTTCGAATCGGGTGACGACCCGGTCGCCAACCTCAGTGCCGTCGTCCAAACGGCGACGACGAGCTGCACCGACAGCATCGCCCCCGGCGACTCCGCTTACGACAACGCGCACGCCGCCGAGGACATCGAACGGCTGCGCAGTACGTGGGATTCCCCGACGATCGCGCTGCTCGGCGTCGGCAACGGCGCACAGGTGGCGCTTGCCTACGCGGGTTCGCACCCGAACAAGGTCTCCCGCCTGGTGCTCGACTCGCCCCTGCCCCTCGGCATCGCCGCGGAGGCAAGAGCAGAACAAAAGGTCAAGGGCCAGCAGGCTGCGTTGAACGCCTTCACCGCGCAGTGCGTCGCCTCGAATTGCGCCCTCGGACCCGATCCGCGAGGCGCGATCGACGCGATGCTGGCGAGCGCGCGCCAAGGAACCGGTCCGGGTGGCGCGTCGGTGGCCGCTCTCACCAATGCCATCTCCACCGCGCTGGCGTTCCCCCGCGGCGACTTCGTCAGCTCGACCAACGCGCTGGCGAGCACCCTGGCTGCCGCGCGCGGCGGCGACGCCACCCAACTCAACGCCCTCATCACCGAAGCCGAGACGCTCCGGGAGACCGACGGCCAGTTCGTCAACACCTGCAGCGACGCGCTCAACCGGCCGACCCCCGACCGGGTCCGCGAACTCGTCGTTCAATGGGGCAAGCTCTACCCGGAGTTCGGCACCGTCGGCGCTCTCGATCTGGTGAACTGCCTCGCCTGGCCCAGCGGCTCGACGCCGCCGGACCCGCAGAACCTCAAGATTCCCGTGCTGCTCCTCGGCGTGCGGAACGACCCAATCGTCGGCAACGAGGGCGTGGCCGCCGTGGCAGCTACCATCATCAACTCCGGCGCCGCCAACCGGCGCGTGATGTGGCAGGGCGTGGGCCACGGGGCCAGCATCTACTCGACGTGTGCGGTTCCTCCCGTGCTGTCCTACCTCGGCACCGGCAAGGTTCCCGAGACCGACACGTACTGCCCCGCCTAACTTGCCGTCGATGACGTCCGGTGTACGGTGCGCTGGTGGCGGTACCTGACACCCTGCTTCGCGCCTTCCGGCCCCGCACCTCCCCGCCGAATGTCGCGACCGTTCTGCGCTCGGTGCTCTGGCCCGTCGCGATCCTCTCGATCATTCATCGCAGCTACGTGCTGGCCACCAACGGCTACATCACCGACGACTTCGGCCCGGTGTACCGGGCGGTCGTCAACTTCAAACTCGGCCTCGACATCTACAACGAGCACTTCGACCAGGTGGATCCGCACTACCTGTATCCACCCGGCGGGACGCTGCTCCTGGCACCGTTCGGGTACCTGCCGGTCGACGCCTCCCGGTACTGGTTCATCACCTTCAACACCATCGCGATTCTGTTGGCCGCCTACTTCCTGCTGCGGCTGTTCAAGTTCACGCTGGCGTCGGTCGCCGCGCCCGCACTACTGCTCGCGATGTTCTGCACCGAAAGCGTCACCAGCACACTCGTCTTCACCAACATCAACGGCTGCATCCTGCTGTGCGAGGTGCTGTTCCTCCGCTGGCTGCTCGATGGCAGGGTCAACCACGAATGGCTGGCGGGCGTCGCCGTCGGCCTGACGCTGGTGATCAAGCCGTCACTGGCCCCGCTACTGCTGCTGCCCCTGCTGAACCGGCAGTGGCGAGCACTGATCCCCGCCTTCGGCGTGCCGCTGGTGTTCAACGCCGTCGCATGGCCGCTGGTCAGCGATCCCACGAGCTTCGTGCGCAACACGGTGCCCTACATCTTCTCCGTACGCGACTACTTCAACAGCTCCATTCAGGGCAACGGCATCTACTACGGACTGCCGACCTGGCTGATCCTCCTACTGCGCGTGGGCTTCTTCGCGCTGGCGGTCGCGAGCCTGTGGCTGCTGTACCGCTACTACCGAACGCGGGACCCGCTGTTCTGGATGGTGACGTCGTCCGGCGTGTTGCTGATCGCGACTTTCCTGGTGACCTCGCTGGGCCAGGGTTACTACTCGATGATGCTGTTCCCGTTCCTGATGTCGGTGGTGCTGCCCAACTCGGTGATCCGCAATTGGCCTGCGTGGTTGGCGATCTACGGATTCATGACTATGGACCGCTGGCTGCTGGGGCACTGGCCGACGACGGGCCGGTACCTCGAGTACATGAAGATCACCTACGGCTGGTCGCTAATGCTCATCGTCGTGTTCTGTGTGCTGTACTTCCGCTATCTGGACGCGAAGGCCGACGGCCGCCTCGACGAGGGCATCGACCCGAGGTGGATGACGCCGGATCGGGACCGCGCTAGCGTTGAGGCATGACTGCCCCGAAAGTCCAGCTGACCAACGACGAGTGGCGCAAGAAGCTGTCGCCGCAGGAGTTCGCCGTGCTGCGCCAGGCAGGTACCGAGCGCCCGTTCACCGGTGAGTACACCGACACCAAGACCGAGGGCGTCTACCAGTGCCGCGCATGCGGTGCGGAGCTCTTCCGCAGTACCGAGAAGTTCGAATCCCATTGCGGCTGGCCGTCATTCTTCGACCCGGCCGACTCAGACGCCGTCATCCTCAAGACCGACGACTCCGGTGGCGTGCACCGCGTCGAGGTGGTGTGCGCCACCTGCCACAGCCACCTCGGTCACGTCTTCGAAGGCGAGGGGTACCCCACGCCGACGGATCAGCGCTACTGCATCAACTCGATCTCGTTGAAGCTGGTGCCCGCAGAGGTCTGATCAGCTACTGCGAGGTCCGCTACGGCAGGCGGGCGACGAGCTCCTCGATGCCGACGCGCGGTCCCGTGAAGAACGGCGTCTCCTCGCGCACGTGCCGCCGGGCATCGGTGTAGCGCAGCTTCCACATGAGTTCGACGATGCGACCGAGGTCCGGGCCCTCGAAGGCCAGGATCCACTCGTAGTCGCCCAGCGCGAACGCCGGCACGGTGTTGGCCCGCACGTCCGGGTACTCGCGGCCCGCCATGCCGTGCTCGACGAGCATCTTGCGGCGCTCGTCGTCGGGCAGCAGGTACCAGTCCAACGAGCGGACGAACGGATACACGCACACGTAGTCGCCGGGCTCCTCACCCGCGATGAACGCCGGGACGTGACTCTTGTTGAACTCGGCGGGCCGATGCAGCGCCACCACGCTCCACACCGGATGACTGGCCAGCCCGAGGGTCGTGCGCCGAAACGCCCGGTAGGTGGCCTGCAGGTCCTCGACCCGCTCGGCGTGCGTCCAGATCATGAAGTCGGCATCGGCTCGAAAGCCTGCGACGTCGTAGAGGCCGCGGACGACGACGTCCCCCTCTTCCTGCTGCTTGAGGAAGGTAGCGGTCTCGTCGATCACCGCGGCACGCTCCTCGGCCAGCGCCTCGGGTTGCACGGCGAAGACCGAGATCATCATGTACCTGATCGTCGAGTTGAGCTTGTCGTAGTCGAGCTTGGCCATTCTCTCATCGTGCCACGCCAGAGACGGCCAACGACGCCGCCGCCTTGGTGCCCGACGCCACACAGGCGGGCACACCGATGCCGTCGAGGTAGCCGCCAGCGACGGCCAAGGTCGGTGGCAGACCAGCCCGCAACTCGGCGATCAGCGCGGCGTGGCCCGGCCCGTACTGCGGCAGGGCGTCGATCCAGCGCTGCACGCGGCAGTCCACGGGTTCGCAGTCGATGCCGAAGACTGTGGCGAGGTCCTCGGAGGCCCACGCCAGCAGGTCCTCGTCACCCACGTTGCGGGCCAGGGTGTCGCCGTACCGGCCGAACGACAACCGCACCAGTTCGACGTTGCCGCGTCGTCCCCACTTGCGTGACGTCAGCGTCATCGCCTTTGAGTTGAGCCGTTCGCCGGCGGCCGCCAGCACGCCCGACTGCTCGGGCAGTGGGGTCCCGCCGGGCAGCGCCAGCACCACGAGCGCCGACGACGCCACCTCGATGCGCCGCGCAGCCGTCGCCGATCGTGGCGCGACGCTCTCGATCAGCCGTGGCAGCCGCGGGGCGGGGACGGCCACCACCACCCCATCGGCATGCCAGTGACCGCCTTCGTCATCGACCAGATTCCAACCGTGGCCGTTGCGGCTGACCCGCTGGACGGCGACCTGAGCCCACTCGAAGTGGGCCCGGCCGATCAGGGCGTCCAGCAGCACCGCGTAACCGCCGTCGACGGCGCCGAACACCGATCCGCCCATCGGCGGAGGCAGCGCCTCGCGGACGGCGTCGGTGAGGCTGCGCGCGCCACGATCCAACGCCGCGGCCAACGTCGGGACGGCCGAACGCAGCCCGATGGTCGCGGACGAACCGGCGTAGACGCCCGCCAGCAGCGGATCGACCGAACGGGCGACCACCTGGGCGCCGAAGCGGTCCCCGACCAGCTCCGCGACCGTGGGCTCTGCGCCAGCGCGCCACGAGAAGGGCCTCGATCGTTCGGCGTCGATCCGCGCGACCGTCGCCTCGTCGACCAGGCCCGCGACCGACGACGCCTGCGCGGGAATGCCCTGCAGCGTGCCCTGCGGCATCGGGTGCAGGCGTCCCTCGCTGTAGATCAGCGGGCGCACACCCGTCGTGCCGATCTGCCTGTTCGCCAGACCCAGCTCGGCCAGCAGCGCCGACACCTCGGGGCGCCGTGCGACGAACGCCTCGGCGCCGACGTCCACCGACTGGCCGCCGACGCGCTCGGTGCGCAACGACCCGCCCAGCCGGTCGGCGGGGTCGAACACCGTGATCGAGGCGTCGGGTCCCGCGGCGATGCGCAGCCGGTAGGCGGCGACCAGACCTGAAATACCGCCTCCCACAATGCAATACGTGGGCGAGTGGTTCGAACTCACAACGAGTGCACCAGCGCTACGGCCTCGGTGACGATGCCCGGGTCCGTCGGGGGCAGCACCCCGTGGCCCAGGTTGAACACGTGGCCCGTGGCTCCCGCATCGACGGCCCGACGTCCGTCGTCGACGACGTTGCGCACCGCGCGCTCCACCACCGGCCAGCCTGCGAGGAGCACGACCGGGTCGAGATTGCCCTGCAACGCGACGCCCGGGCGCACCCTGGTGGCGGCATCGGTGAGCGAGGTACGCCAGTCCACGCCGACGACGGGCTTGTCTCCCACCGAGACCGCCTCCGACATCGCGCCGAGTAGTTCTGCGGTGCCCACCCCGAAGTGCGTCATGGGCACGCCCTCGGCGGCGAGGGCGTCGAACACGCGGGCGCTGTGCGGCAGCACGTAGGTGCGGTAGTCAGCCAACGACAGCGTGCCCGCCCACGAGTCGAACAGCTGAATCGCGTCGACGCCCGCATCGAGCTGAGTGCGCAGAAAGCCGATCGTGACGTCGGTGAGGGCGGTCATCAACGCGTGCCAGACGTCGGGCTCCCCCAACATCATCGCCTTGGTGCGTTCATGGTTGCGGCTGGGCCCGCCCTCCACCAGGTAGGACGCCAAGGTGAACGGCGCGCCCGCGAAGCCGATCAGCGGCACGTCGCCCAGCGCCGCCACCAGCAGCGACACCGCTTCGGCGACCGGTGCCACTTCCTCACGGTCCAACGGCTTCATCGCCGCGACGTCGGCCGCGGTGCGAATCGGCTGCGCGATCACCGGTCCCACGTCGGGCACGATGTCGAGGTCGATCCCCGACGCCCGCAGCGGCACGACGATGTCGGAGAACAGAATGGCCGCATCGACGCCGTGGCGACGTACCGGTTGCAAGGTGATCTCGGTGATCAGCTCGGCGTCGAAGCACGCCTGCATCATCGTGTTCTTTGCCCGCAACGCGCGGTACTCGGGCAGCGAACGGCCGGCCTGCCGCATGAACCACACGGGCACACGGGTGGGTTTCCGGCCTGCGGCAGCGGTCAGATATGGCGACTCCGGCAGGTCACGACGGGTACTCATCAGCACCCATGCTGCCATGCAGTAACACTACGGCGCGCCTTCGCTGCCCCATGTCCGAATCCGCTAGCGTCAAACCCCATGACCACCGTCGAGCCGGCTCAATTCCGGGCAGCGGTGAAGGCGATGAATGCCACCACCGTCCGGCCCGAGATCGAGCTTGGCCCGATTCGCCCGCCCCAACGGTTGGCGCCGTACAGCTACGCCCTTGGCGCGGAGGTTCGGCACCCCGAGACGACGATCGTCCCCGAGCGGTCCGAGGGAGATGCGTTCGGTCGGCTGATCCTGCTGCACGATCCCGAGGGCGCAGAAGCCTGGGACGGGACCATGCGCCTGGTGGCCTACATCCAGGCCGACCTCGACTCCAGCGAAGCCGTCGACCCGCTGCTTCCCGAAGTGGCGTGGAGCTGGCTCGTCGACGCGCTAGCGTCACACGAGGACCACGTCACCGCCTTGGGCGGCACCGTCACGGCGACGACGTCGGTGCGCTACGGCGACATCTCAGGCCCACCGCGGGCCCACCAGCTGGAATTGCGCGCGTCGTGGACGGCGACGAACCTCGATCTGGGACCGCATGTACAGGCGTTCTGCGAGGTGCTGGAACACGCTGCGGGCCTACCGCCCACCGGGGTCACGGACCTCGGTGGCCGCACGCGCGCGTGACATGACGGACGGCGACGACGCCGGCCCCGGTGAGGCCACGAGCGAGCACGACCCCGGCGAGCCCGACGCCACCCCGCTACTTGCCCCTGCCGACGGGGTGCCCGAGCTGGCGGTCACGTCCGATCAGATCCTCGGCGCCGCCGAGCTCCTGGTGTCGGGACACGGACCATTCGCGATCGACGCCGAGCGGGCGTCGGGCTTCCGCTACTCCAATCGTGCCTATCTGATTCAGATTCGGCGCGCGGGCGCGGGCACCGTGCTGATCGACCCCGTGAATCACGGCGAGGATCCGATGGTGGTGATGGCGCCGCTCGCCGACGTACTGGACGCCGACGAGTGGATTCTGCACGCGGCCGACCAGGACCTGCCGTGCCTGGCCGAGCTCGGAATGGTGCCGCCCCAGTTGTACGACACCGAGTTGGCGGGTCGACTGGCCGGGTTCGACAGAGTGAACCTGGCCGCGATGGTGCAGCGGCTGCTCGGCTTGCAGTTGAGGAAGGGCCACGGCGCGGCCGACTGGTCCAAGCGGCCGATTCCCGAGGACTGGCTGAATTACGCGGCGCTGGACGTGGAAGTCCTGCTCGAGCTACGCGCCGCGATCGCCGCCGAGCTCGAAGAGCAGAACAAGACACGTTGGGCAGCAGAGGAATTCGAGCACTTGCGGACATACGTCGCCGCGCCGACGCGACGCGATCGTTGGCGCCGGACCGCGGGCATCCACAAGGTGAAGAATCCGCGGACGCTGGCGGCCGTACGGGAACTCTGGACGTCACGCGACCAGATCGCGCAGCGCCGCGACATCGCACCGGGGCGCATCCTGCCCGATGCCGCGATCATCAACGCCGCCACCACGGACCCCGACACCGTCGACAAGCTGCTGAAACTGCCGGTGTTCGGAGGCTCGCGTCAGCGCCGCAGTCCAGGCGTCTGGCTCGACGCCCTGGCGCGCGCCCGCACCACCAACGACGTGCCGACTGCCTCCGAACCGCTCACCGGACCACCGCCAGCGGTGCGCTGGAGCCGCCGCAAGCCCGAGGCAGCCGAACGACTCGAGCTGGTCCGCGCGGGCCTCAACGAACTGTCGCAACGGGTTTCGGTGCCGACCGAGAATCTTCTGACGCCCGAGGTGGTGCGGCGGTTGGTGTGGGACTGGCAACCGGTCCCCGACACCTCCGCGGTCATCGATGCGTTCCTCGCCGAGGCCGGCGCTCGGCCGTGGCAGCGGGAGTTGACGGTGCCGGTGTTGACGGAGTCGCTGACACCCACCGATCGGGACGGTGGCGCTCCAGCGGGACTAGTCGACCCGGTCGCTGATCTGTGACTCCGCCAGCGAACTGCCAAGCGCGGCAATCCAACCGGTGATCTGACGGGCGACGTTCTGATCGGTCAGGCCCACCTCGGCGAGCACCTCGCCGCGCGACGCGTGCGCCTGGAATTCCTGCGGCACACCGACGTCGCGGCAGGGCACGTCGATCTCGGCGTGACGCAGGGCCGCCGACACCGACGAACCGATGCCGCCGTGAACGCCGTGGTCCTCCATCGTGACGACGAGCTTGTGCGCCAACGCAAATGGGCCGAGCGTCGCGGGCACCGGCAGCACCCAGCGGGGGTCGACGACGGTGACGCCGATGCCCTGATTGCGCAGGCGTTCCGCCACCGACAACGCCATCGACGCGAATGGTCCGACCGCCACCAGCAGGACGTCCTGGGTCAGACCGTCCGCGGGTTCGGCGAGCACGTCGACGCCGTCGCGCCGTTCGACGGCCGGGATGTCCTCGCCGACGTCGCCCTTCGGGAAGCGGATCGCGGTCGGTCCGTCCTTCACGTTCAATGCCTCGCCGAGTTCCTCGCGCAGGCGGGCGGCGTCACGCGGAGCGGCGACGCGCATGCCGGGCACGATGCCGAGCACCGACATGTCCCAGACCCCGTTGTGGCTGGCCCCGTCGGGCCCGGTCACACCGGCACGATCGAGCACGATCGTGACCGGCAACTCGTGCAGGGCGACGTCCATCATGATCTGGTCGAACGCCCGGTTGAGGAACGTGGAGTAGATCGCGACCACCGGATGCATGCCGCCCATCGCAAGCCCCGCGGCCGACGTCATGGCGTGCTGCTCGGCGATGCCGACGTCGAAGAAGCGGTCCGGAAAGCGTTTCCGGAAAGCGCTCAGCCCGGTCGGGCCCGGCATCGCCGCCGTGATGGCGACGATGTCGCGACGCCTGACGGCTAGCTTGATCAGCTCGTCGGAGAAGACCGACGTCCAACCGGGTGCGGCGACCGACGTCGCGAGCCCGGTTTGTGGGTCGATGATGCCCGTGGAGTGCATCTGCTCGGCCTCGTCGGACTCGGCAGGCCAATACCCCATGCCCTTGCGGGTGGCCACGTGGACGATCACCGGGGCGTTGAAGCCGCGTGCGTGGCACAGCGCCGCCTCGACCGCGTGCTCGTCATGACCGTCGATGGGTCCGACGTACTTCAACCCGAGGTCGGTGAACATCACCTGCGGGGACAGCGCGTCCTTGATGCCGACCTTGACGCTGTGCATGCACTGGTAGCAGATCTCGCCGATGAGGGGGACGCCGCGAACGGCCTTGCGGCCCTCTTCGAGGAGTCGCTCGTAGGCGGGCTGTAAGCGCAGCGCCGCGAGATGGTCGGCGAAACCGCCGATCGTGGGCGCGTAGCTGCGTCCGTTGTCGTTGACGACGATGATGACCGGCCTGCGAGAAACGGCGATGTTGTTGAGGGCCTCCCAACACATGCCGCCCGTGAGAGCGCCGTCACCGACGACGGCCACCACGTGACGGTTGCGGTGACCGGAGAGCTCGAACGCCTTGGCGAGCCCGTCCGCATACGACAGCGCGGTACTCGCATGGCTCGACTCGACCCAGTCGTGCTCGCTCTCGCTACGCGACGGATAGCCCGACAGACCGCCCTTCTTACGCAGGTTGTCGAAGTCCTCGCAGCGCCCCGTCAGCATCTTGTGGACGTAGGCCTGGTGGCCGGTGTCGAAGATGATCGGATCGTGCGGCGAGTCGAAGACCCGGTGCAGGGCGAGGGTCAACTCGACGACGCCCAGGTTGGGGCCGAGATGTCCGCCGGTGGCAGCAACCTTGTGGATCAGGAACTCGCGGATCTCGGCGGCGAGATCATCCATCTGCGACTGCGACAGGTGCTGCAGATCAGCGGGACCGCGGATCTGTGAAAGCATCCCGCCAGTTTACGCACGGAGACGTCGGACGGCCCGTCAAGGCTCGTAGACGTCGGGCACACCGTCGTCGTCGGCGTCGACGGTCTCACGTTCGTGAATGCGGCGGTATGCCGAGTTGCGGCTGAGCAGAACGATGGCCGCCAGGGCTCCTGCCACCACCGACCCGACGAGGACACCGATCTTGGCATCCGCACCCGTCACAGTGCCGTAACCAAATGCCAGTTCACCGATGAGCAACGATACCGTGAAGCCGATTCCGGCCAGCAATGCCACGCCTAGCACGTCGCGCCAGGCCAGGTCGTCATCGAGGGCGGCCCGGGTGAATCTGGCCAGCAGAAATGTGGTGATCAGCACACCCAACGGTTTTCCGAGGACCAAACCGGCCATCACGCCGATGGTCGCGGGGTGGCTCAGCGCGTCACCGAGGCCGCCCCAACCGCCGACCGTCACCCCTGCGGCGAAGAAGGCGAACACCGGGACCGCGACACCCGCCGAGACGGGCCGGAGTTGGTGCTCGAAGCGCTCCGCGAGCGCGTGCCGCCCGAGAACCGGCACCGTGAACCCGAGTACGACGCCGGCCACCGTCGCGTGTATCCCGCTGGCGTGGACCAGCGCCCACGTCGCCACGGCGAGCGGCAGCAGCACCCACCACCGCGTCACTCCGCGCTGCACGGCGGCGGCGAACAACCCACCGGGGATGAGCGCCAGCGCCAGCGGGACCGGGGCCAGGTGATCGGTGTAGAACGCGGCGATGACGATGATCGCCAGCAGGTCGTCCACCACGGCAAGCGTCAGAAGAAACGTCCGCAGGGCCGTCGGCAGATGAGTCGACAGTACCGCCAGTACGGCCAGCGCGAAGGCGATGTCGGTGGCGATCGGGACTGCCCATCCACCGAGGTTCTCGCGGTCCCCGGCGGCGATGTTCACCCCGATGTAGATTGCCGCAGGCACTACCATCCCGCCGACGGCCGCGGCGATGGGAAGGGCCGCGCGAGCCGGGTCTCGGAGGTCGCCGGCGACGAACTCCCTCTTGAGTTCGAGTCCGACGACGAAGAAGAAGATCGCCAGCAGGCCATCCGCCGCCCACGACGCGACGCTCAAGTGGAGATGCAGTCGTTCGGGCCCGATCGCGAACTCGGACACGGCCCGGTACGCGGGCGCCCACGGGGAGTTCGCCCAGACCAGCGCCGCGCCCGCCGCGGCGAGCAGCAGCATCCCGCCGACCGTTTCGCGACGCAGCACTCCCGAGATCCGGCTGGCCTCCGGCCAGGAGCCGCGGCTGAAGAGTCGAGTACTGGATGAGTTGCCGGGATGGGTCACGTTTCCCCTCGGGTAGACAGCGTGGGACAACCGCCGACCAGACTTCCCGGCACACCGACGCCAACCCTAGACGGGTCTGGGCGAATGAGCAGCACGCGCTTTACGCGCGCGACAGCACCGCGACACACTCGACGTGATGCGTCAACGGGAAGGAGTCGAACACCCGCAGTTCGTCCACTGCGTACCCATGACCACGGTAGAGGCCGACGTCGCGAGCGAATGATGCTGCCTCGCAACCGATGTGCACGATCCGGGGCACGTCGGCCGCGGCGAGCAGGTCGATCACCTCGCGTCCGGCGCCGGTCCGCGGCGGATCGAGCACTGCGACGTCGGCGCGCCGACGCTGCGTGGTGAGCGCGCGACGCACCGACTCGGTGAGCACGTCCACCCAGCCGAGGTCGGCGAGCGCAGCCCGCGCCGCCCGCGCCGACCCGCGGGATGTGTCGACACTGAGCACGTGCCCCGTCGGCCCCACCGATTCCGCCAACGTCGCGGCGAAAACCCCTGCGCCCCCGTACAAGTCCCACGCCGTCATCCCCGCGCTGAGCTGAGCCCAGTCCTTCACCAGCGCGCTGTAGGTGCGCGCGGCGTCGCGGTGCGCCTGCCAGAACGCGGTGACCGGAACACTCCAGGTACGGTCGCCGACGCGCTGGGTCGCCTCGTAGGAGCCCTCGACCACCTGGGTCGACGCCTTGCGATCCGATCGCGGGCCCGACTGAACGACGTGCCGCGCCCCTCCATCGTCCAGAGCGACGTGCAACTGTGCGCCCGGCGGCCACTTCGGCCCGCCCAGACCCGCCAGCATGCCGTCGGGCACCTGCGCGCAGGACAGATCGGTGACCAGATCGCTGCTGTGGTAACGGTGAAAGCCGGCCTGGCCCATCTGAATTCCCTCGGCCGCGACGTCCAACCGCACCCGGGTACGCCAACCCGTCACGCCCGTCGACCCGACCTCTTCGGCCTCGCCCTCCCAGTGGTGGCCACCGAGCCGTTCGAGCTGATTGGCCACCACGTCGCCCTTGAGCCGGCGCGCGGCCTCCGGGACGGCGAAGGCCAGATCGCAACACCCCGAGCCGTCGATGCCCGCGATCGGGCACAGCGGGTCGATGCGGTCGGGCGACGCCTCGACGATCTCGACGGCCTCTGCGTGCCAATGACTTCCGCGTTCCTCGGTCACCCGCGCGCGGACCACTTCGCCGGGCAGGGCGTAGCGGACGAATACCACGCGCCCGTCGTGGCGGGCCACGCAGCTGCCACCGTTCGCCGGGGCGCCGACGGTCAATAGGAGGGTGGTCAATCGAGGAACCCGCGTCGGGCATCACCCGGTGCCGGCTGCTCGTCGATGCCCTTGAGTCGCTCCGAGGAACTCAGCTGCCATGGAACGGACGTCACCATGACGTTGGGCTCGAAGAGTAGCCGCCCCTTGAGCCGTAGCGCACTCTGGTTGTGCAGCAGCTGTTCCCACCAGTGTCCGACGACGTATTCGGGGATGAACACCGTGACCACGGTGCGCGGCGAGTCCTTGGTGATCCTCTTGACGTAACCCAGGATGGGCCGGGTGATCTCTCGATAGGGCGACGCGATGACCTTGAGCGGCACCGAGACGCTGCTGTCCTCCCACTTGCGCACCAGCTCGTGGGATTCCTCGTCGTCCACATTGACCGTGATCGCCTCGAGTACGTCCGGCCGGGTGGCCCTGGCGTAGGCCAGCGCACGCTTGGTCGGAAGTTGGATGTTGGAGACCAACACGATGGCGTGATTGCGGCTGGGCAGCACGACGTCGCCCTCCTCGGCGGCGCGCGCCTCCAGCTCCCGCGTGACGTTGGCGTAGTGCTTGTGGATCAGCTTCATGACCGCGAAGAGGAAGCCCATCGCGAGGATGGCGATCCAGGCCCCGGCCCGGAACTTCGTGACCACGACGACCACCAGCACGGCGCCGGTGCAGAGCAGGCCGATCGCGTTGATGATGCGGGACCGGTACATCCGGCGGCGCTGCGCGGCGTCGGTCTCGGTACGCAGCAGCCGGGTCCAGTGCCGCACCATCCCAATCTGGCTGAGCGTGAAGCTGACGAACACGCCCACGATGTACAGCTGGATCAGCGCGGTGACCTCGGCGTTGAACGCAACCACGAACGCGATGGCGGCGAACGCCAGGAAGAGAATGCCGTTCGAGAAGGCCAGCCGATCACCGCGGGTGTGCAACTGACGGGGAAGGTAACGATCCTGGGCCAGAATGGATCCCAGTACCGGGAACCCGTTGAAGGCGGTATTGGCGGCCAGCACCAGGATCAGCGCGGTCACCCCCGCGATGAGGTATAGACCGATCGGGAAGCCTTGGAACACGGCGTTGGCCAACTGGGTGATCAAGGTCTTGGTTTGATAGCCGTCGGGTGCTCCACCGAGCTGCTCGACGGAGTCCACCACCTTGGCCCCGGTTTCCTTGGCCAACACGATGATCCCCATGAACAGCGACACCGCGATGACCCCGAGCAACAGCAGCGTCGTCGCCGCATTGCGCGACTTGGGTTTGCGGAACGCGGGCACGCCGTTACTGATGGCCTCCACCCCGGTCAGCGCCGCACAGCCAGACGAGAACGCCCGCGCCACCAGGAAGATCATCGCGAATCCGAGGACGTCGCCGTGTTCGGACTCGACCGTGAATCCCGCTGTCTCGGCCTGCAAGTGGTCGCCGAGAACGAAGATCTGGAACAGCCCCCAGCCGATCATCACGTACATGCCGATCATGAACGCGTACGTCGGAATCGCGAAGGCGTTGCCGGACTCCCGGATCCCCCGCAGGTTGAACGACGCCACGATCAGGATGGCGGCGACGGCGAACAACACCTTGTGCTGCGCGATGAACGGCACCGCCGATCCGATGTTGGACATCGCCGATGCCATCGAGACCGCAACCGTCAGGACGTAGTCAACCAACAGCGCGCTGGCCACGGTCAGCCCTGCAGTGGGCCCCAGGTTGGTGGTGACCACCTCGTAGTCACCGCCGCCGGACGGATACGCGTGCACGTTCTGCCGGTAGCTCGCGATCACGATGAGCATCACCGCCGCCACGGCGACGCCGATCCACGGCGCCATCGTGTAGGCACTGAGTCCGGCGACCGAGAGCACCAGGAAGATCTCCTCCGGCGCGTAGGCGACCGAGGACAACGCATCGGACGCGAACACCGGCAGGGCGATCCGCTTGGGCAGCAACGTATGGCCCATCGCGTCGCTGCGGAACGGTCTACCCAGTACCAACCGGCGCGCAGCGGTCGAAAGCTTGGACACGAGAGCCAAGAGTAAGCCCATCGGCCGTTGGCCGTCCCCAAGCTGTAGCGTTCCGTGTGCGCGGGTTCGCCACAATCCGTTTCTGCCGAACCACTGGGAGGATCGACGCGTGCGTGTAGTCGTGATGGGATGCGGCCGAGTGGGCGCGTCGCTGGCTGACGGCCTGGCCAGGATCGGCCACGAGGTGGCCGTAATCGACCGTGATGGCACCGCCTTTCACCGCCTGTCCCCCGAGTTCCCCGGCGAGCGCGTCCTGGGCATGGGGTTCGACCGTGACGTGCTGCTGCGAGCCGGGATCGAGGGAGCCGGCGCGTTCGCCGCGGTCTCCTCGGGTGACAACTCCAACATCATCTCCGCGCGGGTCGCGCGGGAGACCTTCGGCGTCGAGCGCGTCGTCGCCCGTATCTACGACGCCAAGCGTGCCGCCGTCTACGAGCGGCTGGGCATCCCGACGGTGGCAACGGTGCCGTGGACCACGGACAGGCTGCTCAACGTCCTCACGCGCGAGAGCGAGACCACCAAGTGGCGTGACCCGTCGGGCAACGTCGGCGTCACGGAGCTCCCGTTGCACGAGGGCTGGGTGGGCCATCGGGTGACGGCCCTGGAAGCCGTGACCGGCGGACGCGTCGCCTTCATGATCCGCTTCGGCACCGGGCTGCTCCCGGACAAGAAGACCGTCATCCAAGCCAGCGATCAGGTCTACATGGCGGCCATTTCCGGTCACGTCGCCGAAGCGATGGCCATCGCCGCGCTCCCGCCCGGCGAAGACGCGGAGGATCAGTGATTCGCACGCGAGGAGCAGAAGTCGTGAGGATCTCGTGAAGGTCGCCATCGCAGGGGCCGGCGCCGTCGGCCGGTCCATCGCCAGGGAACTCGTCGAGAGCCATCAGGTCACGCTGCTGGAGCGCAATCCCGACCACGTCGACACCGAAGCCATCCCCGCCGCGCAGTGGCGCCTGGGCGACGCGTGCGAGTTGACCCTGCTCGAAGCCGTCGGGCTCGAGGAGTTCGACGTCGTCATCGCCGCCACCGGTGACGACAAGGTCAACGTCGTGCTGAGCCTGCTCGCCAAGACCGAGTTCGCGGTGCCGCGGGTGGTGGCTCGGGTCAACGACCCCCGCAACGAGTGGCTCTTCGACGAGGCGTGGGGCGTCGACGTCGCGGTGTCCACCCCGAGAATGCTGGCGTCGCTCGTCGAGGAGGCGGTGTCGGTAGGTGATCTGGTTCGCCTGATGAGCTTCCGCAAGGGCCAGGCCAACCTCGTCGAGATCACGCTGCCCGACGACACTCCGTGGGGCGGCAGGGCCGTCAAGCGGCTGCAGCTGCCGCGGGACGCCGCGCTGGTGGCAGTTCTGCGTGGCGCCCGTGTGATCGTCCCCGAGGGCGACGAGCCGTTGGAGGGCGGCGACGAACTGTTGTTCGTCGCCATCGACGAAGTCGAAGAGCAACTGCGCGAGCTACTGCTGCACCCACGCTGACACGCTCAGTCCGATCCGGAGAGCGCCGGCGGTGGGGTCACCCGGTCGTGGCAACGCGCGGACGCCCCCGGCGAGACGAGGCCCACGTCGCACTGCCCATTGCTGATGCCGATCGCCGAAACCACCCCGGCCGCCGCGAACAGCACGGCCACCGCAACCGCACCGTACCGGAAACCGGCGAAATCCATTGCCGTCGAAGCCGTCCCATCATCCGACCGACCCAGGCCGACGATCACACCGGTGAACGCCACCGCGATGAGACCGGCCACCCGTGAGACGGCGTTGTTCACCGCAGATCCGATGCCGCTCTGCGCCGGATCCACGGCGGCGAGCACGGCCGCCGTCAACGGAGAGACGGTGACGGACAGGCCCACACCGAATACGACGAGACCCGGCAGCATCTGAGTCCAGAAGTCGAACGGCGCCTGCGCAGTCGTCATTAGCAGGAAGCCGCCCCCGGCGATCAGCGGACCGACGGCCATGTAGGCGCGCGGCCCGTGCCTACCCGCCAGTGTGCCGAACCGCCGGGCCAGGAAGAACGAGAGCACCGGGAGCGGCAGCGTCGCCAGACCCGCCTGCAAGGCCGACATGCCGACGGTCTCCTGCAGGAACAACGCCACGAGGAGCGTGCCGAGGGACACCGCCGCGTACAGGAACACCGTCGCGAGATTGCCGACGGCGAAGTTGCGCGCCGCGAAGAGTCGCAACGGCATGATCGGGTTCGGCGCTCGCCGCTCCCACCACGGGAAGGCGACCAGGCATGCCGCGCCGAGCACGAACCCGGCAAGCACCGCGGGATGCGACGACCCCAGCCGCTGCTGCTCGATGAGCGCATACACCGCGGCGGACAACCCCACGGCGCACAGGACGGCGCCGACGACGTCGATGCGCGCCGAACGTCGGCCACCGAAGTCCTCTGCCTCGAGCCTGGTCGTCAGATACAGCGTGACCGCCAGCGGCACCACGTTGATCCCGAAGACCCACCGCCAGCTCAGGGCATCCACCAGCAGGCCGCCCAGGGGCGGTCCCACGACGAACGCCGTACCCGTCCACGCCGTCCACGTACCGATCGCGCCCGCCTGCCGCGCGCCCGTGAACCGGACGTTGATCATCGCAAGCGAACTCGGCACCAGGAAGGCCGCGCCGAGCCCCTGCAGGCAACGCGCGGCAACGAGGACCCCGCCGGTGGGGGAAACCGCGCACAGCAGCGACGCGACGGCGAACACGGCCAGCCCCATCCGTAGCACCGCCAGTCGGCCGAACTGATCGGACACCGCCCCGGCGACCAGGATGAGCGCGCCGAGGGTGAGCAGATAGCCGTCGACCACCCACTGCTGAAGAGCCAGCCCGCCGCCGAACTCCGCGGCGATCGCCGGCAGTGCCAGATTCACCACCGAGCCGTCGAGAAATGCCACGAACGACGCGAGTACGGCCACCGCGATGAGCGTGCGGTCGGTCGCAGAGTTGCGCGGGCTCGATGTCAGTCGGCCTGCGCCTCCGAAGCGTGCGCTTCCGCTTGCTCCGCAGCGTGCAGAGCGCGTTGGGCGGCACGGATGGCGAGGTACGTCGCCAGGGCCGCGACTGCCGTCAACGGCCACCCCATCGCAATGCGCGCCACACCTAGCAGACCCGTCTGGTCTTCGTCGTATAGGCGGTTCTGCACCAGGAATCGCGCGCCGAAGACCATGGCCCAGATGCAGGTGGCCACGTCGAACGCGAACACCGCTCGACGGACGCGGCGCCAATCGCGGTCACGTCCGTTGACCCAACCCCACACGTAGCCGACGATCGGCCGTCGGATCAATACCGAAAGGGCGAACACCCCGGCGTACAGCAGTGACGACCAGATGCCCAGCAGGAAATAGCCCTTCGACTCGCCGACGAGGTAGGCGATCAGGGCACTGACGCCGACGCCGATGAAGCCGGATATGGCCGGCTGCAACGTCTCTCGGCGTATCAGCCGCCACACCAGGATCAGGGCCGCCACCCCGAGCGCCGCGCCGATCGCCCACTTCAGGCCGAAGAAGGACGACACGGGGACGAACACAAGTACCGGCAGCGACGAATAGATGAGGCCGCTGATGCCGCCCATCTGCTCGAGGATGGCCCGTGCGCTCAGCTTGTTCTCGGGTTCATCGGGCTCTGCGGCCTCGATCTCGACCTCGTCTGCTGTCCCCTTGTCGGGGTGGGTCACTTCTGAATCTCGTAGTGGGGGTTGTAGATCGCCTTGGTGCCGTTCTCCAGCTTGCCGAGCCGGCCGTGCACCCGAAGCGTGCGACCGGATTCGATTCCCGCGATGCGCCGTTGGCCCAGCCAGACGAGCATGACCGCCTCAGTGCCGTCGAACAATTCCGCTCGTACGCCGCCCGCACAACCCTTGGCGTTGGTCTCGACACATCTGAGCGTGCCGACCATCGTCACTTCTTGGCCGCGCCGGCAGTCGATCGCCTTTTGAGCCCCGGTGTTCGCGGCTTCGTCGCTGAGTTCCTCGACGTCCTTCTGCTCGGGGTCTTCCGTGAGCCGACGCGTCAGGCGACGCAGATAACCTTCGGCCGTAGCCATGGTCTCTCCTACCCAAGTGGTGAATCAACCGTTGATCCACCTCTTAACCAACGCCACCGTAGACCTGTTGGTTCCGTTTTGCCACGTGGCGCACAGGTGGATGGTCTACCCTTCCGCGAATCGTTTTACTCCCTCCCCGCGGAGGTGATTTGACGCACACGGCACGATCGACTGATGGCCGTCAATCTGCGTGGGGTCACGGTGGTGCTACTCCCAGGCACGGGATCCGACGACGACTACGTCTACCGCGCGTTCTCGGCCGCCCTGCACGACGTCGGGGCGATCGTGATGACGACCGCGCCCGAGCCGCCTCAGCTCGTCACCGGTTACCTGCACGCGCTGGACAACGCCGCGAGGCTCGGCCCGATAGCGGTCGGCGGGATTTCGATCGGCGCCGCCGTCGCCACGTCATGGGCGCTCGCGCACCCGGCCAAGGCGCTCGCCGTCCTGGCGGGCCTGCCCGCCTGGACCGGCGCACCCGACGTGGCGGCGGCAGCGTTGGCCGCGCGGTACTCGGCGCAGGTGCTGCGCCGCGACGGACTGGCATCGGCGATCAGCCAGATGCGGGCGTCCAGCCCGCCCTGGCTGGGCGACGAACTCACCCGGTCCTGGGTCGGCCAGTGGCCCGGGCTGCCCGACGCCATGGACACGGCCGCCGGTTACGTGGCGCCCACCCGCCAAGAGTTGGAGACCCTGGCGGCGCCGATCGGCGTCGCAGCGGCGATCGACGATCCCGTGCACCCGGTGGAGGTGGCGATCGAGTGGGTGGCCGCGGCGCCCCGGGCCGCACTGCACACCTTCACGCTCGACGAACTCGGCGCCGATCCCGGTGTCCTCGGTGAGGCGTGCGTGGATGCCGTGATGGAGCTCTGACTACCTACCCACCTGGGTCGATACCCACCCAGCTCTACCCACCCGTGATGGTGCGGAGCTGCTGCATGGCCGAGCCCTGCTCACTGCGCCGCGCCACCGGCTGCGGCACCGCGGGCGGCTGCGGCACCGGTTGGCCGGCCTGCTGCGCATGCTCGGCCATCATCTGTTCGGCTCTGGCGCGAAGGCGCGCGATGAGCGGCTCGGACAACTGCAACGGCAACATGTTGCGCACCGGTTGCGGTGTATCGCCGCGTCGAACAACCGTGTCCGACAAGGCATTTCGCAGATCCCGGGCGATCGCTTCCGCATTGTCGGGTGAACCGACGGCGGCACCGCGAACCATCCAGCGATAGCCGTCGACGCCGATGAACCGCATCACGACGGGTTCGGGCCCTGCTGTCATGTGTCCGACGACCTCGCGCCCCCAGGGCCCATCCTCGATGTTGACCTCAGCTGCCTCCTTGCGCAGCGATTCGGCGACCTCGGTGACCACCTCACGCCACAAGCTCCCCGCCTTCGGCGCCGCATAGGCCGTCACGTTGTAGCGGCCGTTGGAGGTCACCATCCATGCCATGGTCGGCACACCCTGCTGGTTGACCTCGACGGCCAGCTCAGCGGCCTCGTTCTCGGGGATCAGCACGGCGCCGAGGTCGTGACGGCCCACGGTTGCGGCGGCGTGGTCGTCGAAGTCCTCGATGTCGAACGGTCCCTCGACGTCGTCGTCGTCGTCGACGGCAGGTGCCGGGGCCTCGGCGGGGTTGGGGTCGGTGGTGCCGTCGCCGCTCTTGCGCTTACCGAATGCCATCACAAACTCTCGTGTCCGCCGGAGGAACCGTGGCCGCCATCGCCACGGGAGGTGTCAGCCAGCCCAGCCTCGTCGAACGACGTGACCTCGACCAGCTCGGGTAGTTCGACCCGCTGAATCAGAAGCTGTGCGATCCGGTCACCGCGTCGCAGGTTGATCGGTTGTTCCGGATCGAGGTTGATGAGCGCCACCTTGATCTCACCGCGATAGCCCGCGTCGACCGTGCCAGGACTATTGACGATCGAAAGCCCAACGCGCGTCGCCAGTCCCGACCGCGGATGGACCAGTCCCACCATGCCGTAGGGAACGGCCACCGCAATTCCGGTGGGAACCAGAGCACGCCGGCCCGGAGCGAGTTCGACGTCGACTGCGCTGTAGAGGTCGACCCCGGCGTCGCCGTCGTGCGCCCGGGCAGGCAGAGGCAGGTCGCGGTCCAGCCGCACAACCGCCAGAGAGGTGGACACGTCCATGGAGATTACTCTTGGCCGCGTGTCCGACACGCGCGCAGCCACCCAAACGGTGCGGTATCAAGAGCGACTGCGGGTGCCATGGTGGTGGTTGTTGCCCGCCTTCGTGGTGGCGACGCTGATCGCCCTCGAGGTGAATCAGGCCGTCCAGTCCATGCCGAACTGGGTTTCGTTCGCCGTGTTGCTGCCGGTCGCCGCGGCCGTGTGGGCCTGGCTGGGACGCATGGACGTGCGGGTGGTCAGCACTTCATCTGAGGACGGCGACCACACCGAACTGTGGGTCGGGGCGGCACACCTTCCCGTCGGCGTCATCTCGCGAACGGCCGAGGTGCCCAGATCGGCGAAGTCGGCAGCCCTTGGCCGCCAGCTCGACCCGGCGGCCTACGTCGTACACCGGGCCTGGATCGCGTCGATGATCCTCGTCGTGTTGGACGACCCGGACGACCCCACCCCGTACTGGCTGGTCAGTTGCCGTCGGCCGGACCGCGTTCTGGCGGCGCTACGCAGTTGACGTCAGGCGGCACAGTCCGTACAGATCATCACGCCGCCCTTCTCGCTGGCCAGCCGGCTGCGATGGTGTACGAGAAAGCAGCTGGAGCAAGTGAATTCGTCGGCCTGCTTGGGTATCACCCGCACCGACAGTTCCTCGCCCGACAGATCGGCTCCGGGGAGCTCGAAGGACTCGGCGGACTCGGATTCGTCGACGTCGACGACCGCTGATTGAGCTTCGTTGCGCCGTGCCTTCAGTTCCTCGAGCGAATCTTCGGAAACGTCATCGGTCTCGGTGCGCCGTGGGGCGTCGTAGTCGGTAGCCATCCTCATCCCCTCCTTGTCGATCCGTCTTGATGCGACAGAGCTTTGTACCAGCGCAAAACGCATCCGCCAAATGATTCGTGCCCGGTTCGGCGTCGGATTGGACGTGATTTACATCACACAGGAAAACACCTGGTAGAGACCGGTGGCAGGGCCTGCCCTTACAGTGCAGGGGTGGTAGCGCAGATCACCTCGGGAACGGCGTTCGACAAACACGGTCGGCCCTTCCGGCGGAGGAACTTCATTCCGGGCATCGTCGTCCTGGTGGCACTCGCCGTCGTGACCCTGGTGGTCTGGGTGATCGCGTTCAACCAGACCACCGACGTGCAACAAGTCGCCGCCTGCAACCCGCCACCCCCCGTGGCCAACGCCACCCAGACCGCACTGGGCGAACAGGTCCCTGCCGCCACCATGACGGACGTCGCCCCGGCCAAGCTCGCCGACACGAAGATCCGTGTGCTGAATGCCAGTGGCCAGGGCGGACAGGCCGCCGAAGTGGCCGGGGCGCTGCGGGACCTCGGGTATGCCCCGCCGACTGCGGGCAACGACACCGTCTACGAGAACACGCGGTTGGAGTGCCAGGGCCAGATCCGGTTCGGCCCGTCGGGTCAGGCGGCCGCGGCGGCGCTGTGGCTGGTCGCGCCGTGCACCGAGCTGTTTCAAGATTCGCGGAGTGACGACACCGTCGATCTGGCGATCGGCACCGAGTTCTCCGAGGTGAGCCACAACGACGACATCGACGCCGTCCTGGCCAGCCTGCGCCCCGACGCGACCCAGCCCGCCGATTCGGCGCTACTGAAGAAGATCCACGCCGCTTCCTGCTGAGCGGCTCAGCGTGCCCCCGCCCGGCGCAACGCCTCGTCGAAGTCGTCGGCGATGCCCGGCGCCGCGGCGACGATCAGACCGGATCCGTCGGCTTCCCCCTCCAGGGGCGGAAGGAGCATTCTGGCGCCCGCCTCCTCGGCGACCAGGGCACCAGCCGCCCAATCCCACACGTGGACGCCGAGTTCGTAATACGCGTCCAACCGACCCGCTGCCACCATGCACAGATCCAACGCGCAGGAGCCGACGCGACGGACGTCACGAACGCCGGGCAACAGCCGCGCGAGCACCTCGGCCTGCTGTCGACGCTGCTCGGGCGAGTACCCGAACCCGGTGCCCACCAGGGCCATCGAGACGTCGCTGACGTCGTTGCAGCGCAACGCCATCGACACGCCGTCCCGTCGCAGGTGTGCACCTTCACCGAGGGCTGCGGAGAAGACCTCGCCCGTGGGCACGTTCGCCACGGCCCCGGCCACCGACCGGCCGTCGACCTGTACGCCCACCGACACCGCATAGGCCTCGATGCCGTAGACGAAGTTGACCGTCCCGTCGATCGGGTCGAGCACCCAGGTCGGCCTGCCGCGGTGGCCGACGGCCGAACCGCCCTCCTCCTCACCGACAATCGGATCACCGGGCCGCAACTCGGCGAGCCGGTCGCGGAGCAGCCGCTCGGTCTCCGTGTCGACGATGGTGACGGGATCGGTCGGAGTGCTCTTGGACTTCACGGCCGACGCGGCCTCGCTGCGGGAGGACTCGGCGCCGAATACCTCTTTCCTGCGCCGCCGAACGAAGCCGGCCGCTTCTCCTGCCAGAAGTTCGGCAACGGCCCGAAGGCGGCCCGGATCGCTGTCATCGGTCACTCGTCCATCGCAACACATCGCGCTTGGCAAGGCACTAGTGTGTGTTTGGCGTCGCACCTGCCGGCCACTCACTTCAGGAGCGCTCATGACCGAAACCTCAGCCACCGCGCCGAGCAACGTCGGTTCCCAACGCCGAGGTTTCGGCGTCGACGTCGGCGGCAGCGGGGTGAAGGGCGGCATCGTCGACCTCGACACCGGCCAGCTCATCGGCGAGCGCTTCAAGCTCGCCACGCCCCAGCCGTCGACCCCCGACGCGGTCGCCAAGACCGTCGCCGCGGTGGTCGGGGAGTTCGGCTGGGAGGGCGGCGTGGGTGTCACCTATCCCGGCGTCGTCACCGAAGGGGTCGTCCGCACTGCCGCCAACGTGGACAAGGGCTGGATCGGCACCAACGCCCAGGACGTGATCAGTGCCGAACTCGGCGGCCGGGCCGTCACCGTCTTGAACGACGCCGACGCAGCGGGTCTGGCCGAGGAGAAGTTCGGTGCCGGACGCGACAAGAGCGGCGTCATCGTCCTGCTGACGTTCGGCACCGGCATCGGCTCTGCGGTGATCCACGACGGCGTGCTGCTGCCCAACACGGAGTTCGGCCATCTCGAGGTGGGCGGCAAGGAAGCCGAGCACCGTGCCGCGTCGTCGGTCAAGGACATCAAGGAATGGAGCTACGAGCGCTGGACCCTGGAGGTCACCAAGGTGCTCATCGCGATCGAGAACGCCATCTGGCCGGATCTGTTCATCGCTGGTGGCGGGATCAGCCGCAAGGCCGACAAGTGGATACCGCTGCTGAAGAACCGCACCCCCGTCGTCGCGGCCGCGCTCTTGAACACCGCAGGCATCGTCGGAGCTGCCATGGCCGCAGAGGTCGCGCAGGCCTGAAGGGCTAGTCCTCGCCTAGTCCGGCCGGCCAGTCCGGCACGCGTGCGTACGGCGAGTTTCCGGTAGACGCTGCTGAGGTTGTGCTCGACGGTCTTGGGACTGATGAACAGCGCCGAAGCGATGTCCTTGTTCGTCATGCCTGCGGCCGCCAACCTCGCCACACGGAGCTCTTACGGGGTTAGGTCGGAGTCGTTGACGCGAGATGACGACCGGATAGCCACCGACGGTCTCGCCCCGCCGCAAGATGTCCTGGGCGACGTCCGCCGCCACGGAGTATCGACCCAACCAGGTGTAGACCATCGACAGATGTCCCGAGACGTAGACCGAGTCTGCGTCGGAGCCCATCTCGACGCACCGACGCCGGGCGGCGATCAGCCCCGCCAGTGCCTCGTCGAATCGCCCCGTCCAGGCCTTCGTCACGGCATCGGTGACGCTGGCCCGGAAGGGCGCGGAGCGCCCTGTCCAGGGCCACCCGCTGCCGCTCGGGCAGGCCATCCAGCACCTCGGGCTCGACGTCCTCCAACAGGTCTGCCACTGCCGCATAGACGAGCACCGACTCGGCTTCGTCAGCCCGCGTCGAAAGAATGCGGAATCCAAACTCCTGCGCCCGCGCCACACCGGCAAGCCACGAAGTCGTCTTGCCGATTCCCGGCTCCCCGGCGATCACCAGGGCGGACGGCTGGATGTCGGCAGAGCCAAGCAGGTCATCGATCGCTTGGCGCTCCCGAGCGACTCACCGTTGCCACTGGCACACCCTCATCATTTCAGCTAGCAAATGCTTTCGCTGGCGCACCGGCGATCTGCGGGTCGACGAGTTGGCGGAATTCAGTAACGTCACGGCGGTCATGTGCCGCTCACCTGTACGAATGCCGCACGGGATCGTGTCATCTTGGCAATCGAATGTCCGAATGCGTCATTCGTCTGACAACGATGCGATACGGATTCGCTCGCCGCTCGACGCCATCAGCGGCGAGCGCCCACCCACGGCTCGCTCCTCAAGTCGCCGTAGTCGCGTTCCGGACGGCTCGCCGGGGGTCGAATTTGCCGCTCGAAGGGGCAGTTCCGCGCACTGTCGTTACAATGGTGAACGGCGGCCGCATCACGGATGGCGGCAGATATCCAAGCTGATAACAATCGCCATCAACCGACAGCCGACGTTTTACGGTGGCGCACGCCCACGCTACCGAGTCTTGCAAGACCGAAGGGGTGCACGTGGCAGCGACGAAGGTAAGCCCGGCGATCGAAGAGCCGGTGAAGCGCACCGTCACCAAGGCCCCCGCCAAGAAGGCCGCAGCGGCGAAGGCCGCCACCGGCACTGCGCCTGCCAAGCGGGCCGCGAAGGCGCCGGCCAAGAAGGCCGCAGGAGCGCCCGGCGTGCGTGGGAAGAAGGGCGCGTCCAGCGAGGGCGACGAGGCCGCCACGACGACCGATGTCCTCGAAACCGGTGACGATCTCGAAGCCGAGCCCGCCGACCTCGAAGCCGATGCGGACATCGAACTCGAGGAGCTCGAGGTCGTCGTGAGCGACGAAGCCGTCGAAGAGGGCGCGGTAGCCGGTAAGGACAAGACCACCAAGGACGGCGCAGACGACGCCGCCGCCGGTGACGACGACATCGCCGAGCCGTCCCAAAAGGACAAGGCCTCAGGCGATTTCGTGTGGGACGAGGAAGAGTCCGAGGCACTGCGGCAGGCCCGCAAGGATGCAGAGCTCACCGCGTCCGCCGACTCGGTGCGGGCCTATCTCAAGCAGATCGGCAAGGTCGCGCTGCTCAATGCCGAGGAAGAAGTCGAGCTGGCCAAGCGCATCGAGGCCGGCCTATACGCCACCCAGCTGATGGCCGAGTTCGCCGAAAAGGGCGAGAAGCTGACCACCGCTCAGCGCCGCGACATGGTGTGGATCTGCCGCGACGGCGACCGCGCCAAGAACCATCTCCTCGAAGCCAACCTGCGCCTCGTTGTCTCGCTGGCCAAGCGCTATACCGGCCGCGGGATGGCGTTCCTGGACCTGATCCAGGAGGGCAACCTCGGTCTGATCCGCGCGGTCGAGAAGTTCGACTACACCAAGGGCTACAAGTTCTCCACCTACGCGACGTGGTGGATCCGCCAGGCCATCACCCGCGCGATGGCCGACCAGGCCCGCACCATCCGCATCCCGGTGCACATGGTCGAGGTCATCAACAAGCTCGGTCGCATCCAGCGTGAGCTGCTTCAGGACCTCGGCCGCGAGCCGACCCCGGAAGAGCTCGCCAAGGAGATGGACATCACGCCGGAGAAGGTGCTGGAAATCCAGCAGTATGCGCGTGAGCCGATTTCGCTCGACCAGACGATCGGCGACGAGGGCGACAGCCAGCTCGGCGACTTCATCGAGGACTCCGAGGCCGTGGTGGCCGTGGACGCCGTCTCCTTCACCCTGTTGCAGGATCAGCTGCAGTCGGTGCTCGAGACACTCTCCGAGCGCGAAGCGGGCGTCGTGCGGCTGCGGTTCGGCCTCACCGACGGCCAGCCCAGGACGCTCGACGAGATCGGGCAGGTCTACGGCGTGACGCGCGAGCGCATCCGTCAGATCGAGTCGAAGACGATGTCGAAGTTGCGCCACCCCAGCCGTTCTCAGGTGCTGCGGGACTACCTGGACTAGGCGCGCGTCAGCGTCTCGCGCGCACCTTGTAGCTCGCAGGCCACGACTCACGGGACTCGTCGCCCGTCAGCGGCACCCCGGCGCTGCCGACGCTGACGTCGTAGGCCTCCATGCCCGCACCGATTTCGCGTTCGACCTTTTCGCGGGCCAGGTAGTACAACTCGTCGATGGCGAGTTCCCGGAATGCGACGAACGAGGTGCGGCGTACTGCTTCCGGACTGCTCGCCGCGGCGGTCATCCGTTCGACCAGCAGGCGTGAAGCGATGGCAGCGCAGCCCAGCAGCACGAACGGAACGACCCAGTAGCAGACGAACGACAGCGGGGTCCTGGTGTCCAGAATCGTCGCGTCACCCTGCACGATCGGCGGGATGGCCGACGACACCGCCATACCCGCGAACGCCGCGACCCAGATCCACGTCACCTGCCTGGTGATCCGCGCGAACAGGTCGCTCTCGGTCACCTCGGCGGGTTGATCGGCTTCGGCGAACTCGCGGACGAAGGGCTTGCCGATCAAGACGCCGAGCAAGGCGACGAGAAGTATCCCGACACTGCTCAACGGCTGGATCCACCGCTCCATGAACGACTGGCTCGTGGCGAACGTCAGCACCGTCAGTACCGAAAACGTTACGATGGCCCCGATCTCGAGCGTCTTGCCTGGTCGACCCCTGACTCGCCCGACCGTGAACGAGAGCACGGCGACGGCGAGCGCCACCAGCACCGCGGTCACGAACGGGACGTTGCCGACCAATACCCAGTAGACGATCCACGGCACGAAGCCGGCCAGAATTCCCACGGTTGCCCAGTCTAGGTACGCCCGTCCGATTGCGGGCATGGTCCCGTCGACCCGGACAGGACTCTCGCAGGGTCCCGATATCGTCGACCCATGCGCACCGCTCCGAAGGCACCGCCGGCCTGGGTCCTCGACGGCATCGGCCGAATCCGCAACGCACTGAACGTCGCGAGCCGTTCAGCGGCGCCCCCAACATCGCGCTCTTGGAGCTCGCCCAGGGCGCGTGGCTGACCCGAATGGCGTTGCGCTCGGACCATCATGCCCCGCCGCACGCAGGCGGCGGCGAGCGCACCGCGGCCGAGTACTCGGACCTGTTGTCCCGTGGCGGTTTTCGCGTCACGCGGGTCATCCCGACCGCGGACCCCATGTCCATCGTCGAAGTCGTCCCGGCGCAGCCGTGACCGCACGCCGGATCAACGTCTCGTCGGGATCGGCCTTCGAGGCCGAGGCGGGGTACTCACGCGCGGTGCGAGTCGGGCCGCTCGTCGTCGTCGCAGGAACCACTGCACCCGGTGACGACGTGGCAACGCAGGCGCGGGAGGCGTTCCGGCGTATCGAGATTGCGCTGGCCGAAGCGGGCGCTGCTCTCACCGACGTCATCCGCACCCGGATGTTCGTCACCGACATCGCCCAGTGGCGAGAGGTGGCCGCCGTGCACGAAGAGATCTTCGGCGCCGTCCGACCCGTTTCGACGATGGTCGAGGTGTCCGCGCTGATCGGCCCCGACCTTCAAATCGAGATCGAGGCCGACGCCTACGTCGCGGACTGAGGCAGCGCGGCGAACCGGCCGCCGGCATCCGGGAGATAAGGCGTGACACTCGTCACAGCGGCGACGGGTAGCGGCCCGTACAGGTGGGGGAAGGTCATCGCTTCGGGATCGGTCGCGACGCCGGCCTCCCAACGCACCGGGGCGCCGAGAAGTCCCGGGTCGAGTCGCAGCAACACCATGCCACCACGACCCGGGAACAACCGGTTGGCGGGCAGGTGGACCTGCTCGCGCGCCGAAAGGTGAACGAAGCCTTGAGCGTCCAGCGACGGCGGCCTGCGCTCCCCCAGCTCCCTGGCGAGTTCCCACTCGTCGGTCGTGCACAGGTGAAACAACTCTCGCGGCGCCGAGATCATGCAGTCAGTGTGCCTGCGCCGCAACTTCGACGGCGCGTGAGACACGACACACCGGTGAACGACCAGGGAACAAGGCCGGAAGCGAAAACGTCTGACACAGTAGAAGTACGCACGAATCAAAGGGAGGCAGCGCCATGAACGCAACTCTGACCAGCCCCGAACTAACCCGGGCTGATCGCTGCGATCGGTGCGGTGCTGCTGCCCGTGTCGTCGCCAAGCTCCCGTCTGGCGCCGTGCTGCTCTTCTGCCAGCACCACGCCAATGAGCACGAGTCCAAGCTGGTGGAACTGGCCGCGGTGTTGGAGACCACCAAGATCGAGTCGTAGCGACTCTGCTCAGCGACCTCTCCGCGCAAGAAGGCGCGCCGTCGTGAATGCTGGTGTGGTCATGACCGACCAGCATTCGCCGGCGAAACCATCGCGGCATCACATCTGGCGCATCGTCAAACGCACCCTGGCGAAGAGCTGGGATGACTCCATCTTCTCGGAGTCTGCCCAGGCAGCGTTCTGGTGCGCGCTGTCTCTGCCGCCGCTTCTGTTGGGAATGCTCGGCAGCCTGGCGTACGTCGCCCCGCTGTTCGGTCCCGACACGCTGCGAACGATCGAAGACCGTCTGGTCAGTACCGCCGGCAGCCTGTTCTCGAGCAACGTGGTCAACGAGATCATCCAGCCGACGGTCTCGGACATCGTCGCCGGCGCCCGCGGTGAGGTGGTGTCGCTCGGATTCGTGATCTCGCTGTGGGCGGGCTCGTCGGCGATTTCGGCCTTTGTCGACTCCGTCACCGAGGCGCATGACCAGACGGAACTGCGACATCCCGTCCGACAGCGCTTCTACGCTCTGGGGCTTTACGTGGTGATGCTGGTCGTCGTCATCGCCACGGCACCGCTGCTGGCCATCGGCCCGAGGAAGATCGCCGAGCACATTCCCGAGAGTTGGCAGAACTTCCTGAGTTACGGGTATTACCCCGTTCTCTTCATCGGTCTGGTGGCCGCGGTAAACGTCCTCTACCGGGTGTCCCTGCCCCAACCACTCCCCTCGCACCGACTGCTCTTCGGGTCGGTGCTCGCGGCGCTGGTCTTCCTGGTCGCGACCCTCGGGATTCGCGTGTATCTGACGTGGATCACCGGCACCGGATACACCTACGGCGCGCTGGCGACACCGATCGCGTTCCTGTTGTTCGCGTTCTTCCTCGGCTTCGCGATCATGATGGGGGCCGAGCTGAACGCCGCCATCCAGGAGGAGTGGCCGGCACCGGACACGCACGCCAAGCGGCTCCGGGGCTGGCTGGGAGACAAGGCCGACGAACTGAACGGCGATGCGGCGGGGCCCGAATTGCGCGACGAGGCCGCAGCCGCACGTCCGGGTGCCGCCACTGCGGCGTCCGACGGACCGCCTGCTACTTCTTGAGCGACTGGTAGATCCGCTTGCAGTCCGGGCAGACCGGCGAGCCCGGCTTGGCCGACTTCGTCACCGGGAACACTTCGCCGCACAGGGCGACGACATGCGTGCCCTCGACGGCGCTTTGGACGATCTTGTCCTTCTTGACGTAGTGGAAGACCTTGGGGGTGTCGTCATCAGTCCCGTCGTCGACGCGTTCGTCGGTTTCGGTGCGCTCAATGGTCTGGGTATCCATGCCCCTCATTGTGCCCGGGAACCGATCGGTAAGAAACCAGACCGAATCGTGACGTCCGAAGTGTGGAACAGTGGAGTGATGAAACACGGCCCAGAGCTGAGTTTCGACGACGATGGTTCGCCGGTCCTCATCACCCGCGCAGCGCAACCTTACGAGGAACAGCACCGCGAGCGGGTTCGCAAATACCTCATGATCATGTCTTGGCGCATCCCCGCCCTTCTCGGCGCCGCCATCGCGTACGGGATTTGGCACAACGGCTTGATCTCGCTGGCCATCCTGGTCGCGTCCATTCCGCTGCCGTGGATCGCCGTGCTGATCGCCAACGACCGGCCGCCCCGACGGGCCGAAGAACCCCGGCGGTACCAGGGCCAGGGACGGATCCCGCTGTTCCCCACAGCTGAGCGGCCCGCGCTGGAGGCTCCCATCGAGCCTGTACCGCAACCGGAATCCACGGGGTGGCAGCGCGACGTTCCGTGATGTGAGAGTTCTTTGTCTATTCTCAGGAGAATCTCAGGTCTTCGGTGAATAAGTGCAGGTCAGAAGGTGTGAAACCCGCACCTCGCGGGAACTCTCGGGACGAAGCGAGCGTTATAGCTCATGACAGTTCCAGCAGAGCAGGAGGCCGTAATGGCAAACGCCACCGCAAGCCGCATCGACACCGATCTGGACTCCCAGAGCCCAGCCGCAGACCTCGTGCGCGTGTATCTGAACGGCATTGGCAAAACTGCCTTGCTCAACGCAGCCGACGAAGTCGAGCTTGCCAAGCGCATCGAAGCTGGGCTTTACGCGCAACACCTGCTCGACACCAAGAAGCGACTCGGTGACAGCCGCAAACGCGAACTCGCGGCCGTGGTTCGCGACGGTGAAGCCGCCCGTCGCCACCTCCTTGAGGCCAACCTGCGCCTGGTCGTGTCGCTGGCGAAGCGCTACACGGGTCGTGGCATGCCGTTGCTCGACCTCATTCAGGAGGGCAACCTCGGGCTGATCCGCGCGATGGAGAAGTTCGACTACGCCAAGGGATTCAAGTTCTCCACGTACGCCACTTGGTGGATCCGTCAGGCCATCACCCGTGGCATGGCCGATCAGAGTCGCACCATCCGCCTACCCGTCCACCTGGTCGAGCAGGTCAACAAGCTCGCCCGGATCAAGCGGGAGATGCACCAGAACCTGGGACGCGACGCCAGCGATGAGGAACTCGCGGAGGAGTCCGGCATTCCGGCCGAGAAGATCGCCGACCTGTTGTCGCACAGCCGCGACCCGGTAAGCCTCGACATGCCCGTGGGCAGCGACGAAGAAGCCCCTCTGGGCGACTTCATCGAGGACGCCGAGGCGATGTCCGCCGAGAACGCGGTGATCTCCGAGCTCCTGCACACCGACATCCGGCACGTGCTCGCCACGCTCGACGAGCGCGAGCAGCAGGTGATCAGGCTGCGGTTCGGCTTGGACGACGGCCAGCCTCGCACACTGGACCAGATCGGCAAGCTGTTCGGACTGTCGCGGGAGCGTGTCCGCCAGATCGAGCGCGAGGTGATGGCGAAGTTGCGCCAGGGCGAGCGCGCCGAGCGGCTTCGTTCCTACGCCAGCTAGACCCGTCCAGGCCCCCAGTGATGCCCGCCGCGCCCCGCGGCGGGCATCACCTTTTTGCGCGACCGGGCCATTCGAAGCGAACCGCAGGCCGCGGAGGGATCACAATGTGTCACCACGACGTTGCAAGCCCAGTTCAGGCGCCGTCACCGGTAGACTCGGAACCGCGACGGAGGGCTGCGAATGAACGATCTGATCGATACCACCGAGATGTACCTGCGGACGATCTACGACCTCGAAGAAGAGGGCGTCGTACCTCTGCGTGCCCGGATCGCCGAACGTCTCGAGCAGAGCGGCCCGACCGTAAGTCAAACCGTGTCCCGCATGGAGCGTGACGGACTGCTGCACGTCGCAGGTGATCGCCATCTCGAACTGACCGACAAGGGTCGCTCCTTGGCCGTGTCAGTGATGCGCAAGCACCGGTTGGCCGAACGGCTCCTCGTCGACGTCATCGGGTTGCCGTGGGAAGAAGTTCACGCCGAGGCCTGCCGCTGGGAACACGTCATGAGCGAGGACGTCGAACGGCGCCTCGTCCAGGTGCTCGACAACCCGACGACCTCGCCGTTCGGAAATCCCATTCCCGGACTGTCCGAGCTTGGTGTCACGATGTCCGCCTCCAACGATGTCAGCCTGGTGCGACTCACCGAACTGCCGTCTGGCTTTCCCGTCGCGGTCCGGGTACGCCAGCTGACCGAGCACGTCCAAGGTGACGTCGAGCTGATCTCTCGGCTCAAGGACGCGGGCGTCGTGCCAAACGCGCGCGTGACCGTACAGGTCAGCGAGCATGGCGGCGTGATGATCGTGATCCCCGGCCACGAGCAGGTCGAGCTTCCTCACCACATGGCACACGCCGTCAAGGTCGAGAAGGTCTAGCCCGCCCGTCTGCCCAGCCCCTGACGTGGCGGCAGGCGCACTCCAAGTCGTTTGGCCAGCCGGTACCCGGTCTGTGCGAGCTCCCGGATCTGGTCCGGCCGCATACCCGACTGCAACGCTTGATCCAGCATGCGCGCCATGCGATGCCGCTCGTCGCCGCGCAATGCTGCTTCCAACGACACCCCGGCGAGCGGTCCATCGCCACGCGCGTACGCCGAAAATGCAAGCAGCACAAGAGCTTCCACTCGCCACGGGTCGGGCAGCGTCCGCGCCAGCATCGCCCACAACGCCTCGGCCCGGTCCGCTTCGCGTCCGACCGCAAGCGCGTACAACGTGTCGCGGACGCGGGGATCGGTGAATCCGCACCCCAGCCTGGCCAGGTCGCCCTCTGCCGGAACCAGGCCCTCGGACAGTCCACGTGCCATCGCCAGCGCGTGCTCGACGTCACCGCGTGCGTCGGTGTCGGGCCGCAGATCTCCGTCGTGCTCGGCATTCAGCATCTCCGCACGCAGCGCTTCCGACCGTTCCGGGTCCGAGGTGGCGATGACCTCCTGCAATTCGGCGCGTCGCGCGTAGAGCCGACGCCCGTCGAGCACCGCGGCAGCAGCCATGGGCGACGACATGGGGTCCTCGATCGTTCCTGCGCCGGGGTGGGCGTCGGCGCTGCGCCAACGCCCACCCGCCTCCAATCTGTCGACGACGAAGGCGGCGAGCAGTTCGATGCCGCGCCCGTCCAGCTGCTCCTTGAGGAGCTCGACCAATGCGTGATGCTCGTCGAGGCACATGCGGCACGATGCACCGTCGTCGTCGACGATCACGGCGATGGCGGCGTCGGGACCGCTGGCCGCAGCCACCTCGGCCATGTGCGCGAGCGAGTCGAGTAGCTGCGCCGAGAGATCGACCCGCATGACGCAACCCAGCTCACCGTCCTCGACGGTGACGAGCACCAGGGATTTCTCGGGGACGAAGCCGAGCACGGCAGGCAGTGCGGCAATCAGCTTGGCGGGCCTGTTGAGGTGGAAGTCGGATGCTCTGAAAGTCGTCATGGGCAGAACCTCGCAGGACCCACTCCCAAGAATCGTCACGACGACCCGCCGGCGCGGCCTTCTGTGGATGAAGCGTCCTCTGTGGATGGCGGCCGTTGTTCACGCGGTATCGACGTACTCGGCATGCAGGATCACTCCAAGCGGCGTACACCTGTTCAGCATGGGTTCCATGCAGGAATACGACCTCGTCGTCATCGGCTCCGGTCCCGGCGGTCAGAAGGCCGCCATCGCCGCAGCCAAACTCGGCAAGTCCGTCGCCGTCATCGAACGCGGTCTCATGCTCGGTGGCGTCTGCGTGAACACCGGAACCATCCCGTCGAAGACGCTGCGCGAGGCGGTCGTCTACCTCACCGGCATGAGCCAGCGCGAGCTCTACGGCACCAGCTACCGGGTCAAGGAGAAGATCACCCCCGCCGATCTCCTGGCCCGCACACAGCACGTCATCGGCAAGGAGATCGACGTCGTCCGCTCCCAGCTCGTGCGCAACCGCATCGAACTCTACGTCGGGCACGCCCGCTTCACCGATGCGCACACGCTGCAGGTCGAGGATCCCAACCGCGCGGAGAGCATCGCCGTCCGCGGCCGCTTCGTCGTCATCGCGACGGGCACCAAACCGCTCCGGCCCGCGGGTGTCGAGTTCGACGAACAACGCGTCCTCGATTCGGACGGGATCCTCGACCTCAAGACCATTCCCACGTCGATGGTCGTCGTCGGTGCGGGCGTGATCGGCATCGAGTACGCGTCGATGTTCGCCGCCCTCGGTACCAAGGTCACCGTCGTGGAGAAGCGCGACTCGATGTTGGACTTCTGCGATCCCGAGATCGTCGAGGCACTGCGCTTCCACCTCCGCGACCTGGCCGTGACGTTCCGCTTCGGCGAAGAGGTGACCGCCGTGGACGTCGGGTCCTCCGGCACCGTCACCACGCTCGCCAGCGGCAAGCAGATCCCGGCCGAGACCGTCATGTACTCCGCCGGGCGGCAGGGCCAGACCGCGCAATTGGATCTGGAGGCCGCCGGACTCGAGGCCGACAACCGCGGACGGATCTTCGTCGACGACGACTACCAGACCAAGGTGGATCACATCTACGCGGTCGGCGACGTCATCGGATTCCCCGCGCTGGCGGCCACGTCGATGGACCAGGGCAGGCTGGCGGCCTACCACGCGTTCGGCGAGCCCTGCAAGAGCATGACCGAGCTGCAGCCGATCGGCATCTACTCGATCCCCGAGGTGTCCTACGTCGGCGCCAGCGAGGTGGACCTCACCAAGGATTCCATTCCGTACGAAGTGGGGGTTTCGCGCTACCGGGAGCTGGCTCGCGGTCAGATCGCAGGCGATTCCTACGGCATGCTGAAGCTCTTGGTGTCCACCGAGGACCTGAAGCTGCTGGGCGTCCACATCTTCGGCACCAACGCCACCGAAATGGTGCACATCGGCCAAGCCGTGATGGGCTGCGGTGGCACCGTCGAGTACCTGGTCGACGCGGTGTTCAACTACCCGACGTTTTCCGAGGCGTACAAGGTCGCGGCGCTGGACGTGATGAACAAGCTGCGTGCCCTCAGCCAGTTCAGGGCCTGATTTAGCAGTCGTCCTCCAAGGCCGTCGGTGCGCGGTCACCTGGGCCGCCCGCCTCGGCCCGCGCGACCAACCGTGTGACGGCTTCGTCGAACGGCGGCGCATAGGAGACGTTCTCCTCGCAGCCGCCGCCTTCCAGCCCTCCCGTGATCCCCACCACCGTCGAGCCGGCCAGCCAGGGCGACCCGCTGGTGCCGTCGACCATCCCGGCGCACCGAATCGATGGATAGCCGTGCTCTACGGCGGCCATGCGCGCCATACATCCGACGGGCATTCCTCCGACGCCCAACGCATAGCCCGTCACGACGACGTCCGTTCCGATGGCCGGACTCGGGCCGATCGTCAATCCACCGCCGGTCGCCACCTCGACGGCTCCACCGCCCTGGCGGCTCACCCTGAGGACGGCGAAGTCGGCCGTCGGATCCTGAGACGATACCCAGCGGGGATCGAGGTACACCGAATCGACGCGCCAGAAGTCCTGCGCGTCAGCAGTTTCGGCGAACGCCGGCACGAACGAGGCGTCGAAGCCGTCGGCCATGCAGTGTGCCGCGGTGAGGATCAGGTCGCCCGTCGTCGAATGCAGCACCGACCCGGTGCAGGTGTGCAACGAGTCGCCCGCGAGGAAGATCGCCCCGACCCGTGGGTCGGGGTCCACCGGTACGGCAGTAGCCGTAGCCGTAGCCGTAGCCGTAGCCGTCGCCGTCGGGGTGGGCGTGGGTACCGATGACGACGGGGCGTAGGAAGTCACGTCCGGTGCGGCAGGCTCGGCGCACGCCGTCGCGATCGCCGCCCACGAGACGAACAGAACGACTCCCACGCGGCGCATGATCACCGATCTTGCCGGATGAAACTGGATGCGGCAGGGGTCACGGAATGCACCGATGGCGGCACATTGCTCCACCGTTGCGTGGGGCCGTGCTGGAAGGAACCTCGAAGTGCGGGACACTGGATGTCACGAGGAGGCGAGGCAGCATGGCTGATCACCCAGAGGGCCCGGGGCAGCACTACCAACCCGAACAGACCGGGATATACGAGCTGGAGTTCCCCGCACCCCAGCTGTCGTCCGAGGACGGGCGCGGACCGGTCATGATTCACGCGCTCGAGGGGTTCTCCGACGCCGGCCACGTCATCAAGATCGCGGCGACGCATCTGAAGGACACGCTGGATACCGAGTTGGTGGCCTCCTTCGCGATCGACGAGCTGCTGGACTACCGCTCCCGTCGGCCCCTCATGACGTTCAAGACCGACCACTTCACCCACTACGACGACCCCGAGCTGAACCTCTACGCACTGCACGACAGCGTCGGCACGCCGTTCCTGTTACTGGCCGGTCTCGAGCCCGATCTTCGGTGGGAACGGTTCATCACCGCCGTACGGCTGCTCGCCGAACGACTCGGCGTCCGTCAGGTGATCGGCCTCGGCACCATCCCTATGGCGGTGCCGCACACTCGCCCGGTCACGATGACGGCACATGCAGGCGACAAGGATCTGATCGCCGACCACCAGCCGTGGGTGGGTGAAGTTCGGGTGCCCGCAAGTGTGTCGAACCTGCTGGAGTACCGGATGACACAACACGGCCATGATGCGGTCGGATTCACCGTTCACGTGCCGCACTATCTGGCGCAGACGGACTATCCGCCTGCTGCGGAGGCGTTGCTGGCGCAGGTTGCCAAAACCGGCTCGCTACGACTCCCGCTCGGTCCGCTCACGGAAGCCGGCGTGGAGGTCCACAACAAGATCAACGAGCAGGTGTCCTCCAGTGACGAAGTCGCTCAAGTGGTGACGGCGTTGGAGCACCAGTACGATGCTTTCGTTGCTGCCCAAGAGAATCGATCCTTGCTGGCGCGTGACGAGGATTTGCCAAGTGGCGAGGAACTCGGCGCCGAATTCGAGCGTTTCCTCGCCGAGCAGACCGGAGACGATTCGGTTGGCGGGGACGGCAACACAGGGTCTTGATCGGCCGCCTGACCCCGGCCCCGACGACGAAGTTGGTGATCGTGACGGAGCGAAAGCCCAATTTGCGACCCGTGCGCGAGCTCACCCCGACGCTGCACTACCGCACCATCCACGGGTACCGGCGCGCATACCGGATTGCCGGTTCCGGGCCGGCCATTCTGCTCATCCACGGCATCGGCGACAACTCCACGACGTGGAGCACCGTGCAGTCGAAGCTCGCGCAGCGGTTCACCGTGATCGCCCCGGATTTGCTGGGTCATGGCAAGTCCGACAAACCGCGCGCCGACTACTCGGTCGCTGCCTATGCCAACGGCATGCGGGACCTTCTCAGCGTCCTCGACATCGAGCGGGTCACCGTCGTCGGTCACTCGCTCGGCGGTGGAGTGGCCATGCAATTCGCCTACCAGTTCCCTCAATTGGTGGACCGCCTGATCCTCGTCGGGTCCGGCGGAGTGACCAAGGACGTCAACGTCGCGTTGCGGATTGCATCCCTGCCGCTGGGTAGCGAGGCGCTGGCCTTGCTGCGGTTGCCGATGGTGCTGCCGGCACTGCACCTGATCGGACGGATCGGCGGCACGCTGTTCGGCACCACCGGCGTCGGCCGCGACATCCCTCACGTGCTGCGGATTCTCGCCGACCTCCCGGAACCGACGGCATCCTCCGCGTTCGCCCGCACGCTGCGTGCGGTGGTCGACTGGCGCGGGCAGGTGGTAACCATGCTCGACCGATGTTATTTAACTGAATCCGTTCCAGTGCAATTGATTTGGGGATCCCACGATTCGGTGATCCCGGTCAGTCACGCGCGCATGGCACACGCCGCGATGCCGGGCGCCCAACTCGAGGTGTTCGAGGGTTCCGGCCACTTCCCCTTCCACGACGATCCCGACCGCTTCGTCGAGATCGTCGAGAAGTTCATCGGATCGACCGATCCCGCCGTCTACGACCAGGAGATGTTGCGCAATCTGTTGCGTGCTGGGGTCAGCGAGAACGGTCTCACCGGCTCGATCGACACGCGCGTGGCAGTGCTCGACGCCATGGGCGCCGACGAACGCAGCGCTACCTGACCGAGTGCGACTGCGACCGCGACCGCCACGAAGTAGCATCGGCCCATGGCCTTGGACGTGACTGTGCTTCGCGTGTTCACCAGTGCGAACGGCGACTACGGAAATCCACTCGGCGTCGTTGACGCCAGCCTGGCGGCACCTGCCGATCGACAGCGAATCGCCCACGAATTGGGTTACAGCGAAACGATTTTCGTTGACCTGCCCCGTCTTGGCGCCAGCACCACCACGGCGCACATCTTCACGCCCGTCGTGGAACTGCCGTTTGCCGGGCACCCGACCGTCGGCGGATCGTGGTGGCTGAAGAAGCGCGGCACGCCGGTCAAGACGTTGCAGGTTCCTGCGGGCGTCGTGCAGGTGAAGTACGAGCAGCAACCTGACGGCGACCTCACGGTGATCAGTGCGAGAGGAGAATGGGCGCCCGACTTCTCGATGCACCGGTTGGATTCGGTCGACGACGTGCTCGGTGCCGATCCCGACGACTACGGCGACGACGTGGAGCACTATGTCTGGGCGTGGATAGACGAGTCCGAAGGCTCCATTCGGTCGCGGCTCTTCGCGAGCAACCTCGTCGTTCCAGAGGACGAGGCAACCGGCGCGGCGGCCGTTCGCATCACTGAGCAACTGAGTCGCGACCTCGTGATCACGCAGGGCAAGGGATCCGAGCTTCGTACGAGGTGGAGCGCCGAAGGATGGGTCGAAGTTGCGGGACGCGTCGTCGACGACGGCGTCCGTCGGCTCGACTGATCTCTCAGGAGGACGACACGCCGCGGTGCGCGCGCAGCGCCTCGATCTCGCGTTCGAAGTCGGCGGCCGAGGAGAACGACCGGTACACCGACGCGAATCGCAGATACGCGACCTCGTCGAGATCACGAAGTGGACCGAGAATGGCCAGGCCGACCTCGTTGCTGGCCACCTCGGGTGAGCCGTCCGCCCGCACGGCGTCCTCAACCTGCTGTGCCAACAGGTTCAGGGCATCGTTGTCGACGTCACGTCCCTGGCAGGCGCGGCGGACGCCCTTGATGACCTTCTCGCGACTGAACGGCTCGGTGACGCCGCTGCGCTTGACCACCGCGAGGACTGCAGTCTCCACGGTGGTGAACCTGCGCCCGCACTCCGGACACGATCGGCGGCGTCGGATCGCTTGACCCTCATCGGCTTCCCGGGAGTCGACGACCCTCGAATCGGGGTGACGGCAGAACGGACAATGCATCTCCGCTCCTTCGCCGCGTGCGCCTACTCCGGTCGCATACGAGCGTACCGTTGCACGACAGTGCGTTTCACGGCGCATGCCGCGGATCAACCAACCGGCGCGATGAGCGTCTGCCCGGCGTCGACCGAAGCGGAGTCCAGTTCGTTGAGATCGCGGATCTGATCGACGACCGATCCGACGGAAGCGTCCGGTGCGATCCTCTGCGCCAGCTGCTCCAGCGACTCCCCCGCCTGCACCTGAACGACTGCCAGTCGGGCCGGTGCAGGGGGGGCCGGCGACTCGTGGGCACCCAACTGCGCCACCAGTCCGAGCCACACCGTGATGGCGGCGGCGACGAGAGCCAGCACCACGGTGGCCAGCGGGGTCACCGGCCTGCGCCGGTGCGATGCACGGGACATCAGCACCCCGGTGCTGCGGTAGTTCAGCGGCGCTCCCGCAGGTCGCTGCGGCTGGGGACGGCGCCGCGCCGCGGAGGTCCCGCGCCGCAACGGCCGCATGGGCCGCACGACGAGTTCAGTGGGGTCTTCTCGGGTGATGATCGTCATCTCGTGGGCCTTTCGCGTGGTGCCGGTTCGCTCTTGTGTTCGAATACTAATCGCTCAGGTGTTCGATGACTAGAACATGTGATCGAACTGTTGCAAACGGTAACTCGACCCACTGACACGTTCGATCGACCGAGAATTCCGGCGACACGCGTCGAACACATGTTTGATTCTGTCTTCGCAGAGGACTACATTCGGCGCCATGAGTGACAGCAACGACACGGTCCTGACCGAACGTCAGCGCACCATCCTCGAGGTCATCCGAAGCTCGGTCACCACCCGCGGATATCCACCGAGCATCCGTGAGATCGGCGACGCCGTGGGGTTGACGTCGACGTCGTCCGTCGCGCACCAGCTCCGCACGCTCGAGCGCAAGGGCTATCTGCGTCGCGATCCGAACCGACCGCGCGCAGTCGACGTCAGAGCGTCCGACGATCCCGCGCGGCAGTTGGCGCCTGCCGTCACGACGGACGTCGCCGGGTCCGATGCGTTGCCCCGGCCCACATTCGTCCCGGTTCTCGGACGCATCGCCGCCGGCGGGCCGATCCTGGCCGAGGAGGCCGTCGAGGACGTGTTCCCCCTTCCCAAGGAACTCGTGGGCGAGGGGTCTCTGTTCCTGCTGAAGGTGGTTGGCGAGTCAATGGTTGACGCCGCGATCTGCGACGGCGACTGGGTGGTGATCCGCCAGCAGAACGTGGCGGACAACGGCGACATCGTCGCGGCGATGATCGACGGTGAAGCCACCGTGAAGACCTTCAAGCGCACCGGTGGCCAGGTATGGCTGATGCCCCACAACCCAGCCTTCGATCCGATACCCGGCAACGACGCGGTGATCCTCGGCAAGGTCGTCACCGTCATCCGCAAGATCTAACGTCCTGCGGCTGGCGCCCCTTTAACCCTTGGTGAACCCATTCGTCAACGCGAATTCCTCACTGGCGAACCAGATTTCAGCGCGCGCACGATCGTACTGGTCAGTTCCGGGCATCCAGTACAACCCCGTCTTGGTATCGGCCTTGATCGGATAACCCTGGGGCGCGTCGAATGGGTCGTCGTTCGCCAGTCGCAGCGAGGTCTCCGCGACCACCGGTTCCGTGAGCTGGATCGCCGCGTGCCGACCGCTGGGCGGCCCACTGTCCGGTTCGATCTCCGGCTCGGCTTCTGGTTCCGGCTCGGCCCCATCGTCGTCGTGGGGGTCCGCATTCGAATCCTCCGCCTCGTCGAGGTCGGCGAACCACGCACTCGCCGGCTCGTGGTCCGCCTTGGCGACGATCGGGGTCGGCGCGGTGTCGATGGCGTCCTGATCAGCGGACAGGTCGGCCGTGAAGCCGTCGCGCACGCCCTCCCGCTCCGCGCCGGGCAGGTCACCATGCTCGTCAGCGGGCATCGCCCAGGTGCTCCGCCGACCGCTCCCCTCATCCTCGTGGTCGTCGCCCGAGGCCATCGGCCCGGAGTCGAAGTCATGGTCGTCGTAGCTGTCGTCGCGGTCGTCGTAGCTGTCGTCGAAGCCGTCGAGCGGCGTCCGGTCATCGTGCCTGCGCCGATTCAGCAGGACCGCCGCCGCCACGACACCGACGAGCACCAAGACGGGCACGATGCCGAGCAACCACCACCAGTTCGGGCGGAACCACTTCGAACCCCCGTCGGACGACGCGTCCGCGGCGGTCTGCGCCTGCGGGGCGCCGCCGCCCGGCACCTCCAGCCCCTGCAGTTGAGACTGCAGGCTGGGCGGCTCGGTGGTGAAGGCGTTGGTCGTCTTGTTCCAGGAGATGGCGCCGCCGTTGAACTTCTGCGTGACGACGTCATCACTCTCGGTCTGGTCTGCAGTCGGCGCGCCGAGTTCACCGGTCGCCCCGCCGAGTTTCGTCCACGCGGCGTTCATCGCCCCGCGCACGATCACGGCTCCGAAGTCGGGCGTCCAGAAGATCACCGGCTGATCGGCGGCGGCGAAGCTCGCGATCTTGCTCATCGGCGCGAGGCCGCCATCGTTCTCGTTGCTGGTCGGAAAGCCGAGGTCGCCCTCGGGGCCTCCGACGCTCTCATACTTCGCCAGCACCTGGCCGGTCAGGACGTTGGCACCCGTCGCGGGACTGTAGAAGATCTTCCCGCCCGCGTAGTTCTGCCCGGCCCCGTCGGCACCGATGGTGTACTGCTCGCCGTCAGCGGCACCCAGTGGCCCAAGAGGTCCACCCGCTGAACGGCGCGCGGCGTCGATGGAAGTGGTCACGTCCCCGGGAATCTCGAGCCCCGCGAGCTGGTCCACCACCTCCGGGGGCGTCGTGGTGAAGGCGTTCGTCTTCCGGTTCCACGTCAACTGGCCGCCTGAGAACGTCTGGCTCACCTCGTCGCCGCTGTAGGCCTCGTCGTCAGTCGGGACGCCGAGGACACCCGCCGAACCTCCGAGCTTGTCCCACGCTGCGTTGATGGCCCCCCGAACCACGCGAGCGCCGTTGTCGGGCGTCCAGAAGATCACCGGCCGGTCCGCAGCGCTGAAGGTCGTGTTGCGGCTGCCTGGCGCCCTGCCGTCGCCCTCGTCGATCGTCGGAAAACCGAGGTCGCCGTCAGCCGGGCCGCCCAGCGACTGGTACTCGTCGAGGATCGCGCCCCGCATGTCGTGAGCGCCGGTGTCCGGGGTGAAGAAGATCTTGCCGCCCGCGAAGTTCTGGCCGAAGCCCGCGCCCACGGGGTAGACGCCACCGTCCTTGATGCCGAGAGGCCCGGTGGGGCCTCCGCCGGCGTCCCATGCCTGAGTGATTGCGGCATCGGCGTCACCCTCGGGCGTCGCCGCCGCGAGGGGTGCGACGAGGAGAGCGGCAGCCATCGCCGCGACGACGCCGGCGCCCGTGCGTCCGATCGTCCTGCCCAGCCGGGTTTGAAGCCCCGTCATTGCGTCCTCCCAGCGAGCTGCGCCGGACTCCCTTGAGTTCCGCGTTCGTCAACTCTGCGTCAGTCGACGTCCATCTTGAGGGATATCCAACCCATCCGAGGAAAGTGTCGCGCGAATGGGCGGCCTAAACGCCGACGCTGCGGCCGATGATCTCCTTCATGATCTCGGTCGTTCCGCCGTAAATCGTCTGCACCCGCGAGTCGAGATAGGCCCGGGCGACCGGGTACTCCCGCATGTATCCGTAGCCGCCGTGCAACTGCAGACACCGATCGATCAGGTACACCTGCTTCTCGGTGGCCCACCACTTCGCCATGGCGGCCTGTTCGGCGGTGAGCTTCTCGTCGAGGTGCAGCCGGATGAACTCGTCGACCGTGATCCGTACGGCGGTGGCATCGGTGGCCAGCTCCGCCAGCAGGAAGCGGCTGTTCTGGAAACTGCCGATCGGCTTGCCGAAGGCCTTGCGGTCCTTGGTGTACTGGATCGTCTGCTCGAGGACGGCCTCCATACCCGCGGCGGCGCCGATGGCGATCGAGATCCGTTCCTGCGGCAGGTTCTGCATCAGGTACACGAAGCCCTGGCCCTCTTCGCCGAGAAGGTTCTCGGCGGGTACCTGGACGTCGGTGAACGACAGCTCCGCCGTGTCCTGGGCGTCCATGCCGATCTTGTCGAGGTGACGACCGCGTTCGAAGCCCGCCATCCCCCGCTCGACGACCAGCAGTGAGAAGCCCAGCGCGCCCTTCTCCGGGTCGGTGCACGCCACCACGATGACCAGGTCGGCGTGAATCCCGTTGGTGATGAACGTCTTCGAACCGTTGAGCACCCAGCTGCCGTCCTTCTGCTTGACCGCGCGGGTCTTGATGCCCTGCAGGTCGCTGCCGGTGCCCGGCTCGGTCATGGCGACGGCGGTGATGATCTCGCCGCTGCAGAACCCCGGCAGCCAGCGCTGCTTCTGCTCCTCGGTGGTGAGGCGCAACAGGTAGGGCGCGATGACGTCGTTCTGCAGGGGGAAACCGAGCCCGCTGTAGCGATTGGCGGAGGTCTCCTCGGTGATGATCGTGTTGTAACGGAAGTCGTCGTTGCCACCGCCGCCGTACTCCTCCGGCACGGCCATGCCGAGAAAGCCCTGCTTGCCCGCCTCGAGCCACACTCCGCGGTCGACGATCTTGTCCTTCTCCCACTGCTCGTGGAACGGCGCGACATGACGCTCGAGGAAGCCGCGGTAGGACTCGCGGAACAGCTCGTGCTCGGGTTCGAAGAGGGTGCGGTCGTACTTGATGGCGCCCATGGACTACCTCCGGATCGGCGAAGCGGGATGTGGTTACGACGATATACCACCCAACCGGATGGTTGAACCGGTGGTACCGCCGCGACGAGGGCCGCCGGTGCCGCACGCCGGCCCCTAAACTCGGCACATGGCCAGCGCCCAGACGTCTCTCACGCACTGGGGCGCCTTCACCGCAGACGTCCGCGGCGGTGACATCGCGTCGGTTCGACCGGACGCCGGCGACGCCGACCCCTCACCCCTGCTCGGCAACCTGGCGGGCTCGATTCGCCACCGGTCCCGAATCGCGACTCCGGCGTCCGCCGCGGCTGGCTCGACGAGGACCCCGGCCCAAGTACCCGCCGCGGCGCCGACGAGTTCGTCGCGGTGTCGTGGGACGAACTCACCGAACTGCTGTCAGGCGAACTACGTCGCGTCGTCGACACTCACGGCAACGAGGCCATCTACGGCGGGTCGTACGGGTGGGCCAGCGCAGGGCGGTTACACCACGCCCAAAGCCAGGTGCACCGGTTCTTGAAACTCCTTGGCGGATATACCTTCTCGCGACACTCGTATAGCTTGGGCGCTACTGGGGTGATCATGCCCCGCGTCGTCGGCACTCATGACGACCTCTTCCAACGTTCCACGGCATGGCACGTCATCGCCGAGAACACCGAGCTGCTGGTGTGTTTCGGCGGCGTCGGCGTGAAGAACTCGGCGGTCAACGCCGGCGGTACCACCGAGCACCCGACACGCGGGGCGTTGCAACGCCTCCGCGACCGCGGCGGCCGGATCGTCTCGTTCAGCCCGCTTCGCGACGACACGCACGGTGATTGCGAGTGGTTGGCGCCGGTGCCCGGTACCGACGTGGCGATCATGGCGGCCTTGGCCTACGTGCTCGCGACCGAGGGTCTGGTCGACCGCGACTTCCTCGAGACCCATTGCACGGGTTACCCACGGTTCGAGCGCTACCTGCTGGGCCTCGACGACGGGGTGGCCAAGTCACCCGGGTGGGCGGCGGCCATCTGCGGCGTACCTGCCGACGTCCTGGTCTCACTGGCACGCCGGATGGCGGCGCAACGCACGATCGTGATGGTGAGTTGGTCGCTACAACGCGTGCGCTACGGCGAGCAGGCGCCCTGGATGGGATTGACGCTCGCGGCGATGCTCGGCCAGATCGGGCTGCCGGGTGGAGGTTTCGGCCACGGATACGGATCGCAGAACGAGGTCGGCATGGCGCCGCTGCGGTGCGCGCTGCCGACGTTTCCGCAGGGTTCCAATCCCGTCTCGACGTTCATTCCGGTGGCGGCGGTCAGTGACATGCTTCTGCATCCCGGTGAGCAGTACACCTACAACGGCAGAACGCTGACCTATCCCGACATCAAGTGCGTGTACTGGGCGGGCGGCAATCCGTGCCACCATCACCAGAACCTTCCGCGCTTGCGGCGGGCGTTGTGTCGTGTTGACACGGTCGTCGTCCACGATCCGTACTGGACGGCGATGGCCAAGCACGCCGACGTGGTCGTGCCGTCCACCACCCCGTTCGAACGCGAAGACTACTCGGGCTCCAAGAACGATCCGCTCTTGGTGGCCATGCCCGCACTGGCGGAACCCTTCGCCGACTCTCTCGGGACGACTACACCACGTACGCGGCGCTCGCCCACCGACTCGGTTTCGGCGAGCGTTTCACCGAGGGCCGCGATGCGCGGGGATGGCTCGTCCACATGTACGAGAAGTGGTCGGCGCAACTCGATTTCGCGGTGCCGACCTTCGACGATTTCTGGGCGGCCGGCCGATTGCGGCTACCGACCGAAACCGGACTGTCACTGCTCGCCGACTTCCGTGCCGATCCCGTCACCCATCGACTGGCGACCCCCAGCGGGCGGATCGAGATCTTCTCGCGTGACATCGACGGGTTCGGCTACGACGACTGCGCGGGTCATCCACGGTGGTTCGAGCCGGACGAGTGGCTGGGTGGCGCACGCGCCGCCGACTATCCGCTGCACCTCTTGGCGAATCAGCCCGCCACGCGGTTGCACAGTCAGTTGGACGGCGGCCGCGTCAGCCTGGACTCCAAGGTGCAAGGGCGCGAACCCATCCGAATGCATCCCCACGATGCGCACCAGCGCGGGTTGACCCCAGGCGACGTGGTGCGGGTCTTCAACGACCGCGGCTCGTGTCTGGCGGGCCTCGTCGTCGACGACGGACTTCGGCTCAGTGTGGTGCAGCTGTCGACCGGTGCCTGGTACGACCCCGAGGACCCTGCCGATCCCGACGCCATGTGCGTACACGGCAACCCCAACGTGCTGACTGCCGACATCGGCACGTCGTCACTTGCCAAGGGTTGCACCGGAGCTCACGTGCTGGTGGAGGTCGAAAGGTTCGACGGCCCGCTACCCCCGGTACGGGCGCACCAGCCGCCGACGATCGTCGAACGACGTGGTGACCGCCCGCCGGCAGGGGACTACGAGCCCGTTTGAGCCCGACCGGACCGCGGCCGCCGAGGGCCGCCGCGGCGGCCGGAGGCACCCGGGCTCGCGGGTCGACCACTGGAACTGCCGCCACGGTGGGATCCACCGCCACCGCGGCCTGAACCGCTGCCACCGCGGTGGGATCCACTGCCGCCGGCCCGGACGGGAGCAGCCTGTCGGACGGGTGGCTCGCGGTGGGGAGCGATCTCGCCGACGAGTTCGAGCACGCTCGCCGAGTCGGCCCGCACCTGCTGCGGTTGAGCCGAGATACCGGCCTTGCGCAGCAGCTGCTGGGTGTCGCGGCGCTGCTCGGGCAGCACCACGGTCACGACGTCGCCTGCGCTGCCCGCACGCGCCGTCCGGCCGGAGCGATGGAGGTAGGCCTTGTGCTCGACGGGTGGATCCACGTGCACCACCAGTTCGACGTCGTCGACGTGGACACCGCGGGCGGCGATGTCGGTGGCGACGAGCACGCGCGCGTCGCCCGAGCTGAAGGCAGCGAGGTTGCGGTCACGGGCCGGCTGCGACAGGTTGCCGTGCAGGTCCACCGAGGGCACGCCAGCGTCGGTGAGCTGCTTGGCGAGCTTGCGGGCCTGATGCTTGGTGCGCATGAACAGGATTCGGCGACCGGTACCCGAGGCGAGGCGGTGCACCAGTTGGGTCTTCTCCTGCGCGCCGGAGACGTGGAACACGTGGTGCGTCATGGCCACCGGCGGTGCGTCGATCTCGTCGACGGAGTGGGTGACCGGGTTGCGCAGGAAGCGGTTGACGAGCTTGTCGACGCCGTTGTCCAGGGTCGCGGAGAACAGCAGTCGCTGCCCGCCGGCCGGGGTGGCCGCAAGGATGCGCGTTACGCCGGGCAGGAAGCCGAGGTCCGCCATGTGGTCGGCCTCGTCGAGCACCGTGATCTGCACGGCGTCGAGGGCGATGTGACGTTGCTTCATCAGGTCTTCGAGGCGGCCCGGGCAGGCGACCACGATGTCGACGCCCGCGCGCAGCGCGGACACCTGTCGACTCTGCGACACGCCACCGAAGATCGTGGTGACGTTCATGCCGAGCGCCGCTGCGAGTGGCTCGATGACGGCCGTAATCTGGGTGGCGAGCTCACGAGTGGGCGCCAGGACCAGGCCGGTCGGCTTGGACGGACGTCGCTGTCCGCCGGCGAGCCGCGCCACCAGCGGGAGGGAGAAGGCCAGTGTCTTTCCGCTGCCGGTCTTTCCGCGACCGAGCACGTCGCGACCGCCGAGCGTGTCGGGCAGCGTGCTGGTCTGGATCGGGAACGGACTACCGATGCCACGATCCGCGAGAACGCGGCTGAGGCGTTCCGGCACACCGAGGGATTCGAAGGTGGGTTCTGCAGTCATGTCTGTAATGCCTTTCAGGCATGGGATCGGCCGCGTCTGCGCAGGACGTAATGGGTCAGGCGAATACGGGGCTCGATGGGCGAGATTGCCGGTGGGCAATATCGATCGCCGCGAGAAGAGCTAGTGCAATGCACTGATCGCCCGAATGCGGTGAGCCACGTCACTGTGGCCAAAAGCATCGGGATGATCGAGCGTTCCACGACGTGTTGACGGCGAGAGGCGACACCAACATTGCCTCGAAGTCTACCGCACTACTGCTCCGCTACCGCCCCGCCGGCCTAGAAGGTGACGAAGTCGTCGAGACCGGCGGCCAACGCAGCGGGTACCCGCGCCTTGATGCGCGTGCCGGTTTCGGTGTGCTCGGTGACGTCCACCCGCCCCTCAGCGTGCATGCGCGCGATCAGTTCCCCACGGTCGTACGGGATCGTGACGTCGACGGTGACGTCCTTCGGCACCACCATTTCGCTCATCCGACCGCGAAGACGTTCGAGGCCATCGCCGGTGCGCGCCGAGACGAATACCGCCTCGGGCAGCGCACGACGCAACTGAGCCAGGCCGAGGCCCGTTGCCGCGTCAGTCTTGTTGACCACCAACAACTCCGGCGGCGGAGCGATGTCGTATTCCTGCACGACGTCGAGAACGACCTGGCGCACCGTGTTGACTTGCGCCAGCGGATTGGAGTCCGAGCCGTCGATGACGTGGACCAACAGCTCGGCATCGACGACTTCCTCGAGGGTCGACCTGAACGCTTCGACCAGCTGGGTCGGCAGATGGCGCACGAATCCGACGGTGTCGGTGAGCACGAAGGGCCGGCCGTCCGCGAAATATCCACGGCGGGTGGTGGGTTCGAGCGTGGCGAACAGCGCATTCTCGACGAGGACACCGGCACCGGTGAGCGCATTGAGCAGGCTGGACTTGCCCGCATTGGTGTAGCCGACGATGGCGATCGACGCCACGTCGCTGCGCACCCGACGCCCGCGCTGGGTGTCGCGGATCTTCTTCATGTCCTTGATTTCCCGGCGCAGCTTGGACATTCGCTCGCGAATTCGGCGGCGGTCGGTCTCGATCTTGGTCTCACCAGGGCCACGCGTGCCCACGCCGCCCCCGCTACCTCCCGCGCCACCACCCTGGCGGGACATCGACTCACCCCATCCACGCAGCCGCGGCAGCATGTACTCCATCTGCGCAAACGCGACCTGCGCCTTGCCCTCCGCAGAGGTCGCGTGCTGGGCGAAGATGTCCAGGATCAGCGCGGTGCGGTCGATGACCTTGACCTTGACGGCCTTCTCGAGCGCGTTGAGCTGCCCGGGAGTCAGCTCGCCATCGCAGATGACGGTGTCGGCACCGGTGGCCACGACGACGTCGCGCAACTCCTTGGCCTTGCCGGACCCGATGTAGGTCCCCGCGTCGGGTTTGTCCCGCCGCTGCACCATGCCCTCCAGAACCTCGGAACCTGCCGTCTCGGCCAACGCGGCCAACTCCGCCATGCTCGCGTCGGCGTCGGCCGCAGTGCCGTCGGTCCAGACGCCGACGAGCACCACGCGTTCGAGCCGCAACTGCCGGTATTCGACCTCGCTGACGTCGGCGAGCTCGGTCGAGAGGCCTGCCACCCGGCGCAGGGCCGAGCGGTCGTCGAGGTCGAGTTCGCCCGTACTGGGCAATCTGGGATGAGTCATGTAGTTGGTGATATTGCCCTTCTCGATGGTGTCGCGCATCCGAATTTCACTGCTGGGCGCGCCACCAGTCGTCGGACAGCTCGCCTTGAGCCACCAGGACCGACGGGCCCCGCAGGTAGCTGGTGGCGTCGGTGATCGTCACGGTCACCTCGCCGCCGGGTATCCGGACCCGCAGTGTGCCGGTTTCGGCACCCCTGTGTCGGAGGGCGGCGACCGCCGCCGCGACGGTTCCCGTTCCACACGAACGGGTTTCGCCCACACCACGCTCGTGCACGCGCATCGTGACGCCGCCTCCGACCGGAGCCGTCAGCACTTCCACGTTGACGCCTTCGGGGAACTGCGCAGCGTCGAACCACACTGGGGCGGCGATGTCGAGGGCGGCCAACTCCGCGTTGGTGAGCGACGCGTCGACGCAGGCGAGGTGCGGATTGCCGACGTCGACCGCGACTCCGCCGAACCGTCGTCCACCCACCACGGCCGCACCGGTGCCGAACTGATTTGCCTTGCCCATGTCGACGGTGACGTCGGCCGACAGTCCGTCCACGTCGCGCAGCACGACGGGCCGCGGCCCGGCCAGCGAGCCGACGACGAACTCGTCGCGCTGCTCGAGCCCACTGGCCCGGAGGTAGTGAGCGAACACGCGCACCCCGTTGCCGCACATCTGGGCGACGGATCCGTCCGCGTTGCGGTAGTCCATGTACCAGTCGGTGGCCGCCACGCCTTCGGGAATCCTGTCGAATACCCCCGCTGCCAGCGCGGCGTCGGCCGTCGTGACCCGCAGCACGCCGTCTGCGCCGATTCCACGGCGGCGGTCGCACAGCGCGGAGACCGCCTCCGGTGTCAGCGCCAGACGGGCGCCGACGTCGGGCAACAGCACGAAGTCGTTCTCCGTACCGTGCCCCTTCGCGAACATCACCTGTTCAGGATACGTCCGTCCGCCCGGGTCGCTTCGCTCCTGCCCGCTGCTCGCGCCAGACTCCGAGCGCGGTGTCCACATTGCCTGCACCGGACCCGTCGAGCCAGTGAATGCGATGGTCGCGGCGGAACCACGACCGCTGCCGACGCACGTAGCGTCTGGTCCCGACGAAGGTCCTCTCCTTGGCCTCGGCGAGCGCGTCGACGCCTCCCTCATCGCCAAGGGCTGCCAGCACCTGCGCGTAACCCAGGGCCCGGGACGCCGTCACCCCCTCGTGCAGGCCGCGTCCCCGTAGCGTCCTCACCTCGTCGACCAAGCCCTCGTCGAACATCGCGTGAGTTCGTCGTAACAGCCGTTCGTCGAGAAGCGCCGTGTCCCAGTCCAACCCGATGATCACCGTTCCCCAACGGGGTTCGCCGATCGTCGGTGTACTCGCTGCGAACGGCTTCCCCGTGAGCTCCACCACCTCGAGTGCTCGCACGATGCGGCGGCCGTCGGTGGCCAGGATCGACGCCGCGGCATCGGCGTCGACGAGCGCCAACTCCGAGTGCAGCGCCGCCACGCCGACGTCGGCGAGCCTGGCCTCCCAGCGCGCCCGCACCTCGGGGTCGGTGGCCGGAAAGGCCCACTCGTCGAGCAACGACTGGACGTAGAGCATCGATCCGCCGACGATCACCGGCACTGCTCCGCGACCCATGATCGCCTCGACGTCAGCGGTGGCGGCGCGTTGGTACTGGCCGACCGTCGCGGTCTCCCTGACGTCGAGCTGGTCGAGCTGGTGATGCGGGATCCCCCGGCGCTCGGCCGGTGGCAACTTGGCGGTGCCGATGTCCATCCCGCGGTACAACTGCATCGCGTCGGCGTTGACGATCTCGCCACCCAGCCGCGCCGCGACGTCGAGCGCCAACGCGCTCTTCCCGGTCCCGGTGGGCCCGATGATGGCGATGGGGCGAACCGTCACTCGGTGAACTCCCCGTTCGCTTCGCTCCTGCCCGCCGGCGCCGATCCCCTGCCCGTCGGCGCCGGAGTCCACACGCCGACGGAGTATCCGACGCCGTAGGGCGCGCCTCGGTAGAGCTCGCGTGCCGCCGACGGTGAAGGCCCGGTCAGCCCAGCCAGCACCTGGTAGGCGACCCGCCCGACGATCGCATCGGGAAGACGGGTCAACGCGACGGCGTCACCAATCGACAGCGCGTCGTCCAGCGCCGCCTGCACCGGTACGGACTCGGGAGCATCGCCGCCGGGCGCCGACGCGGTGAGCGTGTTCGCGCCATCGGCGACCACCAGTACCCCTACGGGCTCGGAAATCGCGTCGACCTCGGCACGCAACGCTCGACCCCTGGCGAGGGCGGCGTCCGGCTCGTGGTCGGCGGCGTACACCCACACCTCGGCGCTGGCCTCGGGGGCGCCCGTCGTCCGCACCCAGCCTGCGATGAGCGCGCAGAGGGGCAACGCCTTGGGTTCACCTGCGGCGCGGGGAGACAGGGCGACCTGGACGTCGGCGCCGTAGCCGCCGAAGGTTCCGACGGCGCCGGGTCCTATGACGTTGTCCGCGGGACCCGTCCCGACCACGAACCAGCGTTCGGGCAGTTCGGCGGCGGCGGCGCGCACCGCAGCCACGAGATCTCGCAGCTCCGAAGCCGCACCCGTGGCGAGTTCGGGCACCATGACGGGCGCGGAGGGGACGAAGGCGATGGCGCTGAGCACGCCTTCACGCTAGCCAGCCACCTGGTGAGCGGGCTCGGCGAGGCTCACGAGGTGGCCAGCGCGCCACGCGGGGACCACCGCTCGTGCCAAGGCATGGGCACGGCTGGGCCCGACCTGTTTCAATAGCGACTGAAAATGTGACTGAGACAATCCAGGAGCACCGCTAACAGGCGCCGCGTTGCGCGGCAGGAGCGTGGGTCATCCGCGCGGAGGGCACGAGGTTCAAGGACATGACGACCAGTGAGTCAAGCGGAGCACCCAGGCCCGCACCCCGGCCAGGACCTCCGCGCCCCGCTCCGAGACCAGGTGGTGCCGCACCGACGGTGATCGTCCCCCCGTCGGCCGACCCACATCGCTTCGGTCGCGTCGACGACGACGGAACGGTATGGCTGGTCACCTCAGTCGGGGAACGCGTCATCGGCTCCTGGCAGGCCGGCGAACACGAGGCGGCATATGCGCACTTCGGGCGCCGTTACGACGACCTGAACACCGAGGTCGCCCTGATGGAGCGCAGGCTCGCGTCGGGCACCGGCGACGCCCGCAAGATCAGAGCAGCGGCCGCCGCTCTGGCCGAGACCCTGCCTACGGCGTCGGTGCTCGGCGACGTCGACGCACTGGCAGCCCGGCTCGACGCCATCGTCGAGCAGGCCGACTCCCATGCCGCGGAGGAACGCCAGAAGCGCGACGAGCACCGCGCCGCTCAGACTGCACGCAAGGAACAACTGGCCGCCGAGGCCGAGGACATCGCTGCCAACTCGACGCAGTGGAAGTCCGCCGGCGACCGGCTGCGCGAGATCCTCGACGAGTGGCGCACCGTCACGGGCCTCGACCGCAAGACCGACGATGCCTTGTGGAAGCGCTACTCCGCGGCCCGCGAGACGTTCAACCGTCGCCGCGGTTCGCACTTCGCCGAGTTGGATCGCGAACGCGTGGGCACCCGCCAGGCCAAGGAGGCGCTGTGCGAGCGTGCCGAGCAGCTGGCCGACTCGACCGACTGGGGCGGCACCGCCGCGACGTTCCGCGACATGCTGACCGAATGGAAGGCCGCGGGCCGGGCCGCGAAGGACGTCGACGACGCACTGTGGCGGCGATTCAAGGCCGCCCAGGACAAATTCTTCAAGGCCCGCAACGGGGTCAACGCCGAGCGGGACGCGGAGTTCGAGGCGAACGCCGCCACGAAGGAGGCGCTGCTGGTCGACGCCGAGGCGATCGACGTGTCCGACGCCGACGCCGCCCGCGCAGCGCTGCGCACGGTCGGCGCCAAGTGGGATGCCGTCGGAAAGGTCCCCCGCGAGCGGGCAGCGGAGTTCGAGCGACGGATGAAGGCCGTCGAGAACAAGGTTCGCAACACCGTGTCCGCCGGCGGGACCGATCCGGAGGCGCAGGCCAGGGCCGATCAGTTCAGGGTGCGTGCGGAGCAATACGAGTCGCAAGCCGCGAAGGCAGAGGCAGCGGGACGGACCAAGGACGCCGAACAGGCCAGGGCCAGTGCCGCGCAGTGGCGGGAGTGGGCCGAGGCGGCCGTCCAGGCCTTGGGCAAGAAACGCTAGGAACCCTCGGCGGGTTTCTGGGGCGGCGCCGCGTCGGGTCCGTCGCCGAGATCCAGCAGCCCCTTGCCCTGCCGTTCCGCGGCTAGCCGGCGGCGCTCCGCCTCGGCGGCCTGCTGCACCGCGGTGCGCGACCACACCACCCTGGCCCAGTGGAACGACAGCAGGATCACCGCGATCCACGCGACGATGAGTCCGATGCCAGGTCCGGGATGCGGCTCGGCGACCGTTTGACGCGACCACACCGCCAGCATCCCGATCGGGCACGCCACCGCCGAGCCGGCGAGGGCGATCCACGCCAGACCCCAACGACGCGTGAGCAGCGCGAGGATCGAGAATCCGACGCTGAACACCAGCACCAGCCACGTGAACACCCGCGACGGCAGGGCGATCGCCTCGCCGATGGCGGCGTCGTTCCCGAGGAGCACGTCGAGGCCCTTCGCACTGCCGGTATGGGGCAGCACGAACGAGAGCAGGATGACGAACACCAGGATCGCGACGACCAAAGCTCTTGCCCCAGGGTCGATTTCGCGGGCAACGCGTCGCTCGGCGTCTTCGATGTCGCCCTTGAACTCGTCGAAGCCCGCCTCGCCGCGGTCGCCGGAGCTCATCGACCGCATCCCGTCGACACCGGCTGCGCGGGCGGCATGCCGATACCGGGCAGTCCGAGACCGACGGTCTTGGCACCGGCCGTCGTCACCTTGCGTCCGGCCTCGTGGGCGTCGCCGGCACGCGTGCGTCGATGTTCGATCAGTGCGGCGTCGGCCAGGAGGTGGTGCGGAGCGGCGCTGGTGACCGTCGTGGTGACGACGTCGCCGGGCCGGATGTCGCGTTCACCGGGCGCGAAGTGCACCAGCCGTCCGTCGCGCGCCCGCCCGGACATCCTCGCGGTGCTGACGTCCTTGCGCCCTTCGCCGGTGGCCACCAGCAGTTCGACGACCGTGCCGATCTGGGCGGCGTTCTCCTCGAGTGAGATTCGCTCCTGGAGCTCGATGAGACGCATATATCGCTCCTGCACAACGGCTTTGGGAAGCTGATCGGGAAGCTCCGCGGCAGGAGTGCCCGGCCGTTTGGAGTACTGGAATGTGAAGGCACTGGCGAAGCGGGCTCGTTCGACGACGTCGAGGGTGGCGCCGAAGTCCTCTTCGGTCTCGCCGGGGAACCCGACGATCAGGTCGGTGGTGATCGCGGCGTGCGGGATGGCGGCCCGCACGCGATCGATGATCCCGAGGTAGCGCTCGGCGCGGTAGGACCGTCGCATGGCCTTGAGGATGCGGTCCGAACCGGACTGCAGCGGCATGTGCAGCGTGGGGCACACATTGGGCGTCGCCGCCATCGCGTCGATGACGTCGTCGGTGAACTCGGCCGGGTGCGGTGAGGTGAACCGCACCCGCTCCAACCCCTCGATGTCGCCACAGGCGCGCAGCAGTTTCGCGAAGGCGCCGCGGTCCCGGGGAACATCTAGGTCGGCGAACGAGACGCCGTAGGCGTTGACGTTCTGCCCGAGGAGGGTGACCTCGAGGACGCCCTGCTCCGCCAGCGACTGCACCTCGGCGAGGACGTCACCGGGCCTGCGGTCGGTCTCCTTGCCTCGCAGCGACGGCACGATGCAGAAAGTGCACGTGTTGTTGCAGCCAACCGAAATCGAAACCCATGCGGCATAGGCAGATTCACGTGAGGCAGGCAACGTCGACGGGAACTCCTGCAGCGCCTCGACGATCTCGACCTGAGCCACCCTGTTGTGCCGGGCACGTTCTAGCAGCGTCGGCAACGACCCGATGTTGTGGGTGCCGAAGACGACGTCGACCCATGGCGCCCGGGTCAGCACGGCGTCGCGGTCCTTCTGCGCCAGGCACCCGCCGACCGCGATCTGCATGTCGGGGTTGGCTTCCTTGCGCGGCACCAGGTGGCTGATGTTGCCGTACAGCTTGTTGTCGGCGTTCTCCCGCACCGCGCAGGTGTTGAACACGACCACGTCGGCGTCGACACCGTCGGACGCACGCCGGTATCCCGCCTCTTCGAGCAGGCCGGCAAGCCGCTCGGAATCGTGAACGTTCATCTGGCAGCCGTAGGTGCGGACCTGGAAGGTGCGTTCGCGCGCCGACGAGCGCTCGCGCGAGGAACCGACATGCGAGGAGTCGGCTACCCCCACCGCACGCGCCACCATCGAAGTCACCCCTCGATGGTACGGGCGGGCACGCTGCATCCAAATTCCCCGGATTGCCGAGAGCCCGGCGATCTGCACGTTCCCTGGGTAAGGTCTTTCCGCATGGAGACCGACCAGTCGGAGGCGGACGCAATCGAGCCCACTCCGACGTCCGTGCCGATGATCTCAATCAAGGGCGTCAACAAGCATTTCGGTAGCCTGCACGTGCTCAAGGACATCAACATCGAGGTTGACCGCGGCCAGGTCGTGGTCGTCCTCGGCCCGTCGGGATCGGGCAAGTCGACGTTGTGCCGCGCCATCAATCGGCTCGAGCCCATCGATTCCGGCACCATCGCGATCGACGGGGAGAAGCTACCCGAGGAGGGGCGCAAGCTCGCGCAGTTGCGTTCGGACGTCGGCATGTTGTTCCAGTCGTTCAACCTGTTCGCGCACAAGACGATTCTGCAGAACGTCACCCTCGCACCGATGAAGGTGCGCAAGAAGTCGAAGGACGAGGCGCGCGCCGACGCGATGTCGCTGCTCGAACGCGTCGGCATCGCCGACCAGGCCGACAAGTACCCCGCCCAGTTGTCCGGGGGGCAGCAGCAGCGAGTGGCGATCGCCCGTTCGCTGGCCATGAACCCCAAGGTCATGTTGTTCGACGAGCCCACCAGCGCACTCGATCCCGAGATGATCAACGAAGTGCTGGCCGTGATGACCTCGCTCGCAGAGGAGGGCATGACGATGGTCGTGGTGACCCACGAGATGGGCTTCGCCCGCCGGGCATCCAACCGGATCATCTTCATGGCCGACGGCGCGGTCGTCGAAGACGCCGAACCCGAACTGTTCTTCTCCAACCCCACCTCCGACCGCGCCAAGGACTTCCTCGGCAAGATCCTCAACCACTAACGCTCCGGCGAAAGGAACACCGTGTTCTCTCCGTTCAAGCCGTCTCTCACCCGCAAGCCGTCTCGGCGACTCCGGGCGGCCGCCGCTTTGGCGCTCGCCATTGCCCTTCCACTCTCCGTTGCCGCCTGTGGCGGCGGGGGTTCCGGCGGTGACGACGGCAAGATCGTCATCGGCACGAAGTTCGATCAGCCCGGTCTCGGTTTGAAGAACCCCGACGGGACGATGAGCGGGTTCGACGTCGACGTGGCCACCTACGTCGCCGGACAGCTCGGATTCACCCCCGACAAGATCGAGTGGAAGGAATCTCCCTCCGCGCAGCGCGAAACGCTGATCCAGAACGATCAGGTCAAGTTCATCGCGGCGACCTACTCGATCACCGATGCACGCAAGGAGAAGGTGTCCTTCGCGGGGCCGTACCTGGTGACGGGGCAGAGCCTGCTGGTGAACGCCGACAACACCGACATCACCGGCCCGGAATCCCTGCAGGACAACAAGAAGCTGTGCTCGGTGTCCGGCTCGACGCCGGCCCAGCGCATCAAGGACAAGTATCCCGGTGTGCAGCTGCAGCAGTACGACACCTACTCGGCGTGCATCGAGGCGCTCAAGAACGGCGCGATCGACGCCGTCACCACCGACGAGGTCATCCTCGCCGGCTACGCCGCGCAGAGCCCGGGGACGTTCAAGATCGTCGGCCAGCCCTTCTCCGAGGAGAACTACGGCATCGGCCTGAAGAAGGACGACACCGAACTGCAGACCAAGATCAACGACGCGATCACCAAGATGGAGGCCGACGGCGACTGGGCGAAGGCCTTCGAGAAGAACCTCGGACCTGCGGGCATCGCGACGCCGGCGCCGCCGGCGATCGCCAAGTGACCTAGAGCCCTAGCGCAGCGGAGTCCACGTGGAGATCTTCTCCGAGTATCGGGGCCAGATCTTCGAGGCGTTCTGGACGACGATCCAGTTGACGGTGTACTCGGCCGTCGGGGCGTTGATCCTCGGCACGGTGCTGGCCGCGATGCGGCTGGCGCCGGTGCCGATGCTCAACTGGCTCGGCACCACGTACGTCAACGTGTTGCGCAACACGCCGTTGACCCTGATCATCCTGTTCTGCTCGTTCGGCCTGGCTCAGACACTGGGTATCACCCTGGTCGATTCCCAGTCGATGACGTCGATCGAGGACAGCAACTTCCGACTGGCGGTGCTCGGTCTGACGGCCTACACCGCGGCCTTCGTGTGTGAGACGGTGCGCGCCGGAGTGAACACCGTGCCGCTCGGGCAGGCCGAGGCCGCCAGGTCGCTTGGGCTGTCGTTCGGCCAGAACCTGCGAATGGTGATGCTTCCCCAGGCATTTCGTGCGGTGATCATTCCCCTGGGTTCGGTGTTGATCGCCTTGACGAAGAACACCACGATCGCCTCGGCCATCGGGGTCGCCGAGGCGGCGTTGCTGATGAAGGCGATGATCGAGAACACGGCGGCGTTGGCCACCATCGGCGCGATCTTCGCACTGGGCTTCGTCATCTTGACACTGCCGCTGGGGTTGCTCTTCGGTTGGCTCGGCAAGCGATTGGCGGTGGCAAGGTGATGAGCGCTTGCGCGAAGAACGGAGCACTCCGATGAGTGCTTGCGCGAAGAACGGAGCACTCCGATGAGCGCTTGCGCGAAGAACGGACGATCATGAGTGGCGCATCGGTCCTCTTCGACGCCCCGGGACCACGCGCCCGGGTACGCAATCGGATCGTCACCGCGGTCACGCTCGTGCTGGTGGCGATCGCCGCGTGGGGGATCTACTCGCGACTGGAGACCAAGGGCCAGCTGACGGCAGCCAAGTGGGAGCCCTTCCTGACGGGAAACCTATGGAAGACCTACATATTGCCGGGCGTGCAGGGTACGTTGACCGCGGCGGCGGTGTCGATCGTGTTGGCCCTGGTCCTCGGTTTCATGCTGGGCGTGGGTCGACTGTCCCATCACAACGGGATACGGCGGGTGTGCTCGGTGATCGTCGAGTTCTTCCGCGCAGTTCCCGTGCTGATCATGATGATCTTCGCGTACTTCTTCTACGCGACCTACGACGTGTTCCCCTCCAAGTACCTCGCGCTGGCCGGTGTCATAACCGGTCTGACGCTCTACAACGGAGCGGTGATCGCCGAGATCGTCCGCGCCGGCGTGAACGCCCTCCCCAAGGGCCAGTCCGAGGCCGCCGAGGCGCTCGGTCTGCGCTGGGGCCAGATCATGCGGTCGATCCTGCTGCCGCAGGCGGTCACGTCGATGCTGCCGGTGCTGGTGTCGCAGATGGTGGTGGTGCTCAAGGACACCGCCATCGGTTACCAGATCACGTTCTTGGAGATGGTGCGACAGGGCACGCAGGTCGGGTCGTCGTACGGCAACTACGTTCCCGCCCTGATCGTGATCGCCGTCCTGATGATCTGCGTGAACTTCGCGTTGGGCGCCTTCGCGACCTGGCTCGAGGGCCGGCTGCGCCGCTCGAAGCGCGGACCCGAGCCGATGCACGTTGCGCCGGTGACGCAGGGCTCGTTCGGCGCAGGCGCCGGCGGCACGATCTAGCCTCTAGACCCGTCTGCGTTCGCGCTCGCTGGCCAACGCCACCTTGACGACGTCGAAGGCCATCGACTGGCCGTAGCCCCGGCGGGCAAGCATGCCGACCAGCCTGCGTGCCACCTTCACGTCATCGGTGTGGTCGGTCAGACGCTCGCGGCGCAGCTTGTCGGCGACGAACTGCTCGGCACGAACCCGTTCGGCATCGGCATCGACGTCGGCAAGCGCCTCCGCGATCACCTCGTCATCGACGCCCTTGGTACGTAATTCGGCAGCCAGGGCGCGCTTGCCCTTGCCGGCGTTCAGGTGGCGCGAGCGCACCCACTGTTCGGCGAAGTCCTGATCGTCGACCAGTCCCACCTCGGCCAGCCGGTCCAGCACCCGCACGCTGACGTCGTCGGGGTACCCCCGCTTGGTCAGCTGGGCCGCGAGTTGCGCTCGCGTGCGAGCCCGTGCGGTGAGCAGACGCAGGCACAGGTTCCTCGCCTGCTCCTCGCGTTCGCGAGGATTCTGCGTCTGCTCCTCGCGCGACTCAGAAGTCGACTGGGGCGGGCAGGGCTTTGTCATTGCTGACGTCGTCGGTCAACACGGCGCCGATGCCGAGCTTCTCCTTGATCTTCTTCTCGATCTCGTCGGCCACTTCGCGATTCTCGAGCAGGAAGTTGCGAGCGTTCTCCTTGCCCTGACCCAGTTGCTCACCCTCATAGGTGAACCAGGAGCCGGACTTGCGGACGAAGCCATGCTCGACGCCCATGTCGATGAGCGAGCCCTCCTTGGAGATGCCCTTGCCGTAGAGGATGTCGAACTCGGCCTGCTTGAAGGGCGGTGCCATCTTGTTCTTGACGATCTTGCAGCGGGTGCGGTTGCCGACCGCGTCGGTGCCGTCCTTGAGCGTCTCGATGCGGCGCACGTCCAATCGGATGGAGGCGTAGAACTTCAATGCCTTTCCGCCCGTAGTGGTTTCGGGTGAACCGAACATCACGCCGATCTTCTCGCGAAGCTGGTTGATGAAGATCGCCGTGGTGTTCGAGTTGCTCAGGGCGCCGGTGATCTTGCGCAGCGCCTGGCTCATCAGTCGGGCCTGCAGACCGACGTGGCTGTCACCCATCTCGCCCTCGATCTCGGCGCGGGGCACCAGCGCGGCCACCGAGTCGATGACCAGGATGTCCAGCGCGCCGGACCGGATCAGCATGTCGGCGATCTCAAGCGCCTGCTCACCGGTGTCCGGCTGGGACACCAGCAGCGAGTCGGTGTCCACGCCGAGCTTCTTGGCGTAGTCGGGATCCAGTGCGTGCTCGGCGTCGATGAAGGCCGCGATGCCGCCGGCCGCCTGGGCGTTGGCCACCGCGTGCAGTGCGACGGTGGTCTTACCCGAGGACTCCGGGCCGTAGATCTCGACGACTCGGCCGCGGGGCAGCCCGCCGATGCCGAGCGCCACGTCGAGTGCGATCGATCCGGTCGGGATGACCGAGATCGGTTGACGCACCTCGTCGCCGAGCCGCATCACCGAACCCTTGCCGTGACTCTTCTCGATCTGGGCGAGAGCAAGCTCGAGGGCCTTCTCGCGATCAGGGGCTTGCGCCATGGTGTGGTCTCCGTCCTCGTGGGTGTCCGGTTGATCGAAGTGTTCGATCAGTTGACGGTGACGGTAGAGGTCGGTACCGACAAGTCGGTCTGACCGGTGCTTCCCGTCGAACACTGCCCACAGTAGACGAACACCTGTTCGATTCAAGTAGACACGCCGGGGACGCCTTCAGCTGCCGGGCAGGCGTCGCTTCACCACTGATCGCGCGGCACGTCGAAGTCGGCGCACAGCGCCCGCCACACGTCGCGTGGCTCCATCCCCGCCTCGATGGCCTGCGCCGCGGTGCGGCCACCGAAGCCGCTCAGTACGTGATCGACGAGCAGGGATGCACCACGCACCTCGCCGAACCGTCCTTCGACGAGTTCACGGAATTCCGTCTGCCGCACGCCACCAACCTACCGAGGCCCGAACGGCTCAAGCCAGCGCGTCGTGGCACACCCGTACCGGATCGTGCACGTCGCTGACGCCGACACCCGCCAGCCGGGCCTGCTGACGATGACCGGGAGAGGCCAACACCTCGGTCACCGCCGTGATCAGCGCCTCACCGGTGAGCGGTCGGATCAACCGGCCACTCCCTTGGCGCACAACGCGATTGGCGATCTCCCACTGGTCTCCTCCGCCGGGTACGACCACCATTGGCACGCCTGCGAGCAGGGTCTTGGACACCATGCCGTGGCCGCCGCCGCAGATCACCAGATCGGCGTGCGTCAGCAGTTCGTCCTGCCGACCTAGGCCCACAACGGCCCACGGCGGCACCGTCGCGACCGACCCACCCAGTCGGGACACGACCACTCGCGCACCGTCCGGCAGCGTCTCCCCCGGCACCAACGACTCGAGCGCGAGTTCGGCAAGACCCTGCGTGCCGGTCGTCGCCGTCGACGGAGCGACGACCACCACGGGTCCGGCCCCCTCCGGAACCTCGAGCACCGTCGACGTCGGCTCGAAGTGCAATGGGCCGACGAGGAAGGCCTCGGCCGGCCAGTCGGGGCGCGGCACTTCCAGCGCGGGCAGCGTGGCGATCAGACGCCGTCGCGGGCCGGGGTCGGCTGCGGGCAATCCGATGTCGACGCGGGCCGCCGAGCGTTGCTCATCGCCCGCACGCACCGAACGGGCCGTGAGCGCGCGCAACACGGCGTCCCGCAGCCTGCCCCGCAGGCCGACACCGGGCGCCAGCCCACTTCCCAACGGCGGCAGGCCCTTCGACGGCCGGTACAACGGATGCGGGTTCAACTCGACCCACGGCACGCCCAGCACTTCGGCGGCCATGCCGCCACACGCGGTGATCACGTCGGACACCACCAGGTCGAGGGCGAGATCCCCGAGCTGACGAGTGTTCTGCACTGCCATGCGTGCCGCCCGCCGGTGAATCTTCGCGCCGGCATCCTCGTCGTCGTCACCGTCTTCGGGATCCAGACCGTCGAGCGGGACGGCCTCGATGCCGGCCGTGCGGGCCGTCGCCAGCCACTCCGCCCCGGTCAACAGCGTCGGCTCGTCACCGGCGGCCAGGAACCTCAGGCACAACGCGATCGCGGGGAATGCGTGTCCGGGGTCTGGGCCTGCCACCATAGCGACGCGCATCCGGCCTACCCTGCCACAGCGCCGGACAATTAAGCTGGGCCCATGACCGACCAGACATCGACTGTCGCGAACACCACCAACACGCGCACGGTCGAGGCATTCCTCTTCGCACTCAGAGACCAGGACTTCGCCACGGCAGACGCGCTGCTGGCCGACGACTTGGTCTACGAGAACGTCGGACTGCCGACCATTCGGGGCCGCGCACGCGTCATGAAGATGATGCGCGCGATGGAGGGCCGGATGGGCTTCGACGTGAAGTTCCACCGCAACGTGGGCGACGGCACCACGGTGCTCAACGAGCGCACCGACGCGATGGTCTTCGGACCGCTGCGCCTGCAGTTCTGGGTCTGCGGCGTCTTCGAGGTGCACGACGGCCGAATCACGCTGTGGCGCGACTACTTCGACACGCTCGACATCGTCAAGGCCATGCTGCGCGGAATCGCCGGGATCGCAGTTCCGTCGCTGCGCCCCTCGTTCTGATGGCGGAACCCACCGCACGCACCAAGCCGAACCTCCTGCAGTACATCGGGTACAGCTACGGCAAGCGACTGCCGCCCTCGATGCTTCAGTGGGTGGCCGACGACCTCGCCGGACCCGGGGCCACCGTGCGGATGATGGTGCGCGTCTTCATCCCCGCAGTGCTGATTCTCACGCCGTTCTGGATCATCCCCATGTCGTTGTACCTGCACATGTCCACGACGCTGCCGATCCTGATCCCGTTCGTGTTCTTCTCGCACGCCTTGAACAAGGTGTGGAGACGCCACATGCTGCGAAAGCACGGGCTGGATGCCGGCCTGGTCGACTACCGCGCGAGGCAGCGTGACGCGCACATTCACGACGCGTACATCGAGAAGTACGGGCCCCGATCGGGCCCGCCGAGCAGCCACGACGTCTGAGCGTCAGGCCCCGCGCAGGTGACCGAGTTCGTCGAAGGCCTGCGCCCAGCCGGCCAGCCGATCGGTCGCATTGCCGAGTTCGTGGCGGTAGCGCTGCGCTGACATCGGCGAGCTCGACATCGACCCGGAGTTGGCAGCCGACACCAATTGCGCTGCGGCCTCGACCATTTCGTCGTACTGCCGCACACCGCTGCCGAGTTGAGCGGTGAACGCCCGAATGGTCGGCGTCAGGTGCGTCCGCGACTGGGGCGCTGCGGTGGCGGCCTTCTCCATCGACACCATCTCGTTGGCCGTTGCCATCATGGTCGCCGCGGTCTGGTTCGCCGCGGCGACGACGTCACGCAGCTCGTCGGCGGGCAGCATCCGGCCGCGTTCCATCACCCCGAGCAGGGAGAACAGCGCGCGTTCAGAGGACGTCAGCGCCGCGATCGGCTGGCGAGCCGCCGATCCCCAGGGCGGCAGCCGTCGGACCCGGCGCTCCGGCGGAAGTGGCGAACGCTTCAGCCACCGGTACCGGACGAACGACAGGGTCGCCAGGAAGGCCGCACCGACGGCGATGGCTCCAGGAATCGGCAGCACCCAGGCAGGCACCTCGTCCCAGGAGGCGAGCACCCCGGTCACGACGATCCAAAGGCCGGTGGAGAAGGTGAAGAACAGACCGGCCCGTAGCGCCCACCGCCGCTTGCGCAACAGCTTGGCGCGCGGATCCGCTGCGGCACCGAGGCGCTGTGCCACCACGTCGGAGAATTCGGCCGCGGTATCCACACCTCGCTGCACGAGGGTGCGCCACGCCTCTTGCCGTCCCGTCCGAGGATCCACTGCCATGCTCGAGATACCTACCTATTCGAAAACTATTGCGAGAGTGGATTTTCCGGCGCCGCAGCCGGCGGGTTGACGGCAGGTGCGGCGGGTGTGGCGGTGGCGCCGCCCGACGGCAACGCGTCACCGCGCATCGAGGCGCGGATCTGCTCCAATCGGGAATGCCCGGCCATCTGGACACTGGCCTGCTGGATCTCCATCATGCGGCCCTGGACTGAGTTCTGGGCGAGCTCGGCGGAGCCCATGGCGTTGGCGTAGCGACGCTCGATCTTGTCCCTGACTTCGTCGAGGCTAGGCGTGCTTCCCGGCGCGGCGATCTCACTCATCGACCGCAGGGATGCGCTGACCTGCTCCTGCATCTTGGCCTGTTCGAGCTGGCTGAGCAGCTTGCTGCGCTCGGCGATCTTCTGCTGCAGCACCATCGCGTTCTGCTCGACGGCCTTCTTGGCCTGTCCGGCAGCCTGCAGAGCCTGATCGTGCAACGCCTTGAGGTCCTCGACACTCTGCTCGGCCGTGACCAGTTGCGCCGCGAACGCCTCGGCGGCGTTGGTGTACTCGGTGGCCTTCGCCGCGTCTCCCGCCGACGTCACCTGGTCGGCCAGCGTCAACGCCTGTCGAACGTTGACCTGCAGCTTCTCGATGTCGGCGAGCTGACGGTTGAGCCGCATCTCCAGCTGACGCTGGTTGCCGATCACCGATGCCGCCTGTTGCGTCAGCCCCTGGTGCTGCCGCTGCGCTTCCTCGATGGCCTGCTGGATCTGCACCTTCGGGTCGGCGTACTCGTCGACCTTGGAGCTGAACAGCGCCATGAGGTACTTCCACGCCTTGGTGAACGGGTTGGCCATCAGTTCGTTCCGCCTTCGTGTTGGAGTAGGGCCTGTGTGCTACCCGCCAACTTATCGGTTGTGCGGAGATCACCACACCCCCGACCGGGTTTCCGGCATGGCTGAGCCAGTCGGACGTCCTCAGGCCACCGCCATCGAAACGGCCTGCGGGATGACCACCTTGGTGGAGAAGTCGATGTTCGCCGCGCTAGCCCTTGCAACGGTCCTCGGTGCGGCCAGCTCGTGTCGTTCCATGGTCGCGCCGGCGTCGGAGAGGACGCGCGACAGGGGAACCTTCAGGGCGCCACAGATGGCACCCAGGAGCTCGCTGGAGGCTTCCTTGCGGCCGCGCTCCACCTCGGACAGATAGCCGAGGCTGACTCGCGCGTGGTCGGACACCTCTCGGAGCGTCCGCCCCTGCGAGAGCCGGGCCTGACGCAACACGTCGCCGATCACTTCGCGAAGCAAAGTCGTCATCGCGGTCTCCTCACAACGAAAGACGTGGTCAATGATCTGTTCGGTTTCACTACCAACCAGAACGCCCACGCCTGCCGAATTGGTTCCCGGAGCGAGGGATGTCGCGCGTCACGTGCGGGCACCGCGTACCGCCGACACGACGTAGTCCGCGCCGGTGACCACGGTCAGCACGATCGCCGCCCACATCAACACCCAGGCCGCGGTCAACCAGTGACCATCCAGTGGCAGGACGAACAGGCCGATCGCCACGGATTGGACCATTGTCTTCAGCTTGCCGCCGCGACTGGCGGGGATGACGCCGCCGCGGATGACCGCGAACCGGAGAATGGTCACGCCGATCTCGCGGACGAGGATCACCGCGGTCACCCACCACGGCAGATCGCCGAGCAGGGACAGGCCGACGAGCGCCGCTCCGATCAGCGCCTTGTCGGCGATCGGATCGGCGAGCTTGCCGAATTCGGTGACCATGTCGTAGCTGCGGGCCACCGCCCCATCGACGCGGTCGGTGATGACCGCCGCTGCGAAGACGATGAAAGCGACGACCCGCCAGTACGTTTCGTGGCCGTCACCGACGAACAGGGCGAACAGGAACACGGGAACCAAGACGATGCGCAGTCCCGTGAGCACGTTGGCGACGTTCGCCACACCGGCACGCGGCACCAGCGGATCGACGTCAGACGGGCCCGGCACGTGCATCAGAATATCCGTTGTGCAAACCGATACCCTCACTGCTGTGACCGGAGCGCTTCAAACCGACGAACTCGTGGTCCGTCGCGCCCGCACTTCTGACGTCCCCGAGATCAAATCTCTGGTCGACATCTACGCGGGCAAGATCCTGCTGGAGAAGAACCTCGTCACCCTCTACGAAGCCGTTCAGGAGTTCTGGGTCGCCGAGCTCGACGGCCAATTGGTCGGGTGCGGGGCACTCCACGTGCTGTGGGCCGACCTCGGTGAGGTGCGCACCGTCGCCGCGCACCCCCGGGTGCGGGGCCGTGGCGTCGGGCACGCCGTCGTGGCGCGCCTCCTGGACGTGGCCCGGGAGTTGCATCTGCAGCGCATCTTCGTGCTCACCTTCGAAACCGAGTTCTTCGGCATTCACGGGTTTCAGGAGGTCGAGGGCACCCCGGTGACCGCTGAGGTGTACGACGAGATGCGGCGTTCGTACGACATGGGTGTCGCCGAATTCCTCGACCTGTCCTACGTCAAGCCCAACATCCTGGGCAATACCCGGATGCTGCTGACGCTGTAGGTGGCAATCGTCGCCGAACGTGACGCCACTGCGAAAAGTCAGCCGAGAATTCGCAGTGGGCTCACGTTCGACGGTCGAATGCTCGGCCCACCCGTCCGATGATGCTGCCGTCGGTGTCCTCTGCGGTGACACGCACGTCGTCCCAACCCGACTCGGTGACGGCCTCGAATCGCCTGATGTCCTTGTCGAATTGGATGCGGCTCATCCGATGGTGCTCGCCCTCGTAGTCGACACCGACCTTGATGGCGCGCCAACCCATGTCGATGACGGCGACGAGCTTTCCGTACTCGTCGTACACCGGAATCTGTGTTTCCGGACGGGGAAAGCCTGCCTTGATGAGTAGCAACCGAACTCTGGTCTCCTGAGGCGACTCGGCACCGGGATCGACGAGGTCCAGGGCCTCGAGGGCGGCGCGAATTCCGCGGCGTCCCCGATACCGCTCGGCCAGCAGTTGCACGTCGGCGACCTTCAGCCTGGTGGCCCGCGCCAGCGAATCGATCGCAGCGACGGCGTCATCGAGTGGGTAACGGCAGGCGATGTCCAGGGCGGTGCGGGCGGGAGTGGTCACGACGACGCCGAAAGCCTTCTCGATCTCGTCGACTCCGTAGCGGTCCGACGACGTTCGGATACCGTCGGGCGGTCGCCGGTTCGGGTACAGGATCTCAGCGGGCGCCGCTGCGTCCACCCACTTGGCGCCGTGAAGCGCCGCGGCAGACTGACCTGCGACGACTCCTGCGCGTCCTGACCACAACCACGCCGCTTTCGCGCGCGCCGCGGCCGTGAGTTCCGAGCCGCGCGGCAGGTAGACGTCGCGATGGACGGCGTCGTACCGGCTGCGAAGACGATACGGCGTGAGTCGACCTCCGCCGAGCGCCTCACTCCCGATGAACGGCTCCCCCACGCGAGGAGTGTGCCCATGGCGTCCGACACGTCGCCGAACGTGACGCCACTGCGAGAAGTCAGCCGGGAATTCGCAGTGGGCTCACGTTCGACGCGTCACTCGTCGTCGGCGTCCGCCCCGTTGGCGTCCGCGCCACCGCGGATCAGCATCAGCGTTCCCGCCAGCTCGTCGGGCTTGACCAGCACCTCGCGGGCCTTGGAGCCCTCGCTGGGTCCGACGATGCTGCGCGTCTCCATCAGGTCCATCAACCGGCCCGCCTTCGCGAAGCCCACCCGCAGCTTGCGCTGCAGCATCGACGTCGACCCGAACTGGGAGGACACCACCAGCTCGACCGCCTGCAGGAAGACGTCCATGTCGTCGCCGATGTCGGGATCGACGTCGGTGCGCTCACCCGCGGGCTTGGCGGCGGTGACGCCCTCGGTGTAGTCGGGCTCCGCCTGCGCCTTGGTGGCCTCGACCACGGCCTGGATCTCTTCGTCGGAGATGTAGGCGCCCTGCAGTCGGATGGGTCTGTTGGCGCCCATCGGCAGGAACAGCCCGTCGCCCATGCCGATCAGCTTCTCGGCGCCGGCCTGGTCCAGGATGACCCGGCTGTCGGTCAGCGATGACGTGGCGAACGCCAGCCGTGACGGCACGTTGGTCTTGATCAGACCGGTGACGACGTCGACCGACGGCCGCTGCGTCGCCAGCACCAGGTGGATGCCCGCGGCGCGGGCCTTCTGGGTGATGCGGACGATGGCGTCCTCGACGTCCCGCGGTGCGGTCATCATGAGGTCGGCGAGCTCGTCGACGATCGCGAGGATGTAGGGATACGGCTTGTACACCCGCTCGCTGCCCAGCGGAGCCGCGATCTCACCGGAGCGCACCTTCTCGTTGAACACGTCGATGTGGCGCACGCGGTTGGCCTGCATGTCCTGGTAGCGCTGCTCCATCTCCTCGACCAGCCAGGCCAGTGCGGCGGCCGCCTTCTTGGGCTGCGTGACGATGGGCGTGATGAGGTGCGGAATGCCTTCGTAGGGCGTGAGTTCCACCATCTTCGGGTCGATCAGGATCATCCGGACCTCGTCCGGGGTGGCACGTGCCAGGATCGACACCAGCATCGAGTTGACGAAGCTGGACTTGCCGGAACCGGTCGAGCCGGCCACCAGAAGGTGCGGCATCTTGGCGAGGTTGGCCGAGATCATCTCGCCCTCGATGTCCTTGCCCAGGCCGATCACGAGCGGGTGGTGATCGCGGCGGGTGGACGGGTCGGTGAGGACGTCCGCCAATCGCACCATCTCGCGGTCGGTGTTGGGCACCTCGATGCCGACGGCCGACTTGCCGGGGATGGGCGCCAGCATCCGGACACTCTCGGTCGCGACGGCGTAGGCAATGTTCTTCTGAAGCGCGGTGATCTTCTCGACCTTCACGCCGGGGCCGAGTTCGACCTCGTAGCGGGTGACGGTCGGTCCACGGGTGCATCCCGTGACGGCGGCGTCGACCTTGAACTGCTGGAGCACCGACCCGATGACCTCGACCATCTTGTCGTTGGCGGCGCTTCGGAGCTTGGGCGGATCCCCCGCGACCAACAGGTCCAGTGACGGCAGCACGTACGGGCCCTCGACGACGCGATCGAGTGACGGGGTGTCGCCGTCGCTCGAGGCGGCCTTCGGTTCCTTCTTTCGTCGCGCCCGCACCTTGGGCTCGGGCACGGTCGGGGTCTCGTCGACGAGCGGTTCGTCCAATGGGTAGTTCTCCATCGGAGTCCTGACCGCGGAGGGCGCCCCCGGCCACTGCGCCTCGTCGCCGCGGCACGACGCCGGGTCGTCGTAGTAACCGTCGGAGAAGTCCTCGGGCTGCTCGGCGGGGTACTCGTCGTATTCGGCGTCCTCGTCGTAGTCGTCGTCGTACGTGTCGCCGCGGTAGGCACTCATGAACATCGACTGCACGGCGGCCGGAACCTCCCGGATGGTCGTACCGGTCACCAACAGCAGACCGAACAGCACGCCGATGATCAACAGCGGGTTGGCTATCCACGGGGTGAGCCCGTCCGACAGCGGCCCACCGATCGCGAAGCCGATGAATCCCGCGACCCGTTGCCGATCGGCGGGGTCCGTCGGGGCGCCCGACCAGAGGTGCCAAAGACCGAGCACCGGCAGCGCGATCATGGCGGCGCCCAGGACGAGTCGCGGACGGGCCTCCGGATTGGGCTCGGTGCGCATCAACAGCACGGCGAGCGCCACCAGAAGAACGGGCAGCAGCACGACGGCCGAGCCGATGACGACGCGCACGACCGAGTCGATCCACCCGCCGACGGGTCGTGCCGCGTCGAACCACGAACTGGCCGCGAGGACGACGGATACCGCGAGCAGGCCGAGCGCGATGCCGTCGCGACGGTGTCCCGGCTCCAGGTCGCGGGCCCGACCGACCGATCGCGCAGTGGAACCCGCGCCCTTGGCCAGCATCAGCCAGCTGGCACGGGCGCCCTTGCCGATCGCGGAGCCTGCGGCGGAGACGGGAGAGGAGTTGCGGCGTGGCGCGGGCTTCCGCCGCGGGGCGGCAGGGCGCGTCGAGCGCGTTCGGGGCTTTGAGCTGCTCGAACGAGCCCCCGAACGGGCGGCGGTCTTACTGGCCATGGGCCCAAGACTAGTCGCAACAACCCCAAATTCACCATTAGCCACACAGGTAACAAATTGCTAACTGTACGACGACGAGATCCGTAGGACCGCGACGAGGCTCCTGGCTGTGCATACTCACAAGTGTGGGGCGTCGAACCAACCCGCGACGACGGAATCCGCAGCTGTCGCTACTCTCGAGACGGTGATTCCCAACGGCCCGAATGCGTGATGTTAGGCCCTTGTTAGACAACGTAATTCGATACGACGCTGTCGCATCGGGTCCCGTGGCTCGCGCCGCCGTGGCACCGCGTCTGGCCGAAGGAGCGGTGACCGTGGCCGCCCTGGACGGGCTTCGGGAGGTTGTCCGCTGACCGTGCCACGTGCTGGGTAGTGTGAGCGGCGCCGAACCCACTCATCGAGGAGTCTTGTTCACATGCCGATCGTCGTCGTCGCCACCATGACCGCAAAGCCCGAGTCCGTCGACGCCGTGCGAGACGCCTGCACGCAAGCGATCGAGGCCGTCCACGAAGAGCCTGGTTGCGAGCTGTACTCCTTGCACGAGGCCAACGGCACGTTCGTCTTCGTCGAGCAGTGGGCCGACGAGGACGCACTGAAGACGCACAGCACCGCTCCCGCGATCGGCGCGCTCTTCGGGGTCATCGGCGAGCACCTCGACGGTGCGCCGGACATCAAGATGCTGCAGCCGATCGCGGCGGGCGACCCCGCCAAGGGTCAGCTCCTCGGCTAGCGTGCCCGCGCCCGATGGCCCACTGAAGGGCCGTGTCGCGTTCATCACCGGCGGGGCCAGAGGTCAGGGTCGCGCGCATGCGGTGCGATTGGCGTCCGACGGCGCCGACGTCATCGCGGTCGACCTGTGCGATCAGATCGCCTCGGTCCCCTACCCGATGGCCACCGCCGACGACCTCGCTGCGACCGTCAAGCTCGTCGAGGACACCGGTGCCCGCATCGTCGCGTTGCAGGCCGACGTCCGTGACCGCGCGGCGCTCAAGACCGCGTTGAAAGCCGGCGTCGACGAACTGGGCGGACGCCTGGACATCGTGATTGCCAACGCGGGCATCGCACCAATGGCCGGCGACGAAGCCTGGCACGACGTCATCGAGGTGAACCTGACGGGCGTGTTCCACACCATCGAAGTCGGGATGCGACCGATGGTCAAGGCGGGCAACGGCGGAGCGATCATCCTCACCAGCTCGGTGATGGGGTTGATCGGGCTCGCGTCCTCGTTCGCCGGTTCCATCGGATACGGAGCCGCCAAGCATGGCGTGGTCGGGCTGATGCGGTCGTACGCGAATCTTCTGTCGCCACATGGCATCCGGGTCAACTCGATCCATCCGGCCGGGGTCCGCACCCCGATGATCGACAACGAGTTCACCCGACAGTGGCTCGATGGCGTCGCGAACGGCAGTGACGGCGGGCCGGATCTGGCTGGCTCCGTGAACATGGAGACCGTCGAGCCGGAGGTCATCGCCGACACGGTTGCCTGGTTGGTGTCGGATGCGGGCAAACACATCACCGGGGTGGCGCTGCCGGTCGACGACGGTTACGTCAACAAGCGCTGAGCGACGGCGCTCAGACCTCGATGACCGTCGGCACGATCATCGGTTGGCGACGGTACTTGTCCCCCACCCACTTGCCGATGGCGCGTCGCGCCGCTTGGGCGATGCGGGTAGGGTCCGTAACCTTTTCCGCCGCAAGCGATTGCAACGCTTCTTCGACGAGGCGGGTGACGGGCTCGAGGGCCTTGGGGTCCTCGGAGAAGCCCCGCGAGTGCAGATGCACCGGTGCCGCGGACTTGCCCGTACCTCGGTTGAGCACGATGGTGACGGCGATGAATCCCGATGACAGCGTGAGCCGTTCGCCCAACGTCGCGTCTCCCACGTCACCGGTGACCAACCCGTCGACGAACATCTTGCCCACCGGCACCGCGCCGGCGATCGAAGCCCGACCCCCGACGAGGTCGACGCTGACGCCGTTCTCGGCCAACACGATGTTCTCCTCGGGAACGCCGGACTTCACCGCCAGTGCGGCGTTGGCGCGAAGATGGCGCCAAGTGCCATGCACCGGCATCACGTTGCGCGGCCGAACTCCGTTGTACAGGAACAGCAATTCACCCGCGTACGCGTGACCCGAAACATGGATGCGCGCTTGGGCGTTGGTCACGACGCGGACGCCGATCTTGGCCAGCGAGTCCAGAACGCCGAAGATCGCCTCCTCGTTGCCCGGGATCTGCGACGACGACATGATGATGAGATCACCCCTGGTCAGCGTGATGCTGCGATGCTCGCCGCGCGACATCCGCGACAGCGCGGCCATGGTCTCACCCTGAGTGCCGGTGGTCACCAGCGTGACTCGCTCCGGGGGCAGCATCTCGGCCGCGGCGATGTCGATCACGTCGTCGTCGTCCACCGTGAGGAACCCGAGGTCCTTGGCGATCCCCATGTTGCGCACCATCGACCGGCCGACGAACGACACCTTGCGGCCCAGCGCCACCGATGCGTCGATGATCTGTTGCACGCGAGCGACGTTGGAGGCGAAACAGGCGACGATGACCCGGGCGTCGGCGCCGCGGATCAGCCGGTGCATGTTGGGGCCGATCTCGCTCTCCGACGGTCCGACGCCAGGGATCTCGGCGTTCGTCGAATCACAGAGGAAGAGGTCGACGCCCGCATCGCCGAGACGCGACATGCCCGGCAGGTCGGTGGGTCGGCCGTCGAGCGGCAATTGGTCGAGCTTGATGTCACCGGTGTGCAGGAGCGTGCCGGCGCCCGTGTACACGGCGATGGCCAGCGCGTCGGGGATCGAGTGGTTGACCGCGAAGTACTCACACTCGAACACGCCGTGCCTGCTGCTCTGCTTCTCGGCGACCTCGATGAACACCGGCTTGATGCGGTGCTCACGGCACTTCGCCGCGATGAGTGCCAAGGTGAACTTCGATCCGACGACGGGGATGTCGGGCCGCAGCTTCAGCAGGTGCGGAATGGCGCCGATGTGGTCCTCGTGGGCGTGGGTCACCACCAGGGCCTCGATGTCGTCGAGGCGGTCCTCGATGTGCCGCAGGTCGGGCAGGATCAGGTCGACGCCCGGCTCGTCGTGCCCAGGGAACAACACTCCGCAGTCGATCACGAGCAGGCGACCGAGGTGCTCGAGCACGGTCATGTTGCGACCGATTTCGCTGATGCCGCCGAGCGCCGTGACGCGAAGTCCGCCGGGGGCGAGCGGGCCGGGTGGCACTAGTTCACCGGTCATCGGAGCACTCCGGCCGTCCGCATGTTTGCCTCCAGCGCCTCGATCTGCGCGGCCGTCGCGGGAATCTGCGGGAGCCGCGGGTCACCGGTGTCGAACCCCAACAGCTTGAGTCCCGTCTTGGCCATCGTGACGCCGCCCAGTCGTTTCTGCGCGTCGTTTAGCGAACCGAGGGCGACGTGGCTCTTGCGGGCGGTCGCGAGGTCGCCGGACGTGAAGGCCGACAACATGTCTCGCAATTGGCTCGCCGCGAAGTGCCCCCATACGCTGATGAATCCGGTGGCGCCCATCGCCAGCCACGGCAGGTTCAGCGCGTCGTCTCCCGAGTAGTAGGCCAACCCCGTCTCGGCCATGATCATCGCGCCGCCGTGCAGATCGGCCTTGGCGTCCTTGATGGCGACGATGTTCGGATGGGGCGCGATGGCACGGATGGTGTCCCACTCGATCGGGACCACCGAGCGCGGCGGGATGTCGTACAGCACGTTCGGCAGCGCGGTGGCGTCGGCGATGGTGGTGAAGTGCGCGATCAACCCGGCCTGAGGCGGCCGCGAGTAGTAGGGCGTCACGACCAGCAGGCCGTGGGCACCCTCGGCCTCGCACGCCTTGGCGAGGTGCACGCTGTGCGCCGTGTCGTAGGTTCCGGCCCCGGCGATGATCCTGGCGCGGTCGCCGACGGCTTCGAGCACCGCGCCGAGCAGGGCGAGCTTCTCGTCGTCGGTGGTCGTCGGCGATTCGCCGGTGGTTCCCGAGACCACCAGACCGTCACACCCTGCGTCCACCAGGTGCTTCGCAAGCTTCTTGGCGGCGGCCAGGTCCAACGAGCCGTCCGGGCCGAACGGCGTCACCATGGCAGTCAGCACGGTGCCCAGACGTGCGCTGACATCGAATCCGCTGGTGCTCACGCGGTTGAGATTACCCGCTCGACCCTGGCTTTCACGAGCACCGGGGCTCAGTCGGCCAGCAGCCCCACCCGGCGCATCGCCGTGGAGATCAACTCGAAGTCGATGCCGACGCGGGCACGGCCATCGCGTCCGCATAGTCGGCGCGGCCGTCGGCGATCGCGTCGATCACCTCCCCGTGCTGTGACCTCAACTCCATCTCGCGCATGGTGGTCGGACCCCACAGATGGGCGGGCGCGCCGATGCTGACCGAGGCCTCCAGGTCGACGAGTACCTGCTTGAGCACCGCATTGTGGGCAGTGTCCATGATCGCCAGGTGCAGTCGGCTGTCGGCCTGCTGTGCCGCGAGGCCGCTTTCAGCGGTCCGGTACGCCTCCAGTGCGGCCCGCAGCTCGTCGACGTCGGTAGCCGTTCTGGCATCGGCCGCTGCCCGACACACCGCGCCGTGAAGTCGGGCGATGGCGTCGGTGGAGGACTCGGGTCACCTCTCGACGACGTAGGACCCGCCGCCACGGCCGCGGCGGGTCTCGAGCAGTCCGCGCTCGACCAGCCGGGCCAGTGCGGCGCGCACCGTCATGCGCCCGACGCCCAGAGCGGCGGCGAGGTCGCGCTCGACCGGCAGCCGGGCACCGGGCAGGTGCTCACCGATGGCGATGGCCGTGATCAGCCGGTCGGTGATATCGTCGACCCGCGTCGGCATCGCCAACTGCTGGGCAAGCAGGCCCGACGGCGGCACGGCGACACGGTCGGCCATCGGTGCGCTCCCCTTCTCGTCGATACGAGAATGTTGATTCGACTCAATTGGTCTTGCAGCGAGACCATTTAGGGGTACACGCTGAGCGCCATGCTTGTCCATACCCGCACAGTGCGGTCTGGTGTGGCTGGTCACCGGCGCGATCGTGTTCGCGATCAACGTGTACCGAGGCAAGGGTTTGCCGAAGCTGGCCGAGGAGAACGCGACGCACTGACTGCTGGCCTAGGGTGAGCCATGCCAGCCAAGACGATCGCTCCTCGCCTACTCGGCGTCATCGACGACGACATCCTGCCGCTGACCGAACGGGGCGTCGAGGGGGGCAACAAGGTGTTCGGGGCGGCGATCCCGCGCAAGTCCGATCTTTCGCTCGTCATCGCGGGCACCAACGATGAAACCGACAATCCGCTGCTGCACGGTGAGATCAACACGCTCAACCAGTTCTATGATCTGACCGACCGACCGCCCACGCCAGAGTTGGTGTTCCTGACCACCCACGAGCCGTGCACGATGTGCATGTCGGCCATCACCTGGGCAGGGTTCGACAACTACTACTACTTCTACAGCCATGAGGATTCGCGGGACAGTTTCGCGATCCCGCACGATCTGGTGATCCTCAAGGCGGTCTTCGGCCTGGATCCCGGCGGCTACCGCCGAACCAATGCGTTCTGGACCGCCTACTCGATCTCCGACCTGATCGAAGCCGAGGACGAGCCGCTACGCAGTGAGTTGCGAGTACAGCAACGGCAGATCCGGGAGCGGTACGCGGCGCTGTCCGATGCGTTTCAGGAATCCAAGGGCGACAACGACATTCCGTTGAGCTGACCGAAGCCAACGCCTCGACGCCGATAGCCCGGTTCCATCCGCTCCGCGCGTCGTGGAGCATCTGAAGCAGGCGGGGTCGTTGCGACGCGCAGGCCATCCTGGCATCGGAGGTCCAACTCAGCGGGCAAGGTTCGGCAGAACCGCGCCCAACCGTTTTGTGTTAGTCTTCTAACATGTTAGTCAGCTAACGTAAAAACTGGGAGGTGACATGGCCGACGACGTCGCCATCGTCGGTGCGGGTCCGACGGGATTGGCGCTGGCCTGTGGCCTACACGCAGCCGGCCTGAGCGTCCGGGTACTCGACGCCGCTGAGGGCCCGGCGGTGACGTCGAGGGCCTTGGGGCTGCAGCCGCGCGGGGTCGAGGTGCTCGACCGGCTCGGTGCCCTCGGCGACCTGCCGCGGCAAGGCTTGCCCATTGCGCGGGTGGAGGTCGCCGTCGAGGGACGTCCAATGGCGAGCCTGAATGTCGGACAGCAGACCAGCCTGGGCGGGCCGCGCGCACTTCTCATGTCGCAAGCAGTCATCGAAGGTGCGCTGCGCCATCGTCTGGCTGAGTTGGGCGGAGCTGTCGAGTGGGGAAGGCCGGTAAGCGAACTGGCGGTGCGCCCAGACGAGGTCACGCTGCGGCTCGGAAACGGGCCGGAGGTCACCGCCGGGTGGGTCGTCGGCGCAGACGGAGCCCACAGCGTCGTCCGCAAGGCGGCGGGCATTGGATTTCCCGGCGTCCCGATCGTCGAGCGCTTCATGCTCGCCGACGTACACGCCGACGTCGACCGGCCGCGCGACGGTGCCCACACCTGGATGCGCGGAAAGGTCATGCTGGCCGCCTTTCCGCTTCCGGGAAGCGATCTGTGGCGGTTGATGAGCCCCGCGAGTGGCGACGCCACGCACGCCCTCGGGCCCGACGAGATCGTGGAGTTGCTCGGCGCCAGGTTGGCCACCGAGACGGGTGGCACGATTCGTGCCGCGGAGTGGACGTCAACCTTCCGCATCCAACGCAGGATCGCCGACGCCTATCGACGGGGACGCCTGTTCCTAGCGGGTGACGCCGCCCACATCCACAGCCCGTTCGGTGGACAGGGCATGAACACCGGCCTCGGCGATGCGGAGAATCTGGCGTGGAAACTCGCCGCAGTCGTGGGGGGTCACGCCGATGAGCGGCTGCTCGACACCTATGAGGCGGAGCGACGCCCCATCGCCAAGGACGTGCTCAGCACTACCAGCGGGTTGACCGAACTGGTCTTGGGCGAGGGGCGTGCCGCCCGTCTGCTGCGTGACCGCGTCGCCGTTCCCCTGCTGAACCAGCGCTGGATGCAGCGTCTCATCACAGACAAGTCGTCACAGCTGCAGATCTCCTACCGGCGTGGACCACTCGGCACTCGACGTCTCTTCCCGGTGCATCGGCCACGCCCTGGTGACCGGGTCCCCGATGGTACGTACGTCGGCGCCGACGGCACTGCGACCCGGCTCTACGAAGTGCTCGGGTGGCGTTGGGCGCTCATCGGACCAGCCGAGTTCGACGAGGCGACCGCACGGTTGGGCGGGGTGGCCCTGCTCCGGGCCACGGGTGAATCAATGTTGGTTCGGCCCGACGGCCACCTAGCCTGGCGAGGGTCGGATGCGAATGACCTGAGAGCGTGGCTGGACCGTACGCTCGGTTCGCGCGCCACGGTTCGCGCCAGATGAGTCAGGCGGATTGGCGGGCCGACAAGAAGGCCAGGACGCGTAGCGCGATCCAGGAGCAGGCGCTGCGACTCTTCGCCGAGAAGGGCTATGACGCAACGACGGTAGAAGACATAGCAGCTGCGGCGGGCGTGTCCCACATGACTTTCTTCCGGTACTTCCCGCGCAAGGAAGAGGTCGTCGAGTACGACGAATACGACCCGATGCTCGCCGAGCTGGTGGCTGCGCGGCCACCCGATGAGTCTCCACTGCAAGCGTTGCACGGCGCCGTTCGGTCGGGGCTCGAAGCCATCCTGCCGACCGACGGCGCCAACGTGCTCGCGCGGACCCGACTGGTGTTGCGCAATCCGACACTGCGTGGCCGCAACTGGGTGGCCCAGGACGCCACCATCGACGTGTTCGCAACCGCGCTGGCCCGGCGCAGCGGCCTACCCTCCCCTAATTTCGCCACGACCGCACTGGCCGCCGCGGCGCTGGGCGCGATGAACGTAGCGATCACTGAATGGGCGAAGTCCGACGGCGCCGATCTGCTTGTGCTGACGGACGCCGCCTTCGCTGCGCTGGAGGCCGGTGGGGACTGAAGGAACCCCCACCGACGTCCCGAATTAGCTTGCCCCGGCACCGGTTACCGCGGTGTCGCGCCCACGAACCTCACCACCACGTCGGCGAGTTCGCGGCCCTTGTCCTCCTGCAGGAAGTGGCCCCCGCCTACGATCGTCACCGGCGACTGACCGTGGGCCCCGGGAATGAGCCTGCCCAGCACGGCGTCGGCGCCGCGGGTGATCGGATCGGAGTCGGAGAACGCACACAGAAATGGCTTGTCGAACGTGCTGAGGACCTCCCAGGCAGCTCGGTTCGCTGGCGCAGCCGGATCATCCGGGCTGGTTGGCACCAGCAGCGGGAACTGCCGCACGCCGGCCTTGTAAGCGTCGTCGGGGAACGGTGCGTCGTAGGCGGCGATCACCTCGGGCGCCAGTGTCGACACGCAGCCGCCGTTGATGATCTGACCGACGGGGAAGTCGGGGATCTCCTGACTGAAGCGCTGCCACGCGAGGAACGCCTCTCCGGGGTGGTGGTCTCCGGTCGGCAGCATGGTGTTGGCAGCAACCACCCTGGCGAATCGATCCGGGTGTTCGCCGACCAGTCGCAGCCCGATCAAACCACCCCAGTCCTGGCAAACCAGAGTGACGTCGGTCAGCCCGATCGCCTCGATGGCCGCCCACGTCCAGTCCACGTGCGCTTGATAGGTGTAGTCGTCGCGGCGGGTGGGCTTGTCGCTGCGACCGAAGCCGATGAGGTCGATCGCCACGGCGCGCAGGCCGGCGTCGACCAGTACCGGAATCATCTTTCGATACAGGTAGCTCCACGATGGCTCTCCGTGGAGCAGCAGCACGACCTCGCCGTCGGAAGGCCCCTCGTCCAGGTAGTGCATGCGCACCTTCCCACCGTCTCCCGAGTCGACCTCGACGCAGCGGGGGGCGAAGGGGAAGTCGGGCAATCCGTCGAATCGCTCGTCAGGGGTGCGCAATACGTCCATGGCGGTGCTCCTTTGCACTTCTGGGTCGGAGACGGTGATCGACGTCGGACGGACTCCACCGACGAAGCTGAGCCTGCGCGGCGTCGACGGCATCGCCCATCGGGGTGATGTCGGCTCGGACGCGCCCCAGCAGCATGCCGCCCAGCAACGCGGCGATGACGTTGGCCGCCAGGCGTTCCGGGTCGGCTTCGGCGACGAGCTCACCACCTGCCCGCATCCGCGTCAGCCCCGCTGCCAGCAGCGCCACCCACTGCCCGAATGCCGCGTCCAGGCGCGGCCGAAAGGACTCGTCGTTCTTGAGCTCGGCTGCCAGTATCCCCAGCGGGCAGGCGAATGGGCCGCCGGGCTGGTCGTGCATGCGAAGAATCGCGGACAACCACTCGTCGAACGTCGGCCATGATTCGATGTCCGCCAGCGCGGGCTGGGCGGCGATGACCAGTTCGAGCTGACGGTCGATCACGGCGCCCAACAGATCGGCCTCGTCGTCGAAATAGTGATACAGCTGGGACTTGCCGCAGCCCGCCGCAGGAAGGACGTCGAGACTCGTGGCGCGAACACCGCGATGGTAGATCAGCAGCGGCTTGGCCGTCCCGCCCGTCAGCGGTGCGCCTTGGCATGTTGGAGCAGTTCGTCCACCGACCACTGGTCGGCGGCGTGCTTGCCGTACTTGGCGTCGATCACCGTGCCGGTGCTGTCGATCAGAATGTCGGCGGGCAGACCGAGGTGGCCGCCGTTGGCGCGATGCATCCCAGCCGAGAACCGCAGCTTGCGGGCCGCAGAAGGAGAATCCACGACGGCTTTGACGACCGGTGCCATCGAACGCGGGTCGGCTACTGACCGTAGCGAAGTCTCCACACCGAATCGTCGGTAGAGCGTCCGGTCCGGATCGGCGACGAGGGCGAACGGCATGTCGTCCACATAGGTCTTCAGCTCTTCGGGAGTGGAGTGAAACATCACCACCTCGCGGATGCCCGCTGAGGCGATCTCGTTGTGGCGCTTCACCACAGACTGAAGGTGCACGTTGCAGATCGGACAACCGGCAAATCGTCGAAATTGCAGGTGAGTAAGCCTGTCCGGATCGGGAACGGTGATCGTGTCGCCGTCGACGGTGCGCAGTTCATGCACCTCGATGACGTCTCCTGGCCGAACCTTCATGGCGACTCCCAACCTGCCGTGGCGCAGTGGCGCCGTCGCCTCAGCCTGCCGCCATGAAACTGGACTGTCAAGTACAGTTTGGGAGGGCTAAGAGATCTCTCGTCCCAACGCGTGCGCCAGGTCGCCCCGGCCCCCGACCGTGACGTCGTCCAACCCGAGCCAGGACGCCATCGATCGCAACTCCCCCGCCATCGCCTGTGCCACCCGTTTGCCGTCCACCTCCGGTTCCGCGAAGGCACCCACGACGTGCAGCGTGTCGCGGGTGCGCTCAGCCTTGAGGTCGACGCGACCGACCAGTTGCCCGTCCAGCAGCAAAGGCCAGACGTAGTAACCGAATTGACGTTTCTGCTCTGGGGTGTAGATCTCAATGCGGTAGTGGAAGTCGAACAGCCGCTCGACGCGTGGCCGAAAGAAGATCAGCGGGTCGAACGGGCACAGCAGCGCGGTACCGCGATTGACGCGTGGCACGATCTGGCCCGTCCTGAGATACGCAGGGGCACTCCACCCTTCGACCTCGACGGGTTCGAGCTGACCTTCGGCCACCAAGTCGGCGATCACCGGTTTGGCCTGCTTGGCGCCCAGCCGGAAGTAGTCGCGAATGTCGGTCTCGGTGGCCACGCCCAGCGCAGTGGCCGCCCGCAGCACCAGCTCTCGGACCGCGACGTCGTCGGCCACCTCCCGGGCGAACACCTCCGGTGGCAGGACCCGCTCGGTGAGGTCGTAGTGCCTGGCGAAACCGACGCGGGTGGCGGTCGTCAGCACCCCGGAGGCGAACAGCGCCTCGGCCACCCACTTGGTGTCACTGCGGTCCCACCACGGGCCCTTGCGGCCGCGCGGCTCCGACTCCAGGTGCGCTTCGATCTGCCCGGCCGTCGACGGGCCCAGCTCGGCGACTGCGGCGACGACGTCCTCGGCCAGCTGCCGGTTCTTGCGAACGATCTCCTTGCCCCACCTGCCGTCGGCGTATTCGCGCATGCGCCAGCGCAACAGGGGCCAGTCGTCGACGGCCACCAGCGCGGCCTCGTGCGCCCAGTACTCGACCAGTAACCGCGGGGAGCGCGACGTGTGGCTCCAGGCTGCCCGCTCGAGAACGCTGCGGTCATACGGTCCGAGCCGACTGAACACCGGGGCGTAGTGGGCCCGCACGGCCACCGAAACCGAGTCGAGCTGCAACACCTGGATCCGGGAGACGAGCCGACGCAGGTGCGCCCGCGTCACCGGGCCTGCGGGCGCGGGCTCCGCGAACCCCTGGGCGGCGACGGCGACGCGGCGCGCGGCGGCCTGCGTGAGCTTCACGACCGGACGTAGCTGGAGAACCGGTACCGCAACCCGGTCGCACTGGTCAGCCAGTCACCCTCGGTACCGCGCCACGCTTCGTCGAGCACCGGCGCGACCGCGTCGTCGTCCTCTTTGGGCAACGGCACGTCGACCTCGGTGACCTCGCAGCGGGTCGCGAACGGCAAGGCCAGCGAATAGATCTGCGCCCCGCCGATCACCCACGCGTCGTCATCGGTGAGTGCCGTCTCGAGGTCGGACACCACCGTGGCGCCCTCGGCCACGTAGTCAGCTTGCCTGGTGACCACGACATTCCGGCGCCCCGGCAGCGGCCGCACCTTCGCGGGCAGGGACTCCCACGTCAGTCGTCCCATGACGACGGTGTGGGCAATAGTCAGTTCCTTGAACCGCGCCTGGTCCTCGGGGAGGCGCCACGGTATGCCGTTGTCGCGGCCGATGACCCCCGAGGTCGACTGGGCCCAGATGAGGCCAAGGCTCATACGGCCACGGGCGCCTTGATCCCCGGGTGCGGGTCGTAGTTGACGATGGCCACGTCGTCATAGGCGTAGTCGAAGATCGAATCACGTTGCGCGAGAACCAGTTCCGGATACGGCCGCGGGTCACGACTCAGCTGTAACTGCACCTGCTCGACGTGGTTGTCGTAGATGTGACAGTCGCCGCCGGTCCAGACGAACTCACCGACGCCCAAGCCCGCCTGGGCCGCCATCATGTGAGTCAGCAGTGCGTAACTGGCGATGTTGAACGGCACGCCGAGGAACAGGTCCGCACTGCGCTGGTACAGCTGGCAGGACAGCTTGCCATCAGCCACGTAGAACTGGAAGAACGCATGGCACGGCGGCAGCGCCATCTGTGGGATCTCGCCGACGTTCCAAGCGGACACGATGTTGCGCCGGGAATCTGGATCGCGCTTGAGCAGCTCGAGTGACGCGGTGATCTGGTCTACGTGATCGCCGGATGGCGTGGGCCAGGATCGCCACTGCACACCGTAGATGGGCCCGAGATCGCCTGTGTCGCTGGCCCATTCGTCCCAGATGGTGACGCCGTGCTCCTGTAGCCAGCGCACGTTGGAGTCACCGCGCAGGAACCACAGCAGCTCGTAGACCACCGATTTGAGATGCACCTTCTTGGTGGTGATCAACGGGAACCCGGCGGCGAGGTCGTAGCGCAACTGGTGGCCGAACAGACTCAACGTGCCGGTGCCGGTGCGATCGGATTTGGGCGTACCCGTCTCGAGCACCAGGCGCAGCAAGTCCTCATACGGCGTTGCGGTCGGCACGCGGTCAGTTTACGTCCAGAGCCGAGGAGTAGAACGGAGGCCATGCCGACGATCACCGACACCATCACCATGCCCGACGGAACGTGTCCGGTCACGCTCGCGACACCCGATGGCTCCGGCTCCAGCGGCCCGTGGCCCGGCGTCGTGATGTATCCCGACGCCGGGGGCCGACGTCCGGTTTTCGACGCGATGTCAGAAAAGCTGGCCGGCTACGGCTATGCCGTGCTGGTGCCCGACGTCTACTACCGCGACGGTGACTGGTTGCCGTTCGACATGGCGACGGTGTTCGGCAACGAGGGCGAGCGCAAGCGGCTGTTCGGCATGATCGCCAAGGTCACCCCGGACGTCATGGCCAGCGACGCAGGTGCATTCTTCGGCTACCTGGAGTCGCGACCCGAGGTCACTGGCACGGCGTTCGGCACCACCGGCTACTGCATGGGCGGCCGTACCTCGCTGATCGTCGCCGGTCGCGTTCCCAACCGGGTTGCCGCGGCGATGTCGTTCCATGGCGGCGGCCTCGCGTCCGACGATGCGGGCAGCCCGCACCTGCTGGCCGACCAGATCCGCGCCGCGGTGTACGTCGGCGGCGCCGAGGACGACGCCTCGTTCACTCCCGAACAGGCTCACACCCTGGACAATGCGCTCAGCGCGGCCGGTGTCGAGCACACCATCGAGTTCTATGCCGCCGCACACGGTTTCGCCGTACCCGACAACGCGCCCTACGACCCCGACGCTGCGCAGCGGCACTGGGATGCGATGGCGAGTTTCTTCGGCGCCAAGCTGGGCTGACGAGTTTTACGGGGCCGTTGTGCCCCGTCGTGACCCCGTAGGCGACGATTGACCCGTGTATTACCAGGCCACCGGCAGCGACCCGGCTTCGAACCACGACCCCTCGGACCCCGGATTCCGGATCGACCCGGTACTCGCCAGAAGCTGGCTCCTGGTCAACGGCGCGCAGCAGGATCGGTTCGCGCCCGCCGCCCAGTCCCGTGCGGACGTCGTCGTCCTGGACATCGAGGACGCCGTTGCACCCAAGCACAAGGCCGCCGCCCGTGACAACGTCAGCAAGTGGCTGACCTCGGGCAACGACGACTGGGTGCGCGTCAACGGTTTCGGCACCCGATGGTGGGCCGATGACCTGGACATGCTGGCTGCCACCTCGGTCGGCGGAGTCATGTTGGCGATGGTCGAATCCGTCGACCACGTCATCGAAACCGCGAAGCGACTGCCGGACGTGCCCATCGTTGCCCTCGTCGAAACCGCCAGGGGGCTGGAACGCATCACCGAGATCGCCGCAACGAAGGGCACGTTCCGCCTCGCCTTCGGCATCGGCGACTTCCGCCGTGACACGGGTTTCGGAGACAACCCGGCCACCCTGGCATACGCGCGGTCGCGCTTCACGATCGCGGCGAAGGCGGCCCACCTGCCGAGCGCCATCGACGGGCCGACGATCGGCTCGAGCGCGCTGAAACTCATCGAGGCCAGCGCCGTCTCCGTCGAGTTCGGCATGACCGGCAAGATCTGCCTGACGCCCGATCAGTGCCCGTCGGTGAACGAGGGCCTGTCCCCGTCGCAAGACGAAATCAGCTGGGCCAACGAATTCTTCGCGGAGTTCCAGCGCGACGGCGGAGAGATCCGCAACGGCTCGGATCTGCCGCGCATCGCGCGCGCCACCAAGATCCTCGACCTGGCCAAGGCCTACGGCATCCATTCATCGGAATTCGGCGACGATCCCGACCACGTCCCAGCGCCGTCCGACACATATCACTACTGACCGCGTTCGGCCCTGAGTCCGCGCGCGTAGGTCCGGATGGCTCGAAGTACCCCGCGACCGGCGTACATGCCCGCCGCGACCGACACCACGATCATGACCACGAACATCACCCAGTAATTGCTGCGGCTGTGGTCGGTGTTCCACCAGATGATCGTGAAGAGGATCGCGCAGACGAACACCACGATGTCACGCCAGTTGCCCCGGTAGGACGCCGCGATCTCGAGCATCGAGCGCTGCTTGTCGACCGCGGCGATCAAATCGTCGATCCGGATGTCGATCACGCGTTGCAGTTCGGCGCGACGTTCGACCTGCTCCGGCGGCAGGAGTTTCAAGAGTTCCATGTCCTGTTTGACCAGGGCGCGGATGTCGGGGCCACGAAGGTTGCCTGCGACCACGCCGAGCAGCGCGCCGCCAGCGATGGGCGCTCCGGCCAGGGCGATGTCGGCGATACCGGGCATCTGTGACTCCTCTGTCGATCAATGAGCGTGGCCGTCAGCGTAGATGTCGGCCAGCATCTCGACGCGGGGAACCGTCGGTCGTGCACGCCGCTTGGTCTGGTCTGTCACTCCATCAACTGAGCAGCGACCGTAGCGCCGAGTTCCCAGCACGATTCGAGGTCGGCCTTGCTCGGTTTGCCGGAGACCACGACGTACTCGGCGGCCTTCACCCACCCCAGCCCGGTCGTGATGGCGGTGACGCCCCGCTCGGCTCCCTCGGTGCCCTCGTTGCCGTGCAGGTACAGGCCGAAGGGTCGCCCGCGGGCCGCGTCGAGGCACGGGTAGTAACAGACGTCGAACGCGTGCTTGAGCGCCCCGCTCATGTAGCCCAGGTTGGCCGGCGTGCCGAGGAGATAGCCGTCCGCCTCCAGCATGTCGGTTGGCGAGACCGAAAGTGCCGGTCGACGAACTACTTCCACGCCCTCGATCTCGGGGGCGGTGGCACCGGCTAGCACCGCCTCGAACATCTCCTGAGTGTGCGGAGACGGAGTGTGGTGCACGATCAGCAGCGTCTTGCTCACGGCCGTCGCTCCTCCTGCATCGCGACGGCCTTCTTCATCGTCTCCCTCGCCCGCCCCCGGTCGCCTGCGTAGTCGTAGGCGCGGGCGAGCCGGTACCAGCGACGCCAATCGTCGGGTTCGTTCTCGACCTCGGTGCGGACCGTGTCGAACAGTTCGTCGGCGGCCTCGCGTTCGATGCGGCCCGATGGCCTGCGCGGTAGCGCGCTGACGTCGAGTTCCATGCCCTGCTCGCGCGCGAGACGGGCCAGTCGCTGGTGCGCGAAACCGGCTCGGAGCGTGGCGATCATGGCCCAGAGGCCGATCACCGGCAGGAGGAAGATGGCAACCCCGAGTCCGATGGCGGCGGGTCGGCCGGACGAGATCAGGATGACGCCCGCGCGGCCAAGCAGGAAGAAGTACACAACCATCGCCACGCACATGAAGCCGATCACCAGCTGTATGCGCAGGGCGCGGGAGCCCTCGTCCCTCGTCACAAACCCATGAGGGGTTCGATCCCGATCGTGAGACCGGGGTGCGCGGCGACATTGCGGACGCCCAGGAGCACACCAGGCACGAACGACGTCCGGTCGAGGCTGTCGTGCCGGATGGTCAGCGTCTCCCCCATCGTCCCGAACAGGACCTCTTGATGCGCGACGAGACCGGCCAGCCGGATCGAGTGCACGCGGACACCGTCGACGTCGGCTCCCCGGGCGCCGTCGAGGCCGGTGCTGGTGGCATCGGGGCTGGGCGGTAAGCCCTTACGGGCCTCGGCGATCAGCCGTGCCGTCCGCGTCGCCGTGCCCGATGGGGCATCGACCTTGAACGGGTGGTGCAACTCGATGACCTCAGCGGACTCGAAGAAGCGTGCCGCCTGCCTGGCGAACTCCATCGAGAGCACCGCGCCGATCGCAAAGTTGGGCGCGATCAGCACGGCGACGTCGGGCTCGTCGGCGAGCCACGACCTGACCTGCGCGATCCGTTCGTCGGTGAATCCGGTGGTGCCCACCACGGCGTTGATGCCTGCCTCGATGAGGAACTGCAGGTTGTCCATCACGACGTCGGGGTCGGTGAAGTCGACGACCACCTCGGTCTGGCTCTCGGTGAACAGCGCCAACGGATCGCCGGCGTCCACTCCCACCGAGAAAGTCAGGTCATCGGCCGCTTCGACGGCGTCGACGATCGTCGCGCCGACCTTGCCCTTGGCGCCCAGAACTCCGACTCGCATGGTGGCAGCCTACTTCCCCGCGCTGTCTCGCTCGCGGCCCTCACTGCCTCGGCGAGCGTGCGCGATCTGGGGTTTCGCCTCGGCGTGTCTCCCGCAGACACGCACGCTCGCGGCGGGTGTGGGGGGTGGCGGCAGATCAGGACAGGCCGACGAGGCCAGGGTCGAAGGTGGCCCTGGCCGCGACCGAAGACGCCGCAGCCGCGATGATGACGCTTGCGTCCGACTCGTAGCCCTTCGGAAACACGATCTCGGCACTGTCGGGGCCGTCGCGGTGAGCCATCAACCAGTCGTACAGCAGCCAGTCCAGCGCGCAGGTGACGGCCATCGGATCGGCATCGGCAGACCGGGCGGCGGTGATCACCGATCGCAACGCCTCGAGGTGCTCCTTGCGCGAGGCCTCCTTGTTCACTCCCGAGCTGTCGAATAGGAGCATCGACAGTGTCAACGGATAGCGTTGTCCCGCTTCGGTTCTGACGACCCAGCGGCCGCCCTTCCACGGTTTTTCGGGATCGACCTGCTGCATCTCGCCGAACCCGCCGATGACGCCGATCGACGGATCGTCGAGCTCACCATCGAACGGCGCAGGCCCCAACAGCCCCAGCGGCTCGCGAGCCAGGATGGAGAACAACGCCGCGGTTCCGACGATCTTGCCCGCTCGCAGGTCGGCAACGAGGCCCGTGTGCTCAAGGGCCGCCGCGTACTCGAAGCACAGCCGGTCCAGCGTGCGATGCAGATCCAACAGGTCCTCGCGTTCATCGGCAGCGGGTCGCCGACCGCCGCCGAGGATTTCGCCGAAGCGCTCCGCGGCGATGATCAGCGAGTCGTCGATTGCTTCGAGATGTGTCGCCACCAGCCGATCGGGCTCGTCGTCGTCGGCGACGAGTGCCTGAAGTGACGTCGGCGCGCCCGTCGGGGTCGCCCAGTAGAAGCCGATCTGTCCGTCCGTCTGGACGATCTTCGGTCTCACGAAGGGTCACTCACGAGCGGCGCCAGATCACGACCCGGTTGTTGCCGGAGTCGGAGACCGCGAGGCGATTGCCGCGCAGCGAAATGCCGTATGGCCAGCACAGCGTATCCCGCTGCACCGACGTCCACCGATTCTCGCCGTTGGAGCCGAAATCCGGTTGCGCCAGGACGTAATCGGCCGCACGGCCGGCTACGGGCACGACGTCCCACAGCAGGATCCGGTTGTTCGCAGTGTCGGCGATCGCGAGCCGCTCGCTACCGTCCTCGCCATCGAGGCCGACTGCATACGGAAAGCGGAACCGGTCACCGGTGTGTGGTCCGTAGGGCCATTCGGTGGCGGTGGTGAAGTCCGCCTGCCCGATCACGACGTCGGCGGGGCGGTCGGCGTCGGGGTGTGGTGACCACCCGAGCACCCGGTGGTCACCGGCATCGGCGACAAGCAGCAGGTCGTCGCGACCCGTGATGTCATGCGGCCAACGGAAACTCGCCGGGCCTGCGTCGCCGCCGCGGTTCTCCTCGCGGTGTGAGGCGTCTGGCTGACCGAGCACGACGTCGGCGGGACGACCCGGGGTCGGGATGCCGCCGTCCCAGCCGAGCACCCGACGGTTGCCGGTGTCGGCTACCCAGAATCGGGACCCGACGACGGCGATGCCGAACGGCCAGTAGAACGTCGATGCCGAGCACTCCCTGCCCTGGTTCGGCAGCACACTGCTGGGATCGGGTTGACCGAGAACGTGATCCGGAGGGGTGTCGTTGAGCACGGGGACTTCGTCCCACACCAGAATGCGGTGGTGCCAGGCGTCGGCGACGATCAGCCGACCGTCGTATACGAGTACCCCGGTCGGCAGATTCATTCCCCGCTCGGGTCCTCGCCCGTTGGCGGCGCGGCCTTCGGTCGTGCCATCGGGCTGGCCGAGAACGACGTCGGCGGGCTGCTCGTCGACGGTGGGCATGCCGTGCCAGATGAGCACCCGGTGGTTCCCGGAATCGGCGACGACGACGTGGTTCTCGCCGAGGAACACCCCGCGCGGCGAATACATCCAGGCCATCGTCGGGCTCGCAGGCGGCAGCGCCAACCCGCCGGGCGCGGGCGCACCCAGCCACAGCTCCGGAGCCCAGCCACCACTGAGGTCGACCTCGGGCGCGACGTCCATGCGGGCCGGTCGCCCGCTGACGTTCATGCGGACGGTGTACCGGCTCACGAGACGCCGCTCATGAAACGATCCGGACCCAAACGTCACCCTTGTCGACCCGCAAGGGCAGCTGCTCCAACTGGGCGCCCGGCGCGGTGAGGCACTCACCAGACGTGGCGTCATAACAGAATCCGTGCCAGGGGCAGGTCAGCGTGCCGTTGGAGACGTCGAGCATGGCGTTGTCCAACGGCAATGCCTCGTGGGCACATTCATTGCGGTAGGCCGTCAGTCGCTGTTCCACGTTGACGACGATGACCTCGACGTACTCGCCGGTGGCTGCAGTGAGGCCCGCCGACGTGATGTCCCCCTGGGGGACGTCGGTCGCCGGACCCAGCTTGACCCAGCCCTCAGTGGCGGGATCCCGGCCGATGCGCAGCGATTCGAGCGGAATCAGCGTCGGCGAGGGCTCATTGGGCAGTACCTCGACGGCTCCCACCCCCGGCACGCCTGCCGTCAATGCGCTCTCGACGAGGTTGCGCAGGGTGACCGACGACATCGAGCAGCCGTTGCAGGCCCCCTCCAGTCGCACGAACGCCGTGCCGTCCTCTATTCGAACCAGCGCGACATCGCCTCCGTGGCTTTGCAATTGCGGACGCACCTCCACCAGCACGCGATTCGCCAGTGTCATCGGGTCGGGCCGCACGATCTCGTGAATGGACAGCAGCAGGTGCACCAACGGGTCGTCCACGAGTTCGAACAATGCCTCGCGAGTGGCTTCGTCGGCCTTCAGCCGGCGGACGATGGACACCAGGCCGGCGCGATGAATCGACTCGACCGACGCCTTGACCTCCTCGGCGATCGCGCGCGACATCGGATCCAGGCCCGCGAGCGCCCGCATCGCATCGTCCACACGCTTGGCCAGCTTCTCGAATTCCGGCTCATCACCCGCGCCGGGACTGCTCGCTCGCTCTTCGGCAACAGTGGTCATCTGCTAATCCTCGTCCGTTGGGTCAAGACTCGGTTCGGTTCAGCGTTATCTGTCGGGCGACTTCGTCGAGGACACCACGCACCGCGCGCACCGATTCGTCGTCGCCCAGTTCCTCGAACAGTGACCGCGCCTCGTACAGCTTGGCCTTCGCGTCCCTGAACGCACCCAGGTGCGCCAGCACGTTGCCCTGGTTGGCGAGCACGCGCGCCCGCCCGAGCGGATCAGTATTGCGGTCGCGCGCCTCGAGGACCGCCTCGTAGAGTTCGACGGCCTCGACGAGGTTGTCGGCCTGATGCTTCGACGGCGTGTAGACGAGCGAATTGGCAAGGTTCAGTTGAACACTTGCCCACTGCTCGGGGTAGTCCTCGCGGGTGTAGACCGTCAACGCCGACCGCAACGACTGCGATGCGACACCCAACCGCAGCTGGCCGGACGCCTCGACCATCGGCATGGTCAGGTATGCGGTCGCGAGGTTGGCGTGGGCAGACGCCCAGAGCAGCGGTGCGTCCTCGCGTTGCACCAGCTGCAATGCCGAGTGGTAGTGCGGGATGGCCTGCGCGATGAGCCCCGGATTGTCGTGCGTCTGTTCGTGCAGCAACCCGGCGGCGGTCAGGTGCAGTTCGGCGCGTTCGACGCGCAGACCGTCGGCGTCGGCGAGCAGGCGCAGCGCCGTCTCGATCCGCTCGTGTGCTTCACCGGGATCGTCGGTCTCGATGCAGATGGATGCGGAGGCGCCGAGCAGAACGCCTGCGAGTGGTCTCGACACGTTTCGAGCGGCTTCGACTGCCGAGTCGAGGAGGACGACTGCTGCGGCGGGATCATCGGCCAGCACGTGGCTGGCGGTCGCCCCGAGCAGAACGGCAGCCATCTCGCGGTCGGAATTACCGACCTCGGGCGGGGAGTCGATTCGCCCGAGCGCGAAGGACACCAGGTCGACCAGGGGTGCGAACTCGCCGAGCACCGACCGAAGGTCTTCGGCGTCCTCGAGGTCGGAATTCAGCACGAAGCGGTTGTAGCGGGTGATCGGGTCGTCGCCGTCGAGCTCGGCCAGGGCCGCGTCGCGGTCCCCGGCGAGGGCGTGTTGATGCGCGGCCAGCCGGAGCGGCCAGTCGGCGGGTATGCATCCGGCGAGCAGCGCTTCGCGAGCCGGTTCGGTGTCATCACCGGCGGGAACCAGCAGATAACCCAGGGGAAGGCCGAATGCGCCAAGCGGTTGGGGTCGAATCGGGGCGAGCGAAGCGACGGGTGGCGTCGCAGCGATGTCCGCCGAAAGCGCGGTAACTACGGTCTCGGTCACGGGCCTCCCATGTTCGTCACCCGTTCAGCGGACCCTTCAGGTCGCGCTCGGCGGCACGTTTGATCAAGCTCGCCGCCAGTTCGGCACGGCGACGGGTTCGATGGGTGTTGATGCGTTTGCGCACGACGCCGTCGGAGAAGACCACGACGATGTCCACGGCGAACTGTCCGCGCTCTTCGACCACCACCGCGTCGACGGCGTGCGCTTCCTCAGCGGACCTCTTGGCGGGCGTCACGGTCGGAGGCCGACCGTTCGGGAACGACTCGCAGCTACCCATGGGCGGTCGCCCAGACGTCGATGTCCATCGTCAAAGGATGCCCGGAGAGCGTCGGCGAGTAAGGGCCACCTAATACGCTTCGTGACGATGATCACGTGATCGGTTCCAAGGGGACGCGCAGGGCGCCCTGCGCGTCGTCCCAGAAGGCGCGCCGGACACCGACAGGAATGCGGCCGTAAAGCACTTCGTGAATCAGTGCACTTCGGTCCCCCGCCGGGTTTCGTTGCTTGAGAAGCAAACCGCCGCTGCGGGGACCTCGCAGCGGAATCAGCAGGAAGTCGTCGTCGCGCACGACGGCCGCGACCGCGTCGGAGGCGAATCTGCTCGCGGCCAGAGCCGCGTCCAGGCGGATGTATCCGTCGTCGGTGAACTCCACTGTCACCTCGGCGGCCTTTGCCGGCCGTAACGAGGCCAGGAAGTCGCGCTCGATGACGTCGATGACGGTGTGCATCCCGGCCGTCACCGACTCGGACAGGTCAGCCCCGTAGTCGACGCCGGCCACCTCGATCAGGAACACCGTGATGTCGGTGGGGCACGCATCGCCCAGTGCCCACCGCGCGAAGGCGATGGCGTGATCCCACCGGAACGAATGGGTGTGCAGCCCCTGCAGAGGTGGCAGTTCGGCGAACTCCTCCCCTGGCACGCGGTACACGGTGCCAGGCTCGGACCCCGTGGCCGCCGCGTCGACGATCACGACCCGCTCCGCGCCCCGCATCCGGAACGCGGTGTCCATCCCGGCAGTGCCACCGTCCACCATCTGGGCCCCGTCCGGCACCCCGAACTCCCACAGGTGGCGCACCAGAACGGGTCCGACTCCGTCATCTCCGCGCAGCAGGTTGCCGCATCCGACCACCAACACGTTGCAACCGGGTGGCTCGAGATCGACCTGGTCCGGCTCGGAGGAAGAGGCCTGCGTAGACGTCAGGATCACACCATTCCGTTGATGACGAACTTCGAAAGTTCCTTGCCCGTCTTCCCGTCATAAGCGTGCACAGTGCAGACGAGGCAGGAGTCGAAGCTGCGGGCCACGTGACCCAGTTCGACCGGGTCCTCCACATCGACGATCGGGGATCCGACCAACGCCTGCTCCATGGGGCCGAGAACCTCCGAGCCGTCGCGCGGCCCGATGTTCCACGCCGTCGGCGTGACCACCTGATAGTTCTTGATCTTGGAGTCTTCGATCACGATCCAGTCCGCCAGTGCGCCACGCGCCGCCTCGGTCGCCCCAAAGCCCTTGCCCTCGGCGTGTTCGGTGGGCTTGGTGTAGAAGCTTTCCTTCAGGTCGAGGTCGTCCAACCACTGACGGGCCCACTTGTAGTACTTCGGTGCCTCGTGCATGCGAGCCATCTGGCGGACGAACACGCTGGGCCCGATCGAGTTGTACAGATTGACGAACAGCGGGTCCTCATCCTGGTGCGGCAAGGCGTTCGGTCCGCCTGCCGCCATCCGGCGGGCCAGCGGCCCGGCCTCCAGCGGAACGTTGCCCAGCCCGCCACCGATGTCGTAGCGCGGCGACTTCGCCCAGCTGTACTTGCCCTGCTTGCGACCGGCTTCCGGGTCGACCGGAATGGTCTCGCCGTCGAAGGGGTGCAACGGCTGACTGCCCTCGTAGAACGAGTGCGTGACGTCCTCGCGGACCTTGGCCTGGTCGAATGCGTGCCACTCTCCCTTCGAGTAGATCCCGGAGCGTCCGATCAACGCATCATTGCGGCCGTCGATGGTCGGGTTCTCATACAGCGACGGGTCGAAGTAGGTGCCGGTGGCGAAGTAGTTGCCCACACCCTGGCCGTACTTGTCGAGTCCGACGTCCAGGCAGTACCTGATGAAGAATCCGCAGTCGCTGTTGTGCTGCGACTCGTTCTCGTCGACCCAGGCGAGCATGTCCTCCCAGGTCTTCACCTCCAGCCACCGGTCGACGCTGCAACCCAGCCACTGACCTTCCAGCCAGGCGTCCTTCCAGTGTTCGAGGACCGCGATGGAACGCGTCACGTCCGACAGGGTCGGCGCACACATCACGCCGCCGGGCACCATGAAGCTGGAGTGTGGCCACTGGCCGCCGAAGATAGCGTAGACCTCGACCGGCTTGCCGGAAAGCACCACGCCTGGTTGATAACTCGTTCCCACATACGGTGCGAAACGCCGGACGGCCTCGGCATACATCGGCGACTTCGCGTAGTTCTTGTTGGTCAGGTCGATCGCGAACAACGCGTAGAAGTAGCGCGGGATCGACTGCAGCGTCTCGGCGGCCTGGCAGATGTTGCGGACCAGGGTGGCGTTGTGCGGCATGTGCGTCGCCCACGCCGTATCGAGCGCGTACGCGGACTTGTAGAGGTGGCTACCGCCGCAGATTCCGCAGATGCGCGGACACACGACGAGCCCGGCCTGAGGATCCTTGCCGCGCAGGATGATCTCGAAGCCGCGGAACATCGCGGCCTCGGTCCAGGCGGAGGTGACGACGCCATCCTCGATGGTGACTCGGACGTCGAGGTCACCCTCGACTCGCCCCAAGGGGCTTACGAAGAGGTCCAGTGCGGTCATTGTGGTGTGGTCCTTCCGATGAACCTGGGCTGATGGTTTGGCTGCGCGGTGTTCGCCACTGCTAGACCACGAACATGTCTTCCTTCGACCACTGCGGGGCGGCGATGCGCGCTGCTGCGGCATGGGCCATGTAGGTCAGGTGGTCCGTGCCCTCCGGCACTTCCTTGGGGATGACCCCCGCGACCTTCTGCGTCTTGAACACCGTTCCGGGTGCGAGGTCGAAGTGCGGGAACTCCGGTTCGGTGCAACCCAGGCAGGGCATCCCAGCACGTGTCTTGGAAGACTGCCGGTTCCACAGGATTCGGTTGCACGGCGAGTGCGTCATCGGCCCTCGGCAACCGAACTCGTAGAACAGGCAGCCGGTACGCGTACCCTCGCCGAACGACATCGTCGACTGCTTATACTCGAAGAATTGCACACGGGTGCAACCGGTTTGGGTGAACGTCTTGAAGAACGTCTCCGGCCGGTGCAGCTCGTCGAGGGTCAGGTCACCGGCGCGGCCGGTGGCCAGCGCGACGAGGATCTGGGTGATCCAGTCCGGGTGGGCGGGGCAACCGGGAATGTTGATGACGGGCAGTCCCATCTTCGACTTGAAGTCCGCCCCGAGGAAACCGCCCTTGCCGCGCTTGTGGAACTGCAGTCCCGTGGATCCGGACGGGTTCGGCTCCATCGCCGGGATGCCGCCCCAGCAGGCACAGTCACCGATCGCCACGACGATCTGTGCGGCACCGGCGAGCTCGTTGACCCAGTCCTTCATCGGACGGTCGGCAAACATGTCCGTCCGACCGTCATAGGCTTCCATGACCGTGCCCTCGAACACGAAGATGTCAAGTGGCCGTTCGCCGCTCGCGCAGTCGTTGAACACCTTCTGGGCATTCTTGCCCAGCTCGAGCCCCAGCGAGGGGTGCCAGATGAGGTCCAGCCCGAAGTCGACGATCAGGTCGACGACGTTGGGCTCGTCGGCGTTGAGGAACGACATGGTGTTACCACTGCACGCGCCTCCCTGAAACCACAGGACCGAAGCCATGCGAACTCCTCTCGGCGGCACCGTCGCCGGCGCCTTGGTTGATCCTGGTCAACGGGTAGTGGACTGAAAAGTCATCTGAGCTGCCTGCCGAAGGACTTGGCCACCTGCAGAAGGAAGCCGAAGCCGCGGACCACGTCGGGATCCCTTGTTGCCTTGAGGATTCCGAACAATCCCTTGGGGCCGTCGGCGTTGCGGGCCGCGGCCGTCTTGGCCTCAACCAGCGCCTCGCCGAGCTGGGCCAGCACCTCGACGGCCTGGGGATCGGTCAGGCGGGACTCCAGAAGGGAATTGATTGCGGGAGTCGCCCCGACAACCTTGTCCGATAGCGTCGCGAAGCTCGCGGCAAGGCCGGCGAGATCGACCGACTTCAGGGACTCGATGCCCGGGATCCCCTTCGTGCCGTTGTTCAAGCCCTTGAACTCACCGATCGCCGACGTGAGGTTGTCACCGAGCGTGTCGCTCCGCCGCACCAGGCCGTCGAGGCCGGACACCAGAATCGCCAGCAGGTCAGCGTGTTCGAGCAAATCGTTGAGAGATTCCGCCACCCGTGGATCGTCGAGCTTCTCGCGAACCTGATCGGCCGGTGACAGTTTTAGAGCCTGGCCGTTTGCTGTCATTGTGCCTCCGTGCATCAGATCTGGCCCTGATCACAAGGTAGCTCGCCGAACTGGCTGCGCCTATCGCTATCGCGCAGATATTGTCAGGATTGCGCACACTTCAATGCGCTGGTGCGCAGCGAGATTGAGCCGAACTGGCATGGACGTCATTGATTACTTAGGTGAGGCTGCGCTCATGCATGCCGCCCCTGAAGGATACCGATCATGTCGCGGCTGAGCCGTCTCGGCTTCATCAACGTCACGCATACCGACGACCCGGTACGCCGCAAGGTCCGGTCGCGCGGGGTACCGCCGGCGCTCACCAGCAACGAGGTCTTTTACAGCGAGGACGTTCGCGAAGCCGCCAAGCTGATCGGTCGGGCGTTGTCTCCCTTGTCGCTCCGCGTCGCCGACGAACACCTCGACGGATTCGCCGCAGGCATGCACGGCGTGCGGCTGCGCAACGTCAGCATGCTGTACTTCGACCTCCACGTGCCCGCCGCGATCGACATCCCACGACACGGCAACTACTTCGCCGTGCACATGCCCATGAACGGCAGCGCGCTCGCCAGCCACCGGGGCAAGACCTTCGAAGCCAACAGCATCTGCTCGCTGGTGAGCAGCCCCGGCCAATCGCTGACGATGCGCCTCGATCTGGACTCCCCTCAACTGGTCATCCGGATCGAGGAGCCGGTGATGGCCGCCTACCTCACCCGTGTGATGGGCCGTAGCCTCCAGCATCCCTTGGCATTCGAGCCCGAGTTCGACCTCACCAGTGAATCAGCGATGCGCTGGCATGCCGCCGTGCAACTGATCCACACCGAGGTGTTCCACGCCGGTTCGCTCGTACGCCGCGGGCAGGGTATCGGCGCAGTCGAGGATCTCGTCATGAGCAGCCTGTTGCACCTGCAGCCCTCCAACTACTTCGCGGAGTTCACGTCGCCTGGCCGAACGGACAAGCGTGGCGCGGTGGTGCAGGCGGCGATCGACTACCTGGACGACCACCTCGCCGAACACATCACCATGAGCTCGGTGGCCGATGCGGTGCACATGAGTGTGCGCGCCGTGCAACAGGGATTCCACGAACAGCTCGGCATGTCACCGATGACCTACGTGCGCGAGCGTCGTCTGGAACGGGTCCACGAAGAGCTCATGGATGCCACGCCCGCCGACGGCATCACCGTGACCGCGGTGGCCGAACGCTGGGGCTTCCACCACCTCGGCAGCTTCGGCGGCGAGTACCGCAAGCGGTGGGGCGAGTCACCGTCGCAGACCCTGCGCCGCTAGCCCCGCACCGCGCCGAACGTGGATTACCGTCACGCAGAATCCCTAGAACGCGTAGCGGTAATCCACGTTCGGCGGGAAGTGCGGGAAGGGGTGGGCACCTCAGCAGATGCGTGGAAGTTGCTCGCCGAGTTCGCGTTCGATCACCCGCGTGGTGCCGAACGACGTCCGACCCACCGCCATGCCGGGGTGTTCGGACACCACGTGACCGATGACGGCGGCGCCCGCTCCCTCGGGATGTTCGCGCATCGCTGTCAGGACCGCCCCGGTCGCGGCGGGATCGACGAACGCGACCAGCTTGCCCTCGTTCGCCACTTGAAGCGGGTCCAGTCCCAGGAAGCCGCACGCCGAGGCCACCGCCTCCGGCACGGGAATCGCGCCTTCGTCGAGTGCGATCCCCACACCTGCCGCCCTGGCGATCTCGATGACGGCTGCGACGAGACCGCCTCGGGTGGGATCACGCAATGCGTGGATCCGACCTCCGCCGTCATCCGCCGCCAGCATCGCGGCCACGAGCCCGTGCAAGGGTGAGCTGTCGGTGGTGAGGACCGTGCCGAAGTCGATTCCCTCGCGGACGCTCATGATCGCCACGCCGTGCTCACCGATGTTGCCGGAAACGATGACGTCGTCCCCGGGCCGGACCCGTTCCGGTCCGATGTCCACGCCGTCCGGGATCACCCCGACGCCGGCCGTGTTGACGAAGAGCTGGTCCGCACTGCCCTTTCCGACCACCTTGGTGTCCCCGGTGACGATGCCGACACCCGCGTGGTCGGCCGCCTTGCCCATCGATTGGGCGATGCGTCCGAGCAGCTCCAGCTCGAGCCCCTCCTCCAGAATGAATCCGGCCGTCAGGCCCAGAGGCTGAGCTCCGCTCATGGCGAGGTCGTTGATGGTGCCGTTGACGGCCAGATCCCCGATGTTGCCGCCGGGAAAGAACAACGGCTGCACCACATATGAGTCGGTCGACACCGCAATCCGTCCGGCGGGCACCGCCAGCACCGCCGAGTCCCGCGATGGTCCACCGGCCCCGCGTCCCGAGCCGAACGCGGGCAGGAACAGGTTCTCGATCAGCTCTTCGGACAGGATGCCGCCCCCGCCGTGGCCCATCACGATCCGCTTGGTCTCCCGCAGGGGAAGCGGGCACACCCAGTCCGCCGGATCGATGCCGACCAGACCCTCTGCCTCAGGCACGAGCGGCCGTCAGATCGGTGATACCCAGCCTGCGGAACTGGTAGTAGGCCGCGCACGCGCCCTCACTGGACACCATCGTGGCGCCGAGCGGACTGCGGGGCGTGCAGGACTTGCCGAAGGCCGGACACTCGTTGGGCTTCATCAGGCCCTGCAGCACTTCGCCGCTGTGACATTCGGCGGACTCCTGCACCTGCATGTGCCCGACGCCGAACTTCTTCTCCGCGTCGAACTCGGCGTAGCGGGGTGACAGCGTCCATCCAGACTTCGGGATCACGCCGATGCCGCGCCACGGCCGGTCGGTGACGACGAACACGTCGTTGAGCGTCTCCTGGGCGACGACGTTGCCCGCCTCGTTCACCGCCCGCGGATACGCGTTGCGCAACTCGATCTTGCCGTCTTCGAGCAGATCGACGAGCTGACGGACCCCCTCGAGCAGGTCGAGTGGCTCGAAGCCCGACACCACGATCGGCACTCCGAACTTCTCGACCAACGGACCGTACTGGGAGGTTCCCATCACGGTGCACACGTGTCCCGCGCCGAGAAACCCCTGCACGCGATTGGTCGGCGAGGACAGGATGGCGGTCATCGCCGGCGGCACCAGCACGTGCGAGACCAGCAGGTAGAAGTTCTTCAGGCCCAGCCGTTTGGCGTGCACCACGGACATGGCGTTGGCCGGTGCGGTGGTCTCGAAGCCGACGCCGAAGAACACGACGTCCTTGTCGGGGTTGTCGGCGGCGATCTGCGTGGCGTCCAGCGGGGAGTAGACGATGCGGACGTCCCCGCCGCGGGCGCGCACGCTGAACAGATCCTGTGTGCTACCCGGCACGCGGAGCATGTCTCCGAACGAGCAGAAGATGACGTTGTCGCGCGCGGCGATCTCCAGCGCCCGGTCGATCATCTCCAAGGGCGTGACGCAGACCGGGCAGCCTGGCCCGTGGATGAATTCGACGGCGTCACCCAACAACTGGTCGATGCCGTTGCGGATGATCGAATGCGTCTGACCTCCACAGACTTCCATGATGGTCCAGGTGCGGGTGGCCCGACGCTTGATCTGATCGACGAGTACCCGCGCGGCGACGGGATCGCGGAATTCGTCCAGGTACTTCATGCCGGCTCCCGTTGTTCATCCGTGCCCGAAGACTGGACGCCGGCGAGTTCCTCTTCGAGGAAGCCGAGGTCGGCGAACATCTTCAGCGTGTTGTTGGCGGATTCCTCGTCAAGTCGGTTGAGCGCGAAACCGGCGTGGACGATCGTGTATTCACCGATCTGGAGGTCCGGCAGGTAGGCCAGACAGACCTTCTTGGTGGTGCCGCCGAAGTCGACGGTCGCCATTCTGGTGCCCGACTCGTCCCAGATCTTGATTATCTTGCCGGGGATTCCGAGGCACATACGCCACTTCCTTCTTCTGTCGAGGATTTCTGTGATGCTGCCGCGACCACGGCCTGGCCCAACGCCAGCCCGCCGTCATTGCATGGTACGACGCGGTGAGTGAGCACGTCGAAACCGCGCTCCTGCAGACCATTTCGAATGCCTTCGAGCAGGAGTCGATTGGCGAAGACGCCGCCGGTCAGGCCGATCGTGGGAATCGCCGTGGCGAGCGCGCATTCGACGGCGACCCGGACGGTGGCTCGGATGACGGCGTCGTGGAACGCGGCTGCCAACTCGGCGGTGGTCTCACCGCCACGGATCCCGGCCACCAGACCCACGATGACCGGCGTCGGATCGAGCACGCCGTCGCGAACGTCGAAGTCGATCGACGCCCGTCCTGGCCTGCCTGCCCGAGCCAGATGCTCGAGCTCGATCGCGGCCTGACCCTCGTAGGTGACCTCCTGGCAGACGCCCAGCAGGCTGGACACCGCGTCGAACAACCGGCCCATGCTGGTGGTCGTGACGCAGCCGATGCCGCGGGGAATCTGCTGGGCCAGCACGTGTCGACCGTCCGTCCCTACGTGGGCAACGGGAGGCAGATCGGTGTCCCAGCTGATGCCCGCCCTGGACATCAGGTCGAGCGCGATGCGCGCGGGTTGCCGTGCTGCACCGTCCCCACCGGGCAGGGCGAACGGCTTCAGATGCCCGACGCGGGTGAACCGGGACGGTTCGACGAGTGCCAGAAGCTCACCGCCCCAGATGGTTCCGTCGGTGCCATATCCGGTGCCGTCGTAGGCCACCGCGAGTATGGGGCTGCCGAGGCGGCCGTGCTCGGCCAGCAGTGAGACGACGTGCGCGTGGTGATGCTGCACTCGAAGCATCGGCTCGCCCCGACGCTGCGCCCAGCTGGTGGTGGCATAACCGGGGTGCATGTCGCAGGCGACGAGCCCGGGTCGTCGGTCGGTCATGTGGGCCAGGTGATGGAGCGCTCCGGAGAAGCACGACTGGGTCCGCGGGTCCGCCATGTCGCCGAGATGGGATGACATGTGCGCGTGTCCGTCGGAGGCCATCAGGCAGAACGTGGTCTTGAGATCGCCGCCCGTCGCCAGGATCACCGGGACTGTGCCCTCGGGCGTGGGCACCGCCACAGGCAATGGCGCGTACCCGCGCGATCGGCGCAGTGGCAGCGTCGCGCCCTGGTCGTCGACCGTGAGCACCGAGTCCTCGCACGGCACGTGGATCGGCCGGTCGTGGATGAGCACACCGTCGGCGAGTCCGTCGATCCACGACAGGTCTTCGTCACGGAAGACGATCGGCGATCCCCCGGCGTTGGCCGACGTCATGATGAGCGCGGTCGACCCCAGCCGCTGGAAGAGCAGGTGATGGATCGGCGAGTACGCCAGCATCACCCCGACGTCCAGCAGGCCGGGGGCCACGAGGTCCGACACTGCGCCGGGCACTGCGGGAACGAGGACGATCGGGGCCGCGGCGGACGTCAGCATCGACGCGGCCGCGTCGGAGATCTCCGCGACAAGACGGGCCGCAGCCAGATCGGGGACCATGACCGCGAAGGGCTTGGCGGGTCGCGACTTGCGTCGCCGCAGCTCGGCGACCGCCTCGGTGTCTTCCGCGCGGCACGCGAGGTGGTAGCCACCGATGCCCTTCACCGCCGCGATCCCGCCCGCTTCGATGACGGCGGCAGCGGCGGCGATCGGGTCCGCATAGGCACCCGGCCCCGACCAAGGGCCTACCCACGTCAACGTCGGCCCGCAGTCCGGGCAGGCGATGGTTTGCGCGTGGAACCGACGGTTCCTGGGATCGCGGTACTCGGTGGCGCACGGTTCGCACATCGGAAACTTCGCCATCGTGGTGGCGGGACGGTCGTAGGGCAGATCGGTGATCACCGTGTAGCGCGGCCCGCAGTTGGTGCACGTGATGAACGGGTGGCGGTAGCGGCGGTCGGTGGGGTCGTTCATCTCGCGCAGACAGTCGGCGCACATCGCGACGTCGGGTGGCACGAGTGTGCGCGCACCCCCGGTGGACGTGCTCTCGACGATGCGGAAGCCGCGATCGCCCTGCGGCGCAACGGCCGTCAGTCGGATGTCGTCGATACGCGCCATCGGCGGCGGAGCGGCCCGAAGGTCGGCGATAGCCGCGTCGACCTCCTCGGCGGCACCCTCGAATTCGCAGTGGACCGAGCCGGAGTCGTTGGAGACGAAGCCGGTGACACCGCGGGCGTCGGCGATGCGAGCGACAGCAGGACGGAACCCGACACCTTGAACGACCCCCGTGATGTCGAGCCTCGACCGCACCGCCGTGGCGGGCGCACGCCGAACACGCTTCATGGGCCTCCCGAGCACCGCAACCAGTCGCGTCAATGGGCTGTGGACACGGCCTGGTCCATTCAGGCTAGACCTGCATCCCCATTGCGACGATCACAATCAAGCAAGGATTTTCGTCATGACTTCTTCCTGGCGGTTCCGTACTCGCCGCGTCCAGGTGAGTAATAGGGTGCGCAACATCGACGACGAATACGGACCGAGGGTGATTCGCCGTGCATGAGCTGTCACTGTGCCACGCCATCGCCGGCGTCGTGAAGCCTCACGCCGCCGGGCGGCGGGTGGACGTCGTGCGGGTCCAGGTAGGTGCGCTGCGGCAGGTGGTGCCCGACTCGTTGTCGTTCTGTTGGACGCTGGTGCGAGACTTCGCGGACATGGAGGATGCCGAGCTGGAACTGCAGCTGATCGCCGCCGCGGTGTCGTGCCGGTCGTGCGGGGCCGAGACGGAAATCGAATCGCGCTTCTCGGTCGCCTGCCCCGGGTGTGGCAGCGCCGACGTGGACGTCATCCGCGGCGAGGAGTTCATGGTCACGTCCATCGAGGTCGGCGATTCCGCAGCCGTCGAATCGTCGAAAGGTGCTCAGAATGGGTAGGTTTCATCGTCACGACGACGGCACCGAACACAGCCACGACCATCACCACGAACCCGACCATGGGGACCACAGCGGATACGCGACCGGATCCCAACGTGTCGACGTGCTCGAGTCGATCTTCGCGGAGAACGACGTCAGAGCCGACTTCAACCGCAGCGCGTTCGAGAGCAACGGCGTCCGCGCCCTGAACCTCATGAGCTCGCCGGGCTCGGGCAAGACGACGGTGCTGGCCGCGACCCTCGACGAACTCAGCGGCGACATCGCGATCGGCGTGATCGAAGGTGACATCGCCACCGACCTCGACGCCGCCAAGCTGGCAGGCCGTGGCGCACAGGTCTCACTTCTCAACACCAGCAACGGCTTTGGCGGTGAATGCCACCTCGATGCCCCGATGGTGAACCGGGCCTTGGCCGGACTTGATCTGCCGGCCCTGGACCTCGTCATCGTCGAGAACGTCGGAAACCTCGTGTGCCCAGCCGAGTTCGACGTCGGCGAGCACGCGAAGGTGATGGTCTACTCGATCACCGAGGGCGAGGACAAGCCGCTGAAGTACCCGGTGATGTTTCGTTCGGTGGACGTGGTGCTGCTCAACAAGATCGACCTCGAGCCGCACCTCGATGCCGACGTCGCGACGTACGTCGACCACGTGCATCAGGTCAACCCCAAGGCGCTCGTGCTGCCCCTGAGCGCACGAACCGGCGAGGGCATGGGGGCGTGGTACGCGTGGCTACGCGAGTTCACCCGGCCCCCCGCTTCCCCGTGAGCGTGCGCAATGTCGGGTTTTCTCTCGGCGTGTCGGCCGCAGACACGCACGCTCGCGGAGGCTCGCGGAGGAGTGGGAGGGCTACTGCGGGAGGGCCGCTCTGGCCTTGAGTGCCAGCCACAGTTCCATCCGGTCGTCACCGTCGTCGAGGCGTCTCCCCGTCAACGTGGCGATCCGATCGATGCGGTTCCGAACGGTGTTGCGGTGCAGCGACAGTCGATGCGCTGCTGGATCCCAGGCGCCGTTGGCCCGCAGCCACTGATCCAGGGTGCGTAGTAGTTCCAGCCTGTCGCGCGGATCCAGATGGTCCAAGGGAGCGAGCACCGCGTCGGCGAAGCCACGAACCGCTTCCGGTGCGCCCAATGACAGCAGCAGCGACACCGTCTCCCCCTCACTCGCGGTGACGATGCGGCCGAGGTGCTCGCTGACCGGGAGCAGCGAGCGGGCCTGCATCGCCGAGACCGCCAGCGTTTCCGGAGCCGTCGGGGCGCCGATGCCCGCGGGCAGGCCCGCCGCGTGCGTCGCGAGGGTGTTCGTCAGCGCCGTCGGATCGCTGTGCGCGATCTCCACGGTCCCGCCGTGCACTCGAACCAACGCCCCGTCGAGACCGAGGTGCACTCGGTACGCGAGCGCATCTACGTCCTCCGACGCGACCACGGCCACCTGGTAGTGCTCCGCCGTCAAACCGACGCTCGCGGCGAGGGGTCGTGCGCGCTCGTGTTTGATGCCGGGCCGCAGCAATTGCGCGAAGACCTGATCGCGTCGCCGCCGCTCGGGTTGGTCGGAAAGATTGCGCCGCTCGATGTCCAGGGCGATCAGGGACACCAGTACGGTCGACGAGCTGCGGGACGTCACGTTCATGTCGGCCCCCAGCACGACGTACGCCAGCGGCACCTCGGCGCCGACGGTGTGCACCTCGAAGTCGTCCACCATTGACCACCCGCCGCCTCCTGCGCGTGGGTGAAACGGCATCCGGCACGCCAGTTCGACGATCCCGGCATCCGCGCCCGACGTCGCCGCCATCAGGCGCCCGCCGCTGTCGCACACCACGCACGGGGTGTCGCTGGACGTCGCCCAGGCCGACAGGAGCGCCTGCAACGGCGCAGCGCTGGTCGCGACCGCGGTGAGTCTGCGGTTGATCTCCATCGCGGTCTGCAGGTCGTGACGCTCCTGCGTGGCGATGGTCTCGAAGACCCACTTGGTGACGGCGATGAACGGTGTCTCGTCGGGCACCATCAGGAGGGGGACGCCGAGCTCCTGCGCGGCGTCCCGCAGGGCGTCCGGACAGTCCTGATACGGCAACCCGTGCCCTAGTCCGAGCGCGACGCCAGCGACCCCCGCGGCAGCGCATTCGGATAAGTAGGCACGGCACTCGGTCGGCTTCATCGGCAGCAGTAGCCCGACCGTCATGAGCAATTCGCCACCGCGCAACCAGTCACCGGGTGACGTCAGCTCGGACACATGGGCCGAGGTGACTTCACGGTCGAGCCCCACGCCACCCACCACGAGCTGCAGGTTCAGCGATTGATCGGCGACGACGTCGCCGACCGTGATCACCGCCCACCTGCCCAAATGTACATTTCGCCCAAGGTAATGGACACATTGAACACATCGGCCGTAGTGGTCGGCAGACCCTCGGCGCGTGGTGATACGCAACACACCAACACCCAGGAGCGCCCATGTCATCACCCACACCCGTGGCCGACGAAGGTCGCGCGGGCTCGATGATCGAGACCCGATCCATCGACTACGTTCCCGACGACGAGCGCCACGGAAAGGTGTCGCACCAGGGCCCGTTCTGGTTCGTCGGCAACTTCCAGCCGTTCACCCTCGCCCTGGGCTTCGTCGGCCCCAGCCTTGGACTGTCACTGTGGTGGACGATCGTCGCGGGCATCGCCGGCATTGCGTTCGGCACGCTGTTCATGGCGTTTCACGCCACGCAGGGCCCGGTGCTCGGACTCCCCCAGATGATCCAGTCCAGGGCACAGTTCGGTTACCGCGGCGTGCTGTTGCCACTGATCGGCACGCTGTTCACCTTCGTCGGCTTCAACGTGGTCGACGTCGTCATCATCAAATCCGGCCTCCAGTCGATCTTCGGCTGGAATCCCGTGGTGGTGGCAGTCGTCATCACGGTCGTCGCGGCTCTCGTCGCAATCTTCGGACACGACCTGCTGCACAAGACGTTTCGGGTGCTGTTCTGGATCTCCCTGCCCCTGTGGATCGTCCTGACATGTGGAGTGTTGTTCGGCGGCGTGACGGGAACGGCCGCGACCCCAGGCGGTTTCACGTTCGTCGCGTTCCTGGTGCAGTTCAGCGTCGCGGCGTCGTACAACATCACCTATGCGCCGTACGTCTCCGACTACAGCCGCTATCTGCCACGCACCACCAAGCCGTCCGCAATCATCGCTTCAGTGTTCCTCGGCGCGTCGGCTTCACCCGCCTGGTTGATCCCACTCGGTGCGTGGATGGCCACCTACCTCGGCGCGAGCGACGCCCTGGCCGGCATCAATCAAACTGGCAACGACACCTTTTCCTACCTCGGTAGCGTGCTGGCGGTCGTGTCCACACTGGTGCTGGTCGCGACGATGGGCCTGAACGCCTACAGCGGCATGCTCACCGTCGTCACGGGCCTGGACTCACTGAAGTCGGTCAATCCGACACGCAACCTGCGCGTCGTGACCATCGTCGTACTGGCGATCGCCTGGCTGGTGATGAGCCTGCTGCTCTCGAACGCGACCACCGCGCTCAACACGACGCTGCTGATCATGCTGTACCTGCTGGCGCCGTGGACCGCCGTCAACCTGACTGATTACTTCTTCGTTCGCCGCGGCCACTACGCGATCGCAGACCTGTTCACTCCCAACGGAATCTACGGTGCCTGGTCGTGGCGCGGACTGACCGCCTTCTCGGCGGGGGTCCTGGCCGAGATCCCGTTCGTCGACCTACCGTTCTTCGTCGGACCCGCCGCCTCGGCGCTCGGCGAGGTCGACATCGCCTTTGCCGTGGGGCTACTGGTCTCCGGTGTGTTCTACATCGCGCTCACCAGGTCGTTGGACGTGTCGGGCGAACTCGCGTTCATCGACTCGAGTCCCACGGTCAGCGATCCCGGCAGCAAGGACGACATCGTCAAGAGCATTGCCGAGGAGGAGAACCGATGAGCTCCGATCCCATCGGACCGCCGGACGCCAGCCGCGTTCCGCGGTACACCGACCCGGCGACATTCGCCCGCCTGCCCCGCATCGATCAGGTCGCGGCTGCCGACGTGTGCATCGTCGGCATCCCGTTCGACAGCGGAGTGTCGTACCGGCCGGGCGCCCGCTTCGGGCCCGGCCACGTTCGCGCCGCGTCGAAGCTGTTGCGGCCGTACAACCCGGCGCTGAACGTATCGCCCTTCTCCACCCAGCAGGTCGCCGACTGCGGGGACATCGCGGTCAATCCCTTCGACATCGAGGACGCGATCACCACGATCGACTCGTCGATCACCGACATTCGGAAGGACGGCTCCACGGTCCTGACCATCGGCGGTGACCACACCATCGCGCTGCCGATCCTGCGGTCACTGGCCCGCGACCACGGCCCGATTGCCGTGCTGCACTTCGACGCCCACCTCGACACCTGGGACACCTACTTCGGCGCGCCCTACACGCATGGCACGCCGTTCCGCCGGGCCAGCGAGGAGGGTCTGATCGACATGGAACGCTCGCAGCACATCGGCATCCGCGGCCCGCTGTACAGCAAGCAGGATCTGGAGGACGACGCCGTGCTGGGCTTCCAGGTGATCCGTTCCGATGACTACGAAGTCGACGGCGTGAAGAGCATCGTCGAACGGATGCGGGCGCGACTCGACGGTGGGCCGGTGTACGTCTCGGTCGACATCGACGTGCTCGATCCCGCGCACGCTCCCGGCACCGGGACGCCCGAGGCCGGCGGCATGACGTCACGCGAACTGCTGAACACGCTGCGAGGACTGGTCGGGCTGAACGTGGTCGGCGCGGACATCGTCGAGGTGTCGCCTGCGTACGACCACGCCGAGATCACCGGCATCGCCGCGGCGCACGTCGGCTACGAACTGCTGTCGGTCCTGGCGGCGAATCGCTGAAGCCTCTTTCACGAGACTCGTCAATTCCGTTGTGTCACTGCGGTTTAACTGGCCACAAATCATGCATTCCGGTCGGTGGTTCGAACTATTGTGGCGCTCCTCAGGTTTCCGCCGATCTTGGAGCACACACCACCCTCTCGGGTGAGCCGCTGGCACCGGTACTCGCCCACACCGCCGCCGCCCAGGCCCAAGGCACAGTCGGTCCCGATCACGTCAAGGTGATCCGCCGCTTCGTCGAGGACATCCCCGGCCACGTCGACCACGAAACACGGGAGCACTCCGAGAAGACCCTGGACTCAGTGGCATCGACATTGCGACCCGACCAGTTGCGCAAGGCCGCCGACCGCCTGATGGCACTGATCAACCCCGACGGCGAGTACAGCGACGAAGACCGGGCCAGCAAACGCGGCATCACCATCGGCCCCAGGACACCGACGGGATGAGCAAGATCAGCGGCTGGCTGTCACCGCAACCCCACGCCACCTTCGACCCGATGCTGGCCAAGTGGGCCGCACCGGGAATGTGCAATCCCGACGACCAAACGCCCTGCGTGGACGGCACCCCCAGCCAAGCCGCGATCGACAACGACTTCCGTTCCCCTGCCCAACGCACCCACGACGCGTTCCACGCCGTTGGGCGCGCGATGCTGTCCTCCGGACAACTCGGTCAGCACCAAGGACTCCCGGTCACCGTGATCGTCTCCACCACGCTCAGCGAGCTGCAATCCGGGGCCGGGCAGGCCGTCACCGCCGGCGGCACCCTGCTGCCGATGGCCGACGTGATCCGGATGGCCGCCCACGCCCAACACTACCTCGCCGTATACGACAAGCACACCCAGAAGGCGCGCTACCTCGGCAGAACCAAACGCATCGCCACCCCCGGTCAGCGAATCGTGTTGCACGCCAACGAATGTATCGGTTGTGTACTGATACTCTAGGCCCATTAGAACAGCCGCGTACGCCCGCATTTCCGCTGACCAGACGGGCGAAGGCCTCGGCGTGGAGCGTCAGCTCGAGGACGGACGTGCGCTGGCCGAGAAGCTGGGTTGGGACGTCGTCGCCCGATTCGACGACAACGACCTGTCCGCCTACAACGGCAAGACCAGACCCGGCTTCGATGCGCTCATTACCGCGATGAACCGCCGCGACTTCGACGCGCTGATCTGCTGGCACACCGACCGGCTCTACCGCTCGATGAAGGACCTCGAGCGGCTCATCGACGTTGCCGACGCCGCCGGGGTACGGATCAAGACCGTCCAGGGTGGCGACCTGGACCTGTCCAACAGCGCGAGCAAGATGGTCGCCCGGTCGCGCCAACGTCCAGAAGGCGCAAGCCGGGACGTAGCAGACCGCTAAAAGGCCGTTCGGGTACACCATGGATGGCGTTCCCCTGGAACCCGAAGCGACCGCGTTTCGGACGGCCGTAGCCGACGTGCTGAAGGGCAATGGCATCAATCAGGTGGCTCGCGAGTGGAATGCTGCGGAACTCCGCACCACGCTGGCCGGACGTACGCAGAAGAAGCCGATGAAGTCCGGCATGAAGGGCGTCATGCAGGAGTTCACCATCTCCGGCACGTTCGCGTCACCGCGAGTTCGTCGTCTGCTGATGAACTGCGAGTGACGCCGTGGTAGGTGATGTCTTAGCTTAGTCATCGGAGTTACCTAACTGAGGTGCAGGGCGGACCGCCGCGGGCGGGTTCGGCTGGACGGTTGCTGCTGTTTGGTGTGCAGCGAAGAACCCGCGGGGGTTGGGAGCGCGCACGATCGCGCCTCTGTCGCGGCTGTTGGGGTGATCACGACGGGTTCGTCTCGGCGAGGACTGTGCCGACCATATAGGTGACGAAATCGTCGGGTTGTTCGAACAGCGGCCGATGACCGGACGTGTCGAACACCACTAGATCCTTGGTCGGAGCGGTCAACATCGAGTACCACTCGGCAAAAGGCTCGGCGCGTCCACGGGCTTCGTGGGCGCCTTCGACGAAGAACACGGGAACTTCGAGCCGGGCGGCATCGACGCGGAAGTCGATCTCCTGGATCTGCGGGTAGATGAAGTTGAAGGTGTCGAGGAACCCGCCGAGCGTGTGGATCTGTTCGACGAGGGTGTACTCGGGTACGAAGAAGTTCTCCGAGAACCCGCCTGCACCTTCAGAGTTGCCGCTGCGGTCGTACGGGTAGACCTCCTGCTCGTTGGCCAGGGTGGCTTCGAGGTCGAGCAGCGTGGTGTACGGGGGCGGTCCGAGACGGGTGAGGGTGTTGACGACGTCGTTGTTGCCCGTGTCGCGAGCCCACGCGAGGGTGTCGGCGTAGAAGATGTGGTCCGTCTCGCGGGCGCTGACCATCTGCCCGGTTCCGATGAACGCGGCGTACAGCTCGGGGTGCTGCTGCACCGCGCGGACACCGAGGATCGTGCCGTAGGACTGACCGAGGAGGTAGATCTTGTCCTGGCCGAAGCGGTCGCGGAGGTACTTGGTCACTTCGATGGTGTCGGCGACTGCGTTGTCGAACGTCAGCGTCGCTGTTGGTTCGATCTCGGTGTAGGACTTGCCGGTCCCGCGCTGGTCCCAGGTCACCACGACGAACTCGTTCTCCAGCGTCGAGAGATGATTGCGCATTGCCCCGAGTTCGCTGCCGCCAGGTCCACCGGCGAGATACAGCAGGATCGGGTTGTCGGTGTTTGCGCCGCGGATCATCATTGCCAAGTCGTGGCCCCCGATGTCGAAACGGATCAGTTCGGCGATGCTGCCCTCGACCCTGTTGTCGTTCGAGTCGCGGAACGCTTCGGTGCTTGCCGGACGAGCGATTCCGGCGGCCAACGCAATCATCCCGACAGTGACTACACCAGCGAAGGTTCGCCTCAAATAGAAACCGACTCGCGCCCGACCGTGTCGACTGCGCGGACCGCCACTCATGCGCCGTGCCAACGCTGAACCGAAAGCAACACCGAGCAGCATAGGCACGAGCCCGACCACGCCATGCAACCCGCGGCCGACGGCAAGCGCGAGGATTCCATAGGTGCTGCCTGGATGGATCCCATCAACGGTCGGACCGTCAGAGCCGATCCGGGCAACCTCGAACACCGCAACGAAAACCACAGGGGCGAGCAACATCGCCCACCGGGACCGCATGGCAAAACCGGCCGTCACACCGACCAACGCGCCAATCACCATCGCGATCAACACTTGCGTGGTGGTCATCGGTCCGCGTGGAGTCCACAGGCCGACCAACAACGCGGCCAACGCGGCGGCCCCGGCTGCTGCACCTGCACCGAGTCGCCAGTCACGCCAAAGAAGCACGGTCACCCGACTCTTGTTGAACCGATCAACCAGGGAGGAGCGAGCGCGTGCATTGCGTTCTGGATCGTCGCCACCCGACTCACCCGGGCCAGCGTCGGGTAGAGCAACGACCCCGATGTCCTCGCCGGAATGAAACTCATCGAGTACGGACACAACCACTCCTCATCGCTTCGGGCGGGCCTCACGTCGTCATTGCGTTCGAGCGGGGGACCACACTGATCTGATGGTCATCGTCGTCGCAGACGTGTTGGCCCACCAGAGTCGAACGACCCAACCAGAGCGTCACGCGATGGGGACCTTCGGCGACGCCCCTGGCATTGGAAATCACGGGTTGGCACGACACGGCGTGTACCGGCGGCGCGATTGCCGCTGCCGCACATGCTCCCAAGGCCGGATGGTCGAACTCGTCCACGCGTGGAATGACGCGTTCGCCCCTGCGGGAGCAGCGAACAGAACGCGCGCGATCGTTGAGAGAACGCACCCATAGCCGGCGATCTGCTCGGGTAGCTGTTCAGGCGAGTTCGACCGGCTCCACCCGATACCGACACTCCGCATCACGTGCGCGACCGGCTCGCCGGCCACCCGAGAACGGCCTTGGTCAGCGCTGCGGGGTCTTGTTCTGATGTCGTAACTCGACCGGGTTCGACAGGCCGGGTGGAGTTCCAGGCCCCGACGACTATCAGGACGACCGACCGTGCTGTCAACACGGCGCCGACGCCGACCATGATCAGGGGGAGCGGCAACACGAACGTGTGCTTGGCGCCAACGTTCACATCGGCCGCAACATCAGGTGCACGTCGGCGTTCATCGCGACGAAAGGACACCGGGGTGCCCGGGCGGAAGCGGGGTGTGGTCGCCCAGATCGGGCCAACCGCCCTTGCGACGCGCCTTGGCGATCCTCGGCGACAGCGACTTGTACGCCGCCTGCGTGTTGGGGAGAATCTGTGCGGCGACGAGCCGATAGAACAGCTGCCGCAGCGTAACTCGCGTGTCGTAGGACTCGACGATCGCCCTGGCCTCGTCGAGGACACGATTCCAGTCGGTGGTCATCGACGGCATTCACCCGCTACGCCAACCCGTGGCGACGTCGACCATGATGGCGCCCAGCCTCTCACAGGCGGCGCCGTCGACGAACGCCTCCATGTACTCGTCGCCCTGCTGGAATCGCACGACCAGGCCATCCCCGCGGCGGTGGAGCAAGATGACCGTCGGTCCTCGGTGCGCGCCCGGCGTCAGCGTGGTGGCGTGGAATAGTTCGTAGTCGGCCATGAGTGTCGTCCCGTCAGTCGTTGTGAGGAGTACACAACTGATACATCCATACCAAGGACCGTGGCTGCACCCACCCCGGTTGCACCGCATCGGGTTACCGCTGCGAAGTCCACCACGTCGACACCTTCACCTTCGCCTGCTGGAGCCACCACCCCTGGATCAAGAAGAACGGCTGCCACACCCGAAAACAACCCGACGGCACCACCGAATGGATCCCCCCACCACGACTGGACACCGGTCAGGCCCGCATCAACGCCTACCACCATGCCGAAGCCATGCTCACCGCGGGCGACGACTATCCGCGATGGCGAGTTTGGCTCTGCCCCTGGAGAAGTGCCGCCAACGCGGAGTCTGCGAGTGCGACCGCCGACGTCGCCACATCAAACCGATCGGCCGCATCATGCGATGCCCGCTCGGCCGCTTCGAACTGCTCGTCGGCCGCGTTCAACGCCCGTTCGGCGGCATCAACCGACTCAAGAAGCTTCTCGTAGTGTCGGCGGGCCCTGGCCAACTCAGCCTTTCGCTCGGAAGCAATGTCGACAGCATCGGAGTGCGCCTGCCGAGCCGCCTCGGAGGCGATCCGTGCAGAGGCGACGCGTTCCCTGGCGGCAGCCACGTCGGCCGCGGCCGCCTCGTGATCGTTTGACACGTCGGGTTGCTCGGCCTTCGGCTTGGGCTTCTGCTTCGACTTCGACACGGGCCCGACTGTCGTCACCGAGCCGAAATCACCGAAGCCCGACCATCGTTCGGCCTTCTCCAACCGGCCCAACCGCGCCGCGACGTCGGGATCGGCGATGGCTGCCTGCAGCGTGCCCACCACGTCGTCGCGCAGCGCCGCGGACGGGTTCGACTGGGCGGTCGCCGTGAAGCCGGTGCGGGCCAGCTCGTCGATGAGTTTGCGTTGGACCGAGGACAATTCACGGATTCGGGCGCCATCCATGGCCGCGTGTGCAGCGCGCAGACCATCGGCGAGCTCGGCCAAACGTCGCCGCGCCGCGCCGTCGGCGCGCACCAGGGCGTTCACCACCCACGCCGCCGTCGTCGGCCGCCGAGCTGCGCCGATCAGCTTGGCCGCCTCGGCATCGCCGCGCTTCCTCGCTGCAGCCACCAGGTCCTTGCGTCGCGCCAGGAACTCCTCCGGCGGCACACCGTACAGGCCCTCGACGTCGTCCTCGGCGGTCACAGCGGCGACGCTCCCCGCAGGTGCTCGAAGATCAGCGACGTCTGGGTGCCCGCCACGTCGGCGTCGGCGTTGAGGTTCTCGACCACGAACGAGCGGAGGTCATCGGTGTCGCGCGCCGCCACGTGGAGGATGAAGTCGTCGGCGCCGGCGAGGAAGTAGACGTCCATCACCTGCGGGCGCTCGCGGATGTGCTCGATGAAGGTGCCGATCTTGCCGCGGGCGTTCGACTGCAGGCTGACCGAGATCATCGCCTGAAGCGACAGGCCGATCGACGCGGGATCGATGTCGGCGTAGAAACCGCGGATGACACCGATGTCCTGGAGCCGCCGCACCCGTCCGTGGCAGGTGGACGGCGCGATCCCGACCAGGTCCGCGAGCGCGCTGTTGGACATCCGAGCGTCGCCGTGGAGTGCGGTCAGAATGCGCCGGTCGGTCTCGTCGAGATCGGCGGGTCGAACATTCTTCGGCGACGCCAGGCTTGGCGCGACCGTCTTCGAAGATCGTTCTGGCATTCCGTGAGTTTATCGAATCAACATCGATGGTGTTGTGCTTGGCCCGAATGTTCTTCACAATTTAGCCATCAGAACACGACTTTAGGAGCGGTCATGCGCGTCGGAATCCCGACCGAGATCAAGAACAACGAGTACCGGGTGGCAATCACCCCGGCGGGCGTTTCCGAGTTGACCCGTCGCGGTCACGAGGTGCTCATCCAAGCCGGCGCCGGCGACGGCTCCGCAATCTCCGACCGCGACTTCAAGGCCGCGGGCGCACAGGTGGTCAATAGCGCCGACGAAGTCTGGGCCGAGGCCGACCTGCTGCTCAAAGTCAAGGAGCCCATCGAGGCCGAGTACGGCCGGATGCGCAAGGGCCAGACGCTCTTCACGTACCTGCACCTCGCCGCGTCCAAGCCGTGCACCGACGCCCTGATGACGTCCGGTACCACCTCGATTGCCTACGAGACCGTTCAGACGGCCAACCCAGACGGATCAGTCGCGCTGCCCCTGTTGGCCCCGATGAGCGAGGTCGCAGGCCGGCTCGCTGCACAGGTAGGCGCCTACCACCTGATGCGCAGCCACGGCGGCCGCGGCGTCCTCATGGGCGGTGTCCCCGGCGTCGCGCCTGCCAACGTAGTGGTGATCGGCGGCGGAATGGCAGGCGACAACGCCGCCGCCGTCGCCAAGGGTATGGGCGCTCGCGTCACAGTCTTCGACCTCAACGTCAACACGCTGCGGAAGATCGACGCCGAGTACGGCGGCAGCATCGAGACCCGCTACTCGTCGACGTTGGAACTCGAGGACGCGGTCAAGCATGCCGACCTGGTGATCGGCGCCGTGCTGGTCCCGGGGGCCAAGGCCCCCAAGCTGGTCACCAATTCGATGGTGGCGCACATGAAGTCGGGCGCGGTCTTGGTGGACATCGCCATCGACCAGGGTGGTTGCTTCGAGGACTCCCGGCCCACGACGCATGACGACCCGACCTTTGCAGTGCACGACACGGTGTTCTACTGCGTGGCCAACATGCCAGGTGCGGTGCCGCGCACGTCGACCTTCGCTCTGACCAACGCGACCATGCCGTACGTGCTCAAGCTCGCCGACAAGGGCTGGCAGGCCGCGTGTGCCGCCGATGCCGCTCTGGCCAAGGGCCTTTCGACGCACGAGGGCGCGCTCGTCTCCGAGCAGGTCGCCTCCGACCTGGGCCTGCCTTACACCGACCCGGCGGCACTGCTCGCCTGATACGCCTTCCCCTCCATCGCCCGGCTGACCACGAGTCGGCCGGGCGATGTGCACTTCGCGCCCCATGACCAAACTTGACACCCGTCAAGTACGGTGGGGGCATGCACTTGACCGACGTTCTCCCGGACGCCCCCACGACTACTGCCGACGCCCTGGCCTTGTTCGACGCCGCCCCGGCCGTGGCACCCGACGACATGCTCGGCACGTGGCGGGGCGCCGAACTGCCCACCGGTCATCCACTCGACGGACTGCTGGCGGCCAGCGGTTGGTGGGGCAAGCAGTTCCTCGACGCAGAGTCCGTGCACCCGTTGCTGTTCCCCACGGCCGACGGTGCGGCGCTGTGGGCGCTCAATCCCCTGCTGGCCTTCAGTGGCCTGGGCGTGGTGACCAGCATTCCGCGGCTGCGACATCGGAACTTCACCGGCCTGATCTCGAGGCTGAAACCGGTACTGAGGACCACCGCGCCCAAGGCTCGCCTGCGGACCACCCGCTACCGCGGCGTCGACACCGCGACCATGTTGTACGACCAGCTGCCCGTCAACGACGTGTTCCGGAGGCTGACCGACGACTCCGTCCTCGGTGCGATGGACCTACGCGGATCTGAAAAGCCGTACTTCTTCGTGCTCCGGCGCGACGACTTACTTCGCGTTCGGTAAACATGATGCGCCGACACTCCGCAAGATGACGCGACCGTCGGCGTGTCGCTGCAACAACCGTAGTCTCGGCACTCCGACGTGCCGTCGACTATCCCTCGGCGGAGAGGTACAGAGGCCGAGCGCAAAACATTCCCCGGTCGCTTCGCTCCTGCCCACCGAAGTCATCAGCCCGCGACGCTCCGAAGTGCTTGCGGCAGTGACTTCGTCGATCGATGCGGCCCGAGGACCGCGGCGCCGTACGGTCGGTTCAGCAACCGCTTCGCCACGGCATTCACCTCGTCGAGTGTCACGGCGTCGATGAGGGCCAGAGTCTCGTCGATGCTCCGGTGCTCGCCGAAGTTGAGTTCACTGCGACCGATGCGGTGCATCCGCGAACCCGAGTCCTCCAGACCAAGCACCAACCCGCCGCGCAACGACCCCTTGGCGATTCGGCACTCGGCCTCGGTGATCCCGTCGCGCGCCACCTCGGCCAGCACGTCCGCCGAGACCCGGCTGACCTCTTCGAACCGTTCTGGCAGACACGCCGCGTACACCGACAGCGCACCCGAGTCGGAGAACGTGTCGACCGTGGAGTAGACGGAGTAAGCGAGCCCGCGCGTCTCTCGAATCTGTTGAAACAGGCGCGAACTCAGCCCACCACCGAGTGCACTATTGAGTACCGACAGCGCCCACCGGTGATTCCAGTGCCTGCCCGGCGTCCGCACGCCGAGGAACATGTGCGTCTGCTCGCCGTCGCGGTTGACGAGCTGCAGGCTCGGTCGGCCGGGCACCCGACCGGTGCCCTTGCGGGGCGCAACGGGCTCGTTGCCATTCACCAGTCGCGGTCCGAAGTGTTCCTTCACCAACGCGACGACGTGATCGTGGTCGACGTTGCCCGCCACGGCGACGACCATGCGTTCGGGGGTGTACCGACGCACGTGGAACGAATGCAGTTGTGCGCGAGACATCGTGGAGATCGACTCGATACTGCCGATCACCGGTCGGCCCACCGGGTGGTCGCCGAACATCGCCGACAGGAAGACGTCCCCGAGGGTGTCCTCGGGATCGTCGTCGCGCATGGCGATCTCCTCGAGCACGACGTCGCGCTCGACCTCGACGTCATCGCTGGCACACCGACCCCGCAGCACGACGTCGGCCACCAGGTCGACGGCCAGTTCGAGGTCGGCGTCGAGCACGTGTGCGTAATAGCAGGTGTGCTCGCGGGCGGTGAACGCATTCAGTTCACCGCCCACGGCATCGACCGCCTGGGCGATCTGCACCGCCGAGCGCGTCGGCGTCGACTTGAACAGCAGATGCTCGAGGAAGTGAGCGGCGCCGGCCACGCTATGACCCTCGTCGCGTGACCCGACGCCTACCCACACTCCCACCGATGCCGAACGCACCGACGGAACGAACTCCGTGACGACGCGAAGCCCGCCAGGCAGCTCACTGCGCCGGACGAACTTAGCGGCTGGCTGTCGCGGCATCGGCGGGTGCAGCACCCGAATCCGTCGAGATTTCGGCGGGAGCCTCAGCTGAATCGGCTTCCGCTTCTTCGGCCACCAGCACCAGCGAGATCTTGCCGCGGTTGTCGATGTCGGCGATCTCGACGCGCAACTTGTCGCCGACCTTGCACACGTCTTCGACCTTGGCAATGCGCTTGCCGCGACCCAGCTTCGAGATGTGCACCAGGCCGTCACGACCAGGCAGCAGGGACACGAACGCACCGAAATCGGTGGTCTTGACCACGGTCCCGAGGAACCGCTCACCGATCTTGGGCAGCTGCGGGTTGGCGATCGCGTTGATCATGTCGATCGCCGCCTGCGCCGCTTCGCCGTTGCTAGCGCCGACGAACACGGTGCCATCGTCCTCGATGGAGATCGAGGCACCGGTCTGCTCGGTGATCGAGTTGATCATCTTGCCCTTGGGCCCGATGACCTCGCCGATCTTGTCGATCGGCACCTTGATCGTGGTGATCCGCGGCGCGTACGGGCTCATCTCGTCGGGCTCGTCGATGGCCTCGGCCATGACCTCGAGAATCGTGATGCGGGCGTCCTTGGCCTGCGCCAGAGCACCGGCCAACACCTGCGACGGAATGCCGTCGAGCTTGGTGTCCAACTGCAATGCGGTGACGAAGTCCTTCGTGCCTGCGCACTTGAAGTCCATGTCGCCGAACGCGTCCTCGGCGCCGAGGATGTCCGTCAGCGTGACGAAGCGACGCTCCGTGCCACCGCCCTCGACCTCGACGTCGTCGGACACCAGTCCCATTGCGATACCCGCGACCGGAGCCTTCAGCGGCACGCCGGCGTTGAGCAGCGACAGGGTCGACGCACACACCGAGCCCATCGACGTCGAGCCGTTGGAGCTCAGCGCCTCCGACACCTGACGTATGGCGTACGGGAACTCCTCGATGCTCGGCAAAACCGGCATCAAGGCGCGCTCGGCGAGCGCGCCGTGCCCGATCTCGCGCCGCTTGGGTGAACCGACGCGGCCGGTCTCACCGGTCGAATACGGCGGGAAGTTGTAGTGGTGCATGTACCGCTTGGACTTCTCCGGCCCCAGCGAGTCGATCTGCTGCGCCATCTTGACCATGTCCAGCGTGGTCACACCCATGATCTGGGTCTCGCCGCGCTCGAACAGAGCGCTGCCGTGCGCCCGCGGGATCACGGCAACCTCTGCGGAGAGCGCACGGATGTCCGTGATGCCGCGGCCGTCGATGCGGAAGTGGTCGGTCAGGATGCGCTGGCGGACCAGCTTCTTGGTCAGCGAGCGGTAGGCCGCGCCGATCTCCTTCTCGCGACCGGCGTAGGTCTCGCCGAGGCGGTCGAGCACCTCGCCCTTGATCTCATTGGTGCGCTCGTCACGCTCTTCCTTGCCCGCGATCGTCAACGCCTTGGAGAGCTCGTCGGTGGCCACCGAGGACACCGCGTCGAACGCGTCGTCCTGGTAGTCGGGGAACACCGGGTAGTCGGCGATCGGCTTGGCGGCGCTGTCGGCCAGCTCCTGCTGCGCGTCGCAGAGCGCGGCGATGAATGGCTTGGCGGCCTCGAGACCCTCGGCCACGACGCTCTCCGTGGGCGCACCGGCACCGCCGGCGATCAGCTCGATCACGTTGTCGGTGGCCTCGGCCTCGACCATCATGATGGCCACGTCGTCGGCCGTCTTGCGGCCTGCGACGACCATGTCGAACACGGCGGTCTCGAGCTGCTCAACGGTGGGGAACGCGACCCACTGGCCGTCGATCAGGGCGACGCGAACGCCGCCGACGGGACCGGAGAAGGGGATTCCGGAGATCTGCGTGGACGCGGAGGCGGCGTTGATGGCCAGCACGTCGTACAGATCCTTGGGATCAAGGCTCAAGATGGTGACGACGACCTGGATCTCGTTGCGCAGGCCCGAGATGAAGGTGGGGCGCAGCGGCCTGTCGATCAGGCGGCAGGTCAGGATCGCGTCCGTGGAGGGGCGGCCCTCACGACGGAAGAACGAACCGGGGATGCGCCCCGCTGCGTACATGCGCTCTTCGACGTCGATCGTCAGCGGGAAGAAGTCGAAGTGTTCCTTTGGCGTCTTGCTGGCCGTGGTGGCCGACAGGAGCATGGTCTCGTCGTCGAGATACGCGACGACGGCGCCGGCGGCCTGCTTGGCCAGCCGTCCCGTCTCGAAGCGGATGGTGCGGGTGCCGAAGCTCCCATTGTCGATGACGGCAGTCGATTCGAATACGCCGTCTTCTATTTCAGTTGCAGACATACGTGTGTCAGGCCTCTTTGGTTCTCGTGTTCCTGCTGTTTCGCACGTCACACGCGAAGAGCCCGAGAAATACCGACGGCCGTCGATCGAAGCGGTCGGACCCATATTGGTCCGGCAGCCACTACCGAAGACCGCCCATTCGAAGACGGGCCTTCTGGATGACGCACTGGAACGGTGCACGCGGATGTGCGCGGACCGCACCGGATGCTCGAGCCAATCAGGCTCCAAACATGTCTATGTTACACCGCCGCAATCAGCGGTTTCTCAGGGTGGTGCCCTCGGGAAGCAGTTACTACACGTCCTCGACGCACACCGTGAACTGGCGTTCGTCGTAGGCATAGCCGAGTCCGGTGGCGCACTGGTCGACGTTGGCGACCTTCTGCATGATCTGAGTGGCGCGCTGGCGATTGGGCACGGACCGATCGCTGCAGTCGACCCGAATGGGGTCACGGCCGTTGTCCGGGTCGATGCTCATGCAGCCACCGACCACCCAGTCGATGTCCATGCAGATGGTCGACCCAGAGCCGCTGAACGAACTGCGTGTCGAGTAGTACGAATCGACGTCAGTCGGACAGTCATCGGTGATCTGGACGGTGCCGACGACCCTGAAGTTCGACTCCGGGCTTCCGCACTGCACCTTGGTGGTCTCCGGCCGGTCCGGCGGGCCGCCGACCTTGAGACAATCGCCGACCTGCATGTCCGCGGCGGCCGCCGGCGAGCATCCCACCAAAGCGGTCGCCACGACGACGAGCGCCGACGCTGCGATCGCGCCCGCGGGCAGCGTTCCCACTCGGGTCAGCGGCGCAGGCCCAGGCGCTCGATCAACGAGCGGTAGCGCGCCACGTCGACCTGAGCGATGTACTTGAGCAGACGACGACGCCGACCCACGAGCAGCAGCAGTCCGCGCCTCGAGTGGTGATCGTGCTTGTGCATCTTGAGGTGCTCGGTCAGATCGGAGATGCGCTTCGTTAGCATCGCGATCTGAGCTTCCGGCGAACCGGTATCGGTCTCGTGCAGGCCGTACTGGCCGAGGATTTCTTTTTTCTGCTCGGTGGTGAGCGACATGAAACAACTCCATCCATGGGTTCGCGAAGAACATCTGAGGCGCGGCCGCCGCGAACTGCAGCGCGCGCTGGGTCGCCGGAAAGTCTAACAGCGCCTTAGCGCGCGAACCGAATCGTCACTGCGCAGACAGGATCTTGCGGGCCCGCTCGGTATCGCCCTTCATCGCCACGACGAGGTCGTCGACCGAGCCGAACTTCTCCTGCCCGCGGACGCGCGCGACGAAGTCGACGGCGACGTGCTGACCGTAGAGATCGGCCTGGGTGTCCAGGACGAATGCCTCGACGGTGCGGGTGCGACCCGAGAAGGTCGGGTTCGTGCCGACCGACACGGCGGCCTGATATCGCTCGCCGGGGATGACCGTGCCCATCACGGGCCCGTGGCCGAGGACCGTGAACCACGCCGCGTAGACGCCGTCGGCGGGGATGGCGGAGTACATCGGTGGTGCGACGTTCGCGGTCGGGAAGCCAAGACCCCTGCCCCGGCCGTCGCCACGCACCACGACGCCCTCGACGCGGTGCGGTCTGCCGAGCGCCTCGGCCGCCGTGACGACGTCACCGGCATCGACGCAAGATCGGATGTAGGTCGACGAGAAGGTGACGGTTTCGTCCCGGTGGTGTTCCGAGACCAACGACATGCTCTCGACCGCGAACCCGAACCGCTCGCCCGCCTTGCGCAGCATGCCGACGTTGCCACCCGCCTTCTTGCCGAACGTGAAGTTCTCGCCGACCACGACCTCGACGACGTGCAACCGCTCGACGAGGAGTTCGTGGATGTACCGCTCGGGCGTGAGCTTCATGAAGTCCGAGGTGAACGGCATGACGAGAAACACGTCGACGCCCATCTCCTCCACCAGCTCGGCACGTCGCGTGAGGGTGGTCAGCTGGGCGGGGTGACTTCCGGGGAAGACGACTTCCATCGGATGGGGGTCGAACGTCATCAAGACCGTCGGCACTTCGCGGGACCGGGCCGCCTTCACCGCGTGATTGATGAGTTCGGCGTGTCCGCGGTGAACACCGTCGAACACACCGATGGTGACGACACACCTGCCCCAGTCCGTGGGGATCTCGTCTTGGCCCCGCCAGCGCTGCACGACGGCAAGCCTACGACGCGCCGCGGCGGCCGGCACCGCTAGATGCCCACATGGGCAGACGATTGCCTAAACTTCCACGTTATGAGCCCGGATGACGGCACTCGCGACTTGTCGGCGGTTGCCCAGGACTATCTGAAGGTCATCTGGACCGCCCAGGAATGGTCTGTCGACAAGGTCAGCACCAAGATGCTGGCCGAACGCATCGGGGTCTCCGCCAGCACGGCCTCGGAGTCCATCCGCAAGCTCGCCGACCAGGGCCTCGTCGACCACGAGAAGTACGGCGCCGTCTCGCTGACCGCCGCAGGCCGCACCGCTGCGCTCGCGATGGTGCGTCGCCACCGTTTGATGGAGACCTTCCTGGTGCGTGAACTCGGCTACGGGTGGGATGAAGTGCACGACGAGGCCGAGATACTCGAGCACGCCGTGTCCGACCGGATGCTGATGCGAATCGACGCGAAACTCGGGTATCCGACCCGCGACCCTCACGGCGATCCGATTCCGGCTGCGGACGGGCAGGTACCGACTCCCGACGCCCGGCAACTGTCGGTGTGCCGTGACGGCGAGACCGGGACGGTGGCCCGCATCTCCGACGCCGACCCCGAGATGCTCCGCTACTTCGACAGCGTGGGAATCAGCCTGGACTCCCGGCTACGGGTACTGGCTCGTCGGGACTTCGCGGGCATGATCTCGGTAGCCGTGGAGAGTCCCGCCAATCAGGAAATTCCCGAAAGCACCATCGACTTGGGAAATCCTGCAGCAGAAGCGATCTGGGTCGTCTAGACCCTTCGAAGGGCGATGGCCGCAGAGCTGCCCTTGCGGCAACTCTGCGGCCGCCCACCGTTGGTGGGGTTGGCACCGCCACGCGTAACCGGTGCTATCGCGCGATCGTCGCCGGTTTCGGCGGCTCGTCGAGGCGCTCGGAGCCGACCGTCACGTCGTGTCCGCCCTCCAACTCGGCGAATGCCGCGTCGTCGGCGAACGACTTGAGCCGGGCGATCCGATAGATGAGCAGGCCATAGAGCGCCTTGGCCAAGATGTCGGCAATCGAGTAGCCGGCTTGCTTACCAACCCATGCGTCGGCACCGTCTAGGCCTAGCAGCGGCAGCAGGTAGGCGATGGGGTACACACCCCACGTCGCGAACAGCAGGATCCGCAACCGACTCACGGTCTGGCGCACGGCCGGTGGCTGACGGTCGAGCGACCGGGTCAGTTCGACGAACAGCACGTACAGGATGTAGAGGAACGGGATCGTCGACAACAGACCGAATACGTTGCGCGTGAGGTTGTCGTTGCTGATCTCACCGGGATACCCCAGCGCGATCATCAATGCGGACGCGGGAATCAGTCGCATCAGCAATGAGGTCTGGATCTTCTTCGCCAGGGCGAGCACCACCACCAGTTCGACCAGCAGCAACGGCACGGTCAGCAGCCAGTCGACGTAGCGATAGCCCTCGTTGAATGCCGATCCGGCCGCCTGGGTGTACGTTCCTTGGCCGCCGACTGCATCCGTCACGAACGCTTCGCGGAACGAATCGAAGATCCGGAAGTAGTGGTAGGCGGCGATGCCGCAGACCACGGCAGCGACCACGAGCGCCTGCCGGTAGCGGGGCAGTACCCGTGGTTGGACGACGAGCAGATAGATCGCGGTGAATAGTTGGGCCGCGATCACCAGCGACAACAGGTTGTAGACCGTGTGGTACTGGCCATTGGTCAATTGGTCGGGAATCATCTCCGTCTTTCTCTGGCAGACAATATTTCGAGCGCACTCGCCTTTTGACGACGCGCCGTAGGGCGTTCCATGTGGAGCTGCTGGTGTTGGCGATCCGCAGTCGAACCTCCTCCGCAGGACTCGGAACTAGCGCGGTGCGTCGGCGAAAGACGGTCACGGGCTTTTATGCTCGTCATGCCCGGGCAACCTCGTCCGACGTTGGGAACAGTCCCGGCCAATTCCACTATTGCTCCGGATGCCGTTATCGCCGCGGGACTAGTGGCGATGACGGAAGTGGCTGTCGACCCCAACGTTTGTGACGTTACACCCGCGTCAATGCGGAATCGTCATTACGCAATGGTGACGTGTGACGCGATTCGTCACATTCGGACGCAGATCGGTGGGCGGACGGGCAAACAACTGTCCACCATGGTGATTCACGGTGCGCACGGGCAAGGTGATGCATACCTTGCCTCTCACCCCGACCCCCGGGACGGCGAGATTCAAGGCGTACTCTCACGATGTGCGCACGTCGCCCGATACCGAGATCACCGCCGGCACCCTTCCGCGGCTGAGGTGACCGCAGCGGCGGGTGAGCAGACCCGAACGCCGCGTTCGCCTCGAACCCTCGACCGGCGGGTGACCATCTTCTGCCTGTGTGCCGTGGCAGCCATCGTCGGCTGGGCATTTCTAGACCGTCCTGGCCTGGCGTCGGTCTCGCCAGTCGTGGCCGCCGTCGGCATCGTCGTCGGGGTACCGCACGGTGCGATGGACCATCTCGTGCCGGGCCTCGCATCGCGGCGCTGGCAGGCGCCCACCCAGCTTGCGCTGGTCGTCGGTGTCTACCTCTTGGTGGCCGCGGTGGCAACTCTGGCGTTGTTGCGCGTACCCGACCTCAGCTTCGCCATCTTCCTCGTCGTGTCCGCGTTGCATTTCGGCTGGGCGGAAACGACATACGCGGCGGAACGCAGTGGCCACTCGGTTCCGCGGCTGCGCGACGGCTGGTGGGAGGCAGTCGCTCACGGCTCGGTCGTCGTCGTGCTGCCGCTGTGGTCGGCCGAGGGACAGTCCGCGATGCGGCCGCTGCTGCCCACCCTGGTTGACTGGGTGGCCGCGGTCCCGGCGCAATGGGCGACGAGCGCGGTCGTCCTGACGTGCGCCCTCTCGGCGCTTCGCCTCGCCTCCCGTCGACGCGTCCTCGAGGCGGCCGAGTTGATCGCCGTTCTGACACTGTTCCTCACCGTGCCGGTGTTCGCGGCGTTCGGCGTGTACTTCGGTCTCTGGCACGCAGCCCGTCACACGACCCGGTTGATGGACGCTCTCGCTCCGGGCGAACCAATACGTTTGCAGCTCAGGGCATTTGCACGTGCGGCTGCCCTTCCGTCTGCTGCGGCACTCGTCGTTCTCGGCATCTTGTTCGCCTACAGATCCAACGTCGGCCTGGTGATGACGGGAGTGTCCGTACTGCTCGCCCTCACATTTCCGCACGTCGTCGTCGTCGCGCTATTCGACCACCATCGACGGGTCGCCTCAGTGACGTCTACAGGGTCGACGGACGAATGACGACGACGGACTTCGTCCGCGCACCGTCATCGGCGAGCAACGCGATCACCCGGCCGTCCGACGCCGTCGCGGCGTACACGCCGTCGATTCCGCACGGCGCCAACGATCTTCCGTTGGATGCCGACTCCGACTCCGAGTCCGTGAGCTCGCGCCGGGGAAACCCCAGCAGGCAGGCCTCGTCCAGGGAGTAGCTCAACCTGGGTGAATCGGTCAGCTGATCGAGGGTGTGTGCCTCCCCCAGCCCGTATGGGCCCACCCTCGTGCGGCGCAGGGCGGTGAGGTGCCCGCCGACTCCGAGGGCCGTGCCGACGTCGCGCGCCAGCGCCCGGATGTAGGTGCCCGACGAGCAGTCGACCTCGACGTCGACGTCGACGAACTCGTCGACGCGGCGGACGGCGACGACTTCGAACCGTTCGATCCGCACGGTGCGTGCAGCCAGTTCGACGTGCTTGCCGTCGCGCGCCAACTTGTAGGCCCGTTGGCCGTCCACCTTGATCGCACTGACCGCCGAGGGGATCTGATCGATCTCGCCGCGCAGGCCGGCGATGGCATCGTCGATGTCGGCGTCGGTGACGTGTGCGGCCGGAACCGTCTGAAGCACATCACCTTCGGCATCCTCCGTGGAGGTGGTCTGCCCCAACCGGATGGTGGCGGCGTAGGCCTTCTCCGTCGCCGTCAGGAGACCGAGGATCTTCGTGGCCCGCTCGATCCCCACGACGAGCACACCGGTGGCCATCGGATCCAGCGTGCCGGCGTGCCCCACCTTGCGGGTGCCGAAGAATCTGCGGCAGCGGCCCACCACGTCATGGCTCGTCATCCCCGGGGCCTTGTCGACGATGAGGAGGCCGGGTGGCGGGGCGCTCACAGCACGATCGCCGTCAGCACCAGGCCCTCGTCCACCGACCATCGGCCCGACAGTGCGGTCAGCGGCGGCCCCGACTCGGCCGCCGGATCGATCAGGATCCGCGACTCAAAACCGCCGGCGCCGCCGGAGCCGTCGACCGTGAAGCTGATGTGCGCGTCCTCGAAACCCAACCAGCGGTGCGTCAGCGGGAACCATGCCTTGTACGTCGCCTCCTTGGCGCAGAACAGAATTCGGTCCCAGTGCGCACCGCCGAGAAGATTGGCCAGCTCTCGTCGCTCCTCGGGCAGGCTGATGGCCTCGAGCACGCCCTTGGGCAGCACGTCGTGGGGTTCGGCGTCGATGCCGACGGAACGGACGTGCGCCTCCCGCCCGACGACCGCGCCGCGGAAGCCCTCACAGTGCGTCAAGCTGCCGACGACGCCATCGGGCCAGCACGGTTCGCCCTTGTCTCCCTTCAGGATCGGCACGGGCGGTAGGCCGAGGTCACCGAGCGCCTTGCGCGCGCAGTGGCGGACGGTGATGAACTCGTTGCGCCGCTTGGCCACCGAACGAGCGATGAGCGGTTCCTCCTCGGGCAGCGGCGCCAGATCTGGTGGATCCACGTACAGTTCGGCCGAGGCCATCGGGGAGGGCACCACGCCCGACAAGAGCCTGCCCGTCACGCTCGCCTACTCCTAACCCGCTCCTGCATCTTCTCGGCGTTGGCGCGCATCTCTGGCGTGATCTCGAAGTGACCGCCGAACTCGTTGAGATATCCGAGCGGGTACTTCGGATCGGGCAGTATCTGTCGCATCCACCGATAGGGCTTGCGGCGCCGCCATTCTCGCGGATAGCCAACCGACACCTCCTCGAACCGCACGCCGTCGTACCACGTGGTGCGCGGAATGTGGAGGTGACCGTAGACCGAACAGAGTGCGTTGTAACGGGTGTGCCAGTCCTTCGTGGCGGTCGTGCCACACCACAGTGCGAACTCGGGGTAGAACATCGCGTCGCAGGGTTCGCGCACCAGCGGAAAGTGGTTGACCAGGATCGGCGGCGTCAGCCAGTCCAGATCCTCGAGCTTCTCGCGCGTCTGCTTGACGCGATCGCGGCACCATGCGTCGCGGGTGGCGTACGGCTCGGCGGACAGGAGGAACTCGTCGGTGCCCACCACGTTGCGCTCACGGGCGACGGCGAGACCCTCGGCCTTCGTCGCGGTGCCTTCGGGCAGGAACGAGTAGTCGTACAACAGGAACATCGGCACGATGGTCGCCGGTCCCCCCTCTTCGGTCCAGACAGGGAAGGGGTGCTCGGGGGTGACGATGCCCATCTCGTCGCACATGTTGACGAGGTAGTCGTAGCGCGCCCGGCCGAAGATCTGCATCGGATCCTTGGTCGTGGTCCACAACTCGTGATTGCCCGGCACCCAGATCACTTTGGCGAAGCGCTTTCGCAGCAGGTCCAGCGACCAACGGATCTCGTCGGTCCTTTCGGCGACGTCGCCGGCGACGATCAACCAGTCGTCCGGGGACGACGGATGGAGCGATTCGGTGACGGGCTTGTTACCGGTATGACCGATGTGAAGGTCACTGATCGCCCAGAGCGTCGGCTTGCGATGGTCTTGTGACGGCGGAGACACAACCAGCCAGCCTACTTGCATGACGGTGTGACGCTCGCCCGGCAACTAGAACATGTTCTGCTTTTCGGTCCGGGCGACAGATTGGGACTTGTGCACTCCCCGCAATGGACAACGAGAAACAACGGACCCGCGCCCGTTCGATGCGTGCGAGGACATCCCGATCGACGTCATCAACGGACTCGGGCTGGGCTTCACTCCGCCGGAGCACGAGGACTGACTGCGGTGTCACTACGACGCGGGCAACTATCAGATGGCGGTCGAGGCGTTCGTCTGGCGAACCTACGAGCAGACCCTGCCTGCGGATGCCGTGGAGTTGGACATCGCCGGCCATCGCGCCGCGCAGTACTGGATCCTGAAGCCGTCGGACCGGAACAACCGCTTCTGGTTCAGTTGCATGATCGCGTTCGACACCAGCTACGGCGTGCTCCAGCAATCGCTGTTCTACGCGCCGGTCTACAGCGCCGACGACGTGGACTGCATGCAGACCAACCTCAGCGGGCCCGGCAACTGGTGCCGTTCTACAAGTTCTAGGCCTGCCCGCGACGTGGGTAACGTGCAGGGCGTGGCTCCCCGCATGAACGCCAAGCGCGTCGCCTCCCTCGTACTCGGCCGCTTGTTGAAGCTGCCTCCGCCCACGACGGGCTTCAGCGTGCTCCGCGGGTTGCGCGTGCCGATGCGAGACGGCGTCGATCTGGTCGCCGACCACTACGCGCCGCAGACCGCCGCGCCCGCCGGGACTCTGCTGGTTCGCGGTCCCTACGGCCGCGCCTTCCCCTTCTCGAGCCTGTTCGGCGCCGTCTACGCCGCGCGCGGCTATCACGTGGTGATCCAGAGCGTGCGCGGCACGTTCGGCTCCGGCGGCGAGTTCACGCCGATGATCCACGAGGTGGCCGACGGCGCGGACACCGTCGACTGGTTGCGCCACCAGGCCTGGTTCACGGGGTCGTTCGCCACGATCGGGCTGTCCTACCTCGGCTTCACGCAGTGGGCCCTGTTGATGGACCCGCCGCCGGAGATGGCCGCCGCGGTCATCATCGTCGGCCCGCATGACTTCAGCCAGTCCGCTTGGGGCACCGGCTCCTTCACCATCAATGACTTCCTCGGGTGGAGCGACATGATGTCTCACCAGGAGGATGCGAACCGACTTCTCGGTGCATTGCAGCAGGGTCGGGCCCGACAGCGGGTGGCGCGCACCGTCAACCAGGTGCCGGTGGGCGCGTCAGGACGAACCTTGCTCGGCACGGGTGCGCCGTGGTGGGAGTCGTGGGTCGAGCACCCCGATCGCGAGGACCCGTTCTGGGCACCCCTTCGTCTGACCGACGCCCTCGACCGGGTCGACGTTCCCGTGCTGCTGTTCAGCGGCTGGCAGGATCTGTTCCTCGAGCAGACCCTGGCGCAGTTCGGGCACCTTCGCGGCCGGAACGTCACGACGGCCCTGACCGTCGGGCCGTGGACGCACAAGCACCTGATGACCAAGGGGGCGCCGACCGTCATCCGGGAGTCACTGTCGTGGCTCGATGCCCACCTCGGAGGCAAACCGGTCGCGCCCCGCAGCCCGGTACGGGCCTATGTCGGCAAGGACGACTGGCTCGACCTTCCCACGTGGCCGCCGGCGATGACCGAGCATGTCTTGTATCTGCAACCCGCACATCGACTTTCGACTGATCCGCCCGACGGGTCGGCTCCGCCGTCGACGTTCACCTTCGATCCGGCCGACCCCACGCCCACCATCGGCGGTCGGCTCCTTTCGCCCGAGGGCGGTTATCGCGACGACACGCGGCTCGCCGTGCGGCCCGACATCGTGGACTTCACCGGTGACCCGCTCACCGCCGACCTCTACGTCATCGGCAACCCGGTGATCGAACTGTCCCATTCGTGCGACAACCCTCACAACGACGTGTTCGTCCGGCTCAGCGAGGTCGACGCCAGGGGCCGATCGACCAACGTCAGCGACGGATTCGTCAGGCTGACAGCCGATTCCGGTGTCGTTCGACTCGAACTCGACGCCGTCGCACATCGGTTCCCCGCCGGCTCCCGGCTGCGCGTGATGGTCGCGGGCGGCTCGCACCCGCGCTTCGTACGCAACCTGGGCACCGGTGAGCCGCCGATCTCGGGAACGGAGATGAAACCTGCGACCCACAGCGTGCATCACGGCTCGGGCGGACTGTCCCGTCTGGTGCTGCCCGCGGGTCCGAAGCCGCCGTCAGCCGACTGACGCACGCACCCGCTCGGCGATCCCCGCCAGTGTCGCCTCGTCGTGCACGGGGTCGACCCATTCCGGCGTGACCGGCAGATCGACCCAACTCTTGCAACCCCCGTACGCCGGATCTCTATGCAGCCGTAGTGGATTCATCAGCGCACGGGCCGACACCACCAGCACCGTCAGCAGGTGCTTGGGGCGGAAGTCCAGCCGATCGGAGCGCACCGACGCCGCCGTCCAGATGTGGGTGTCCGCCAACTCCTCGAGGCCCTCGGGACGGTTCACCGCCACGGCGGCAACCACTTTCGCGCCTGCCCGTACGACGATCTCGTCTGCGGTGCTGTCGAGTTCTGCGGCGAGGAGCAGGTCGCGGTGTTCGGGTCGGACACGAGCCGCTTGCTCGTGCGCCACCGTGGGGAAGAACACGAACTCGCCCGCGGCGAGATCGAACCGCTTCTCGTGAATGCCGCCCTTGCGCAGTAGCACCGTCTGCCGACCGTCCAGCATCGCGCGCACCGCGGCGCTCCACTCCTTGAGCGCGGGTGCGCTCACTGCGCCGCGAGCCTGGCCCGAACCTCGGGACGACGCAGCGGTGGAATCGTCTTCGGCGGCTGCCGCCGCGGCGGCAGTGCGTTCAGCAGACGCGTGGTCGTCGCGGTCACCTCGGCGACCGCCTTCTCGAAGGCCTCGGCGTTGGCGGCGGTCGGGCGGGTGATGCCGCTGACCTTGCGGACGTACTGGCGCGACGCGGCCTCGATCTCCTCGGCTGTCGCCGCGGGTTCGAGGCCACGCAACTCGGTGATGTTCCGACACATGCGTCAACCGTAGGTCGATACGGTGAAGACATGCCGAGCACGGAAGCTGACACCGTCCTGTCGATCGACACCACCGACCGCGTCCGCGCGCTGACCCTGAACCGGCCGCAGGCACGCAACGCGCTGTCGGCCGAGTTACGCACCCGGTTCTATGCGGCCCTGCGCGAGGCGGAGGCCGACGACGAGGTCGACGTCGTCATCCTCACCGGTGCCGACCCCGTGTTCTGCGCCGGCCTGGACCTCAAGGAGCTCGGCGACACCACCGAACTTCCCGACATCTCGCCCAAGTGGCCGGCGATGAACAAACCGGTCATCGGGGCGATCAACGGGGCCGCCGTCACGGGTGGTCTCGAGCTGGCGCTCTACTGCGACATCCTGATCGCCTCGGAGAACGCGCGCTTCGCCGACACCCACGCCCGCGTCGGGCTGATGCCGACCTGGGGGCTGAGTGTGCGCCTGCCACAGAAGGTCGGCGTGGGACTGGCCCGGCGGATGAGCCTGACCGGTGACTACCTGTCCGCCGACGACGCACTGCGGGCCGGACTGGTGACCGAGGTCGTCGCCCACGACGAGCTGCTACCCGCGGCCCGCAAGGTCGCGGCAGCCATCGTCGGCAATAACCAGAGGGCGGTGCGGGCGTTGCTCGGCTCCTATCACCGCATCGACGCCCTGCAGACCAGCGCGGGGTTGTGGACCGAGGCGGAGTCGGCGCGGCAGTGGATGCAGGTTGCGACCGGGGACGACATCGCCGCCAACAGGTCCGCGGTCCTGGAACGCGGCCGCTCCCAGGTCCGCTAACCTCCCTTCTCCCGCGAGCCCTCCCTTCTCCCGCGAGCGTCAGCCGGTTCCCGGCACCAGCCAACGCCCCGACCACGCGCGCCAGCCGACGAAGACCAGCCGCAGCACCATGAACGTGGTCAGGCCCGACCAGATACCGACCAGGCCCCAGCCGAAGATCGACGAGAGCCAGATCAACGGCAGGAAGCCGACGACCGCACTGGCCAGTGTCGCGTTCCGCATGAACTTCGCGTCCCCCGCGCCGAGCAGTACCCCGTCGAGCGCGAACACGACTCCGGCAATGGGCAACTGCGCCACCAGGAACCACCACGGCACGCCGATCACGTCCAGCACCGAACGGTCCGAGGTGAACAACTGCGGAAACACCGACGCCCCCACCGCGAAGACCGCGGCGAGCATGGCTGCGGCGACCGTCGAGAAGATCGTCACCCGCCAAGCGACCGACTTGGCGTGCGCCAGCTGACCGGCACCGAGCGCCGCACCGACGAGCGACTGCGCCGCGATCGCGAGCGAATCCAGCACCAGGGCAAGGAAACTCCACAGCTGGAGCACCACCTGATGCGCGGCGACCGCGGCCGCGCCGAACCGGGCTGCCACCGCGGCGGCGGAGACGAAGCACACCTGGAACGCCAGGGTGCGCACCACCAGATCGCGGCCCATCACTACCTGTGCGCGCAGCACCGCGACGTCCACCCGCAGCGTCACCCGTTCGGCGAGCAGCGCCCGGCAGAACAGCAGCCCGGCCAACGACTGGCCGACCAGGTTGGCCACCGCCGACCCGGCCAGTCCCATGCGCGGCATCCCCACCCAGCCGTACACCAGCGTGGGGCACAGCACCGCGGACAGGGCGAAACCTGCGATCACGTAGCGCAGCGGCCGCGCCGTGTCCTGCACGCCGCGCATCCAGCCGTTGCCCGCCAGCGATATCAGAATGGCGGGCGCGCCGAAGATCGCGATCCGAAGCCACGGCAGCGCCGTCTCGGCGATCTCGCCACCGCCCGCTATCACCGCCAGGATCGGCACCGCCGCCGCTTCGATGACGACGACGACGAGTGTTCCCAGTACGAGGGCAAGCCAGGTGGCCTGCACCCCCTCGCCGACGGCCGACGCGCGGTCACCCGCCCCGAAGAATCGCGCGGCTCTCGCGGTCGTCCCGTAGGACAGGAACGTCAGCTGCGAGGACACCAGCGACAGGATCAACCCGCCGATGGCCAGACCGGCCAGGGCGACCGCGCCCAGACGCCCCACCACGGCAAGGTCGAACAACAGGTAGAGCGGTTCGGCGGCAAGCACTCCAAGAGCGGGCAGCGCAAGCCCGGCGATACGCCGGCCGGTTGCCTGTGGCTGGTCGGTCGGCTCAGCCAAGAGCCTGAGCCAGCGCCTCCACCACGTCATCGACCGCACCGGTCGCGGAGTATCCGGCGGCCAATCGGTGCCCACCGCCGCCGAAGGCGCTCGCGACCCCGGACAGGTCGAACGACTTGGCGCGCATCGATACGGTCCAGTGCTGCGGCTCGACTTCCTTGAACACCGCGGCGACCTCCGCCTGGGCCGTGGTGCGCACGATGTCGACGATGCTCTCGACTTCCTCGGGCCTGGCGTTGCACCATTCCTGGTGTCCGACAACGGCATACACCAGGCCGCGCCCGTTCACGGCGTCCGACACCAGATGCGCGGACGACAGCACGCGCGACAACATCGGGAGCCAGGAGAACGGGTGGGTGTCCAGAAGCGTCCGACTGATCGACGCGTTGTCGACGCCGAGCTCCAGCAGTCGGGCGGCCAGCCGGTGTGCGCGCGCACTGGCCCACCGGAACGATCCGGTGTCGGTGGTGAGACCGGCGTACAGGCAATGGGCGACGCGCTGGTCGATCGGCTTGCCCCACGCGTCCAGCAGCTCGGCGACGAGCATCGTCGTGGAATCGGCGGACGGATCGACGTAGTTGGCCGTGCCGAACAGTTGATTGGACGCGTGGTGATCGATCACCAGAACCTCGCGGCCGGAATCGGCGAGCGCACGCAGCGCACCGAGCCGGTTGACGCCAGGGATGTCGACGGTCACCACCAGGTCGCTGTCACCGTGCATCGCCTCGGGATCGACCAGCAGATGCTGACCGGGCAACGACTGCAGCGACTCGGGAAGAACCGACGGCGCGGCGAACCCGACCTCGACGCGCTTACCCAACCGATCGAGAACGAGGGCAAGAGATAGACCTGCGCCGATGGTGTCCGCATCGGGATAGACGTGGCACACCACGCTGACGGACTCCGCAGCGTCGAGCAGCTCCGCAGCTCCTCGACCATCGACGCGCAAGGATGACCGAGATACCTCAGTCTTCGGGTCGATCGCGGTCATAGGTGTCCTCAGGATCACGCACGTCGTCTGGCTCCCCGCCGGATTCTTCCGCCCCCGTCACACGGTACGGGTCAGCGTCACCTGCCGGTGTGGCACCCTGCCGAATCCGCGCGAGATCGGCATCGGCCTGGCGGGCCTTCGCCAACAGGTCCTCCATGTGGGCGGCCGTATCGGGCACCTTGTCCAGGACGAATGCCAGCGTCGGCGTGAAGCGCACACCGGTGCCCGCACCGACCTTGGAGCGCAGCACGCCCTTGGCTCGTTCCAGCGCAGCGGCGGCGCCTTCGTAGTCCGGTTCGTCCTGCAGCGTCTCGCCACGCACCGTGTAGAAGAGGGTCGCGTCGTGCAGGTCACCCGTGACCTTCGTGTCCGTGATCGTCACGAAGGCCAGGGGCGGATCCTTGATCTCGAACTCGATGACCGAGGCGACGATGGTGCCGATGCGCTTCGATAGCTTGCGCGCCCGTCCAACGTCAACCACGATTCTCCTCGCGTAAGCGCTCGTCAGCCATCAGGCGCGGGCCTTCTCCACGAGCTCGTAGGCCTCGATGACGTCGCCTTCCTTGATGTCGTTGTAGGTCAGCGTCAGACCACACTCGTAGCCGTCGCGAACCTCGGTGGCGTCGTCCTTCTCCCGCTTCAGCGACGAGATGGTGACCGTCTCGGCCACCACGACGTTGTCGCGGATGAGGCGCGCCTTGGCGTTGCGTCGGATGATGCCCGAGGTGACGAGGCAGCCGGCGATGTTGCCGACCTTGGACGACCGGAAGATCGCCCGGATCTCGGCGCGGCCGAGTTCCTTCTCCTCGTAGATCGGCTTGAGCATGCCCTTCAGCGCTGCCTGGATCTCGTCGATGGCCTGGTAGATCACCGAGTAGTACCGGATGTCGACACCCTCGCGGTTGGCCAGCTCGGTAGCCTTGCCCTCCGCGCGGACGTTGAACCCGATGATGATGGCATTCGAGGCCGACGCCAGGTTGACGTTGGTCTCGGTGACACCGCCGACGCCGCGGTCGATGACGCGCAGTTCCACCTCGTCGCCGATGCCGATACCCAGCAGGGCTTCCTCCAGCGCTTCGACGGTGCCGGAGTTGTCGCCCTTCAGGATCAGGTTCAGCTGGCTGGTTTCCTTCAGCGCTGCATCGAGATCGTCCAGGCTGATGCGCTTGCGGGTGCGCGCGGCCAGAGCGTTTCGCTTGCGCGCGCTGCGCCGGTCGGCGATCTGGCGGGCGATCCGGTCTTCGTCGACGACCAACAGATTGTCACCGGCACCGGGCACCGACGTGAAGCCGACGACCTGTACGGGCCGCGACGGGAGCGCCTCTTCGACGTCCTCGCCGTGCTCGTCGACCATGCGCCGGACGCGCCCGTAGGCGTCGCCGGCGACGATCGAGTCACCCACGCGCAGCGTGCCGCGCTGGATGAGCACCGTGGCCACCGGGCCGCGACCGCGGTCCAGGTGCGCCTCGATCGCCACGCCCTGGGCCTCCATGTCGGGGTTGGCCCGCAGGTCCAGCGTGGCGTCCGCGGTCAGCAGCACTGCTTCGAGCAGGTGATCGATGTTGGTGCCCTGCTTGGCCGAGATGTCGACGAACATGGTGTCGCCACCGAAGTCCTCCGCGACCAGGTTGTACTCGGTGAGCTGCGCCCTGATCTTGGCCGGGTCGGCGCCCTCCTTGTCGATCTTGTTGACCGCCACCACGATCGGCACGTCCGCCGCTTGCGCGTGGTTGATGGCCTCCACCGTCTGCGGCATGACACCGTCGTCGGCCGCGACCACGAGGATCGCGATGTCGGTCGCCTTCGCACCGCGGGCACGCATGGCGGTGAACGCCTCGTGGCCCGGGGTGTCGATGAAGGTGACCAGTCGCTCGTTGCCGTCCAGCTCGGTGAGGACCTGGTAGGCACCGATGTGCTGGGTGATGCCACCAGCCTCGCCCTCACGGACTTTGGCCTGGCGGATCGTGTCCAGCAGTCGCGTCTTGCCGTGGTCGACGTGGCCCATGACCGTGACGACCGGCGGACGGAACTCGAGATCGTCCTCGCCGCCATCGTCCTCGCCGTAGGTGAGGTCGAACGACTGCAGCAACTCGCGGTCCTCGTCCTCCGGGGACACGACCTGCACGACGTAGTTCATCTCGCCGCCGAGCAGCTCGAGGGTCTCGTCGCCGACCGACTGCGTGGCGGTGACCATCTCACCGAGGTTGAACAGCGCCTGCACCAGCGCGGCCGGGTTGGCGTTGATCTTGTCGGCGAAGTCCACCAGCGACGCACCGCGGGCCAACCGGATGGTTTCGCCGTTGCCGTGCGGCAACCGCACGCCTCCGACGACCGGCGCCTGCATGTTCTCGTACTCGGCGCGTTTCGCCCGCTTCGACTTGCGACCGCGCCGGACTGCGCCGCCGGGACGGCCGAAGGCACCTGCCGCGCCGCCGCGCTGGCCGGGACGAGCACCGCCGCCACCGCCACCTGGGCGTCCACGGAATCCACCTGCGGGTGCGCCACCGGGCGCTCCGGCGCCACCGGCGCCGCCACCGCGGTAGTTACCGCCACCACCTGCACCGGGCGGACCGCCGGGACGTCCACCGCCACCGGGCCCACGGGCGCCGGGGGCTGGCCGCGGTCCACTGGGACGACCCGTTGCTCCTGGCCGTGCGCCTGGCGGGCGCGGGGGCATGTTGCCGGGGGTGGCCCCGGGGCGCGGTCCGCCACCCGGGCGCGGGGGGCCACCCGGACGGGGTGGTCCGCCTGCACCCTGCGGGGGCCGCGGAGCGGCACGCTCGACGGGCTGCTGCGTGGAGAACGGGTTGTTGCCGACGCGGGGCGCGCGGGCAGCGGGCTTCGGCGCGCCGGGTCGGGGACCCGGGGTCGGACCTGCGGGAGCGGTGGGGTCGGCCGGAGCGGACGGGGTTGCCTCGACCTGCGGCTGGGCCGGCGGTGCGGCGACGACCTCGGGCACGACGACCGGCGCCGGCGCCGGTGGCGGCTCCGGCGCGGCAGGCGGCAGCGGCGCGGCGGGCTTGGGCCCACCCGGCTTCGGCGCCGAGGTGACCACACCACCGTTGGTGGACTCACCGCCGGTGGCCGCCTTGGGGGCCGCGGGTGCCGACTTCGCGGGGGCGGGCTTCGAGCCGCCGCCCAATGCCTCACGGAGCCGACGGGCGACGGGCGCCTCGACGGTCGAGGATGCTGATTTGACGAATTCGCCCTGTTCGCTCAGCCGGGCGAGAACTTCCTTGCTGGTGACACCGAGTTCCTTAGCCAACTCGTGCACGCGGGCCTTGCCTGCCACTACATCTCCTGTCTAGGAGGCGACAGCAGTGGGCCGCGCCTCGGGTTTAGCTATGACGCATGGTCATCGGAACTTCACGGTGTGCTCATGTTCTTCGCTACCTGTTCTGTTGCCGGGCGGACCGAGGCTTCACCTTCTGTGAAGAACTCGACCACCGCGGAGGTGTCCGGCGAACCGGTGATGCGCAACGCTCGCACGAATGCCCGCCGCCGGATTGCCACGTGTAGACACTGCTGGTCGGGATGCAGCCATGCACCCCGCCCCGGCAGGTTACCCGCTGCGTCGACGGTGATGGATTGATTGCCATCTCCGTCGTGCACCGCGGCCACTCGAAGCAGTTCGACGGCCAGCACACGCTTCCGGCATCCGACACACGTCCGCACTGGTCCTTCGGGACTTCGATGCATCCGTGCGCGGGCAACCGAACTCTCGCGCTGGATCACGGCTCAGTCTACCGTCACGATCACCGCAGAATGAAACGCGTGCCCGCTACCCCTCGCGAGAGGCGCCGTGCGGTGCCTCCGCGTCGGGCGTCGGCGCCGCGTCACTGCGAATGTCGATCCGCCAGCCGGTCAGGCGGGCGGCCAACCGCGCGTTCTGCCCCTCCTTGCCGATCGCGAGCGACAACTGGAAGTCCGGCACCACGACGCGTGCTGCTCTCGCGGTCTCGTCGATGACGGCCACCGACACCACCTTGGCCGGCGATAGGGCATTGGCCACGAACCGCGCCGGGTTCTCGTCGTAGTCGATGATGTCGATCTTCTCGCCGGACAACTCGCTCATCACGTTGCGCACTCGCTGGCCCATCGGACCGATGCAGGCCCCCTTGGCGTTGAGACCCGAGACTCGCGACGTCACCGCGATCTTGGAGCGATGGCCTGCCTCGCGGGCGACGGCGACGATCTCCACGGAGTTCTCGGCGATCTCGGGCACCTCCAACGAGAACAGCTTGCGCACCAGGTTCGGGTGGGTACGGGACAACTCGATCTTCGGTTCTCGCACACCGCGTGTCACACCGATGACGTAGCAGCGCAACCGATCCCCGTGGTCGTAGGACTCGCCCGGGACCTGCTCGGCGGGCCGGATGACCCCTTCGGAACCCTTCGCCTCCGTGCCGAGACGCACGATGACGTTGCCGCGAGCGTTCTCTCGGGCGTCGCGTTGGACCACACCGCCGACGATGTCACCCTCCCGCGCCGAGAACTCGCCGTACATCCGCTCGTTCTCGGCGTCACGGAAGCGCTGCAACATCACCTGACGGGCGGTGGTGGCCGCGACCCGGCCGAAACCCTCTGGGGTGTCGTCCCATTCGCTGATCAGGTTGCCGTCGTCGTCGGTCTCCCTGGCGAGCACCTTGACCACGCCGCTCTTGCGGTCGATGTCGATGCGAGCCTCGGCCTCGTGGCCCTGGGTGTGCCGGTACGCGGTCAGCAGTGCGGACTTGATGGTCTCGAGCAGTTCGTCGACCGAGATCCCTCGGTCCACTTCGATCGCATGCAGCGCACCCATGTCGATGTTCACTCTTCAGCCTCCTTGCCAGACACCCCGGCCAACTCGAGCTCGAGCGGGTTCGGGGATGAAAACTCCACCTGCACAACGGTATTGGCCACATCGAGAATGGAAAGTTCGCGAATGGTGAGTCCTGCTCGGCGATCTGCGACCACCAGCCGCACGACACCGTCGGTCGACTCGCCCAACCGGCCCATCACCTGCGAGCCGTCGGTCAGCGTCACCTCGACCTTGCGCCCCTGGGCGCGGCGGTAGTGGCGCTCGGCGGTGAGCGGGCGATCCACCCCGCGCGACGTGACTTCCAACAGGTAGGGGGCTTCGTCAGCCGATTCGTCGAGCTGATCCAGCAGTTCGGAGGCCAACCGCGACAACGTGGCCAGGGAGTCTAGATTCAGGCCGTGGTCGCCATCGGCGATCACGACGACGCGCGGAGGGCGCGCGGTGGACTCGATGACGACGTCCTCGACTTCGTATCCCGCGCGGCCGAACTCAACTTCGAGCAGCTCGATCACCTGCTGCGGGGACGGCAACCGCACTGACCGTAGCGGAATCTCCGATGCCACGGTGAGCTCCTCGTCTTGAGTTGTACGGACACGATTCCACCGAACTTCGAGCGGAACCGAGTTTCAACGATACGCCAGCAGGGCAGAGCCGAGTGGCAAACGTTCGGCAAGCCCGCGGTGTTCGACGTCCGACGGGTCCGCATGGGCGGGATGGCAGGATGTTGCTGTGCCGAGCGCCCTCCCCACCGTCAGCAGGCGGCGTGTGCTCGTCGGCGCGGCAGCGTTGGCGCTGCTGGGGGGCACCGTTGCCACCGCCTGTGGATCGACGCCGCCCGTGCAGGAGATGGATGCCTTACTCAGACAACTCGACCGGGCACACGGCGACAGCGAGCTCGCCGGCAACGCCGCCACCGCGGCCCCGCCGAAGATCGCCGCGGTGCTGACGGTCGTCGCTGCGCAGCGCGCCGCACACGCTCAGGCCCTCACCGACGAGATCATCAGAATCTCCGGCGAGGCGCCACCGACGTCCTCCACCGCGACGACGGCATCGTCTTCGACGACTACCTCCGGCCCTCCCCCGAAGCCGCCGACCGCCGCGGACGTCGTCGCAGCGCTCCAGCAGTCCGCCGACGGCGCCACCCTGCTGGCGACCCAGCAGTCGGGCTACCGGGCGGGTCTGCTCGGCTCGATCGCGGCGGCATGCACCGCCGCCGCCACCGTGGCGTTGGCCGACGCCGGGCCGACGCCATGACCTCCCCCGACACCACGTCGCCGAGTCCGTCCCGGCCGTCGGACGCCGCGGACGGCGCCCTGTTCGACGCGGTCACGGGCGTGCATGGGGTCATCTACGGCTACGGCGTCGTGTCCGCGCACTCGGCGCCCGACGTCAACGCCCTGGTGTCCGAGTCGCTCGCGGGGCACCGCGAACTGCGCGAGGAGGCCATCGCGAGACTCACCGCCCGCAACGTGACTGCGCCGGTCCCCGCGGTCGGGTACCAGATGCCGTTCGTCGTCGACGGACCCACTGCCGCCGGCAGGCTGGCAGTCCGGATGGAGGAGGACTCCGCAGTGGCCTGGCGCGCGTTCCTCGAGCAGGCGAAGGCCGGGGACGACCGCGAGCTGGCCGTCACCGCCCTGACCCGGTGCGCGGTGACGGCAGCCAAGTGGCGCGGTGTGCTGGGCGTCGTGCCGACCACGGTCGCGTTCCCTGGCGGCACCGAATAGCCGGCTAGCTCGCGAGGGTGGCCGCAATCGCCGCGGCCGCACCGTCGACGGGTATCTCCCGGGCCTCGCCAGTGAAGCGGTTGCGAATCTCGACGACGCCGTCGGCGAAACCGCGGCCCACCACGACGATCCACGGGACGCCCAGCAGTTCGGCGTCCTTGAACTTCACCCCCGGCGACGCCTTGCGGTCGTCGAGCAGCGGCTCCACCCCGAGCAGATCCAGTTGCCTAGCGAGTTCGGTTGCCCCGGAACGGGCTTCGGCATCGTTGTTGGCGATGACGACGTGCACGTCGAACGGCGACACCGAGGACGGCCAACGCAGGCCGATGTCGTCGTGGCTCTGCTCGGCGATGACCGCGACCAGCCGGGACACCCCGACGCCGTAGGAACCCATGGTCAGACGGACCGGTTTGCCGTTCTCGCCGAGCACGTCGACGGCGAACGCGTCGGCGTACTTGCGGCCGAGCTGGAAGATGTGGCCGATCTCGATCCCCCGTGCCGCGACCAGCGGGCCCGCGCCGTCGGGTGAGGGATCACCGTCACGCACCTCTGCGGCCTCGATGGTGCCGTCCGCGACGAAGTCACGTCCGGCGACGAGGCCCACGACGTGCTTGCCGTCCTCGTCGGCGCCCGTGATCCAGGCCGTCCCGTCGACGATGCGCGGATCGACCAGATAGCGAACGCCGTTGGCCGACAGCGCCTTCGGCCCGATGTAGCCCTTGACCAGGAACGGGTACTTGGGGAAGTCCTCCGCTGGAAGCATGACGTACTCAGCCGGGTCCAGCGCCGCACCCAGCCGCTTGTCGTCGACCTCGCGGTCCCCGGGCACACCGATCGCCAGCAGCTCCCAGTCGCCGCCCGGTTCGCGGACCTTCAGCAGCACGTTCTTCAACGTGTCGGCGGCCACGACCTCGCGCCCCGCGAACTGAGGGAGGCCGGCCCCGTTGGCCCAGTCCACCAGTGTCGCGATGGTCGGAGTGTCGGCGGTGTCGTGGACGACCGGATCCGGCAACCCCTCGATGGGCAGTGACTCCGGGCGCGCCGTGATGACGGCCTCGACGTTGGCGGCGTAACCCGACTCCAGGCAGCGGACGAACGTGTCCTCGCCGACCTCGCTCTCGGCCAGAAACTCCTCCGAGGCGCTGCCGCCCATCGCGCCCGACACCGCCGAGACGATGACGTACTTGACGTTCAGTCGCGCGAAGATCCGCTGGTAGGCCTCGCGGTGGGCGTGGTAGGCCGCCTTGAGCCCGTCGTCGTCGACGTCGAACGAGTAGGAGTCCTTCATCACGAACTCGCGGCCACGCAGGATGCCCGCACGCGGCCGGGCCTCGTCGCGGTACTTGGTCTGAATCTGGTAGAGCCGCAGCGGGAAGTCCTTGTAGGAGCTGCACTCCCCCTTCACGGTGAGGGTGAAGATCTCCTCGTGGGTGGGCCCGAGCAGGTAGTCGCTGCCCCGCCGGTCCTTGAGGCGGAACACGCCGTCGCCGTACTCGGTCCACCGGTTCGTGGTCTCATACGGCGCGCGTGGCAGCAACGCGGGCAGCAGAATCTCTTGTCCGCCAATGGCGTTCATCTCCTCGCGGACGATCTGCTCGATCTTGCGGAACACCCGCAGACCCAGCGGCAGCCAGCTGTAGAGGCCAGGCCCGATCGGACGGACGTAGCCCGCCCTGATCAGCAGCTTGTGGCTCGGCACCTCGGCGTCGGCGGGGTCGTCGCGCAGCGTACGCAGGAACAGTTCGGACATGCGGGTGATCACAGCCGACAACCTTAATCAGTCGCGGCCCTGCCACGTGCAGACGCACACCTCGTTGCCCTCGGGATCGGCCAGCACCCAGAACGCGGGTGCGGCATCGTCGGCCAGCAGTGTGCCCCCTGCCGCGAGCGCCGCCTCGATGCGGGGCCGGGCCCGTTCGGGCGGGACGTCGACGTCGAGGTGGATGCGGTTGCGCTGGAAGATCCCGAGTCGATGCGCTCCTGCCCGCCGGACGGCCGCGGCGCGTCCATCTGCTGGAACCAGATGGCGGGCCCACGCCGGAGTGGGTCCAACAGGGCGCCGTCGGGCAGGTCGGGCGGGCTCGGTTCGTCGACGTATCCCGTCACGGCCTTCCAGAACGGCCTGATGAGCGGGATGTCGAGTGAGTCGATGGCGATCTCGATGGTCTGCGGCGCCACGGTCCCGTCGCCGGGTTCGGTGCGCGGCGCCCGTGGGGCGAGCGCCTGGTCACGCGGTGCGCCAGCCCAATGTCGTGTTCGGTGACCGAACCTTCGGTGGTGGTGTGCAGACGCAGAACGACGCGATCGGCGTGCAGATCGGCGCTCGGGTGCCCGTCGCCCTCGGCTCCGACCGCCGAGACGGCGATCGATGCCGCGGCGGCCAACGAAGGCACCGCGACGTGCGTGACGGCAACCCCGAGGATCAGCCGCCAGCCCAGCCGATCGACGGCTTCGGAGATCCGTTGGCGGGTGAGGGCGACGGCCATGACGTCACGCTAGCGCGCTGCCACGACACCAACGGCCGGCTACAGTTCGCCGGCCTCCACCGCTTCCTTCGTATGCTGCGCCCTGGCGATGTCGCGGGCGGAGAAGCCGATCCAGAACGCTGCGATGCCGACCAGGATCGAGATGCCGGCGACCCACAGCAGTGAATAGGTGTAGCCCTCGCCGAGCGCGTCGAGTTGGGCGGGTGTCATGTTCTTCACCGGACCCGTGGTGCCGCCGAGATAGAGGGTGCGCGAGGTCTGTACCGCCATGACGACCACCAGCACGAGTGGGCCGCCGAGGTTTTGCACCATGAGCGTGATTGCCGCGACGGGGCCGATCTCGCGGGGCCCTACCCCGGCGACGGCGCACAACGGCAGCACCACCGAGATGATGCCGATCCCAAAGCCACCGATGACGATCGGCAGGAAGAGGTTCGGGAAGTACGGGATGCTGCGATCCAGCGTGGACCCGTAGAGCATCGCGGCGAGCACGTACAGGCCGCCGCCGATGATCAGCCAACGCGGGGCGATAAGTGGTGCCAGCTTGGTGGCCAGCACGTTGCCGACGCCGACGGCCACCGCGAACGGGAGGAAGCAGACCCCGGCCCGCAGTGCCGAGTACCCAAGCACGTCCTGGGCGAGCAGGCCGACCATCACGGTGACGGTCAGCAGAACCCCACCGCCGAGGAACCATGCGGTGAAGGTCATGACCCGGTTGCGGTCGTCGAACACCGAGAATGGCACCAGTGGGTTCTCGGCGGAGCGTTCGGCGAACAGGAACGAGACGAAGAAGATCACCGACGCGACGGCCGCGCCCACCACCCACGGGTCGAGCCAGCCGCGCGGCGGGCCCTGGGTGAACACCAGCACCGCCGACGTACACCCCAGCGTGGCCAGCAGTGCGCCCGTGATGTCGAGCTTGAGCCGTTCGTGGTGAGTCTCGCCGATCCGCAGCCAGGCGATCACGATGATGACGACACCGATCGGCACGTTCATGAGGAAGGCCAGCCGCCACGAGATGACGGTCAGCAGGCCACCGAGTACCAAGCCGAGTACCGAGCCCGTCGCCTGCATCCCCGCCGATACCGCCATGGCCTGGTTTCGGGCATGCCCGACGGCGTAGGTGGTGGCGATGAGAGCCAGACCGGTCGGGGCGGCCACGGCCGCGCCGATGCCCTGCAGCGCGCGCGCCACGATCAGCGTGAACTCGTCGTTCGCCAAACCGCATATCAGAGACGCGATGGTGAAGACGCCGACGCCGGAGAGGAAGGCGCGTTTCTGACCGATCGCGTCACCCACCCGCCCACCGAGTAGCAGCAGCCCGCCGAACGTCAGGACGTAGGCGGTGATGACCCAGCTCTTGCCTGCGTCGGAGAGATCGAGATCGGCCTGCATGCGGGGCAGGGCGACGATGACGATGGTGCCGTCGAGGGTCGACATCAGCTGCATGCCCGTGATCGCGATGATCGCGATGCCGAGGACGGACGACGACAACGGCGCAGTCGAATGGTCCGTCGACCCTGAGGAACCACCCGCGGCAGACATCACCGGACACCCTACCCAGGGGGCCCGGGATCAAACGGACACCGAACGGCCCGGGGCTAGCGGGGTGTCAGATCTCGCCTGCGTCGATCGCTTCCTTGACTTCCTGCGCCTGGGCGACCTGCTGAGCCGTGTAGCCGATGAACAGCGCGACGAGCCCGACGATGACGGCCACGGCGGCGACCCACAGCAGCCCATAGGTGTAGCCCTGATCGAGTGCGTGCAGTTGCGCGTCGTTCATGTTCTTGACCGGGCCGGTGGTTCCGCCGAGGTACAGCGTCCGCGACGTGATGACCGCCTGGATGATGGCCAGGACGACGGGGCCGCCGAGGCTCTGGAGCATCAGGGCGATCGCGGAGACCGGACCGATCTCGTCGAACGCGACGCCGGCGATGGCCGACACCGTGAGCGGCACGACGATCATGCCGATGCCGAAGCCGCCGACCGTGATCGGTATCACCAGGTTCGGGAAGTACGGGATGTCGCCGTTGAGCGTGGAGCCGTAGATCATGGCCGCGAGGACGAACACGCCGCCTGCGATCACCAGCACGCGCGGCGGGAAGATCGACACCAGATACGACGACAACCCGAGGCCGATGCCCAGCGCGACGACGAACGGGATGAAGCCGATACCGGCGCGAAGTGCGCTGTAGCCCATGATGTCCTGCACGTACAGGCCGATCAGCACCGTCAGCGTGAACATCACACCGCCGGCGAGGAACACCGCCGCGAAGGTGGCGACCCGGTTGCGGTCGCGGAACAGGGTGAACGGGACCACGGGATTGACCGCCGTGCGCTCGACGTAGACGAAGGCCGCGAAGAACACCAGCGCCGCCAGGCCAGAGCCCAGCGTGAGCGACGACTGCCAACCCTTCTCCGGGCCCATCGAGAAGCCGAAGACGGCCGCGGTGCACGCGAGCGTCGCGAGGATGGCCCCCGCCGCGTCGAGCTTCATCCGCTCGCGGTGCGTCTCGCGCAGCGTCCTGCGGGCCAGGTAGATCATCACCATGCCGACCGGGACGTTCACCAGGAACGCCCAGCGCCACGAGACCTCGGTCAGGGCGCCGCCGACGACGAGGCCCATGACCGACCCGACGCCGGTCATGGCCGCGAAGACGGCGGTGGCCGTGTTGCGGGCCGGGCCCTTCGGGAACGTGGTGGCGATCAGGGCGAGGCCGGTGGGTGACGCGATGGCCGCGCCGACACCCTGGGCCAGCCGCGCGACGACGAGGGTGGTCTCGTCCCACGCCACGCCGCACAGGATCGAGGCGATGGTGAACAGCGCGACGCCGACGATGAAGGTGCGTTTGCGGCCGATGGTGTCGCCGAGGCGTCCACCCAGCAGCATCAGGCCGCCGAAGGTGAGGACGTACGCGGTGATGACCCAGCTGCGACCGGCGTCGGACAGGTTGAGCTCGTCCTGAATCTTGGGAAGCGCGACGATCGCCACGGTGCTGTCCATCGTGGCCAGGAGCTGCATGCCGCCGATCGCGATGACCGCGGCGACGAAGCGGCGCGACGGCAGCCACGTCGGATACCAGCTGCTCTTCACGATCTGGGCCGGTGTGATCGGCATGGGCAGGGCCCGCTCGCCGGCGTCTTCCGCATCACGTTCGATGGCGGCGCGCTTTGCGTCATTGAGAGCCGTCATGACGGGTTACCTTACAGTAATCTTAGGAACCCTTTAATTGGCGAAGGCCGCCACCGCGCCGATCACGATGATTGCGGGAGGTCGAATGCCGTCCGCCCGGATGTGTTCCGGCGCGTCGGCAAGCGTGGTGCGGAGGGTCCGTTGCGCGGCAGTCGTCCCGTGCTGGACGACCAGGACCGGCGTTTCCGCAGGTCGGCCACCTTCCAACAACGCCTTGGTGAAGAGTTCGATCCGCTCGACGGCCATCAGCAAGACGATCGTGCCCGACAGCGCCGCCAGCGCATCCCAATTCACTAACGATTCGGGGTGCCCCGGCGCAACATGGCCGCTGACCACCACGAACTCATGGGTGACGCCTCGATGGGTGACCGGGACTCCCGCCAGCGCAGGAACGGCTATGGCACTCGTCACACCGGGCACCACGGTCACCGGAATCCCCGCGTCGGCGCACGCCAACAACTCTTCGTGACCCCGCGCGAAGACGTAGGGGTCGCCACCCTTGAGCCGCACGACGAACTTGCCCGCCCTCGCGCGGTCGATCAGCACCGCGTTGATCGCGTCCTGAGCCATGGAGCGGCCGTAGGGGATCTTCGCCGCGTCGATGACCTCGACGTGGGGCGGTAGCTCGGCCAGGAGCTCAGGCGGCGCGAGGCGGTCGGCGACGACGACGTCGGCGTGGGCGAGAAGTCTGCGTCCCCGCACGGTGATGAGCTCGGGGTCGCCGGGGCCACCACCGACCAGCGCGACGCCGGTGTGCTGCGAGCCGGGTGCGTCGGCGACGATGACGCCCTGCTGCAGCGCTTCGTGGATGGCCGACCGGATGGCGGCCGAACGACGATGCTCACCACCGGCCAGCACGCCGACACTGAGTCCGTCGTATTCGAACGAGGCGGGGGTGACCGCGGTGCCATCCCGCGCGATGTCGGCCCGTACGCAGAAGATCCGCAGCCGCTCGGCCTCGGCGACGATGGCTTCGTTGACCGCGGGATCGTCGGTCGCGGCGATGGCGTACCAGGCACCTTCGAGATCGCCGTCGCGGAAGTCGCGCAGTACGAGAGTGATTCCCTCGATCGCCTCGACGGCAGGCGTCGCCGCGCGGGTGATGACGTGGACGTCGGCACCATTGGCCAGTAGCAGGGGTATTCGTCGCTGCGCGACACTGCCCCCGCCGACGACGACGACCTTCTTGCCGTTCAGGCGCAGGCCGACGAGGTAGGCGTTCTCGGTCACCCGGCGAGCTTAGAGGTTGCCGCCGCGGCGACGAAGCGGACCGCTGCTCCGGGGTGGGCCGAGGCGTGCGAATGCAGATAGGCGGCATGCACGCCGCCGGCGACCGCGCCGTCGGTCACCGATGCCCCGGCGCCGTCACGGAAGCCCCAGGCCGGTTCGTGGTTGCCGGCGAATGTGACTGCGGTGCGGTGGAATTCATGCCCGACGACGCGAGCGCCCGCCTGGTGCAAAGACGAATCGCCGAGTGCGACGGCGTCGCGGTAACCCAGTGTCAGCCGGGGGGTGAAGCGAGCAGTGCCGGGGAGCACGCCGCACATCGGATGCCCGTCGAGATCGTCCACCAGGTACGTCAGGCCGGCGCATTCCGCGTGGATGGGCGCACCCCGTCCGCCCAGTTCCCTGATCTGTTGGCGGACAACGTCGTTGGCCGACAGCTCGGCCGTGAACTGCTCGGGGAATCCACCGGGTATCACCAGCGCGTCGGTGGAGGGTGGCAACGAGTCCGTCAGCGGGTCGAACGTGACGACGTCCGCGCCTGCGGCGACGAGCAACTCCGCGTGCTCGGGGTACCCGAACGTGAACGCCCGTCCCGCGGCGAGCGCCACGGTGACGTCCCCGGGGACCGGGTCAGCCACCTGCGGTGTCCACGGCTCGGTGTCGACGTGCGAGGCCGCGACGGCCGCGACCGCGGGCAGGTCGACGTGGCGTGCGACGAGGGTGGACATCGCGTCGACCGCGACGAGGGCGCGCTGGCCGTGTTCGGCTGCGGTCACCAAGCCTAGATGCCGGGACGGCACCGACAGTTCGTCGGCGCGTGGGATCGCACCGAGCACGGGCACGCCCGCCTGTTCGCACGCTTGCCGGAGAACCGCCTCGTGCCGCGGCGAACCGACTCGGTTGAGGATGACACCCGCCATCCGGACGGAGCGGTCGAACGTCGAGAACCCGTGCAGCAGTGCGGCGATGCTATGACTCTGACCACGGGCGTCGACGACCAGCACCACCGGCGCCCCGAGCAGTCCCGCGACGTGTGCGGTCGACCCGCGAGCGGGACCGGAGGCATTTGCATCGATGCGACCGTCGAACAGGCCCATGGCGCCTTCGACCACTGCGACGCCGGCGCCGGCGCTGCCGTGCCGATAGAGCGGTCCGATCAGGTGATCGCCGACGAGGACGGGGTCGAGATTGCGACCGGGTCGGCCTGCGGCGAGCGCGTGGTAGCCGGGGTCGATGAAGTCGGGGCCGACCTTGAACGGTGCGACGGTGCGACCGGCCCGCCGCAGGGCACCCATCAGTCCGGTGGCCACGGTGGTCTTGCCGCTGCCGGAGGAGGGCGCGGCGATCACGACTGCGGGGACTCTCACGTCACCACTCTCCGCGAGCGTGCGTCGACTCGGACATTGTGGCGGCGTGTCGCCCGCAGACACGCACGCTCGCGCAAGAGAAAGGGGTCACCATTCGATCCCCCGCTGGCCCTTGCGGCCAGCGTCCATCGGGTGCTTGACCTTGGTCATCTCCGTGACCAGGTCGGCGGCGTCGAGCAGCCGCGCGGGGGCGTCGCGGCCGGTGATGACGACGTGCTGCCTGCCGGGCCGGGACACCAGGACCTCGACGACCGCGTCCACGTCGACCCAGCCCCACTTCAATGGATAGGTGAACTCGTCGAGGACGTAGAAGTCGTGACGCTGCTCGGTCAGCCGGCGCGCGATCTCGGCCCAACCGGCGGCCGCGGCCGCCGCGTGATCGACGTCAGATCCCGGCTTGCGGGACCACGACCAACCCGAACCCATCTTGTGCCACTCCACGGGCCCGCCGACGCCATGCTCGTCGTGCAACCGGCCGAGTTCGCGAAATGCTGCCTCCTCGCCGACCTTCCACTTCGCGCTCTTGACGAACTGGAACACCGCGACGTCGAAACCCTGGTTCCAGGCGCGCAGCGCCATCCCGAAGGCGGCCGTGGACTTGCCCTTGCCGGGGCCGGTGTGGACCGCCAGCACGGGGGCGTTGCGACGTGCCCGCGTCGTCAGGCCGTCGGCCGGGACGGCGAGCGGTTGGCCCTGTGGCATCGGAATTCTCCCCCGTCCCGGATCAGGCGGCCCGGCCGTCGGCGTGCGACGTGACCAACCGCGTCAATCCGTCGGCGCGAAGCTGCGCGAGCCGCACCGCGTGTGCGCCGAGCTGAGTGGCCAGCACTTCGGCCAAACCCAGCCGTACGTAAGAGGTTTCGCAGTCGACGACGACGGCCGCCGCGCCCTCGGCGAGCAGCATCGCCGCCGCCGTTCGGGTACGTCCGAGCGGATCGGGGCCGCCCGTCGCCCTGCCGTCGGTGAGAACCACCACCAGGCTGCGACGCGCACGGTCGCGTGCCTTCTCCCGGACCACCAGGTCCCTGGCCGCGAGGAGGCCCTGCGCCAGCGGCGTCTTGCCTCCGGTGTCGAAGCGTGCCAACCGTCTACTGGCGATGTGCACCGACGACGTCGGCGGAAGGAGCACCTGCGCCTGCTGCCCACGGAAGGTGACGACGGCGACCTTGTCCCGACGTTGGTATGCGTCGCGCAGCAGCGACAGCGTGGCGCCGCCCACCGCGGACATGCGGTCGCGCGCCGCCATCGACCCCGACGCGTCGACCAGGAAGATGACCAGATTGCCTTCTCTGCCTTCGCGAATGGACCGACGCAGGTCGGTCGGACCGAGCCGCGGTCGCCCCGGCCCGGTCTGCCGCTCCGCGGCGGCGAGCAGCGTGCCGAAGACGTGCAGGCCGTGACCGGCCTGGGGATCCTCGGTGGCCGACACCGGCGTGCCCGTCCGGTTGCGGGCCCGCGAGCGACGACCGGGAGCGCCCTCACCGACGCCGGGCACCACCAGCGCCTTCGCCCGGAACGTCGCCGTGGGCGCACCGTTGGGACGCGGCGCCGACGACGGTGAATTGCTCTGCGGCGCAAAGTTATTGGTCGCCTCGGCGTCGGAGGCCTCCGGCGCACCGTCCCCGCCGCCCGGCGGGTCGGGCTCTGGATCCGGCTCGGGTTCGTCGGCCGACTGGCCCGCCTGGCTCATCGCCTCGTCCAGCTGATCGGGATCGAGGCCCGCGTCGTCGAAAGGGTCGCGACGGCGGCGGTGCGGGAGGGCGAGTTCCGCGGCGACGCGAACGTCCTGCTCCTCCACCCGATCGGCGCCACGCCACGCCGCATGCGCCACGGCGGTGCGGGCCACCACCAGGTCGGCACGCATACCGTCGACGTCGAACGCCGCGCACAAGGCCGCGATCCGGCGTAACTCGTTGTCCGGCAGCACCACCGCTGCGACCATGGCGCGCGCGAGCACGATCCGGCGGGACAGATCGGCGTCCTCGGAGGCATACCGCGCGGCGAAAGCGTCGGCATCGGCCTCGAAGTCCATGCGCCGCCGGATCACCTCGACGCGGGTGTCAACGTCGCGGGACGCATAGACGTCGACCGTCAAGCCGAACCGGTCCAGCAGCTGCGGACGCAGCTCGCCCTCTTCGGGATTCATGGTGCCCACGAGCATGAACCGGGCCTCGTGACTGTGCGAGACACCGTCGCGCTCGACGTGCACGCGGCCCATCGCGGCCGCGTCGAGAAGCACGTCGACCAAGTGGTCGTGCAACAGGTTGACCTCGTCGACGTACAGAACACCGCCGTGGGCGCGGGCCAGAAGACCCGGCGAGAAGGCGTGCTCGCCGTCGCGCAGCACGCGCTGCAGATCCAGCGACCCCACCACGCGATCCTCGGTGGCACCGATCGGCAGTTCGACCAGGCGCGCGCCCTCGTCGACCGCCGCGAGCACCATGGCCAACGCGCGCACCGCCGTCGACTTCGCGGTGCCCTTCTCGCCGCGGATCAGCACACCGCCGATCTCGGGCCGCACCGCGCACAGAATCAGCGCCAGTCGCAGCCGGTCCTGGCCGACGAGCGCGGAGAAGGGATACGGCGTGGGAAGAGGAGTCGTCACGGGCCGTCAGCCCGCGCCGTGAAGTCCGCTGCGGCGCAGCATCGGGATGTGCGGAATACCGTCGTCGAGGAATTCGTCGCCGTCGCGGACGAAGCCGTGTTTGGCGTACATCTCCTCGAGGTAGGTCTGGGCGTCGATGCGGCACGGGTCGTCGCCGACCTCGGCGAGCGCAGCCTGCATGAGCCGGCTGGTGTGGCCGTGACTCCGCTGGCTGCGCTTGGTGCACACCCGCCCGATGCGAAAGACCTTCTCCCCACGGGGATGTTCCTCCATCAGGCGCAGTGTCGAGATGACCTTGCCGTCGGGATCCTCGAGCCAGAAGTGCCGCGTCTCGGCGAGCAGGTCACGTCCGTCCAACTCGGGATACGGGGTCGCCTGCTCGACGACGAAGACCTCCACCCGAAGCTTCAGCAGCTCGTAAAGCGTTGCGGCGTCCAGATCCTTGGCCCAGCTTCGACGTGGCGAGATCGTCACGGTGCGACTGTCATACGGGGACCGCGGGCACGTCCGTGGCCTTGGCGTCGAGCTTGAGCACCTCCGTGCCCCAGGCCCACACTTCCTCGAACAGCTTGGGCTCGTCGGAGAGTTCGGTGCCGAACGACGGCACCATCTCCTTGAGCTTGGGCTGCCATCCCGGGAAGCGGTCGGGGAAGCAGCGCTCCAGGACGTCGAGCATCGCCGGGACGGCCGTCGAGGCGCCGGGCGATGCGCCGAGCAGACCGGCGATGCTGCCGTCGGCGGCCGCGAGCACCGTGGTGCCGAACTCCAGCACGCCGCCCGCGCCCTTGCGGCGGATCACCTGAACGCGTTGGCCAGCGATATCGAGTTCCCAGTCGGAATCGACTGCGCTGGGTGCGAACTCACGCAGCGAATCCACTCGGTCGGCCTCGCTCAGCAACAGCTGACCGACCAGGTACTTGACCAGGCTCATCTCGGTGAGACCGACACCAAGCATCGAGCCCAGGTTGTTGGGCTTCACCGAGAAGGGCAGATCGGTGACCTTGCCCTGCTTGAGGAACTTCGGCGACCACCCGGCGAACGGGCCGAACAGCAGCCAGGAGCGACCCTTGATCACGCGGGCATCCAAGTGCGGCACCGACATCGGCGGGGCGCCCAGCGGTGGCGCGCCGTACACCTTGGCCTGGTGCATCGCCGCCAGCTCGTGGTTCCCGGTGCGCAGCCACTGGCCGCCGACGGGGAAGCCGCCAAAGCCCTTGGTCTCCTTGATGCCCGACTTCTGCAGCAGGGGCAGCGCCCCACCGCCCGCGCCCACGAACACGAACTTTGCATTGATCTTGCGCTTCTGACGGGTGCGGCGGTTGGTGACCTTCAGCGTCCAGCTGCCGTCGGACTCCTTGCTCAGGTCGCGCACGTCGTGCCCGAACAGCGTCGTCATACCGCGCTGCACGGCGTACCCCATGAGCTGTCGTGTCAGCGAACCGAAGTCGACGTCGGTACCGTCCTGGGTCCAGTTCAGCGCGACGGGCTCGGAGAAGTCACGCTTCGCCGCCATCAACGGCAGCCGACGGGCGAATTCGTCCGCGTCGTCGATGTACTCCATCGACGCGAACAGCGGGTTCTGCACCAGCGTCTCGCGGCGGCGCTTGAGGTACTCGCGGTGATCGGCCCCGTGCACGAAGCTGACGTGCGGGATGGGGTTGAGGAAGCTGCGTACGTCGGGCAGGACGCCGCCCTCGACGGCGTGCGCCCAGAACTGCCGCGACACCTGGAACTGCTCGTTGACCTGAACGGCCTTGGCGATCTCGATGGTGCCGTCGGCGCGCTGCGGGGTGTAGTTCAACTCACACAAGGCGGAGTGGCCGGTGCCCGCGTTGTTCCAAGGATCGCTGCTCTCGGCGGCGGCTCCGTCGAGCCGCTCGATCAGCGTAATGGACCAGTCGGGCTCCATCAGCTTCAACAACGTGGCCAGCGTCGCACTCATGATGCCCGCGCCCACCAGCACGACGTCGGTCTTAGCTACCTCAGACACCTGATCCAGGACCCTTCGTGGTCGTGTACCCGCTCGTCGCGCGTGCAGGGTTACCAGGTTATCCCGTCGGCCTCGCGGGCATTTGGTCGGCCGACACCCATCCCGCCCCTCCGCGAGGACTCGATCGCCGCATAGAGTGAGTCCGTGACACCGCGGGAACCTGGCGGGGAGCCCACCTGGGAACCCGACGTGCTGCCCGGCTATTGGCAGCAAACCCTGCCGCTGGGCCCCGATCCGCACGGCGAGGGCGATCTCGTCGCGACACTGGTGCGACGAGGAGGCGGCGGAGGCGGCAAGCACGCCGTGCTGGCGCTGCACGGCTACACCGACTACTTCTTCAACACCGAACTGGCAGATCACTTCGCCGACCGCGGGTTCGGTTTCTATGCGCTGGATCTGCACAAGTGCGGCAGGTCACGCCAGCCAGGGCAGACGCCGCACTTCACCACCGACCTGGCGGGCTACGACGACGAACTGGACCGTGCGCTCGGCGTCATCGCGGCGGACGCTGGGAGCGGCGAGGCCGTTCGGGTGTGCATGTACGGTCACTCCGCAGGCGGGTTGATCGCGACCCTGTGGCTGGATCGGCTCCGCCAGCGCGGCGCCGCGTCGCACATCGGCGGGCTGGTGCTCAACAGTCCGTTCTTCGACCTGCACGGACCGGCGATCCTGCGCACCGCGCCCACGTCGGCCGCGCTCATCGCCCTGGCCCGATTCCGCAAGCTGCAGGTGATCCGCAAGCCCACCCCCGGCGGTTACGGGACCAGCCTGCACCGCGACTACGCCGGTGAGTTCGACTACGACCTCGACTTGAAGCCGCTCGGCGGATTCCCCGTCACGTTCGGCTGGATCAACGCCATGCGACGCGGCCAGGCGAGACTGCACCGCGGTCTGGACGTCGGTGTGCCCAGCCTCCTGCTTCGATCGGACCACAGTGTGCCGGAGGCGCCCGATCCCGAGTCGATTCAGCGGGGTGACGCCGTGCTCGACGTGAAGCAGATCGCCCGCTGGGCAGGCTGTGTGGGCAACCGTCAGACGATTGCGCCGATCACCGACGCCAAACACGACGTGTTCCTGTCGCTGGCCGAGCCGCGTGCCGCCGCCTACGCCGAGCTGGGCCGCTGGCTCGACCACTACCTAGGCTCTGAATCTCGGAGCCCTACAACGAGATCCGGACGGAGCTAGCCACGTGGAACACTTCGATCTGGCGATCATCGGAACGGGCTCGGGCAACAGCATTCCGGACCCGGGTGTAGACGCGAGATACGGTGACATGCGCGTCGCGATCTGCGAAGAGGACACGTTCGGCGGTACCTGCCTCAACGTCGGCTGCATCCCGACCAAGATGTTCGTCTACGCGGCCGAGGTCGCCCAAACCATCAGGGAGAGCTCGCGTTACGGCATCGACTCGACCCTGGACAAGGTGCGCTGGCCCGAGATCGTCAATCGCGTGTTCGGGCGCATCGACCCGATCGCGGTGGGCGGTGAGCAGCACAAGCGCAGCCTGGCCAACGTGCGGGTGTACACCAGCCACACCAGGTTCGGGCCCACCCAGCCCGACGGGCGCTATACCCTGCGCACCGACGCGGGCGACGAGTTCACCGCCGACAAGGTGGTCATCGCGGCGGGTTCCCGCGCTCACGTTCCCCGGGCCATCGCCGAATGCGGCGTCGAATACCAGACGAGCGACACCATCATGCGGATCCCCGAGCTCCCCGAGCATCTGGTCATCGTGGGCGGCGGTTTCGTGGCCGCGGAGTTCGCACACGTCTTCTCCGCGCTCGGCGTACGCGTCACGATCGTGGTCCGCGGGTACGGCCTCCTGACCCACTGCGACGAGTCGATCTGCTATCCGTTCACCGACCTCGCGACGGAGAAGTGGGATCTGCGCACCCACGAGAACGTCGTCGGCGTCCATTGGGACGGCGACCGCTGCGTCCTCGAACTCGACGACGGTAAGACGATCGAAGCCGACATGCTCCTGGTGGCGACCGGGCGGGTGCCGAACGGCGATCGACTCGATGCCGAGCTGGCCGGCGTCGAGGTCGACGACTCCGGTCTGGTGCTCGTCGATGACTACCAACGCACCACGGCGCGTGGGATTTTCGCGCTCGGTGATGTGTCGTCGGAGTATCAGCTCAAACACGTCGCCAACCACGAGATGCGCGTCGTGCGGCACAACCTGCTGATCGACTGGGACGACACCGCGTCCATGCGCGCGTCCGACCATCGCTTCGTCCCGTCGGCGGTGTTCACCCATCCTCAGATCGCCATGGTGGGGATGACCGAGGACGAAGCGAGGGCGGCCGGGTTCGACGTGGTGACCAAGGTGCAGAAGTACGGCGACACCGCATACGGCTGGGCGATGGAGGACGAGCACGGCGTCGCCAAGCTGATCGGCGATCGTCCGACCGGCAAGATCCTCGGCGCTCACGTCATGGGTCACCAGGCTTCGTCGATCATCCAGCCGATCATCCAGGGGATGAGCTTCGGTCAGACCGCGAAAGAGGTTGCCCAGGGCCAGTACTGGATCCACCCCGCGTTGCCGGAGGTGATCGAGAACGCGCTGCTGGGGTTGCTGTAGCGCGTTAGGACGGGCTCCAGCGCTCCTCGATCCGACCGAAACGCCAGATCGCGAGTGCTGCCAGCCAGACCACCACGAACAGCCCGACGATGGTGAATCCGACGAATTCGAGGTCGGCCGAGCCGATGAACGCCAACGGTCCGGACTCGATGCCGAGGCGGTCGACCAGCAGTCCGATCAGCACGATCACCCCGATCACCAGCGCGACGAACACCGACAGCACGGTGATCGTCAGGTTGTAGTAGACCTTGCGAATCGGCTTGAGGAACGCCCAGCCGTAGGCCCGGGCCATGAAGATCCCGTCGGCGGCGTCGAACAAACTCATCCCCGCCGCGAACAGCACCGGTAGCACCAGCACGGCGTACCAGGGCAGCGTGAAGGCCGCGGTACCGGCGGCGAGCACCAAGAGAGCCACCTGCGTCGCGGTGTCGAAGCCGAGCCCCATCAGCAGTCCCACGGGGTACAGGTGCCACGGCTTGCTGACCCGCCGCATCACGCGTCCGAGCAGCCTGGCCAGAAAACCACGGCTGTTCAGCTGGCGTTCGAGCTCGGCTTCGTCGAAGTCCCCGGTCCGCATCTCGCGGAACACCTTGGCGATGCCGACGACGGCGAACAGGTTCGTCAGCCCGATCAGGATGAGGAACGTGCCCGCTACCAGGGAGCCGATCAAGCCGAGGGTCTGCAGCATCGGCGAGTTCTCGTCCTGAACCGGCCCGACGAGCGCCTTGACGCCGAGAGCGAGCAGGAAAGCCAGCCCGAACACGACGCTGGAGTGGCCCAGCGAGAACCAGAACCCTGCCGACAGCGATCGCTTGCCCTCCCCGACCAGCTTGCGGGTGGTGTTGTCGATGACCGCTATGTGGTCGGCATCGAATGCGTGCCGCACCCCGAGGAGGTAGGCGGTCAGGCCGAGGCCGACCCCGAACACGCCGGTGGATCCCAGGGTGATGTGCTGCGGGGCGACGCCGAACACCAGGACGCCCCAACCGAAGAGGTGAAGGAAGAGGACGACACCGCCCATGCCGACGATCGACGTCCAGTCGGTGCGATCGAGAGGGCTCGCGACACGAGGATCAAACCGGGATTCCGATGCCGTGCTGACGATCACATGCCCTCCAAGCGCCGCGAATCCGGGTGTGGCTCGACCCTAGGCGGCGTCCTCTCATCTGTCTAGCTGTTCAGATGTTCAGGTCGACGAACCGTCCAGATGGGTAGGTCAGCCGTGCGCAGCGCCTATCCAGTGCAGCAGGTCGTGGACGATCTCGTCCTCGAGCCGGTAGGCCACCGAGCGACCCACCCGGGTGCTGCTCACCCAGCCCTGTTGCCGAAGTACCCGAAGTGCTTGTGAGACGGAGTTTTCCGAACGACCCACGACGGTGGCCAGATCGCTCACGAAGATTCCCGGCGCGCGGTGCAAGCAGAGCAGGATCTCGAGCCGGTTGGGGTCTGACAGCAGGTCGAAGCGCCGCGTCCAGCCGTTGATGTCGACGTCGGCGAGCGCCGAGGACGCGTGCCGCGCCACCGCCTCGCCGCCAAGCTCCATGTGTGCAATTTAGTCCACGGATGGCGCTGGACACCCCTCATCGGTCGCGGGAGGCGGCGCTCAATCAGTCGAGGAAGCCGTGCAGAAGCGCAGCGGAGCCCCATACGTGTGCCGCCATCGTCTCGCCCGCACCGGCACCGTCGCCCGCCAGGATCGCCATCACGATCGCCTCGTGCTGATCGTCGGAGTGCGCGATGTTGCGGGCGAGGAGCGGGATGTGGTCGAGCAACTCGTTGAGCCGCATCCGGTTCTCGGCGACCAGCGGCACCAGCGATGGTGCGCCGGCGGCCTCGGCGATGGCGAGGTGCAGGCGCGAGTCCAGCCGACGGTAGTCCTCCAGCGCAGCCCCTCGGACATCCGCCAGCCGGGCCCACAACGTCTCGCGCTCACCGGCGGTAAGCGTCCGACCCGCCGCCATCCGCGCCGCACCCACTTCGAGGATCTCGCGCAGCCGCAGTGCGTCGTCGATGTCGGCGCGGCTGAATCTGATT
>NZ_DASQEU010000055.1:0-14730 GCF_035633495.1 Mycobacterium sp. | reverse complement strand
CGCGTGCCGAATCGTTCGCGCTAGCGAGATCCCAGCGCCGTGCACAACGTCAGGCCGGTACCGGTTTTCTGCTGCGTCTCGGCGCCGTCGATGGTGATCGAGCACGTGAGCTCGCGACCGAAGTTGACGATGCTGACGCTCGCCGAACTGTTGGCCGCCCCCGCGAGCTGAACCTCCTTGGTCCACGGCAGCAGAACGTTGAACTCCGTCTGCAGAACACCGCCGGTATCGAGGTAGAGAATGCTGATCGCGCGGCCCTCGCCCGCGACTGAGTACACGACCGTGTGCGTATCGCTCGGGTCGGTCTGACCGGGCGGGGGGGCCGTGCCGGGCGTCGTCGTCGGGGCGGGGGTGGGGGTCCGCGTTGTGGTGGGCATGCGGGTGGTCGTGGACGGCGCGGTCATGGAGGGCTCGATGGGCGTCTGCGGGGGTGCCACGACCGTGTTCTGCTGCGAGCTGTTGACGATGACGAGGCCGATGACCAGTCCAAGAACGATCAGGAGCGCCGTCGCCGCGAGGACCCACAGCCAACGCCGTGGGTTGTGGCCACCGGGCTGCGACGGCTCGGGCGGGTACCCGCCCGGCGGGTTCGCGGGATCGTACTGCCCCGTCGCATGGGGATCCTGCCCGTACGGCGAGTACGCGGGCAGCTGCTCGGTGGGCTTGAGCCCCGTGTCCGCTTGGTGCGCCGGAGGGTATGGCGACTGCTGGCCGTACGGCGAACCGGGAAAGGCGGGGTAGTTGTAGGTACCTGGATGTTCCTGGCCCCACCCGTCGGGGCGCGATGGATCCGTCATGTCCACCTCATGTCTGCAGGGTACCTGCGCCGGGGATGGCCGATTCCCGAGGCAGTGAATCGACGCCGACGGGTTTACCGCAGTTATCGGACGGGTAAACCCTGGCAACGCCGTCTCGGCGGACTACGGACATGGAGGTCCAGCATGCGAGGTAGCGGAATCATCGGCACGATCGTCCTTGTCTGGCTGCTTATCGGCGTCTTCGCCGCATATCAGCGGGACTATTTCAAGTCTTCTGAAACCAGTTGTGCCACAGCCGGAACCATCGCTCTCACCGTGGTTGCGGGGCCGCTGAACTACGCGGGGGTAAATCCAAAGGTGGCCGACTGCGACGTCAAGGTCAACGTGCCGCAGCCCAGCCAGTAGTCCTCACCAGGAGTCGACATGATTGCCATCGGAGTAATTCTCCTGATTCTGGGATTGGTGTTCGGAGTCTCGATCGTGACCTACGTCGGAGTGGTGGCGCTGGTGATCGGAGCGGTGTTCTGGTTGCTCGGCGCAGCTGGCCACGCGGTCGGCGGCAGGCGGGTTTGGTACTAGTCCGTCTCAGCTGCGTCCTGCAGAATCCAGCGCCGCGAGCGTCATCGCCCTAAGAACGGCTCGCGACGAGTCGCGGACCGCGCCGGGTTTGACGCTGTGCGGGGTGGAGTTGAGCAGCCCGAAGGTGGCGTGAGCCATCAGTCTCGCGTCGTTCTCGTCGAGTTCGTCGGAGAGTCGCCGCAGTACGTCGACCCAGATCTCCACGTATTGCCGCTGCGCACGGCGGACCTGGCGCTTGGCGGCCGCCGGCAGATGTGCCAGGTCGCGATCCTGAATCCGGATCAGGTCGGGCTCGGTGAAGACGAAGTCGAGGTGGAAGTCGATCAGATCGTCGAGTGCCACCGCTGGGTCGTCGATGTTGGCGACGACGTCCGTCGCGCCGGCGAGCAGTCGGGTGCTGATGCCGACGAGCAGTTCGACCAGCAGCGCTTCCTTGTTGGGGAAGTGGCGGTAGATCGCTGGTCCCGTCACGCCGGCGGCTGCGCCGATGTCCTCGAGGCGTACGGCGAGGAAGCCGTGTTCGGCGACGAGCCGTTCGGCGGCGGCGACGAGTTGTGAGCGGCGGTCGGACTTGGCCTTACTGCGCCGTGTCCCCGGCGCGGCCGACGGTGAACTCCGTGCCATCCCCGCCTCCCCGCGCTCGTGGACTTTTCGGTTAATGCTCACTAACATACCATCAGTTAGTCGTCATTAACTCAAACGGACGGGTGGGCATGGCAACGCTCGTATCTCATCGCGAGCAGCATCTCTCGCTGGTCGCACAGCTGCGCGAGAAACTCGCCGCCGCCGCGCTCGGTGGTTCCGAACGCGCGCGGGAGCGTCACGTCAGCAGGGGCAAGTTGTTGCCGCGCGACAGGGTTGACGGACTGCTAGACCCGGGCAGCCCGTTCCTCGAACTGGCGCCGCTGGCGGCCGATGGCATGTACGACGACGAGTGCCCTGGGGCGGGGATGATCGCGGGCATCGGGCGGGTGTCGGGACGCGAATGCATGGTCGTGGCCAACGACGCCACGGTCAAGGGCGGTACGTACTACCCCATCACCGTCAAGAAACACCTACGCGCACAGGAGGTTGCGGCCCAGAACCGGCTGCCGTGCGTCTACCTCGTCGACTCCGGTGGCGCCTTCCTGCCGCGGCAGGACGAGGTCTTTCCCGATCGTGAGCACTTCGGTCGGATCTTCTTCAACCAAGCCAATCTCAGTGCCCAGGGCATCCCGCAGATCGCGGCCGTGCTCGGCTCCTGCACCGCGGGCGGCGCCTACGTGCCCGCCATGAGCGACGAGGCCGTGATCGTGCGCAATCAGGGCACGATCTTTCTCGGCGGGCCGCCGTTGGTGAAGGCCGCCACCGGAGAAGTGGTGACGGCCGAGGAACTCGGCGGCGGTGACTTGCACTCGAAGGTATCGGGCGTCACCGACCACCTCGCGCACGACGATCGCGACGCGCTGCGGATCGTGCGGAAGATCGTCGCCACGCTGGGGCCGCGGATACCAACCCCTTGGGAGGTACGGCCGACCGTCGACGCCATCGCCGATCAGAGCGAGCTCTACGACGTCGTGCCCACCGACTCGAAAGTGCCCTACGACGTGCACGAGGTGATCACTCGCATCGTCGACGGGGGCGAGTTCACCGAGTTCAAAGCCGAGTACGGCTCCACGCTGATCACGGGCTTCGCCCGCATCCACGGTCACCCCGTCGGGATCGTCGCCAACAACGGGGTGCTCTTCGGCGAATCGGCCTTGAAGGGGGCACATTTCATCGAGCTGTGCGACAAGCGCTCCACGCCGCTGCTGTTCCTGCAGAACATCGCGGGTTTCATGGTCGGCCGCGACTACGAAGCCGGTGGCATCGCCAAGCACGGCGCGAAGATGGTGACCGCCGTCGCCTGCGCCAGGGTCCCCAAGCTGACCGTCGTGATCGGCGGGTCCTACGGCGCGGGCAACTACTCGATGTGTGGGCGCGCGTATTCGCCTCGCTTCCTGTGGATGTGGCCCAATGCGCGGATCTCCGTGATGGGGGGCGAGCAGGCCGCCTCGGTGCTGGCGACCGTCGGCGGTGACATGACGTCAGAGGAGGAAGAGGCCTTCAAGGCGCCCATCCGCGAGCAGTACGAGCGGCAGGGTAATCCGTACTACTCCACGGCTCGGCTCTGGGACGACGGCGTCATCGACCCCGCCGACACCAGAACAGTTGTCGGCCTCGCACTCTCGGTCGTCGCACAGGCTCCGCTCGAGCCCGTGTCCTACGGCGTCTTCAGGATGTGACCCCATGAGCACGAAGAGCTTCGATACCGTCCTGGTTGCCAATCGCGGCGAAATCGCCGTGCGGGTCATCCGCACGTTGCGGGCCATGGGAATCCGTTCCGTCGCCGTCTTCAGCGACGCCGATGTTGGTGCCCGCCACGTCGCCGAGGCCGATACGGCCGTACGCCTGGGCCCTGCGCCCGCGCGGCAGAGCTATCTGGACATCGACGCCGTCGTCGGTGCTGCGGCCCGCACCGGTGCACAAGCGGTACACCCCGGGTACGGATTCCTCTCGGAGAACGCCGAATTCGCGGCCGCCCTCGACAGAGCGGGCATCGTGTTCATCGGTCCGCCTGCGCACGCGATCGCCACCATGGGCGACAAGATCACGGCCAAGGACACCGTGTCGCGATTCGGGGTGCAGGTGGTTCCCGGTATCGCCCGCCCAGGCTTGACCGACGCCGAACTGGTCGCCGCCGCCACCGAGATCGGCTACCCCGTGCTCGTCAAGCCGTCCGCGGGTGGCGGCGGCAAGGGCATGCGCATGGTCGAGCGGTCGGTGGACCTGCCCGCCGCATTGACGAGCGCGCGTCGCGAATCGGCAGCGGCCTTCGGCGATGACACCCTCTTTCTGGAGCGGTTCGTGTTGGTTCCCAGGCACATCGAGGTGCAGGTGCTCGCCGATGGCCATGGGAACGTCATCCACCTCGGCGAACGCGAGTGCAGCTTGCAACGCCGCCATCAGAAGGTCATCGAAGAGGCGCCTTCGCCGCTGCTGGACCCGGCCACCCGCGCCCGCATCGGTGCCGCCGCGTGTGACACCGCCCGCAGCGTCGACTACGTGGGGGCGGGCACCGTCGAGTTCATCGTCGGCGCGGCGAACCCGGACGAGTTCTTCTTCATGGAGATGAACACCCGACTGCAGGTAGAACACCCCGTGACCGAGGAGGTCACCGGCTGGGACCTGGTGGAGTGGCAGGTCCGCATCGCCGCCGGGGAGCAGCTCACGGCTCGCCAGGACGACGTCGTGATGACCGGACACGCCATCGAGGCCCGCGTGTACGCCGAGGATCCGGCTCACGGCTTCCTACCGACGGGTGGCGACGTGCTGGTCGTTCGCGAGCCGAATGGACCAGGGGTGCGGATCGATTCGGGCCTGTTCGCCGGCACGGTGGTCGGCAGTGACTACGACCCGATGCTGGCCAAGGTCATCGCCCACGGCGCCGACCGTGCGGAGGCGCTGCGAAGCCTGGACCGCGCGCTCGGCCGCACCGCCGTGCTCGGGGTGGTCACCAACATCGACTTCCTGCGCTTCCTGCTCGTCGACCCCGACGTGGCCCAAGGCCGGCTGGACACCGGACTCCTGGACAGGCGGGTAGGCGACTTCTCGGGACGCACGGCCGGCGACGAGGAGTTCGCCGCCGCCGCGGCCTACCGCTGGCTGCGGAACTTCCAGAAGGCCACCGGCGATCTGTGGTCGGTGCCGTCGGGGTGGCGGATGGGCGAGCCCGCGGCGACCGTGCTGCGGCTACGGTCGGGTGAGCGCACCGATCACGTCCGAATCGTCGGTCACCCTCGTGCGGCCACCGTGATCGTCGAGGGTGGGGAACCGCGCACTCTGGCAGTGATTCTCGACGGAGACACACTGGCCGTCACCCTGGCGGGATGGCGTACCGAGTACCGCGTCGCTGACGCCGACCACCGGATCTGGCTCGCCGGGGATGATGGAGTCGTACCGCTCGAAGAGTTGCACGAGGCGCCGGTGCGGCCCGACGACGAGCACAGCGGAGACGCCGAACTCGTCAGTCCGATGCCGGGTTCGGTCGTCGCCGTCGGCGTGGAGGATGGCGCGATGGCGAAAGCTGGCGCCGTCATCGTGACCGTGGAGGCCATGAAGATGGAACACACCCTGTCGGCACCGGTCGACGGAGTCGTCGAATTACTCGTCGCCGTCGGCGATCAAGTCAAGGTGGGCCAACCGCTGGCCCGTATCACCGTTCAACCGGAGGAGGCTCAGTCATGAGCGACTTTCTGTCCACCGGCACGCTGCCCGATCACTACGAGCAGCTGGCCAAGACCGTCCGCGACTTCGCCAGAAGCGTCGTCGCGCCCGTGGCCGCGAAACACGATGCGGAGCACTCCTTTCCGTACGAGGTCGTGTCGGGGATGGCCGACATGGGGCTGTTTGGGCTGCCCTTCCCCGAGGAGTACGGCGGCATGGGCGGTGACTACTTCGCGCTGTGCCTGGCTCTCGAGGAGTTGGGCAAGGTCGACCAGAGCGTCGCCATCACCTTGGAAGCCGGGGTGTCGCTGGGCGCAATGCCGGTGTATCGCTTCGGGAACGACGCGCAGAAGCAGGAGTGGCTGCCGCTGCTGACGAGCGGCAAGGCGCTCGGTGCGTTCGGGCTCACCGAGGCGGGCGGAGGCACCGACGCCGGGGCCACCAAGACCACCGCCAAGCTCGACGACGGCCACTGGGTCATCAACGGCTCCAAGCAGTTCATCACCAACTCGGGCACCGTCATCACCAAGCTGGTGACGGTGACGGCCGTGACCGGGGGGCAGGACGGCAAGAAGGAGATCTCGTCGATTCTGGTGCCCGTCCCGACGCCCGGCTTCACCGCCGAACCCGCGTACGACAAGGTCGGCTGGAACGCGTCGGACACGCATCCGCTCAGCTTCGACGACGTGCGCGTGCCGGAGGAGAACCTGCTGGGCGAGCGAGGACGAGGCTACGCCAACTTTCTCCGGATTCTCGACGAAGGACGCATCGCAATCGCCGCACTGTCGGTGGGTGTCGCCCAGGGGTGCGTCGACGAGTGCGTCAAGTACGCCAAGCAGCGCGAAGCGTTCGGCGCCGCGATCGGCACCTACCAGGCCATCGCGTTCAAGATCGCGCGGATGGAGGCCCGTGCTCACACTGCTCGTACGGCCTACTACGACGCGGCGGCACTGATGTTGGCGGGCAAGCCCTTCAAGAAGGAGGCCGCGATTGCCAAGCTCGTCGCCAGTGAGGCGGCGATGGACAACGCTCGCGACGGTACCCAGATCTTCGGCGGTTACGGCTTCATGAACGAGTACCCCGTCGCGCGTCACTACCGGGACAGCAAGATCCTCGAAATCGGTGAGGGGACAACGGAAGTGCAGTTGATGCTGATCGCAAGACAGGCCGGCCTGTGACGCACCAGCGGGTGGTCGTCCAGCGGGGCCTGTGGTTCGAGGAGTTCGAGCCCGGGGTGCTCTACCAGCACCGTCCGGGTCGGACCGTCACCGAGGCCGACAACGTCCTGTTCACCACGCTGACCATGAACACTCAGGCCCTGCACCTGGACGCGGCCTTCTCGGAGGCGTTGCCGCCGTTCAACCAGCGCTTGGTCAACTCGATGTTCACGCTGTCGACGTTGGTGGGACTGTCGGTCGCCCAGCTGACGCAGGGCACCATCGTCGGGAATCTGGGTTTCAGTGACGTCGCGTTTCCGAAGCCGCTGTTCCACGGCGACACCCTGTACGCCGAGACCGAGGTGACCGACAAGCGCGAGTCGAAGAGCCGTCCGGGGGAGGGCATCGTGACCTTCGCACACACCGGCCGCAACCAGCAGGGCGACGTCGTGGCCACGGCGTCGCGAAAGACCATGGTGCGCAAGCGCCCTGCCGAGGAGGCCTGATGACGCTGGCTCAGACCGGGCCGGGCTGGCTGTTCTGCCCGGCCGACCGCCCCGAGCGGTTCGAGAAGGCCGCCGCTGCCGCAGACGTCGTCATCCTCGACCTCGAGGACGGCGTCGCGGCCAAGGACCGGGAGTCCGGTCGCGCGGCGCTGTTGGAGACGAGGCTCGACCCGAGCCGGACCGTCGTGCGGGTCAACCCCGTGGGCACCCCCGATCACGCACTCGATCTCGCGGCCCTGGCCCACACCGAATACCGCACCGTGATGCTGGCCAAGACCGAGACCCCCGAACAGGTGAGTTCGTTGGCTCCGCTGGACGTGGTGGTGTTGATCGAGACACCCCTTGCTGCATTGTCGGTCGCCGACCTGGCGCGGGTGGACAACACCGTGGCCTTGATGTGGGGTGCCGAAGACCTGTTCGCCGTCCTCGGTGGCACGGCCAACCGCCATGCCGACGGCAGTTATCGCGACGTTGCGAAACACGTTCGCTCCCAGAGTCTTCTGGCCGCGAAGGCGTACGGAAAGATGGCACTCGACTCGGTGTACCTCGACATCAAGGACCTCGACGGGCTCCGCACCGAGGCCGACGACGCGGTGGCGGTCGGATTCGACGCGAAGGTCGCGATCCATCCGACCCAGGTCGCGGTGATCAGGGCCGGTTACGCCCCGACCGACGAGCAGGCGCGTTGGGCGCACGGGGTCCTCGACGCGGCGCGGTCGGAGCGGGGCGTCTTCCAGTTCGACGGTCAGATGGTGGACATGCCGGTGCTGCGTCGCGCGGAGCGGATCGTTCACCTCGCCCCCGGCGCATAGCCGCTACTTGCGCTTCGCGGCCGCCAATCGGGCTGCGAACTCGGGTGATTCGATGGACACCGCCTGCGGGCCGATCTCGACGTCGACCGCCATGCGGTGTTGTTCGGTGTCAACGGTTCCCGGGTTGGCGGTCGCACGCATCGACGCCTTGGTCGCGATCACGACGTCACGCGGCGCCGACGCTGGGCCTGCTGCCAGTTCACGCGCGACGGCGACCGGATCGTCGGCGATCCGCAGTGCCAGTCCGTACTGCACCGATGCCTCAGCGTCGAAGCGCATCCCGAACAGCAGGGAGGCGCGTGCGACCTGCGGCCCGACCGCGCGCTGGAGCATCCACGTGGCGCCGCCACCCGGGTGGATGCCGAGCTTCTGAAATCGCGGATCGAAGACGGCGGCGGGACCCGAGATGCGGACGTCGGCCGCAAGCGCCAGATTCAATCCGGCGCCGACGGCAGCCCCGTTCACCGCGGCGATCGTCGGCAACGAACAGTTGGCCACTGCGAGGAAGCCGTCGTAGATCACCCGGAGGCCGTCCTCGGCCGCGGCGCCGAGCGCCGTCAGGTCGGCGCCCGCGCAGAACGCCTTGCCCGCCCCGGTGACGATGACCGCATGGACGTCAGGGTCGTCTTCAGCGGCATCGACCGCTGCGCGCAACGCTGCGGAGATCTCGACGGTGACCGCGTTGCGGCGGTCGGGGTCGTTGACCGTGATGAGTGCGACGCGGTCTTGGACCTGCATCAGTACGAGATCGGACACGGGGTCAAGGGTAGTGACCCGTCCGGCTCTCGTGGCGGGCGGTGGCGGAGGGTGGGCCGTTCGCGAACCTGGGGGGCCGCGGCGTCGCCGGGCATGCGTAGGCTCAAGGGTGAGCCGCTTCGTCGTCAACGATGAGTCGTGCGGAACCCCGCGCGAGTGACATCAACGTGGATTCGATCCGACTGTCGTTGCGCTTCGCGCGACGGCTTTCTCCAATCGCGAAGGATTCGCTTGATGGCCCGCAATCATCGCGCATCGCCGTCGACAGTCGCGGCGTGACCAGCGCGCCTTCGCGACGAACGGCGAGCCCCGTCCGCCTCACCCTTTGCGGCCAGCTCGGCCGTCGGGTCGACGGCGCGTGGTGGCCACACTCCAACCGGCTGGCCAGAGAGCTCCCCGAGCTCGTTGGCGTTCTGCACGGACGGCTTGGTGAAGTCGTCGACATCTCGGTCAACTGGTCGATGTCGGAGAACCTGCCGGACCTGAATTCACGTCATTGGCAGAACAAGCATCAGCATCTGATGACGGTCACGGGTCGCGACGCCAGTGCCAACCTGCTGATCATTCCGAGTCTGACGCCGGGTACCTTGGCGGGCCTGCTGCTGCGGATCGCGGCGGGACTGCCCTTGAGTGCTGCCCATCAGGCGACGCCACTCTTTCGCACCGCCGCCGAGATCGTCGACGCGGCCAGGGGCGACGGTGCTCAGCGACCGGTCCCCGCGCCCGTGCAGAAGGACCTCGGCCGTGCCAGGGACCGCCGTAGTTCGACGTCCTAGTAGTTCGGCGTCCTAGTCCACGAGCGACAACGCGTGCGCGCGCCGAAGCTTGCCCGACGGCGTCTTCGGGATGACGCCCGGCTGCAGCACTACGACGTTGCGTGGCCGGACGTCAACGTCGGCGAAGACCTCGTGGGCCACCTGACGCTCGATTCGGCGCACCTGGACGGGGTCGTCGTAGTCGTTCGACTCGACTGCGACGGCGAAGGTTTCGCGTGACAGGCCGGCGTCGAGGCGCACCGCCACCGAGCAACCCGGACGCACGCCCGACACGCGGGTGGCAGCGCGCTCGATATCAGTCGGGTAGATGTTCTTGCCCGCCATGATGATGACGTCCTTCACCCTGCCGCAGACGACGATGTCACCGACCTCGGTCAGGTAGCCCATGTCGCCGGTGTCGTACCAACCCATGTCGTCCTGCGCTCCGATGAAACCGGCCATCGTGATGTAACCCCTGGTCACCGGCTTGCCGCGCACCTGGATCACGCCGACCGCGCGGGCAGGCAGCATTCCGCTGTCCTCGTCGACGATGCGAGCCTCCAGCCCGTCGATCGGCTGGCCCAGAGAGACCAAGCGTCGGGTGTTGCCCTTCGTGGCGGGAACGGCGCGGTGAAGCACCGACAGTAGATCGGCGTCGACTTCGTCGACGACCATGCCCGCACCGCACTCGGTGAACGACACGGCGACCGTCGTCTCGGCCATGCCGTAGGCAGGCACGATCGCCTCTCGCCGCAGCCCGAACGGCGCACCCGCTTCGCACAGGTCTTCGACGTCGGCCGGGTCGACCTGTTCTGCTCCGGAGAGGGCCCAGCGCAGCGACGACAGGTCGAACTGACCCACGGTGGCCTGCCTGCGCAAGCGCTTGGCCAACAAGTTGTAGGCGAAGTTGGGCGCCGCCGTCATCGTGCCCTTGTACTTGTCGATCAGCTTCGCCCACAGCAGGATGTCGTGCAGGAAGTCCATCGGCGTGACCTTCACGAGCTCGGCGCCGAAGTACATCGGAACGGTCAGAAAGCCCGTCATGCCCATGTCGTGAAAGCACGGCAGCCAGCTGACGATCACGTCGGTGTCCGTGTCGAAGTTCGCGCCGACGAACATGGCCTCGGCATTGGCCACGATGTTGGCGTGCGAGATGCACACGGCCTTCGGGAAGCCGGTCGATCCGGACGTCAGCTGCATCAGCGCGAGGTCGTCGTCGGCGGTGGCCAAGGGATCGACGGGGTCATGGGTCAGCAGGTGCTCGACGGTGAGCACGCGAATCCCGCGGTCGGCCAAGACCGGTGCCGCGGGCATGAACGGATCGGACACGATGACCACTTTTGCTTCGATCATTCCGATGATGTCCGTGGTCTCCTGCGCCCAACGCAGCAGGTCGGTGCGCGGAGTGGGTTGGTGCAGCATCGTCAAGCTGGCGCCGCGCATCCAGATGCCCTGAGCGGCCGGGGCGATTTCGACCGGAGCGCCGGCGAGTACCGCGACGGAATCCCCGTGTCCGATTCCCGCTGCCGCTAATCCGCCCGAGATGCGTCGCGCGCGTTCGTGTACCTCGCTCCAGGCGTACCGGATTGGCGCGCCCGGGTCGCCCGTGGTCATGCCGTTGCGACTCTTGCTCGCGTTGGCGAACATCGTGTCAGTGAATGTGCTCACGAAAATCCTTCTGGCTCTGGCGCGTTGGCGGCGATGCAAATCTGGATCGTCGAGCAGTCCTCTGTCGAGCACCTTCGAGAGGTAGCGCGGGGACTAGGCGCCATCGCCGCATGAGCAGCACGAAAAGAATCATCATCGGCCATTGCGGGCCGTGATGAAAGCGGAAGCGTGACTCCTCTGGCTAATGCCCGGGTACCGCGGATCCATGGGGGTTCGCGGCGCCCGGGTGGGTCGGACGCACTGACTGTACCGAATGAGCCCCTGATTCGAGCTTTGGCACCTCAATAGGGTGCCGATCGATGCCTCGTCGTCACCTCGGCTCGGTCTGGGAGGCGACGCTCCGCGGTGTTCGCGGGCTTCTGCACACGTCATCACATTGCGGCTGATTTCTGGTCGGCATCGGGTGGAGGACGTCTTCGTCCCGACCCATGGTCTGCCGTCCACGGTCACGCGGTGCGGCGCCGCGCCGCCGGTGATCAAAAAGTAATGAGAGCCGCGGAGTCGCCCGCCGACGTAGGCGAATCGGCCCGGGGTTCGGTGTCCTCGCTACGTGAGGAGCTGACGGGACGTCGGCATTTTCGAGTCGACGATGTCGACGGGTGAGATCACGAGGACTCGCCCTATGACGTCGCGCTCTGCGGTGAGGAGCAACGATTCGTGCTTTCTGGCGGCATCGACATGGGGGAGTTGGCTCCGCTGGGGCGGCTGCGCGAGGTCGACACCGTGATAGTGCCTGGTGTCGCCGAGCCGCTGTCGCCGCGCAGTGACGACCTGCTGGACGGCCTGCGTGCTGCCAGTGAGGCGGGCGCGCGGTTGGTGTCGTTCTGCGCGGCGCGTTCCTCCTGGCGCAGGCGGGGATACTCGACGGGCGGACGGCCACCACCCACTGGCTGCTCGCCCCCGCATTCCGCGCGTCGTTCCCGCACGTGCGGTTGCGAGTCGACCGGCTCTACGTCGACGACCCGCCCGTACACACGTCGGGCGGCATCTTCGCCGCGACCGACCTAGCACTCAACCTCGTGGCGCTGGAGGCCAGTCCGTCGCCAACGACATCAGTCGGCTCCTCGTCAGCGCGCCGCACCGGGTCGGCGCCCAGGCGCAGTTCACCAAGCATTCGATGAGGGCCGACGGCGCCTCGTCCATCGAGTCGTTCCTGGAGTGGTTGCGCGAGAACGTCCACGAGCCCCTCACCCTGGCTGAACTGGCCCGGCACGAGCACATGAGCGAACGCAGCCTGGTCCGGAAGTTCCGTGCCGCGACCGGGATGAGCGTTTTCGACTGGATCGCCAAGGAGCGGGTGAATCGAGCCAAGATTCTCCTCGAGACAAGCGATTTCGCGGTTTCCGAGGTCGCCACGATGGCGGGCTTCGGCTCGGCCGAGACCCTGCGCGGCAACTTCGAGAGGGCAGTCGGGACCACCGCGGGCGCCTACCGTCGCACGCTCAAGCACGCGGGGTAGCCACACCTTCTGCTGGATTCCCCGCGGATCCGGCCGGCGTCGCCGAGGTGCAGGATGGTCCGATGGACATCTCTGGCTGCACTGCCCTCGTCACTGGCGCCAACCGCGGACTCGGACGGCGGTTCGCCGCCGACCTCCTCGCGCGTGGTGCGAAGGTCTATGCCGGGGCACGCAACCCGGACTCGGTCGACGTCGATGGCGCCATCCCGTTGGCGGTCGACGTCACCAATGCGGCCTCGGTGACCGCCGCGGCGGCCGCGGCCGGCGACGTGACGCTACTGATCAACAACGCGGGCATCGCGGCTGACGTGAACCTGCTCACGGGCGATCTCGACGGCGCGCGCCGGGAGATGGAGACGAACTACTTCGGCGCGCTGTCGATGGTGCGGGCGTTCGCGCCATTGATCGAGAGCAACGGCGGCGGCGGGATCCTCAACGTGCTGTCCGTGCTGTCCTGGGTGAGTTACCCGGACCTCAGCGGGTACTGCGCGTCGAAGTCGGCGGCCTGGTCGATGACGAACGCGGTCCGCGCTGAGTTGGTCGACCGAGGGATCGTGGTGACCGCGCTCCACGTCGGTCTGATGGACACCGACATGGCGGCAGGTCTCGATGCTCCCAAGTCCGACCCCGCCGACGTCGCCGCCCTCGCCCTCGACGCCGTCGCGGAGGGGGCCTTCGAGGTGCTTGCCGACGACACCAGCCGCGGGGTTCAGGCCGGCCTTGCACAGGGTGTGTCAGGCCTCTACCCGCAACTCGCGAAATGAGTCCACTCGCGGCCGGTGACTCCTGATGGGCGTCCTGCGAACGCCGGACGAGCGGTTCGACGACCTGCCCGACTATCCGTTCCCGCCGAACTACGTTCAGGTCGCCACGAAGGGAATCGACTCCCTGCGAATGCATTACGTGGACGCTGGTCCTGCGGACGGGCCGGTGGTGCTGCTGATGCACGGTCAACCCACGTGGTCGTATCTGTACCGGAAGGTCATCGGCGTCCTCGCCGATGCCGGGCAACGGGTCATCGCGCCCGACAACATCGGCTACGGTCGCTCCGACAAGCTGACGGAGCCAACCGATTACACGTTCGCACGCCATGTCGACTGGCTACACGCTCTCGTCACCGGACTGGACCTGCGCGACGTCACGCTCGTTGCGCAGGACTGGGGCGGACCGCTCGGGTTGAGCGTGCTGGCTCGCGACCAGGACCGCTTCGCCCGCGTCGTGGCCACCAACACCATCCTGCACACGTGCGATCCTGCGCTGGAAGGCGAGCTCACCTGGGCGCACCACGGGGTGGGTGACAGTCGAATGATGTTGGAGGAGGCGCTTCTCGACTACGTGTCGTTTTACCAGCGGTCGCCGGACATCGTGCCCAGCTCCTTCCTGGACGCGGTCGCGGGGCCTCTGCCTGCGGACGTACGGGCCGCCTACGACGCCCCCTTCCCGGACCGGTCCTACAAGGCGGGTCTGCGACAGCTCATCGCCCTCATCCCGCTCACGCGCAACGACCCCGGCGCCGCCATCGGGCGCGCCACCATGGCCATGCTGGAACGATGGCAGAAGCCGTTCCTCACCGCATACTCCGATGGGGATCCGGCGACCCGCGGCTGGGACCACGTGTTCCAGCGGCGCGTCCCGGGCGCACGCGGGCAGAACCACGTCACCATCACGGGCGCAGGACACTTCGTCCAGGAGCAACGGGGTCGGGAACTGGGCCGCATCGTCGCGGACCTCGTCACTCACACCTCCTCCCCAGCGCACTGACAGCGAGCCCTGGCACCCTCGACCGCAGGAATCGTCGGCAGGCGGCGAGGCGTGAGGGGGCGGTCGGTGGTCACCGTGCTGGAGCGCGACGACCCGCCTCGTGGTGCCAAGCGCACCTCGCACCAGATGCCGCGGCGTCGGCATTGGCCGCGCGTCGTCCTCGCGGTCATGATCGTTGCCGCCGTCGTCGTCGGCGGGTGCGTCGTCGACGCCCTCCGCGTCCCGGGTACGGACGGTGTCGCGGCGAAGCTCGCCGAGTGGGGCCGCAGCCACG
>NZ_DASQEU010000054.1:0-31351 GCF_035633495.1 Mycobacterium sp. | reverse complement strand
ACGCGTGCGCTGACTCCCTCGGCATGCTCGCACAGTGGCGTGCACGACACAGGCCAATTGACTCCCAGGTCAGGAAGATTGCTGTCGCTTAACGTGTCGGATCGAGGACGAGCCGTTCGTCGGACGGGTAGAGAGTGGAACGCAGGGTTCTGCTCACTACCCCGGAGGTCTTCCGATGCACTACTTCGCACTGCTGCTCAGCCCGGAGAACACCCGCCCCGCCGACCCCGCAGAGCAGGCTGCCGAGATGGCGGCGTACCGAAACTTCCATGCGATCGCCGGTCGGTTCATCCGCGGCGGCGATGCGCTGCTGCCGTCGGCGACCGGTGTCCGCATCACCGGCGGGCCCGACAAGCCGAGCGTCACAGACGGCCCGTTCGCCGAGGGCGCCGAGGTGGCTGGCGGCTACTACGTGTTCGAGGCGGACAACCTCGACGAGGCGCTCGGGCTCGCCGGGCAGATCCCGGCCGCGAAGTACGGCGCGGTGGAGATCTGGCCGATGGCCGCGGCCGGTACGACGGCACCGTTGGAGGGGACGAACTGGCTGGCGCTTCTCCTCGAGCCGCCGGCAGTACCGGTGACGCCGGGCAGCGATCAGTGGCAGCAGGGCGTCGCACGGCATGTCGAGTTCGGCGCCGCCGCCGGTGAGCACGTCAAGGGTGGCGCTGGGTTGCATCCGCCGAGCACCGCGACGACGGTAACGGTGCGCGACGGGAAGGTGTCGTTCACCGACGGGCCGTTCGTCGAGGGCGCCGAGGTCGCCAACGGCTTCTACGTCCTGTCGGCGACCGACCGGCACGAGGCCGTCAAGATCGCCTCGATGATCCCGGCGACGTCGGTGGAGCTCCGCCAGCTCGCCGGCGTCTCGGGGCTCTAGCCCTCGCTGAATGACGAACCTGGACGGCGTCTTCCGACGCGAATGGGGTCCGGCAGTCGCGGCCTTGGCCCGCTGGTCGGGTGACCTCACCGTCGCCGAGGACGCCGTCCAGGAGGCATTCACCGAGGCGTTGCGGGCGTGGCCGCGGGACGGCGTGCCCGACAACCCGGGCGGGTGGATCGTGACGGTTGCCCGCAACCGCGCCCTCGATCGCCTCCGCCGGGAATCGGCGCGGCCGGGAAGGGAACTCGCCGCCGTGACGGACAACGCGTGGACTCGCATCGACGGGGTGCCGGTGCATCCCGTGCGCGACGACGAGCTGCGGATGATGTTCACCTGCGCGCACCCCGCCCTGGACGGGGCCTCGCAGCTTGCGTTGACACTGCGGTTGATCTCCGGATTAACGGTGCCCGAGATCGCGCGGGCACTCCTGCAGTCCGAGGCCGCGGTGGGACAGCGAATCACCAGGGCCAAGAGCAAGATTCGCGGCGCGAACATCCCGTTGCGGGTGCCGCCCGCCGAGCTGGTGCCCGACCGCGTCCCGCACGTCCTGGCATGCATCTACTCGGTGTTCACCGAGGGCTACTGGTCGACGGCGGGCCCGTCGGCGATCCGTGACGAACTCTGCGACGAGGGCATCCGCCTGGCCGGGGAGATGTGCGCGCTGATGCCGGATGAACGCGACGCCCAGGCGTTGGCCGCCCTCGTGCTGCTCCACGATTCGCGGCGCACGACGCGGGTCGACGACGCCGGGGCGCTGGTGCCGCTCGACGAACAGGACCGGTCGCGGTGGCACCGCAGACGGATCGCCCGTGGACTCGACCGGCTGCGCCGGGCGGAGGGGTCGACGGGTGCGTACCTGCCGCAGGCGGTGATCGCCGCGGCCCACGCGACGGCGCCGACATTCTCGGAGACGGACTGGTCGCTCATCTGCGCGGCGTATGACCGGCTGATCGTGATCACCGGCTCTCCGATTGCGCAAGCCAACCGGGCGCTCGCGGTGGGGTTCCGGGACGGCTTCAACGCAGGACTCGCCGCGCTCGACGAGGTCGCCGAGGATCCCCGGTTGGCGAAGTCGGCCACGGTGGCGTCGATTCGGGCGGACCTGTTGCGGCGTTCCGGGCGGTTGCCGGAGGCGGCTGAGTGGTATCGGATTGCGTTGGACTGCAACGGCTCCGAGCCTGCGCGGGCGTTTCTGCGGCAGCGGTTGGCGGAGGTGGGTTGATCCGTCGCAATACTGCCAGGCGGCAGGGGTTAGCGCCGAGGACAGTGGCTACGCGTCACCTCACCGGCACTTCGAGAATCGGGCGCGGATCCTTCGCTCCCGGGCCATCGAAGTGCCACCACTCCCCCGAGTACACGGTCAGCCCGCCGGCCTCCATTGCAGTGCGCAGTAGCGCACGGTTGGCCTGCTCTTGTGCGGTGACGCCGTCGGTGGCATACGCGAGGCTCCGCGGCGAGAAGTCGTCGAAGTCCGTCCCCATGTCGAGCCCCGCGATGGTCACGTCGACCGAGCGGCCGGATTCGTGACTCCGCGAATAGGCGGTGGGGCGCGCCACCCAGTTCGGGTTCGGCACCTCCTGAAACATCCTGACTTGCACGTCGTGCGGGCGGTAGCAGTCCCAGAAGACCAGCGTATTGCCCTGTGCGCGTACCCGATTCGCCGCCATGGCGAGCCCGCTGGCCAGCGATTCGTGTACCAGGCACCGCGCATCGGCCGGGTACAGCTGCACGCCGACGAAGTTGTCTGCCGTCGCATAGCGCAGGTCGATCACGGCGTCGGGCACGACGGTGCGCACGTCGACCAGACCGGCCGCGAGCGCCTGCGGCGACACCGGTGGCGGGTCGGCAGAGGCCGAGGGAACGTAAATCATCGCGGCGCACATTACGCCGAAAACACCGGTCAGCCATCGGGTGCACGCGTTCACGGAACGAGTCTGCAACGCAGCACCCCTCCAACGCAGGAATACTGGTCTCAGTGCGCCGTCAGTGCGCGTTCGGCGAGAGCACGACGGAGAGGCAATTCTGAGTACCGCACGTCTGATGACCAGCGCCGTCCTCGGCATCGGACTGCTCGTCGTTGCGGTTGGTGCTGTCGTTGCCCGATATGTGCCGATCCCCGGCCACCGCACGCTGTACGTGGTGATCGCATCGCCGTACCTGATGGCGGCCGCTCCCCTCGCACTGCTGCTCCTCCTCTGGGGGCACCGCTGGGTGATGGCCGCGGTGGCCGTGTGCATTTCGGTGGCCCTCATCGTGCCTCAAGTGCCGTGGTACATAGCGGCGAGTCCGAACCCCAACGCGGTCTCAGTCCGCGCCATGACGATCAACATGTTGTACGGACGTGCTGATCCACAGTCGATCGTAGGGATCGCCACCGATCAGGCCGACGTGTTGATGGTTCAAGAGCTCACGCCTGACGCGGCGAAGGGGTTGTCATCCGGGGGGATCGCGAAGTCCTTCCCGTACGACGCACTCGATCCGCGACCCGGTACCGCGGGTGTCGGCGTCTACAGCCGGTACCCCATCACGGCCGTCAACGAGATCGGCGGCTACGCGCTGGGGTTGGTCACCGCCCGCATCCGCGTCGACGGACTCACCCGCGATCCGACGGTCGCCTCCATACACTTGACCGCTCCCTGGCCCCAGCCGATCGACGGCTGGCATCGCGACCTGGCTGCGCTTCGAAGCACGCTTGCAGGCCTCGCCGAAGAGTCCAACGGCGGGGCCATCTTGGTCGGAGGTGACTTCAACTCCACGATCGACATGGAGCCGTTCCGAAAGCTCCTCACCGACGGCTACGAAGATTCGGCGCAGCAGGCCGGTGCGGGCCGCCAGCGCACCTACCCCGCCAACAGAAGATTCCCGGCGTTCATGGGTATCGACCACATCCTGACCCGCGACTGCATTGCGGTGTCAACGGAGACCATGGAGTTGCCGGGCTCCGACCATCGCGCGGTACTGGCCACGGTAATGGTGCCGAGGGATTGAAGCCGCAGTGCGACAAAGACCCCCGAACGCCGAGGCGCTCGAGGGTCTCTGCTGCAAACGGGGCCTACGCTTCCGTGAAGTTACGCGTGAGGGCCGGATCCACCTGGATACCGGGGCCGGTCGTGGTCGAGACGACGACCTTCTTCAGGTAGCGGCCCTTCGATGACGACGGCTTGGCCCGCATGATCTCGTCGATGGCGGCGCCATAGTTCTCGGCGAGAGACTTCTCGTCGAACGAGGCCTTGCCGATGACGAAGTGCAGGTTGGCCTGCTTGTCGACGCGGAAGTTGATCTTGCCGCCCTTGATCTCGGAAACGGCCTTCGCGACGTCCGGGGTGACGGTACCGGTCTTCGGGTTCGGCATCAGGCCACGCGGGCCGAGGACGCGGGCGATCTTGCCGACCTTGGCCATCTGATCGGGAGTGGCGATCGCGGCGTCGAAGTCCAGGAAACCACCCTGAATCTTCTCGATCAGGTCGTCACTGCCGACCTCGTCGGCGCCTGCGGCCACGGCAGCCTCGGCCTTCTCACCGACGGCGAACACGATGACGCGGGCCGTCTTGCCGGTGCCGTGGGGCAGGTTGACGGTGCCACGCACCATCTGGTCGGCCTTGCGGGGATCGACACCGAGGCGGATCGCGACCTCGACGGTGGAGTCCTGCTTCTTCGAGGACGTCTCCTTGGCCAACTTCGCGGCTTCGAGGGGCGTGTAGAGGTTGTCGCGGTCGATCTTCTCGGCGGCCTCGCGGTATGCCTTGCTGCTCTTGCTCATTGGATTCCAATCAGTTTCGTTGGGTTGTGGTTTGCGCGGGCCGAAGCGGGCCCTCCCACTTGTGGAGCGCTACTACTAGGAGACCGTGATGCCCATCGAGCGGGCGGTGCCGGCGATGATCTTGGCCGCGGCGTCGATGTCGTTGGCGTTGAGGTCTTCCTTCTTGGTCTCCGCGATCTCGCGCACCTGATCCCAGGTCACCTTGGCGACCTTGGTCTTGTGCGGCTCTCCCGAGCCCTTCTGCACGCCGGCAGCCTTCAGCAGCAGCTTGGCGGCAGGCGGGGTCTTCAGGGCGAACGTGAAGCTGCGGTCCTCGTAGACCGTGATCTCCACGGGGATGACGTTGCCGCGCTGGGATTCCGTCGCGGCGTTGTACGCCTTGCAGAACTCCATGATGTTGACGCCGTGCTGGCCGAGCGCGGGACCAACGGGCGGGGCCGGGTTCGCCGCGCCAGCCTGGATCTGCAGCTTGATCAGCCCGGTGATCTTCTTCTTCTTCGGGGCCATGAGGTGTTCTTTCCTGTTCTCGTAGTGCTTTTAGATCTTCGAGACCTGGGTGAAGGTCAGTTCGACAGGTGTTTCGCGACCGAAGATGGACACCAGCACCTTGAGCTTCTGCTGTTCTGCGTTGACCTCGCTGATCGAGGCAGGCAGCGTCGCGAACGGGCCGTCCATGACGGTGACCGATTCGCCGACCTCGAAGTCGACGAGGATGACGGGCCGTTCGAGTCCGGTCTCGGCGGCCGCACCAGCGCCCGACGACGTCGACTTGGCGGGCTTCTTCGCCGCGCCCTGCGGGAGCAGGAACTTGACCACGTCGTCCAGCGTCAGCGCCGACGGCTTGGACGTCGCGCCGACGAAGCCGGTGACACCCGGGGTGTTGCGCACCGCGCTCCACGACTCGTCGGTGAGATCCATGCGCACCAGGATGTAGCCGGGCAGCACCTTGCGGTTGACCTGCTTGCGCTGGCCGTTCTTGATCTCGGTGACCTCTTCGGTGGGAACTTCCACCTGGAAGATGTAGTCGCCGACGTCGAGGTTCTGGACCCGGGTCTCGAGGTTGGCCTTCACCTTGTTCTCGTAGCCGGCGTAGGAGTGGATGACGTACCAGTTGCCGGGCTTGGACCTCAGGTCCTTCTTCAAGGCCACGGCGGGGTCGACGTCCTCGTCCTCCTCCTTCGGAGCCGGCTCGGCGACCGCCGCATCAGCGGACTCTTCTTCGGCAGGCAACTCCTCGGCCGCCTCGGCCACCACCTCGCCGGTGGACTGCTCCAGCAACTCCGCAGCCTCACTGGCGATCACGGTCGTCGGGTCCGCGGCTTCGGCGCGCGCGTCGGACACACTCGAGGGCGTAGTGCCATCGAAGCTCGTCACGGTTGTCAGTCCTCTCTAAATTCTTCGCTCGTCACGGGTGGCGGGCTGAGCTCGGTCAGCCGAAGACCAGTGTCACGAGTTTGGCCAGGCCGAGGTCGACCCCGCCGATCAGCGCCACCATGAACACCAGGAACACCAGCACCACGATCGTGTAGCTGATCATTTGCTTGCGGTTGGGCCAGATCACCTTGCGCAGCTCGGCGACGACCTGCTTCAGGAAGTTCCAGACGAACGCGAACGGGTTGCTGCGGGATTCGCCGGGCTTCTTGGCGGTCTTCGGCTTCTTGCCGTCGCCGTTCTTGACCGAGCTGGTCTCGGCGGCAGGCGTGTCGCCGCCAGTGGTCTCACGACGCGAACGCTTGCCGGTGGGCCGCTGCGGCCGAGTGGCGACCGCGGTCTGGCTGCGGGTGCCTGCGACGCCGATGTCGTCGCCTACCGAGTCGATGTCGTCGTCCACGGAGTCCACGTCATCGACGTCGGAGTCGATGTCGTCGACTGGGGAGCCGGCACCGTCGCGCTCGTCGCTCACCGCATGCCTTTCGTCAGGTTTGGTGGTCACCTTCCAGTGTCCACACTCTTCGAGTATTCGCCTTCAGCAGGGGCGACAGGACTTGAACCTGCAACCTGCGGTTTTGGAGACCGCTGCTCTGCCAGTTGAGCTACGCCCCTTCACGGTTGGCAGGCCAACCTGCGTGCCGGGGCTTACACAACTCACGCGCTCTCCGATCGGCCGATCAGTAACCGACGGACAGCGCGCTTGATTGGGAAAAACCCCGAGGACCGAGTGTACATCGGCCCTGTTCCGAGTTACTAATCCTTGACTGCGGAGCGCACGACCTGGCCACTTTCCGCGTCCCACTGCACCTGGATCGAGTTGTCACCCTCGTGCCCCATCAGCGTCGTGAAGGCCTCCAGCACGATCTCGTCCTCGGCGTTCATGCAGACACTGCGGGTGAGCACGATGTCGGCCCCGAACCGCTCGACGACGGACAGGATCTCCAGCGACGCGTGAAGGCTCACACCGACCTGGAGGGGCCGGTGGAAGACGAACTTCTGGTCCACCTGGACGATCTGCATGGTGGTCAGGCCGACGTCGACCTTGCGGAAGAAGTCCTGCTGCACGAGCAACGCCAGGATCGACGGGAAGGTCAGCGACGCGATGATGTTGTCGTGACCGAGCTCGGCGGCCGCGTCCTCGTCGAACGACGCCGGATCGTCGGCCTTGATCGACCGCGCATACTGACGGACCTGTTCTCGACCGATCATGAAGCTCTCGGGATAGTGGTGAACCATCCCCAGGACGTCAGCGTTGAGTGGCACCTCTACGCCAGCTTCGCGGTCGCCGTGGCGCGACCGAAGATCTTCTTGCCACCGGTGGTCGCCGAGAGTGCGATGACGATCGACTTCGCCTCAGCGTCAACCGATTTCACGCGTCCGTTGAAGACGATCTCGGCGCCGACGCCATCATTGGGAACGGGCACGACGGCGGTGAACCGCACGTTGTACTCGGTGACCGCGGCCGGGTCGCCGATCCACGACGTGACGTAGCCGCCACCCAGACCCATGGTCAGCATGCCGTGGGCGATCGCCGTGTCCAGGCCGACCTGCTTGGCGATCTCGTCGTCCCAGTGGATCGGGTTGAGGTCGCCGGACACGCCGGCGTAGTTGACCAGGTCCATCCGGGTCAGCGGAATGACGCGCTCGGGAAGTTCGTCGCCGACCTTCACAGAACTGAATTCACGCAGTGCCATTGGAAAAACCCTCTCCGGTGTCATCCGAACGACCCGCCAAGGTCGTGTATGTCTCCTGCACGGCCTCACCGTTGTCGTTGGTGATGATGTTCTTCGTCACGATGATGTCCGTACCGTGCGCCTGCCGGTACGCATGCACGTAGACGTCGCAGTACAGACGGTCGCCCACCTTGATCGGCAGCAGGAACTTCAACTCCTGGTCGACCTGAACGATCTGCGCGTCGGTGATGCCAATGTTCGCGTTGGCGAAGAAGGCGGTCTGCGCCTGGTAGCCGAACACCGAGATGAAGGTCAGCGGTGCGGGCAGCGAATCATGGCCGAGATCCGACGCGGCGCCCTCGTCGAAGTAGGCCGGATCCTCGTTCTTCACTGCGACGGCGTACTCACGGACCTTCTCGCGTCCGACCTCGTAGAAGTCGGGGTAGCGATAGTGCATCCCGATGATGTTGGAAGACAGCGGCACGGATTCAATTTCCCCATCGTCAACCACGAGCCGAAGCCCGTGGGCCGTCCGCTAGCGCGATTCCTTGTGCGGCCGGTGCGTTCCACAGTTCGGGCAGAACTTCTTGAGCTCCAGCCGATCGGGATCGTTGCGGCGGTTCTTCTTCGTGATGTAGTTGCGGTGCTTGCACACCTCGCAGGCCAAGGTGATCTTGGGCCGTACGTCTGTACTCGAGGCCACGTCAGTCGTCCTTCTTCGTTCACTTGCGTTGTCGTCTTGTAGCGGTGGGGGGGCTCGATCCCCCGACCTCACGATTATGAGTCGTGCGCTCTAACCAGCTGAGCTACACCGCCATGCCGGGCACCACACCATCCCAGCTTCTCCCGTCGCTGCGCTCGCCCTGGCGGGTCCACCGAGCCCCCTAACGGAATCGAACCGTTGACCTTTTCCTTACCATGGAAACGCTCTACCGACTGAGCTAAGGGGGCAGTCTCTGGTTCTACGTGCAACGATGCATCATATCGCCCACGTTGCCGCTTGCGTGAGCGAGCAATGCGTGACCGAGTGTCGCTTTAGTCGCGTGAACCACGAACGAAAACGATACATCACGAGTGGGCAATCTTAGAATCGCGTTGGAGAGGCGAGCGGACTAGGGATGACCTGTGCAAACTCGCGTGGCGCATGAGAACGCCCGCAGTCCTCAAGTCGGTGCTATCTGGTCTCCGACGGCGCGCGTCGTCAACGTGAAAAGAAAACGTGGGCGTGGACGTACTCGTCTTCCTTCCTTGCATGGGCCGAAGCTGATGCAGGGGTTATGCCCGCGTCTTCTTGAGCGGGCACCTCCCTATAGGCGGGCCCGGTACACGACGGAGCGGCGAATCACTGGGCTGCCCGCGGCACAACACGGGGCGATATATCTGTCGGTGCCGCGCGCGAGGATGTGGGCATGCGCCAGATCAAGGACCCGGTAGTGGCGGCAGCCCCGGCAGGGGTCCGAATCCGAACTCGAATACGTTGCACTGCGGAGGAAGCGCAGGCGTTGACCGAAATGGGGACGTTTCTCGGGTCGACATACCGGGGCGAGCTAGTGGAGCGGATTCAGTTGGGCCGCTTAGATCGCACGGCCCACGCCGTGTGGCGCGCAGAGCGCAAGCGGGCTTTGACTGGGGTGTCTTCATCGAGGTGGGCGGGGTCGATCACTCGTGCCGTGGAGGACCAGTACCAGCTATGCATGCGCGGCGTCGTCGCGCATGCCGCAGATTTGCGTACCGCGATTGATGTGCTGGCGCAGCGGTGCGCTCTGCGTCCGGGTGAATCGGCGCCGATCGTCGGCGACGCCGAGGCCAGGAGTAGTCGATCGCGCCAGCGGCGCGGCTACCGCACTCCCGCTGAGCGGTTCGCCAGGACACGGCGTCTGGCCACGCTGCGCGGTCGACTTGTTGCTGCCGAGAACGGCTGTGCGACGGGGAGGCCGTCGATCGCAGTGGGAGGAAAACGCCTGTGGCACAACCGGAACAACCTCGATGCCACTGATATGTCCAAAGAGCAGTGGCAGGAACGCTGGGATGCGGCGCGGTTCTTTCTGACCGCGGACGGCGAGTCGGGCAAGCCCGGTGGCAACGAAACAATCCGTGTCGACGAAGAGGGTCGATTACACATCAAGACACCCGCGGGGCTGGCATCCCGGCTTGGCTCGCACGTATTCGTCGAGGCGTCGATACGGTATCGCCATCGTGGCGATGAATGGGCTGACCGTATCGCGGGCCGCCGAGCGGTGCGTTACGACGTCAGCTACGACCCGGCAGCGGACCGCCGGTACCTCGACGCGTCCTGGAGGACCGCATCCGCTCCCGTGCCCCGGCTCCATGAACTCCGCAACAGACCGGTGGTGGGCGTGGACCTCAATGCGGGCCACATGGCGGCCTGCGTGCTCGACCGTTCAGGTAACCCAGTCGGCGAAGCGGTAAGCATCGAGGTCGTCACCGCGGGGTTGGCGGCGTCACACCGTGACGGGCTGACACGCGCAGCGATCACGAAGCTCCACGACTACGCCCACCAGCACGACTGCGCGGCGATCGTGATCGAGAACCTTGACTTCGCCGCTGCCCGGGCCGCGGGCCGAGGAACGCTTGGCAGCGGCCAGCACGGGAAACGATTGCGCCGCTGCTTGGCTGATATCCGCACCGCCCGCTTCCGGAATCGGCTGATCGGCATGGCGACGCGTCGCGGTATCGCCGTGATCGGTGTGGACCCCACGTACACCAGCCGCTGGGGAAACCAGCACTGGCGTAAACCCCTTCAACAGCAGACTTCCGATCCATCGACGGTCACCGGCCACCATGGCGCGGCCGCCGCGATCGGCTGACGCGGCCTTGGGCTGCGGATCAGGCGACACCCGGCAGGACCCCGCACCGGACAGAGGACCGCTGCGGGCACGCCACCGGGCCGGCCGATCGGTAGTCCAGACCGCGCGGGCAGTGCAGAACTCGTTTCTGCTCGCACATCAGGATCGGTACATTCTCCCCGGTAGCCTCGCCAAACCGCTTCGTAGCGGCCGGTTGCCACATCCTCCGAGAACGGGGGCACCGCGAAGGTGGGCAGGGGGCCGGGCCCTACTGTTGGGACATGGCGAGCCCAACCGACCAGGACCGTTTGTACTTCAAGCAGCTGCTGTCCGGCAGCGACTTCGCGGCGAACGACGTGATCGCCCAGCAGATGCGTAACTTCGCCTACCTCATCGGCGATCGCGAGACCGGCGACTGCGTCGTCGTCGATCCGGCGTACGCCGCCAACGACCTGCTCGACGCCCTCGAGTCCGACGGCATGCATCTGTCCGGCGTCCTGGTCAGCCACCACCACCCCGACCACGTCGGCGGCTCGATGATGGGCTTCGAGCTCAAAGGTCTGGCCGAACTGCTGGAGCGGGTCAGCGTGCCGGTACACGTGAACACCCACGAGGCGGACTGGGTCTCCCGGATCACGGGCATTCCGCTGAGCGACCTGACCTCGCACGAGCACGGCGACAAGGTCGCGGTCGGCGACGTCGAGATCGAGTTGCTGCACACACCTGGGCACACCCCGGGCAGTCAGTGCTTCCTGCTCGACGGTCGGCTTGTCGCAGGCGACACCCTGTTCCTGGAGGGGTGTGGACGCACGGACTTCCCCGGTGGCAACGTCGACGACATGTTCCGCAGCCTGCAAGCGCTCGCGCAACTACCCGGCGATCCGACGGTCTACCCCGGTCACTGGTATTCGGCGGAGCCGAGCGCCTCGCTGTCGGAGGTGCGGCGCACCAACTACGTCTACCGGGCGAGCAGCCTGGACCAGTGGCGCATGGCGATGGGCGGCTGAGCAGGCGCATCCATGATCCGAAATAGCGCGAGGGCTCACAGCCTGCGCTAAGTTCGGTTCGCAGCGCCCTCGGGGCGCAGGATCGGGGAGGACCCTGCGATGACGACACCGCCCACACCTGCCGATTGGTATCCCGACCCCGAAAACCCCGCTGGCCTCCGGTACTGGGATGGCACCAGCTGGACCGAGCACCGTTTGCCCGCCGCCCCGGCCGCGGAGCCAGTCGTGCAGGCCGACGAGTTCCCGGCCAGCGAACAGGCGACGTCGGTCGTGTCCCTTCCCGAACAACCGACGGCCGACCCGCCGCACGGCGGAGCGCACCGCGTCCCCGACGCAGGGCAGGAACCGCCCGACACCGCGTCGTACACGCCCACGCCCAGCCAGCCGTACGACACGCATCCACCGACGTCGTGGGACGCGCCGATGCCGTCGTGGGACGCGCCATCGACCGCTCAGTCTTACGAGCCCCCGCCCACCCAGTCATTCGAGGCGGCTCCGTTTGCCCCGCCTCCCGGCCCGCCAGGACCGCCCGCACCGCCGACCGGCCCATCCGGTGACGGGCCCAACAAGAAGCTGGTCATCGGAATCCTCGGCGGCGCAGCGGCCATTCTGCTGGCCCTCGTCGTGGTCATCGTCCTCCTGGTGATGCGCCGAGACGAACCGACGGTGACCACGTCGCAGTCCACGCCGTCCTCGACTTCTGAGACCACGTCGAGCGAGACCACCTCGGAGAGCTCCTCCGAATCCTCGGCGACCGAGTCGCCGACTCCGCCACCTACTGGCGCCGAGGGCAGCGACGGTGACTACACCTTCTCGGTCGCAGGCACTGAGACGGGCGACACCATCACCTCCAACGTCAGCGATGCCGTCCAGACGACCGCCGACGGCCTGTTCTACGTCGTCTACGTCAACGTGTCCAACACCGGCACGTCGCCACTGACGTTCGTGGCGACGTTCCAACAGCTCAGCGCCGCGGGGCAGACCTTCCCCCTCGACGACGAGGCCACCGCCTTCCTGGGCGGCACCATCGCCGACATCGCCCCGGGCGACAAGGTCGAGACACCGCTCGTGTACGACGTCCCGGTCGGCACCGCGCCGGACTCCATCATGTTGCGGGCCGACCCCCTCAGCCCGGGAGTCCAACTACCGCTGCAGTGAGACCCTCCTGAAACCGACTCCGTCGGCGGCCGACGTGACCGCAACTTCGCGAACCACATCGTCACGGCCCAAAGCCAAACTCAGCATGCAAGGATCTCGTCTGGTGATCCAATTGACGCAGCTGCCGGTGCCGGGAGGGGACGCTACCAAGTCCGCGAGGCAGCGCGGAGTCGTGGCAGGGCCTATTGGAAGGCGATCAACTCACCTGTCACGGCAAAAGTCCCTACGGCCGCGTCTGGTCGCGCCCCTCCGAACCGAACGCAAATGCTACGAACAACCTCGGCTCAAGACCGAGCAGGTGCGGCGACAGGTGACCCTGTTCATGGAGCCGCACCCCACCGACTAGCACGTCGTCGAGCTGGTCGTGAGGAACTTCGGACAGACCGCCGCCCACGACATACGATTCGACTTCGTCAACCATCCGACGGTCGCCGCGTACGAGGACGCCCCGATCGACGGCCCGCCCGAAGAAGTCCGGCCTCTGGAACGAGCGGAAGACCTTCGAAACGAAGTTCCGCCTCGACTGGGCAACGTTTCAGCCGGTGCAGAGCATCGAGCTGATGACCACCCACGATCTGGCCAATCGCGAGAAGCGGAAGCTCGAACTCCTGCGGAGCGTGCTGTCCTACTTCCACTACGCGTCCAAGGAGACCCAGCCCGACGTGTTCCGAGCCGAGATCGACCGGATGAACAAGGCCGTCGCGGAAACCCAAGACCGCTGGCGCACGCGACAACTGGATCAGACCACCGAACTCGACGTCCCCTGGATCCAGAACGGGGTGGCTGGCCGTCATTCCGCCCGCATGGGCTAAGTACGATCGGCTCGAACCGCATCCAAGGGAGAGTCGATGACTAGCACCGTTGCTTATGAGCAGACCGAGTCCGTCGCCACGATCACGCTCGACGACGGCAAGGTGAACGTGCTGTCACCTGCGATGCAGCAGAACATCAACCAGGCACTCGACCTGGCCGAGAAGGCCGCGAGCGACGGGGAGGTCAAGGCCATCGTGCTCGCAGGCAACTCGCGGGTGTTCAGTGCCGGCTTCGACCTCAGCGTCTTCAACTCCGGCGATGTTGCCGCCGCACTCGGCATGCTGTCCGGCGGCTTCGAACTGTCGATCCGGCTGTTGAGCTTCCCGGTGCCGGTGATCATGGCGGCGACGGGTCCCGCGATCGCGATGGGCTCGTTCCTGATGCTCAGCGGTGACCACCGCGTCGGCTCGCCGAGTTCGCATTGCCAGGCCAACGAGGTCGCGATCGGCATGGTGCTGCCGATCTCGGCGATCGAGATCATGCGAAACCGTCTGACGCGCTCGGCCTTTCAGCGCGCCGTCGCCATGGCGGAAGTGTTCACCGGTGCGGAGGCCGTCGCCGCCGGCTGGCTCGACGAGATCGTCGAGGATGGAAACGTATTGGCGCGGGCACATGACGTCGCCTCCGCCGCTGCAGCCGGTTTGCACGTCAAGGCCCACCGGGCCAGCAAGCTGAAGGCCCGTAAGGACGCGATCGCCGCCATCCAGGCCGGTATCGACGGGTTGCCCGTCGAGTTCGCCAGCAGCTAGACCTCTCGAGGCGGTCGTCACGGCCGCAGTGAGTAGCTGTTCCCGAGGTCGTCCTGGATGACTTGGGCGTCGCGGGTGCTGGTGTCCACGCAAATGGGGCAGTCGACGGTGCGCGGTTGATACCGCCAGCCGGCGGGCAATTTCAGCCGGCTGGCGAGTCCGGGCAGGTCGGCCAGGGACAGCTCGGGATCGACAGTTTGGCCGTACGTTTGCATCACCCAGCTTCGCCCGTCCGGGTCGATGAGTTCGTAGACCTCGCGGCCGGCGTCGAACGTGAAGACGGCATGGCGCGCCACCGTGTTGACCGTGAACGGCGCGGGTTTCATCGACGACAGCTGGACGGTGGCCTGGCGGATCATGTCGATGCCACCGAAGGTAGTGGTCACCGGTGTGCCCTGAGCAACCTTTTCGATGCTGCTCATCAGCCAATACCGCGGGCCGTTCAGCAGGGCGAATTGAGCGCCGTTCTCCTGCGCGATGGCCTCGGCGTCGAGCTTCGACCACAACTCGTGGGGACAGTCGTTCAGCGGGAATGTGTTGTATACGGTCGCCTCCGGCCCCGACTCGCCGAGTTGCACCAGAAGTACTTCGCCATAACGCTTTCCGAACACATCGTCAATTGATCTGTCAGACACGAGGCACGGCCCCCTTCGCATCAACTCCGGTTCATGGACTATGTCCGGAGCTTATACCGCAACGGAGGGGTGTGACCGCTTCGGCGTTTCTACGGCGAAATTCGCTATGAGGCGGGCAATTACATGTATCCCCACGGCCCCATGACGGCTGCGACCTAGCGCGGCGGCTCGTCGAGTTGCCTGACCGCTGCGACCAACTGACGCACCTCGGCCGGTGACGGCTGGAGTTCGTAGGAGTGATGGTGGCACGCGCGGCTAAGGCCGTCCCATGCCCGCTTGGCACGGTGCCCTTCCTCGGGATCGTCGCGGGTGGACAGCGCGACGAGTTTCGAGGCGGTCGTCGGCCGTTGCGGCGCGGTCACCGCCCACGGACTTTGCTCGTCCAGCCAGTCTTCGAATGCGCTGCGCGCCAGCAGGGCCGCGACACGGGCCGACGGCGCACCGAGTGCGACGGTGCCGTCCAGAATCTGTTCGGCGTAGTCCAGCAGTGCCGCGCGATCGCTCATCAGGTGGTCTTGGCGAGGTCTGCGACGGTGGCCCTGACATTCTTGATGGCCTCGACGAAGTCGTGCACCCCTTCGTGCACGCCCCTGTTGACCACACCGAGGGTGACCTTGTGTGCAACGCGGCCGTCAATCCACTTGTCCACCGCCGCAGTGTCATTCGCGTCCGAACCGAGCGCCAGGGCGATGCGCATGCGGATGGTGGTCGCCGCCTCCCACTGTGCTTCCAGATCGAAGCTCGAGGAGCCCTTGGCGAACCCGCGCGACGAGTGGACATCCCACAGCGTCGCCTCCAGCGCCTCCCGGCACAGGACCCCGACGGCCTTCTTCTTCACCTCGTCCGGCACCGCCTCGTCGCGGGCGATCTTGTAGGCGTCGTCGAGCGCCCGTGTGGCGGGGTTGAGCGAATCATTCACCGTCACGACCGAATTGGCGCTGCGGGTCACCTCGATCACGCGGGCCTTGGTGCTGGAGCGTCGGATCGCGGCGGGCAGGCGGTCGTCATGAGTGAACACCACGACCTGCCGATCGACCGCCAACCGGGCCAGCACCTGCAGAAAGCCCTCGATCTTCGACGGGTCCATCGCCTGAATGGGATCGTCGAGCACCACGAACCGGAACGGGCTCTCGTCAGAGGTGGCCCGTGGAATGAAGATCGCCAACGCCAGCGCCTGCAACTCGCCCTGGCTCATCACGCCGAGCGCCTCCGTGTCGGTGCCGTCGACACCGGCGCGCAACTCGACTCTGCGGCTGGTCTTCTGCCCCTCGAGCCTGATCGCAGCGAGATCGACGTTGCTCTCCTGCCGCAGTGCCGCCCAGATCTCCCTCGCCTTGTCTGCCAATGGCGCCATCCGCTCGTTGCGAAGCGTTGCGGCGTTCTCCTGCAACCACTTCTGCGCCTCGACGGCGATCTTCAGCTTCGGTGCGGCCGCCGCACCGGCCTCGGCACTCTTCAGCCACGCGGCCAGCTCGACCGCCACCGGGTGCCAGGCGTCGTCACGGACGTTGATGAGCCCCGCCGCCTCCTGCCGCAGCGCGTCGTAGGCCGTCCGCAGACCGGGCAGGGCCGACTCGACGTGATCGGCGAGCGCAACGTCGTTGTTGACCGGCAATGCCGAAAACGTCTCATAGGCAACGCGTGCCGCCGCGATGGAGGTCAGCCCGGCATCCTCGGCTGGTGGCGCCTGTGCCGCGCGGACGTGTGCGGCCAGGGTCTGACGCGCCCGGTGCGTCGCCGACCGCGCCACCCGCAGTGAACTGGCGGCCTCGTTCTCCGTGGCCAGCGCGGCGCGCGCCCGCTCGACCCAGGCGTCGTCCAGCGTGCTCTGGGCGCACACCGGGCAGGGCTGCGTGCCGTGCCGATCGTGGAACTCCAGGCTGGTCTCCAGGAATTGAACCCGGTCGGCGGCGAGCGCGTCCGCCGTCCGTTCCGCGTCGGCCTGCTCGCTGGCGAAGCTACGCAGCGCAGCGCAGGCCTCCCCCACCTCGTCGACTTCCGGGGCGGTCAACGCCGCGGCGTGGCGCCACGCGGCAGGTGCGGTCGACGCGGCGCTATCGGTGATCAGCGGGGCGACCGCCACGAGGTCCGGCTTCGTCTTCGCGATCAACGCCAAGGCCGTCGCGGCGCGAGGGTCGTCGTGGGCCTCCAACGTCGGCCGCAACGCGTCGCGGGCCTTCTTCTGGACGGCGCCCGGCTCCTTCAGCGTCTTGACCTCGGCGTCGAGACGGGCCATCGCGACGGTCAGCTGTTCGAGACCCAGCAGCTTGTACAGCTGGTCGTAGAACTCGCTCTGCGTGCCTTCGAGGATGCCGCCCAACTCGTCGTAACTGAGCATCGGCCTGTGCATCGCGAGCGCATTCGACCAGCCGAGGACTTCGGGGTCCTCCTGTTTCTGCCCCGCCCGTTGGACCCAGCGCTTCATCTCGGTCACGGGGACTTCGCCCGCGGGCCAGTCGACACCGACAACGGTTGCGCCGCTGCCCTGTTCGGCCATGGTGATGCGGATCTTCGCAGGGTCACCCGCGTGCAGGTTGCGCCAGACCTGCGACCACACCTTGCCCTTGTTCACCCATCGCGAGTTGATGCCGGTGAGCGCGAGCTCGAGGCCTTCGGCCAGCGTCGACTTGCCCGAGCCGTTGCGTCCGGCGACGACCACCAGCCCCGGGCCGGGCTGCAACCGAACCGCGACGTTGGCGCCGATGCCTCGAAAGCCCTGGACCGCAATCGAGGTGAGGTAGGCCCCGACGGGAACCTCCTCGGCGGCCTCGGGGGCGTTGAGCGCATCGATGACCTCCTGCGAGGTGGTGTCGTCGCTGAGCACCTCGGCGAGGTCGTCGGGATCTCCGAAGGCGGCGAGCACGACCAGTCGGGCTTGCTCGCTCAGGTCGTCGTCATCGTCGGCACGTTGCAGGACGTAATCCCTGAGCTGTTCGTCGGCCATCGCGAACGACCCTAGGCGTTGGGCGCCTTGCTGACCAGATTCTCCAGTTCACCGAACACACGCTCGAGTTCGGCGACGAGCCAGGTGTCGTTCCTTTCCTTGAAGACCGCCAGCAGCGACCGGTAGTACCAGAGGTGCTCCTGCGGATCGCTCACGTTGAACCGTTGCCACAGGTCGGACCCGTGATCACGATAGTCCCGCAGAATGGCGCGGGCGTTGTCGAGCTTGTCGGCCAGCGACACCAGTAGGGTCGCCTCGGACGCCTCGGCCAAGTGATCGACGTAGTGCTGCTTGCGCTGCCTCCACGGCGGCTTGGGCGCCACGTCGGTGTCGCTGCACTCGTCGACGATGGTCGCGACGTCGTCCCCGAACTTCTCCCGGATCTCGGCCAGAACCGGCGCACCGCCCTGGTCTTCGACGGCGTCGTGCAGCAGACCGGCAATTGCCTGCGTCTCGGTGCCACCACCCTCGATCACCAGACTGGCCACCGAGACCAGGTGACCGACGTACGGGATGTCGCCGCCCTTGCGGGTCGCCGTCCGATGGAGGCTCGCGGCGTACGCGAGGGCCTCGTCGAAGCGGGCTGACAGGCGCGGGGGCATGTCCTCACCGTGGCACAGGGGTACGACACGTCGAACCCCACTGAGCAAACATCGCGGCATTCTCCGGACCGCTGTCGGGGGCGCCCCCTAGGCTGGCTTCAATGGCGCTTCACCTCCACCGTGCCGAACGGACGGACCTACTTGCATACGGTCTCGGCACCCTGCTCACCAAACCCCTCCACGATCCCTTCGCGATGGAACTCGTCCTGGTGCCCGCCCGCGGCGTCGAACGGTGGCTGAGCCAGCGCCTGTCCCACGTGCTGGGGCGCGGCGCAGGCGCCGACGGTGTCTGCGCAGGCGTCGAGTTCAGGAACCCGCATTCGCTCATCGCCGAGATCACGGGGACCGCCGACGACGATCCGTGGTCGCCGGACACGATGGTGTGGCCACTGCTCGAGGTGATCGACGAGAGCCTCGACGATCCGTGGTGCCGCACGCTGGCCACCCACCTCGGTCACTTCGACGTCGGCGAGGAGAAAGAACTCCGCCAGGGCAGGCGCTACGCCGTCGCGAGACGGATCGCAGGGCTCTTCGCGTCCTACGCCAGCCAACGTCCAAATCTGCTCGCCAACTGGCTGGAGGGAAACATCGCCGGGCTGGACGGCGACCTCGACTGGCAACCACCGCTGTGGCGCGCACTTGCGGGCCGCATACCCGCCGATCCCCCACACGAACGGCATCGGAAAACCGTTGCCCGGCTTCGGGAGTCGCCGACGGACCTACCGCCGCGACTGTCGTTGTTCGGACACACCCGGCTGCCGGTCACGGAGATCGAGTTGATCGACGCCCTCGCCACGCATCACGACGTACACCTTTGGCTGCCCCACCCCAGCGACGATCTGTGGCGCGCCCTCGACGATCTCCGCGGTGCCGTGCCACGCCGAGCGGACACCAGCCACCGCAGGGTCGGCCATCCACTGCTGGCCACCCTCGGCCGGGACGTGCGCGAGTTGCAGCGGAGCCTGCCCGCCGAACTGCACACCGACGAGTACCTCGGTCATCCGGCTGGCGCCCGCGACTACCCGGCCAATCTCCTGGGTTGGCTGCAGTCCGACATCGCCGCGAATGCCGTTCGGCGACAAGGCCGTGCGCTGTCGACCGGTGACCGCTCCGTTCAGGTGCACGCCTGCCACGGGCCGGCCCGTCAGGTGGACGTGCTGCGCGAAGTGTTGCTCGGCCTGCTCACCGACGACCCCACTCTGGAGCCGCGCGACATCCTGGTGATGTGCCCGGACATCGAGACCTACGCACCCCTGATCAACGCCGACTTCGGGCTGGGCGACGTTCTTCGTGGCGCCCACCCGGCGCACCGTCTGCGGATGCGGCTGGCTGACCGCTCACTGGTCCAGACCAACCCGCTGCTGGCAGTGGCGTCGCAACTACTCGACCTCGCGGGCCGCCGCGCAACGGCCAGCGAAGTACTCAACCTCGCGCAGACGGCGCCGGTGCGCGCCCGCTTCGGGCTCACCGACGACAACCTCGAGGACATCACGCGATGGGTCCGCCAGTCGAACATCCGCTGGGGTTTCGATCAGGAGCATCGCCGGCCCTACGGCGTCGACTTCGTCCACGACACATGGCGTTTCGGTCTGGACCGGGTGCTGGCCGGTGTCGCGATGTCCGACGACGCGCATGCCTGGATCGGCGCCACCCTGCCGCTCGACGACGTCAGCAGCAACCGCGTCGACCTGGCCGGGCAACTCGCCGAGTTCGTCGACCGTCTGCAGCGCACCGTCGAGGCCCTCTCCGGGGCGCAGCCGCTGCACGACTGGCTGGCCGCACTGACCGACGGCATCACGATGCTGACCCGTGTCAGCGATGCCGACGCCTGGCAGACCAGCCAGATGGAACGCGAGTTCGGTGAGGTGCTCGCCGATGCGGGTTCCCGCGCCGCCACGGTCCTGCGCCTGCCCGACGTCAAGTCGCTCCTCGGCCGCCATCTCGCCGGCAGGCCCACCCGCGCCAACTTCCGCACCGGCACGTTGACTGTCTGCACCATGGTGCCGATGCGGTCGGTCCCACATCGGGTGGTCTGCCTGATCGGCCTCGACGACGGGGTGTTCCCGCGCCGCGGCGTGATCGACGGCGACGACGCGCTGGCCCGCAACCCGATGACCGGCGAGCGCGACACCCGTTCGGAGGATCGCCAACTGCTGCTCGACGCCATCGGGGCGGCGACCGAGAAACTGGTCATCACCTATACCGGGGCCAACGAGTACTCGGGGCAACCGCGTCCACCCGCCGTGCCGCTGGCCGAGCTGCTGGACACCCTCGACACCACGACCACGGGCCGGGTGCGCGACCAGATCGTCGTCCATCATCCCCTGCAGCCCTTCGACATTCGCAACGTCATGCCGGGCCGGCTGGTCCCGGAGGTGCCATTCACGTTCGACCCCACCGTGCTGCGAGCGGCCCGCGCGAGTGCGGGCGAGCGGTCGGAGCAGCCGAAGTTCGTGGCGGGTCCGCTGCCCGCACGACCGGCCGACGACGTCGTGCTCGCGGATCTGGTGGGCTTCTTCAAGGATCCCGTCAAGGGCTTCTTCCGCGCACTGGAATACACGCTGCCGTGGGACGTCGACGGCGTCGAAGATGCGATGCCCGTCGACATCGACGCGCTGGAGGAGTGGGCGGTCGGCGATCGGATGCTCTCGGACATGCTGCGCGGCATGTCGCCCGATGACGCCAGGCATGCGGAGTGGCGTCGCGGCGCGCTGCCACCCGGTCAACTGGGCTGGCGCAAGGCGACCGAGCTGAAGCACCAGTCGAGCTTGTTGGCACAGGCGGCCGACCCGTACCGGAACGTCACTGCACACGCCGTCGACGTCGACGTCGACGTCGGCTCGGGTCGACGCCTGACCGGCACGGTGTCGCCCGTCTTCGGCAAGGGGATCGTTTCGGTCACCTACTCCAAGCTCGACGGCAAACACCTGCTGGCGTCGTGGATTCCCTTGTTGGCCCTGTACGCCCACGAGCCGGGCACCGACTGGTCGGCGATCTGCATCGGGCGACCCAAGCGCGGGACGACGCCGCGCCAGCGCAACCTCGGACGGCCTCAGGGGTCGGCCGTCGAACTGCTGCGGGATCTGGTGGCGATCTACGACGCGGGGGCACGCGAACCCCTGCCGCTACCCCTCAAGACCTCCTACGCCTGGGCCGAGGCGCGGCACGGCGGCGACGACCCCGAACGCGCCGCGTCGTTCCGCTGGAAGTCGAACATGTATCCGGGCGACGACCGGCAACCGGCCCACGTCCGCGCCTGGGGGCAGGGCGCCTGGCTGAGGGAACTGATGCAGCCGCTGCTCCCCGGTGAGGAGTTCGACGGTGAGGACAACCGTCTGGGCGCCTACGCCGGGCGCCTCTGGCTGCCGATGCTGCGCGCGGAAGTGAGCCAGTGATGGAACCCTTCAACCTGCGGGGCCCGTTGCCCGCCGCGCACTCCACGACGGTGCTGGAGGCCAGTGCCGGCACGGGAAAGACGTTCGCCCTCGCCGGTCTGGTCACCCGCTACGTCGCCGAGGGCGAGGCGACGCTGGACCAGATGCTGCTCATCACGTTCGGCAGGGCCGCCAGCCAGGAGTTGAGGGAACGCGTGCGGTCCCAGATCGCCCAGGCCGCAGCCGCTTTCGACGATCCGCCGGTCGCGGGCGGCAACGAGGTGGTGGCGCACCTACTGGAGGGCACCGACGAGGAGCGCGCTGCGCGACGCGAACGGCTGCGCGACGCCCTTGCCGGTTTCGACGCGGCCACCATCGCCACGACCCATCAGTTCTGCCAGTTGGTCCTCAAGTCGTTGGGCGTGGCCGGCGATTCCGATGCCGGAGTCCAACTCGTGGAGAGTCTCAACGACCTGGTCACCGAGATCGTCAACGACCTCTACCTCGCGCACTTCGGCAACGAGCGCGAGGATCCGGTGCTGAGCTACCGCGACGCCCTCACCCTCGGAAAGGAGGTGGTCAACCATCCGGCCACCGAACTGCGGCCCCGCGATCCGGCCCCCGATTCGCGAGCCGCCGTCTGCATCGCGTTCGCCAATCACGTTCTGGCCGAGATGGAGACGCGCAAGCGGCGACAGGGCATCCTCGGGTACGACGACCTGCTGACCCGACTTGCCGCGGCCCTCGACGCGGACCGATCCCCCGCCGGGATCCGCATGCACCAACGATGGCCGATCGTCATGGTGGACGAGTTTCAGGACACCGACCCCGTGCAGTGGAAGGTCATCGACCGCGCCTTCAGCAAGCGCTCGACCGTGATCCTGATCGGCGACCCCAAACAGGCCATCTACGCGTTCCGCGGTGGCGACATCGTCACCTACCTGAGCGCCGCCGAGACCGCCGGCGACAAGAGAACCCTGACGACCAACTGGCGCAGCGACGGTGTGCTCGTCGACCGGTTGCAGGCGGTGCTGCGCGGCGCCGAACTGGGGAACCCCAAGATCGTCGTCCACGACGTCGCGGCGGCGCGCGAGGGCCATCGGCTGATGGGGGCGCCGTGCGACGATCCCTTCCGCCTGCGCGTGGTGGAGCGGAAGACTCTCGGCCGCAGCGGAGTTCAGAATCTCGCGATCGGCGACCTGCGCGACCACATTGGCAGGGACCTGGCGGCCGACGTCGGCGCGTTGTTGGCCAGCGGCGCCACCTACGACGGCACACCGGTGCAGGCGCGCGACGTCGCGGTGATCGTGGAGACGCACAAGGACGCGCGGGCCTGCCAGCGCGCACTGGCCGAGGCGAGCATCCCGTCGGTGTACACCGGCGATTCGGACATCTTCGGCTCGGAGGCCGCCGACGACTGGCTGGCCCTGCTCGAGGCGTTCGATCAACCGCACCGAGCCGGCGTCGTACGCGCGGCCGCTGCGACGATGTTCTTCGGCAAGAGTGCGCAGGATCTGGTGGAGGGCGGCGACGCGCTGACCGACGCGATCGCGGAGACGTTGCGGGAGTGGGCGGGTCATGCCCGCGAACGCGGTGTCGCCGCGATCTTCGAAGCAGCGCAGCTCGCGGGCATGAGCGACCGGGTGCTGTCCTGGCGCAACGGCGAGCGTCACATGACCGATCTCGCGCACATGACGCAACTGTTGCAGGACGCCGCGCACCGCGAGCGGTACAACCTGCCCGCGCTGCGCGACTGGCTGCGGGCCGAACGCGACGGCGGCAGTGCCACCGAGCGGAACCGACGACTCGACAGCGACTCCGCGGCCGTACAGATCATGACGGTGTGGGTGAGCAAGGGATTGCAGTACCCGATCGTGTACCTGCCGTTCGCCTTCAACCGCTGGGTGCCCGATCCGGAGATCATCCTGTTCCACGACGAGGACACACGGTGCCTTCACATCGGCGGCAAGGACAGCCCCGACTACCACGCGGTGGAGGCGCAGGGTCGCGCGGAAGCGGCGGGTGACGACAGCCGGTTGACCTACGTAGCGCTGACCCGTGCGCAGTCCCAGGTGGTGGTGTGGTGGTCCTCGGCGCGCGACGAACCGAACGGCGGATTGTCGCGGCTGCTGCGGGGGCGTCGCCCCGGTGAGTCCGTCGTCCCGAACCGTTGCGTACCCGCCAAGATCAGCGACGCAGACGCCCTGGAACGACTCCGCGCGTGGGAGGCGGAGGGGGGACCCGTACTGGAGCGGTCGGTGCCGACGATGGTCGCGTCCCCGCCCGCCGAACCGGCGCCGTCAGACCTTTCGGCCAGGCACTTCCATCGCAACATCGACACGACGTGGCGGCGAACCTCCTACTCGGGTCTGATCCGCGTGACCGAAACACCGGGTGTCAGTAGCGAACCGGAGATCGTCGAACTGGACGACGAGGTCGCCGACATTGCTCTGATCCAGACCCCCATCGGGCCCGACGTGCCGTCGCCGATGGCCGACCTGCCCAAGGGCGCCAAGTTCGGCAGCCTGGTGCACGCGGTCCTCGAGACGGCTGATCCGTTCGCCGCGGACCTCGAGGCCGAGTTGGCCTCACGGATCGGTGAGCACTCCGTGTGGTGGCCGGTGGACGTGCCCGCCGCCAACCTCGCAGCCGCGATGGTCCCGATGCACGACACTCCGCTCGGGCCGCTGGCGGGCGGGTTGACGCTGCGCGAGATCGGACTGCGAGACCGGTTGCGCGAGCTCGACTTCGAGTTCCCGCTCGCCGGTGGCGATCTCGGCGCGACGGCCCCGGAGATCCACCTCAGGGACGTCGGCCGGTTGGTGGCGCAGCACGTGCGGCCGAAGGATCCGCTGTCGTCGTACGCCGACCGCCTGATGGGCGCCGGACTGGGTGACCAGCCGCTGCGGGGCTATTTGAACGGATCGATCGACGTGGTACTGCGCATTTCCGACGGTGACGGGTGTCGCTACGTCGTCGTGGACTACAAGACGAACTGGCTCGGAGAGGACGACAAGCCCTTGACCGCAGCAGATTACGGCCGCCCCCGGCTGGTCGAGGCGATGCTCCACTCCGACTACCCGCTGCAGGCGTTGCTCTACAGCGTCGTGCTGCACCGATTCCTGCGGTGGCGCCAACCCGGTTACGACCCCGAACGCCACCTCGGAGGGGTGATGTACCTGTTCCTGCGCGGCATGTGCGGTCAGCAGACTCCCGTGGTCGACGGCCATCCCGCGGGGGTGTTCGACTGGCAGCCCCCGGCGGCGCTGACCGTGGCGATGTCGGACCTGCTCGATACGGGGAGGGCGGCGTGACCTCTGCCGAGACCGTCGACGAGGCCGACTGGCGCCGATCGGCCGGTGCGTCGGGACTGCTGCGAACGTTCAACGACGCGGGAGTCATCGAATCGTCGGATGTGCTGGTCGCCCAACGCCTCACCGCTCTCGCAGGCGACCCCGACGAGCGGGTCGCACTGGCCGTCGCGTTCGTCGTGCGTGGGTTGCGGGGCGGCTCGGTGTGCGTCGACCTGAGCTCGGTCGCCGCGCAGGTCGACGACCCCGACCTGCCCTGGCCGGCTATCGATGACTGGACGGCGGCCGTCCACGCGAGCCCGCTGCTGGGCCGTCCGCACGTGTTGCGCCGCGAGGGGAACCTGCTGTATCTCGACCGGTACTGGCGGGAGGAGGACCAAGTCGCCAAGGACCTACGGGCGATGTTGGGTGGCGCGCCGATCGAGTCGAGCACCGACCTCGAGCGACTGTTCCCCTCCGGTTACGAGGAGCAGCGGCGGGCTGCGGAAACCGCACTGTCACAACGACTCACGGTGCTGACCGGCGGCCCGGGGACGGGCAAGACCACCACCGTGGCGCGACTGCTGGCATTGTTCGCCGGACAGGCGGGCTCGGCACCGCGTCTGCGGATTGCGCTGGCGGCGCCGACCGGAAAGGCCGCCGCGAGGCTGCAGGAGGCCGTGCAGATCGAGATCGACGAGCTCGAACCCGCTGACCGGCAACGAATCTCCGGTCTGCGAGCGACCACTCTGCACCGGCTGCTGGGGAGTCGGCCGGACAATTCGTCACGGTTCCGGCACCACCGGGGCAACCGGCTGCCCCACGACGTGATCGTGGTGGACGAGACCTCGATGGTGTCCTTGACCATGATGGCCCGGCTGCTCGAAGCGGTGCGGCCCGAGGCTCGACTGTTGTTGGTGGGCGACCCCGACCAGCTGGCGTCGGTGGAAGCGGGCGCGGTGCTTGCGGACCTGGTGGACGGTCTCGGAGCCACCGAGGGCACGGCGGTCGCCGCGCTGCAAACGTCGCATCGCTTCGGGGAGTCCATCGGCGCGCTGGCCTCGGCGATCCGCGACGGAGACGCCGTCGCCGCGCTCGAGGTGCTGCGGGCCGGTGGTGACCACATCGAGTGGGTCGACGTCGAGGACCCCGTCACGGAACTCCGCAAAGTGCTTCTGCCGCAAGCGCTTCGATTGCGCGAAGCCGCGGTGCTCGGCGATGCGTTGACGGCGCTCGAGACACTGGACGAACACCGCCTGCTGTGCGCCCATCGCCGCGGGCCCTACGGGGTGCAGCACTGGAATCGGCAGGTCGAGCGGTGGCTCGCCGAATCGACCGGTGAGCCCATCTGGTCGGACTGGTACGCGGGTAGGCCGGTGCTCGTCACGGCCAACGACTACGGGCTGGGTCTGTACAACGGCGACACCGGCGTCACCGTGGGCGACCCGGACGGGCTGCGAGCGCTCATCGGCAGTGCTGTTCAGCCGCTGTCATTCGCGACGGGCCGACTGTCCGACGTCGACACGATGCACGCGATGACGATCCACAAGAGCCAGGGCTCGCAGGCGTCCGAGGTGACGGTGCTGATGCCGCCGGTCGACTCGCGACTGTTGACGCGCGAACTGTTCTACACCGCCGTCACGCGGGCGAAGGCGAAGGTGCGCGTCGTCGGATCGGAGGCGTCGGTGCGGGCAGCCATCGACCGTCGTGCGGTCCGGGCCTCCGGGTTGGCGCTTCGACTGCAACGGCCCTCCCGGGACTGACCCGAATGCCCGCCTCGTAGCGAATTCGCGCTACGGCCGCACGGGGTGCCTGCTGAGGATCGACACCCGGTTGAACGCGTTGATGGCCGTCGCCACCCAGATCACGGCGGATAACTCGTCGTCGGTGAGAACCTCGCGCGCACGGGCGTATTCGCGGTCCGCGGTGTCGTGATCGGGCAGCGTCGTGGTGATCTCGGCCAGCCTCAGCGCGGCCTGCTCGCGCGCGTCGAACAGCTCGGTGTCGCGCCAGACCGACAGCGTCGCCAGCCGCTTCTCGGTGACACCGGCCGCGACGGCACGGTCGTGATGCACGTCCAGACACGACGGGCAGCCGTTGATCTGCGACACGCGCACGTTGACCAGTTCGGTCAGGCTGCGCGGCAAGCCCGCTGCCCTGGCCGACTTGGAGACGGCGGTCGCCACGGCCACCAGCGCGTGGTAGGACTCGGGCGTCTGCTTGTCGATGTGTACGTGCTCGGTGTCCATCGCGCGCCTCCAACGTCCCGGTAGTGTCGGGTCGATCGTACGGAGCGGGAGGGAACGGATGACTGACGAGACCGTGGCGCCGGGCGACTCGGAGTTCACCGTCTCCGTCGACGGAAAGACCGTGGGGCGTATGACCTTCTTCGAGCGCGACGAACAGCGGGTGTTCCTGCATACGGAGGTCGACGAAGCCTACGGCGGACGGGGACTGGCGACGCAGCTGATCACCCAAGGCCTGGCGGCGACGCGAGCCGAGGGATGCGCATCGTCGCCGTCTGCCCGATGGTGGCGGCCTACGTCCAGAAGCACCACAAGTACGACGACATCGTCGACCGCCCGACGCGGGAGATCATGCTGTCACTGCAGTGACCGTTGCCGCCCCAGCGAATTCGCTCGTAGGCGGGCACGGTGACCTGTCTACCGAGCGAGCGGATGCGGGTCCCGATGATCGGCCAGCCAACGCTCCTCGACGCGCTTGACGCGATGATGCTCGAGCGCGATGAGGATCGCTCCTGCGGTGACGAGTGCACCGGCGATGAAACCCAGCGGCAACTGCCATTGCGTGGCGTTGTACGCCGTCGCCGCGAGGAACCCGGCGATAGTGACGGTGCCGAGCATGATGAGCCCGAGACCGGGCAGCCACAGTGTGTCGATGAACGATTCGCCGGCATGCGGCTGAGTGGTTCGGGAGTGATCCACGGGATCGTGATGCGCACCCTTCACGAGAATCTCCCTTCCTTGCAGAGATGCCCTCAGCGTACGCCGATTGTGAGCTGGATCACATAGCGGCGGTTTTCCGCGCCAGCACGCCGTGCCTCCGCGACAAGTACGCCGCGACGGGACGGCCCGCGACGACCAAGGCCGCGCTTCTCGCCCGCGCCATCCAGGACGGTCTGATCGACGTCAACGACCTATGACGCCTCGGGCGCGCACGATCTCCTCGACCTGCCGCGCCGCCACCAGGGGGTCTTCGTGCTCCCAGATCCTGACGCTGACCCAGCCGGCAGCGGCCAGCCGCCCGTCGGTGTCCCGGTCCCTGGCCCGATTTCCCTCCACCTTCTCGGCCCAGAACGTGGCGTTCGCCGACGCGACGGTGTGATGTTCGGGACAGCCGTGCCAGAAGCAGCCGTCGAGGAAGACCGCGACCTTCGCCCGCGGGAACACCAGATCGGCGGTCCGCCGCACATCACGAAGCGGTTTCGCCGACACCCGATAGCGCAACCCCAGCGCATGCACGGCAGACCGCAGCGCCAGCTCGGGTTTGGTGTCGCGGCTCTTGTTCGACTGCATCCGCGCCCGAGCCTCCGGCGACGACGCCCATGAATCTGCCATGGACTCCAGCCTATTGACGGCGCGCCGCCCCACCTGCCCGAACTCGACGACGACGCTGCATACGATCGGTGGGTGAGCAGCCCCGCCGACTCGCCTCACGCCACGACCCGCGGGTCCGCGGTCGGCCAAGCCGTCGGGTTCGAGCGCTTCCGCACCCGCAACGGCACCTACGAACGCATCCTCGCCCGCCGGGACGGCAGGCAGACCGCCAGCGTCATGGCCGGCTACAACGGCACCGATGCCCGACCCACCTGCGCCGACGAAGCCGAACGCGCCTGGCTGCAGAGCAGCGTCGCACCACCGTGCGGCGCCGCCCGGAACTCGGTGCGCGCCGTCGACCTATTCTCGGGCTGCGGCGGGCTGTCGATCGGGTTGGCCGAGGCGGCGCGTGCGCTCAACAGGTCGTTCGAACCGGCGCTCGCCGTCGACGTCGACGCGGTCGCGGCACAGACCTACGCCGCCAACTTCCCGTCGGGCACCACCCTCTGCCGCGACGTCGACGACGTGCTGCCCGGCCAGGTCGGCTCGCGCCTCACCTCTGCCGAGCGGATGCTGGCCAAGCGCCACGCCGACGTCGACGTGCTGGTGGGCGGGCCGCCATGTCAGGGCCACAGCGACTTCAACAACCGCACCCGCCACGCCGACGACAAGAACGAGCTGTACCGAACCATGGTCCGGGCAGCGGAAGTGCTTTCCCCCCAACACATTCTGATCGAGAACGTCCCGGGGGCAGTCAACGACCGGCGGGCCGTCGTGCAACGCACCGCCGACGCCCTCGACGAACTCGGGTATCACGTGTCGATCGGCGTGATCGACCTCAGCGAGATCGGCGTACCCCAGCGCCGCCGCCGGCTCGTCCTCATGGCCAGCCTCACCCACACCACCACCGTCGGTGAGGTCGCCCACCGGCACCGCCGCGACGGACGCACCGTGGCATGGGCTTTCCAGGACCTGGAGTCGCAACCCGAACCCGCCAGGCTGGTGGACAAGGTCGCCAGGTCGGCACCGGCGACGCGGCGCCGCATCGACTACCTCTTCGAGCACGGCGACTTCGACCTGCCGGACAGTCAACGTCCCGCCTGTCACGCGGACGGCGGCCACAGCTACAAGGCCATCTACGGACGGCTGGCCTGGGACCGCCCGTCGCAGACCATCACCACCGGCTTCTACAGCATGTGCATGGGCCGCTACGTGCACCCGAGCCGTCGTCGCACCATCACCGCGCACGAAGCCGCACGGCTGCAATACATTCCGGACTGGTTCTCGTTCAACGACGTCACCCAGCGCACCGCCCTGGCCCGGATGATCGGCAACGCCGTGCCGTCGCGGTTGAGCTACGCCGTGGCGTTGGAATGGCTGCGGTGACGTTGAAGGTCGCCGGGTTGTTCGCCGGCATCGGCGGGCTCGAGCTCGGCATGGCTGCCAGCGGCCACCACGCCCAGCTGCTCGTCGAGAACTCGTCGGCCGCCATGCACGTGCTTCGCCGACGGTTCCCAGACACCAAGATCGAAGCCGACGTCCGCGACGTCGCCACCGTGCCGAAGGGCACCGACCTCCTCGTCGCGGGCTTTCCCTGCCAGGACCTCAGCAGTGTCGGGCGCAAAGCCGGAATCGTCGGCGCCCGAAGCAGTCTGGTCGGCGAGGTGCTGCGACTGCTAGAGGACGGCGACGTGCCGTGGGTGGTGCTCGAGAACGTGCCGTTCCTCGTCTCGCTGGGCCGGGGGGCGGCACTGCGGCTGATCACGAGTGCGTTGACCGAACTGGGTTACCGGTGGGCGTACCGCGTCGTCGACACCAAGGCATTCGGGCTCCCACAACGGCGCAACCGGTGGTACCTCGTCGGGTCCCGGGTCGGCGACCCGCGCGACGTGCTGCTGGCCGACGACTGCGAAAAGCCCGCCACCGCAGCCGTTTACCCGGAGGTGGCGTGCGGGTTCTACTGGACCGAGGGCATGCGCTCCTTCGGATGGGCCGTCGACGCCGTGCCACCGATCAAGTGCGGGTCCTCGGTGGGGGTCCCCTCTCCCCCGGCGATCAGACTGCCGTCGGGTTGCTACGTCACGCCCGATCTGCGCGATACCGAACGGCTGCAAGGCTTCCCCGTCGACTGGACCGCGCCCGCCGACGAGGTCGCCCGCCGCGGCGAACGCTGGCGCATGGTCGGCAACTCCGTCAGCGTGCCCGTCGCGGCGTGGATCGGCAGGCGGCTCGCGGACCCCGGCCGGTACGACCCCGACGGCGACGCGCCATGGACGGGGACCAAGTGGTCGCGCCGCGCGGCGTGGTCGGACCTCGACGGCCTCGTCCACACCGCCGACGTCGGACCGTGGCCGGTGTGGGACGCCCGCCTACCCCTGGTGGACTTCCTTCAGTTCCAGGGCAAGCCGCTGTCGGTGCGCGCCGCGTCGGGGTTCCTGCGGCGGACCGAGAAGGGCACGCTGCACTTTCCGCCGGGGTTCGTCGACGAACTGACGGCGTACACAGGTCGGGTCGGCGCCGGCCCTAGGCCTAGTACTACAGTTGTAGATCGGGTTCATTGGTGCTTTGACCTGCGTTGATAGTGGCAGGCGCGGGCGGCGGCTTGGTGTCTTCGTCGCCAGATCGACCATGCCCAGACGGTGTCTGTGGTAGCTGTTCTGGTGAGGGTGAG
>NZ_DASQEU010000053.1:0-35649 GCF_035633495.1 Mycobacterium sp. | reverse complement strand
ACCACCGCAGACAGGCGGCTGGCCTTCTTGGCGCGGCGGGTCAGGGCGGCATCGCCGGATGGCAGGAACACCAGATGGCCGAGGTCGGCACAGTCGAGGCAGAGCACTCCGGCATTCGTCTTGACGAGGAGATCGCCGGTGTCATCGCAGGAGGAACAGGTCCAGGCACGGTGGGGCGAAATCACGGTGAGCTCGCGGGAACGCCGGGGCGGTAGCTCGGGCGCATGGTCTTCGGCCGAAGCCCAACGGGTGCGGAAGGTAGTTTCGGTTGCGGGGTCGCCATTGGCGGTGAACCGGAGATCGCGGTACTCGGTTTCCCATCCCTCGAGTCCGTGGTCCTGGGCCCAGTCTCTCAAGGCGTCGAGGGCGGCGGCGGTCTTGGTGTGGTCGACGCCGACGCAGCGGTCGAGGGAGGGGACGCGACCCTTCATCCAGCGGTCGACGTTGGACTGTGCGAGCCAGCCCAAGCCGATCAGGACGTCGATGGGCGTGACGAACTGCTGTTCGGCCAGGGTGGCCTCAGCGATGCGTGCGACGCGGGTTTCGATACCGGCCATGACGTGTTCGAGGATAGTTCTGCGGTACTGCGGTGGGTCTAGTTTGCGTCGAGATCCGTGAGTTCGACTCTGCCGTCTGGACGTATCGACACCGACAGTCTCTCGTTCTCCGTCACGGCGGACGCCAGGCGCGCGCGCCCCATGCTGAGCACTCCGGACCGCGGGCGGTCGGGGCCGTTTCGGGGGTCCCACCGCGCTTCCACGTCGAGCCCCCGCAGAATTACCTGAATGATGCCCTTCGCCTGGGGGAGTATCGGTTTGGTCGCCGCTGGAATCGGTGAGGTCGGCGCCGGTGACCGGCTGGGTGATCAGGTCAGGTGCCGTCGGGACCTGACCGCCGCGCAACCGACAACCCGAGTTCGACAGCGCGGGCAGCGAGTTTCTCATCGAATGTGGCGACCGCGGCGTCGTGATGCTCGGCGGTGTAAAGCACGCAGCAGTCCGGCATCTTGAGATTGGTGCTAGCCCGCAGTTCCCCGAGTCGGCGAGCGCCGCCAGCTGGCAGATCCAGCGGTTCGACGTGAAGACGCGCCAGAAGTTGCGTGAGTCGGTCAGCCTGACCCGCACGGGCCGCACCAACGTAGACCTCCGCGAGGCTGACGACACTCGACGCGAACGGCTGCGTGGCGTGTGTCATCAGCAGATCCGTTGCGGCGGCATGATCCGTATCAGCCGACTCGAAGTGTGCGATCAACACGCTGGCGTCGAGCACGATCACTCGGGCCAGTCCTCGCGCAGGCGGTCGAGGCAGTTGGCGCCGAACACTCCGGTCAGCGCGCCGCCGGTCTCCGCGATGGCTTGTCTACTCGCCCGATCTGCATCAGTGTTCTTGTGTGTGAGCGCATTTCGCCCTTCGATGATGAGTCGCCGCAGCAATGCGCCGGGTTTGTCGGCAAGGTCAGGCCACGCACGGCGTGCCACCCCGAGCGCATCAGTGATCTCATCGGTCTCGGTGATCGCATGGCGTGGGTGACTCGTCGGCATGCCGAAGTGTAACACTGAGGCCGAGAGTGTCACACTGATTGCAGTCGCACTCAGACGAGGATCGCCTCGTGCGCAGATTGGCAATGGCCCCGGGTGCCGTCACCCGCACCTGGTGCTCGTGAGTGTCACGCAGTGGGGACTCGCTGTTCACGGGACGATCCTTACAGCCCGGCGGCTGAGCGAAGTATCAGGGAAGCCCGGCGCGGTCGAACTCCTTCTGAAGTCGCGGTCGGCGGCGGTGGACCTCGCGCAGGTCGGCGATCAGGGCCTCGACCTCGCCTGCCACTTCACTGCCGGCGGTGAGCTTGCGCATCCTCATCAGCCGTCGTCCTGCGCTCCGGTAGTGCTTGGCGCCTGCCACGACGAGTTCCTTCTCGAGGAGGCGTCGGTGGATGGGGATGACGGCAAGGGGGTCGACCTTCTCGTAGGCACCGATCAGTCTGCTCCAGGTGGAGTCGCTGTCGAGCGTGAGCGAATGGGCCAAGCTCCAGGCGAATTCGACGTCGTCGAGGGTGAGCAAGACGAACAGTACGGCGTCACTCGGGCTGGCTGAGAGTGCGGCGAAGACTTCGTCGTGATAGTCGGGCCACGACGTAGATGCCGCCGCGTGTAGGCGCGCCGCCGTTGTCGAGGACGGCCATCGCCGAAAGACGATCAGTCGTGCCTCGAGTGATTCCTGCGGCCGGTGTTGGTCGAGTAGCTCGCACCAGTAGTCCGCGGCCCGGCGTGATTGATGTCCACGGTCGAAGTCGGTGGCCTGCTTGGCCCAATCGATCGCGAGATCGAATTCTGAGATCTCCTCGAACGCCTTGGCGGTGTCTTGAAGCCAGGCGGCGACTCGTCGGTCCCTGGCGTGTGTCCGGATGATTGCGTCGATGTCGTGATCGTGGACGGCCAACCGGCGAGCGTTCCAGTCGAGGGTGAACCAGTCGTGTGAGTGGTGCGATTCCCATCGTTCGTCTGAGCTCGGCCGGGGGCCGAGGCCCTCCGCGATCGTCGTCAACCGTGACCGATACGCAGTCATCCCGGCCTCACCCAGCGCGGCAGCATAGGTCACCGGGTCGAGGGTGAAGTAGTCCACCTCGCCCACGAACTGGAACTTCACCATCCAGTCGACCAGTTTCGCCGATGGCACCTTCGCAGCTGCGGCGACCTTCGGATGCAGGTCGAGCAGGCGGCGGCAGGCGTCGCCGATGATCCCGTCGGAGTCGTCGGCGTGGGCAATGACCTTGATCGCACTTGCCAAGGCCTTGTGTGCGACGGTGTACACCTCGCCTGCGTCGGCTGTCGGGATCTCGGACTCGAGTATGTCGAGAGCCTCGTGCATCTGCTGTCCATGTCCGTTGGCCGCACCCCGACGGTAGAGCTCGGCTCGCGTCCTGATCAGCGGCAGGACCGCGTCGGCGAGGTTGCTACTGGCGGGTTCATGCCGCGTGCTCACGGTGCCCTCCTCTTCCGGCAAGTTCCGGCAGGTTCCGGCAAGACAGTACGGGACAGACGTTGTATTGATGCGGCTGACACCGGCGTTGATCCACCACGTGTGTCTGACCGCGCCAAAGCCATCGTGCACTGTCTAGGTGGCTGTCCATGAGCGCCGCTCCGTCGACGCGCACGAGGAGGTTTGGCGTTGACGTCGCATGCCACAAACCTGCGGATAACGATGGCGATCAGGAACAACGCCTGACTGCGCGGCTGTTGCGGTAACTGCGTAAGCTGCGTAGCCTGCGAAGGATGGCTGCTGAGCACGAAAGGCCAGGTCCATGATCGAGGATGTCCTGGTGGGGCGACTCGTCGTCGCGAACAAACGCCGTGCACGTCGCGTGCCGGCCAGTCTGGATGTAGACGCGACCGGCCGCGGTCGACTGGAGAGTGCCCTGGAAGAAGTCGGCCTGGCCATCATCGTGGAGTCGGACGTGCCGCCTACGTCTGAGCGGGATGGGGGCAAGGCACGGTTGCGTGATGAACTAGAGGCGTTGGTCGACGAGGCCGACGAATCAGAAGTGGCCCGTCTCGAAGCGGCCGCAACGGCCCCTCGCAGCGATGACCTCGAGGAGCGGTTCTGGGGGCCGACACCTGACCCGGTGACTTCCGTCGAGGCAGTCGTCGCCGATCTCAGAGAACAGTTTTCGCACCGGCGGCAAATGGCGGCGGACAGTATCAGCAGGGACGCCGCAGCGGAGTTGCTCGGAATTGCGGCCCAAAGCGTCACCGCCAAACTGGACTCCCGAAAGCTCGTCGGCATCAAGGTAGGCCGTGAATGGCGACTGCCCCGTTGGCAATTCATTCCGGATAACATCAGCGGTGTGCTTCCCGACCTGGACATTCTCCAGGAGGCGTTCCCCGGTGGCCCGGTCAGCCTGTCGCAGTGGATGACCGCTACGAACCCGGAGTTCGACGGGCAGACCCCGCGCGAAGCGATGATCGTCCGCGGCGGCGCTCCGGTGGTCAAAGTGGCGCGAGCGCTGACCGCTGCAGGGTGGTAACGCCGCTCGAATCACCGAATCGGCCACTGCCATAGCCGCTACGGCAAGCTCTGCGTCGTCCCCGACGACGACGACTCGATGACGCCAACGGTGAGACCGTGTTAGTCGACCTCGGTCCGGCCGACACCGAGCTGCAGGGCAACCCAATTCACTGCGCAAGCAGATTGCTAGCGCAGAGATGTCTTCTTGCTTACAATCGGGCGATGCGAACCTTGCACTTGCGCAATGTGCCCGACGACGTGATGGACCGTCTCGAACGGTTGGCGCGCGCCGCGAGTACTTCGGTCACTGCGGTGGCGATCCGTGAACTCGATGCGGCGACGCGTCGGGTGGACAACGCTTCATTGATTGCGACGCTCCCAGACCTGGGAATCTCGGCAGAGGCGATCGTAGAGTCCGTCGACGCCGATCGCAGGTGATCGTCCTCGACGCCTCTGCAGCGGTGTCTGCGCTCCTCAACAATGGCCAGGCGCGCAGATTCCTTGGCGACGAGTCCATCCATGCGCCACATCTGGTGGACGTCGAGGTGCTCAGCACGCTTCGGCGCCAGGCGAATGCGGGCCATCTCGCCGCCGACCACGCTCATTACGCGCTGGCTGTGTGGAAGCGGATCGGGCTCATTCGCTACGCGGCCACACCACTGGTGGACCGCGTGTGGGAACTCCGGGACTCCGTGACCGCCTACGACGCCGTGTACGTGGCGCTGGCCGAAAACCTCGGGTGTGCCTTGGTGACGGCGGACGCCCGGTTGGCTGGCTCCCATGGTCCGCGCTGCGCCATCACCGTCGTGCCGGATTGAGTGCTGCCGCGCAACTTACTTCCGGGGCTCTCCGCCGCGGTGATGCTCTCTCGTCACTGCTTGTCCGCGCGCATCCAGTTCGACGGCGAACAGGATGTTCGCGGTCTTGGACTGGCCATAGCCTGCCCACGGATGGTAGGCGCGGTCCTCGAAGTTGCAGAGCTCGCAGACGCTCGCGAAAAAGGTTGGGCGAGTGTGGAAGAGGAACTCGAAATCGGGCCGAACGCGGTCGCCGCGCGCGTTCGCGACAGCCCGGCCGAAGTGGTTGCGTCGCTCCGTGTTTCCGCCCCGTCTTATCGGCTGAGCAGTGAGTACTTCGCGCAGGTCGCCAAGCAGACCATCGCCACGGCGGACGGGATCAGCCGTCGCCTTGGCTGGGTGGGCCCGGGCGGGCTAGCGAACCACCAGCACAGGGCACTCGGCGTGATGGATCACGTTCTGACTGACCGAACCCAGGGTCGACGTCGCGATCCTGCCGCTGCCGTGGCTGCCCACCACGACCAGTTGCGCATCCCCGGACAGCTCGCGCAGACCCTTCGCCGGGCTGATATCCCGGAAGATCTCGTTCACGTGCGCGTTCGGGTACTTCCTGGCGAAGGGCGCGACAAGTTCGTCCATGCGTTGGCGCTGCTGGGTCTGCAACAGATCCAGCAGCTGCCAGTCCATCAGGCCCTGGCTGTAGCCCAGGCCTACCGCAGCGCCGATCTCCCACATGTGCACCACCGTCAAGGGCGCGTGCAGGACGTGCGCGGTATCGAACGCGACCGTCAGCGCCCGCAAGGAATCCTCGGATTCGTCGATGCCGACCACGACGGGCAGCGGTTTACCGGTGCGATGCGCCACCGGGGCCCGCCAGACCAGCACCGGGCACATCGCCCGATGGGCGATCCGCACGACGTGCCTGCCCAGTACGCCGCCGTCCGTGCCGGTTCCCATCACCAGGAGCCGAGCCCCGTCCGACGCGTCCTGCAGAGCCCCGGCGACCGATTTCTTGACGGTCGCGCTGCGGACGTCGAGATCCGGATGCGCCGCACGCACCGCCGCCTCGGCCGCACCGAGGACGGAGTCGGCCGTGTTGTCTCCGTCTACCGCAGGTGCTGGAGCCTCAGCGAGGAAATGCCAGTCCAGCCGGGCCACTGCGTGCAGTAACACCAGCGGCGATGCGCTCTTCGCGGCGTATTCGGCGGCCCATTGCGCGGCTGCCAGCGCCGTATCGGAGCCGTCGATGCCCACCACGACTGGCTGCCCGTCGGCGACATCGGTGTTCATCGCTGCACACTATCGCTGACCCACCACGTTGCCGTCGCCGGTGATCACGCCGAGATTATTTCGCCACGCGTCGGACGGTTCGTTGAGCACATCGCTGTGCGCGGCGAAACCGGACATCACTGAACCGTCCAACCGTCCAACCGTCCAACCGTCCAACCGGCGTCCGGTTGCGAGTGTCTTGAGCAGTTCGATCTTTCCAACAGCATCATCGCCAAGCAGAGCAGAAAGCGTTTCAAGATTGTGCTCAGCCTTGCCGTTCCGGAACAATTCAATTAGCTCAGCATTATCGCCAGCTTCAGCCAAGAGGGTGTCTTGAACCCGTGCCTCGCTGAGGGCTTGGAGGCCCTTCTTTAAAGCATCGCCTGTGATCAGCCGATCGTGACCTCTTTCAAAGGTGCGGGGCTCTCGTTCTTCCTTCTTGAGTTGTTGAGCCTGGGCTTTCAGCACGAGGTCAATAAGATTTCGGGGAGGCTTCACACCATTCGCATCCCGAACCCGCGTGAGTATCCATGGCCATGTCTCGGGCTTTCTACTCCCTTGGTCAACCTGATCCGGAAACACGACTGCCGGAGTCCGGCATGCCGAAGCGCGAAATTCGGCGTTTCCGGCACGGCTGGCAGCGGATATCATCGCGGCGACCACACTGCTACCGCGCAGCGGGAGGGGGCGGGGTCGAAAGTCCCCGGACCGACCGCCAGGCCCCACCGATGCGGCAAGGGGCCTCTCCCCCCGAGAAAAAGTAGACAATGCACCCAGTCTGAGCAGCTGTTTTCCTCTAGAACCGCGGTAACCCGCGCCCTGCCGGAGCTGTTGCGCGGTGGAATGCCGCGCTGATTCGGAAGTGACTCTCATATGCCGAATCATCCCGCGGCACAAACGTGTTCGAGTCCGCCCCTTTCCCGCACGAAACGCTCCGGTGATGACTACCCGCCGAGCTCGTGGCCGGCGTGCTCGCCCCGCTCCCACGCCTCGCGGATGGCGAACTTCTGGATCTTGCCGGGTCCGGTGAGCGGGTAGCCGTCTACGGCGTACCACCTCGTCGGTGTCTTCTGCGGTGACAGTTGGGCCCGCACGTGGGGACGCAGCTCGGCGACCGTCGGCGGCGCGTTCGGATCGCGCGGTCGGATGAACGCCCCGACCACCTCGCCCCAGTGCTCGTCGGGCAGGCCGACGACCGCCACCTCGGCGACGGCCGGATGACGGTAGAGGACCTCTTCGATCTCGGCGGGGTAGAGATTCTCGCCGCCGCGGATGATCATGTCCTTGAGCCGGCCAACGATCCGGCAGTAGCCGCGCTCGTCCATCGTCGCCAGATCGCCCGTGCGTAGCCATCCGTCGGCGCGCAGCGTCTCGGCCGACTTTTCCGGCATGTCGAAGTAGCCGAGCATCGTGAAGTACCCGCGGGCCCACAACTCCCCGGGTGTGCCGATCGGCACCGTCTCCAGCGAGACCGGATCGACGATGCGCACCTCGGTGTGCGGGAGCGGCGGTCCGACGGTCAGCCCCTTGTCCTCGACGCTGTCGGACGGGAAGGTGCTCGTGAGCAACGGCGAGCACTCGGTCTGGCCGTAAACGATCGTGAAATCGATGCCCAGTGCCTCCTCCATGCGCCGCACCAGCGCCTCGGGCACCTGGGCACCGCCGGACACGGTCGACCGCCACGAGGACAGGTCACGTCGCGACGCGTCCGGGTGGTCCATCGCGGCGATGAGCATCGTCGGGACGGTGTTGGCGAACCACACCCGCTCGAGCTCGATTAGCTCGAGGAACAGCCCGGGCTCGAACATCGGCATCAGCACGAGCGTCGCCCGTCTGTCGAGCGCCCCGAGCACGCCCACCACGCACCCACCCGTGTGGAACAGAGGCAGCGGTAGGAGCCAGCCGGCGCCGTCGGGGATCTCGACCCGGTCAGCCCACAGCCGGGCATTCTTGACGATGCTGCCGTGGCGCAGCACCGCGCCCTTGGGGAACCCGGTCGTGCCGCTTGTGAACTGGATCTGCGCTGGGTCGTCGGGGCCGACCGCCGGCAGCGTGACGGCGCGTCCGTCGGTGCCAATCAGCTCGTCGAGCTGATCGAGGCGCAGCACGTGGCGCAGCTCGGGCAGCTCGGCGCGGATCGCCTCGGCGTGCGCCGCCAGCGGGTTGCCCCGGACCTCGGGCACCAGGAACAACCCGGCCGCCCGCGACTGCTCGAGGATGTAGGTGGCCTCGGCCGGGTGCAGGCTCGGGTTGACCGTCACCAGAGTCAGCCCGGCCAGCGCCGCGCCGCACTCGAGCAGCACCCACTCGAGCAGGTTGTGCGCCCACACCGCGACGGGCTCGCCCGGCTCGAAGTGCTGCAGCAGGTAGCGGGCGCACAGCTCGGCGTCAGCGAGCAGCTCGGCATAGGTCCACTGCCGTCGGTCCGGCGTTGGGAGCCCTTCGACGAGGGCGACACGATCAGGCACCTCCGCTGCGACCTCGCGCAACCGATCGCCGACCGTCGCGCCCACCAACAGGGGCGGCCCGGCGCCGTCAGGGATCCAGTGCGAGGTGGTCAGGGCGTTCACACGACTGCCCCGCCCGCCCAGTGCCGGAACTGAGTTCGTGCTCATCCTTCTGTCCCCGAATGGTCACAGCCGAACCAAAGGACAGTACCTTCCGGGCCTGTGACGTGGCGGTGATATTGACGAGATGGTTATGGGCGGCTCACCGACCCCAGGCCGCGCACTACCCGGTGGCTGGACCTTCCTGGTCGACCTGACCAAGCGGACCGTGGTACGCACGAGCGGCGACCCGGACCGGCTCGACTTCGCCGCGGCCCTGCGCCGCGGCACCCGCGCGTAACCGTCTGCCGAACAAGGATAGGGGCAGTCCAAGTGACCACGACAACCGCCATCGCACCACAGGCAGTCGAGACGGCGTGGGTCTGCGACGAATGCGCCGGCGACGGGCAGCTCGCCTACGATCTGGAGGCGACCATATGGGTACCCCGCAGCGCAACCGCGGACTGGCCCGTTGACGACTGCATCGGGATCAGTGTGCTCGACTTCCTGCAATGCGACGGCACCGGCACGGTGCGGCTCGATCCGGGACGCGGCAATCGTCCGACGAGATCCGGCCGATAACTCTTCGCGGGCCTGGGTGTTCCGTAAGACGATCCGTTCATGGGACGCGACGACCTTGCCGAGACCAGGCCTCGGGACGCCGGACACGTCCCGTTCGGGGTTCCAAAAAGCGGACAGGCGAATCGCGCAGGCGCGCCAGTTATTCGACGACGATGTCGTTGCCGGACACCGATACGGTGCCGCGTCCAAGAGGCCAGACTTTCGTCAGCCTAATGAACATCGCTCCGAGTCCGGGGATCTTCGCGAAGATCTGTTGGGGTCCGCGGACCATCTGTCCGTTCTCGACGTCGTAAGCGGCTTGGTGCCACGGGCAGACCAGTCGCCCGTCCTCGATCGATCCGCCCGCCAGGTCTGCGCGCAGATGTCGACACCGCCGCGTGACCGCGAAGTATTTGCCGTCGATGTTTCCGATGGCATACGGTCCCGCACCGGTCACCGCCCCCGGGGGCAGGTCGGCAACCGGGCACACTGTGATTTGCTTTGCCATGCCAGCCTCCAGTCAGCCGCCGACGGTCCTTGACACGTCATTGTCCACCTGCACTCGGCCTCATGTGGGAAAACACCCCCAGTGACTCACCCGGGTATCGCGACGACGACCCTTGTCGCACACGTCGGGGGGGTGACGGGATCCATCAGAGACGAAATGACGAGTGATCCATCGCCACGCCCGCCGTGGCCCCTCCGGTCGCAGTGCCAACGGGGAGGGGGAGTGAACCGCGTGGATTCTCCTGGCGGCTGGCCGCCGAAGGCGAGCCCGCCTGCACGATCGACACCTCATCGATGGGGAGCGGCCGCCGACGGTGAACATGTCGACCCGCCGGTCGCTCAAATACAGGAAACCGTCCTCGTCGAAGTAGCCGAGATCGCCGAGCGAATCCCACCCGTCGCGGGTCTTGGCCGTCGCGCCGAAGTAGCGGTACGTCGGCGCGTCGCCCGGTGTGGGACGCATGTAGATCTCGCCTACCTCGCCGGGCACGCATTCCCGGCCGTCACCGTCGAGCACTTTCATCTCGCCCACGACCACTGGGCCGACCGACCCCGGTGCGTCAGCCACTAAGTCGTTGACGCCCGCTCCGGAAACCAGCTGGGCGAACGCTTCTCGATGAAGGCCTGGGCTCCCTCAAGCGCGCTCGGGTCCATCATGTTGCACGCCATTGTTGCGCCCGCGTCCGCGTAGGCGGAGTCGATGTCCACTTCAATCTGGCGGTAGAACAAGGCCTTGCCCATAGCGACGGCGGCACGGGGCTTCGCGACGATGCTCGCGATCAGTGCCTCGACGTCGTCGTCAAGCTCGGCCGGCACCGCCACCTTGTTGACCAGTCCTAGGGTGCGCGCCTGGTCAGCAGAGACGAAGTTCCCAGTGACGAGCATCTCGAAGGCAGCTTTGCACGGCACATTGCGCGATAACGCGACACCCGGTGTCGCGCAAAATAATCCGACGTTGATACCACTGACCGCGAAGCGCGCATCACTGCTCGCGACCGCCAAGTCGCACATAGCGACGAGCTGGCAGCCCGCGGCGGTCGCCAGACCCTGGACCCGCGCGATGACCGGCACGGGAAGTCGCTGGATCGCAAGCATCACCGCTGTGCACTGCGCGAACAACTGCTGGTAGTACTCGAGTGAAGGATCTGCCCGCATTTCCTTCAGGTCGTGGCCCGCGCAGAAGGCCTTACCAGACGCACCGAGCACGACGACGCGAACCGCCTCATCCTTGGCAAGCGCATCAACCGTCTCGCCGAGCGCAGCGAGCATCGCCTTCGAGAGCGCGTTGAAGGCCCGCGGGCGGTTCAGCGTCAGCGTTACAACGCCGCGTTCGTCGCGCTGTTGCAGCAGCAGCGGTTCGTCCATCTCGTCGAACTCACGTCAGTCCTTTTCGTCCTGCACAAGCGATGCGTATGCGGTCGCTCTGGCAATTGTGTCCTCAGTATCCCACGCAGGAGAAGGCTTAGATGCCTTCATTGTTGCCACTGGATGGCATCGCGTGGCGTTTCCGCACGGGTAGCCCGTGGCGGGACCTGCCTGCCGATTTCGGACCATGGCAGACGGTGTGGAAGCGGCATCATCGATGGTCCTTGGATGGCACCTACGATGCGATGTTGGCCCAGGTCGCGGTGGTGTTTAGGGTCGAAGCCGGGATGCTCGAGGATCTCGAGAAGCTGCTGTCGGTGGATTCGACGAGCGTGCGGGCGCATCAACATTGCGCGGGTGCCCGTTCCGACACGCTTGCCACAGGGGGCTCTATCGAATTACAAGAAAGCTGCCGATGAGCCCGACGATCACGCGATCGGCCGTTCACGCGGTGGGCTCACCACGAAGATTCACGCACTGACCGATCAGCGGGAAGCTCCGGTCACGATCCGATTGACCGCCGGACAAGCCGGCGACAACCCTCAGTTGGTGGGGTTGCTCGACGACTACGCCGCGGCCTACACACACCACGGACCGCCCGGTCGCGACGTCCGTTTGCTCGCCGACAAGGCGTATTCGCATCCGAGCACGCGCACCAAATTACGTTGCAGAAGAATGAAACACACCATTCCCGAACGTGACGCCCAGATCGCTCGACGTAAGGCCAAGGGATCAGCCGGTGGCCGCCCGCCCGCATTCGATCCCGGCCTCTACGGGATGCGAAACACGGTCGAGCGGGGATTCAACCGGCTCAAGCAATGGCGCGGCGTCGCGACCCGCTGTGACAAATACGCTCTGACCTACCTCGGGGGTGTCCTACTGGCCTGTGCCGTCATTCACGCCCGCGTGGGCACCATGCATTCGGGAGACACGCCCTAGACCGTATGGGGGGCTGGGCTGGCGGTTCCGATGAGCAGTGGTTGCACGATCGCGGGCATCCCCCGCCAGCGGCGCTCCTGTACGTCAGCGAGTGCGAATCGGTTCTCGCGCAACGCAGCAACGATGTCGCGGTTGCAGTGGCAGCCGTAGCCGAAGCGACGCCACGGATCATGGAGACGGTCCTGCCAGCGAGCCAGGCGCTCGTCCGCGGCGCGGACGTGTTCGATGAACAGCAGTCGTCCGCCGGGGACGAGCACTCGGCCAATCTCGCGCAGGCTGGCTGCGGGGTCCGCCACGGTGCACAGCACCAGCGTGCACACCACGGTGTCGAAGCTGTCGTCACCAAAGGGCAGCTGCTCGGCGGGGGCTCGCACGATCTCGACCGATGGGCCGGCGTCTAGGGGAGCCCGCTTGTGTAACTGGGCGATCATGGGCGGCTCGGGGTCCGCCAGGGTCAGGCTGGTCACCGCGGATGGGTACAGCGGCAGGTTCAGCCCGGTGCCGGCGCCGACCTCCAGTACGCGTCCGTGTGCGCCGGCCAGGGCTTGGCGGCGCATCTCCCGCATGCCCGCGCGCTCTCCGAGCGCCAGGAACGGGTCGTAGATAAGCGCGAATATGCTGCCATAGAACGACATTGGTGCCTCCATCAACTGTGCCGGTGCCCGCCGCCGACGGCCCGGGCCGCGTCGACGATGCAGGCCATTCGAGCCGGACCGGGGTCATGTCCGAGGACCCGAATCGGGGGTAGACCCCCCGGCCACGCCTTCATCGATTGCATCACGCCGCGCTCCCTGCCAAGGTTCTCGGGCACCGCCCCGTACTTCGGGTTCACCACACACCACGTACTACGCACCGGATACGTTCACCGCCGCCGCTGGGATGGCGATCAATGCGCACCGGATCGCCCCCGACGAACCGGCCGTCACGGGCACCACGGGGGGAATGGGCAGAAGTTGAGGGAGGGCGCAGGCGGGGGTTTGGGTGGTGGATTGTCGCCATCCCAAATCATGTTGGACACATTGCCCATCCCCGACCAGAGGTAGTAGTAGGTGTGGCAGACATTCCAGTCCCAGTTCAATGGGTCGGTGATGTGATTGCCGGTCGTGGGCACGGGTTGCTGCCCAGGGCACCAATGTTGCGGCGGTTCCCAACCGCCGTCGTCTGCGGGGAACGGGCCGTGATATCGCGGTGCGAAACTGGGCTGGGCCTGTGCGGTGCCCGTCCCCACTACTTCCGCGACGCCACCCAAAGCAGCGCCGTCGTTGCCAGCCCTACGACGAGCGGTCTCACGCGATTCATTGGTGATTCCCTTTCTGAGCGTGCCGCCCCGGTGGGCGTCGCGTGCCGCAAGTACAGCCCGTGGGGGGTGGCTACCGATCCCAAGAAACTGTGCAGGAGAGGCCGCCGGTCAGAGGGCGGTTGCGCCGAACGGCTCTCGGCAGAATCGGCGAGGATTCTCGCGATGTCACATCGACCATGTTGCGATCCCCACGGCCGCGCTCGCGGCCCCCGGGTCTTGCCGGCCGCATGGTAGCGGCCGACCGTCTCGATCTCGAAGAATCTCAGAATAGGCAGCTGAACCGAATATCACCAGAGGTCGCAGACCAAGGCCCTGCAGGCGGTAGTGACGGTAGGGGTTCGGCCGCGTGAGGATCTGGTGTCCGGCTAGGAATGTGACGCCGCGATAATGACAGGCGGTGCACACGAATTCCTTTATGCCTGAGCTCGTTTGGTGCTCGATGAGCAGCGAGAGGTCACCCTGATGCAGATGGACGTGGCCAAGCTGGCTGGGAAGACTCGCGTACACCCAGCTCGCTGCCGGAGTGATCCGGTGTGACGCCTAGTGGTACTTTGTTAGGTCGGGAAGGTGTGGTGGCATAGCGGGCAGGTGCCGATCCAATGAGCAAGTGCGCGTTGGAGTTCGCGCACGATGCCGTAGAGGGTCAGCCCTGCCCATTCGCTTTTGGGTGGGTGAGCCGCAGGGTGGTGATGAACAGGTGGGCGGCGCAGACGAGGGTGGCGTGGTGGTGCCAGCCGGTCCAGGAGCGTCCTTCGAAGTGGTCCAGGCCCAGAGCGGTCTTCAGTTCCCGGTAGTCGTGTTCGATGCGCCAGCGGATCTTGGCCAGGCGCACGAGCTCCTTGAGGGGTGTGTCGGGGCCGAGGGTGGAGATCCAGTAGTCGGTGGGCTCTTGCGCGCCGGTGGGCCATTCGGCGAGTAGCCAGGCTTGGGGCAGGCTGCCGTCGTCGGCGGGGATGATGTCGCGGTTTGCCGGGCGGATCCGCAGGGCCAGGAATCGGGAGCGCATCGCCGCGGCCGGGTTGTCGGGGTCGGTCTTGGTGCCGTGGCGCCAGGTCACCGTTTTGAGGAGGGCGCGTCCGGCGGCCACGGCCAGGTCTCTGCAGGACTGGTGTGGGTCGCGGTAGCGCGGGGTCGGGGGGCGTCCACGGCCGGCGTAGGGGACGGTCTGCGGCGTCGCGTCACCCCGATGGGCACTGGTGGCGCCCTTGACGGCAACGACGTAGCCGATCTCACGGTCGGTCAGCCCCTGCCGGAATGCCGTGGTGTCGCCGTATCCGGCGTCCGCGGCCACCACCGGCGGGGTGCGTCCCCACCCGATCAACTCGTCGATCATCTCCAGGGCCATCTGCCACTTCGGCCGGTGATGCTCGCCCTCGGGGATCGCGCAGCGCTGACGGCGGACCGCGACCGCAGCCACCTCGGCGGGGTCCGCGGTGCACCGGTCGTCCCAGCGTTCGGGTACGTACAGTCGCCAATCCAGCGGCGCGGAGGCCGCATCGGAGGCGGCGTGCACGCTGACCGCGACCTGACAGTTGCCGACCTTGCCCAGGGTGCCCGAGTATTGGCGGGCCACGCACGCCGAGGCGTCCCCGTCCTTGAGGAACCCGGTGTCGTCGATCACCCACGCATCCGGATCGATCAGGGCGCACGCCTTGCGGGCCAGCGTCTTGCGGACCGGCTCCACGTCCCACGGCGAACTGGTCACGAACTGCTGCAACCGCTGGTGATCCACCCGCAGTCGCGCCGCCATCGGCTGCATCGACTTGCGCCGGCCATCAAGCATCAGCCCCCGCACATACAGCCCCGCCGTCGCTCGCCGATCCTTGCGCGCCAACGATGAGAACACCTCGCCGACAAAGGAATCCAACTGTTCATCAACACGTACGAGACCGGCTGCATCCACTCCCCGATTCTCCCAGAGGTCACACCGAAAACCATTGCGACACACCGACCTAACAAAGTACTACTAGCTGCTCGTGTAGGCCGGGCTCGCCATGCCCACGGCCGGCGACCGCCGTCGGCTCCGCATGTGCAACCACACAGCCACCGAAGCCGCCGCCGCATACGCACACCACAGCGACGTAAACGCCTCGAAGTAGACCATCGCGACGACGACGAGGCCCACCAGGTTCAGCACTCCGAAGACGACGACCAAGCGATGGCTCGACATCACCAACGCACCGACGATCGCCGCGATGTACAGCGTCGCCCACACCAACGGGTGCACGACACCGGTCTGGTACTCCAGCGCATGGGGGTGCACGACCACCACGACAGGTCTCGCGAGCACGACATAGGCGAGGTACGCCGCCACGATCGACCCGACCGCCACGAACGGCGCCACCCGTCGGCGCGCCTCCCGCGGCTCTAGCAGCATCACCGACACCGGCACCAGCAAGGGCAACAACGGCCACGCGATGAACACGTAGATCAGCGCCGCGAGATGACCCACGCCGGGGGAGACGTCGCCCTCCTGCTGAGCCCACACCAGCGCCTCGATCAGCTGATGCGCCGCGAAGACGGCGGGCAATGACGCGAACGGCACCTCGCGCCAGTGCCTGACCTCGCGCAGTGACAGCGCCGCGACGGGCAGTAGCGCCGCGCCCGCGACCAGGTCAGCCGTGACCGAGAAACACATCGCCGCCGCTCCTTCTCCCGCGTGCTTCGAGAAAAGGGTGCCACGATCCTGGTCACGCCTCAGGCAAACGACACGGCAACCGACGCCTCACCCCACAACCGATGAGGATCCGACAACTGCCGTCGCCGCAGCATGTGCACGAGTACCAGCACCGACGCCGCCGCCGCGTACACGCACCACAACGACGCGAACGCCTCGAAGTAGAGCACTGTCCCACCCGTTGAGCGCCCCGAGACCGGAGAACACTGCGGTCCCGGCGATGGCACGACGTCGGGTTCGGTGAACGTTGCCGGGGGGCGAGGACTATGGGACTTCCTTACCGACGGATTGCTGCGATGGTGTGGAGGGAACCGGTGGTGGCGGCGGGCGCCGCGGAGAGTCAGGCGCCAGGGAATGTCGACGGCGTTGGATCCAGCGGCGGAGCTCGTCGGCGCCCCACACCAGGAACGGGAACGGCAGGACGAGGCACACCTGGTCGAGAGTCAAAGCGGCCGTGCCGAATACGGGATGCAGGAACGGCACGTAGACCAGCGCGGCGGCGAGCACCAACTCGATGCCGATCGCACCAAACAGCAACCGGTTGGTGAAGAATCCCACGCTGCGCAGCGACGCGCGTTCGGTCCGCGCCGCGAACGCCGTCCCGACCTGGCACGCGACGATGCCGAGCCACGCGACCGTCGTCGCCTGCTGATAAACGTGGTGCAGCGGGCTACCGGGACTGGTGTCGGCGTGCGGAGTCCAGCCGCCCCGGACGAGCACGACGAAGAAGCCCGCCAGCACCAGGGCCGCGGAGATGAGACCGAGGAAGCCCCACGCCCGCGCCAGCAGCGCCGGACGAATGATGCCCTCGGTCTTGGGCCGCGGCGGCCGGTCCATCAGGCCGGGCTCGGCCGGTTCGCGGCTCAGCGCCAGCGCGGGCAGGGTGTCGGTGATGAGATCGATGGCCAGCAGCTGCATCACGGTCAGCGGAAGCGGAACCGCGCCACCCGCGACGGCGAACAGCAGGAACGGAACCACCTCGGGCACCGCGTGGGTGAAGATGTAGAGGATGAACCGGCGCACGTTGTCGTAGACGCGGCGGCCCTCCTCGACGGCGTCGATGATGGTGGCGAAGTCGTCGTCGGTCAGTACCATCGTCGCAGCCTGACGCGCGACCTCCGTGCCCGAACGGCCCATCGCGACACCGATGTCGGCGGCGCGCAACGCGGGCGCGTCGTTGACCCCGTCGCCAGTCATCGCGACCACTTCGCCGAGCGCGCGCAGGGCGTCGGCGATGCGGAGCTTGGCCTCGGGGGAGCTGCGCGCGAAGACGATCTCCGAGCCCTGGTTCAGCACCCCGTCGAGCTGTTCGTCGCTCATGGCGTCGAGCTCGGCCGACGAGATGGTGCGCAATCCGGCAGGACCCGTGCCGATTCCGACCTGACGGGCGATCTCGGCGGCGGTGGTGCCGTTGTCCCCGGTGACGACGAGCACCTTGATTCCCGCCCGATGGGCCCGGGCGATGGCCGCGGCAGCCTCGGGGCGGGGCGGGTCGAGCAGGGCGACGATGCCCAGCAGGCACAACGCCTGTTCGGCGGCGCCCCGCTCCGTGGGCAGGGGCGCGCCGTCGTCGAGGCGGCGGTGGGCGAAGGCCAGCACCCGTAGACCCTTCTGCTCGTATTCGTCTATGGCAGAGGCGATCTCGGTGCGGTCGACGTCGTTCAGCGGTCGGCTGTCGCCCGGCGCGACCGCGAGCTCGGTGCAGAGCGGCAGCACGGCCTCCGGCGCACCCTTGGTGTCGACCCAGGTGCCACCGCTTTGCTGATCGACGTCGATGGTGCTCATCAAACGCAGCCGTGGGTCGAACCGGAACAGGGCCCGACGTACCGCGCGATCATCGGAAAGCCCCATGGCCGTGGTCAATTCGACCAGCGCCACCTCCGTCGGATCCCCGGTGACACTCCCCGCGTCCGCCGTGGAGCAGCGCGTCGCGACGGTGGCCAGCGCCGCGGCCAGGGCAGCTGGGGGCCCGGACGACCCACTCGACCACGATAGCTGACCGCTCGCACTGCAATCGGCTGAGCCGGCGGCCGTCCACAACCCGGTGACCTGCATTCGGTTCTGCGTCAGGGTGCCCGTCTTGTCCGTGCAGATGACAGTGGTGGAGCCCAGCGTTTCGACGGCGGAGAGACGTTTGACGACCGCACCCCGGCGGGCCAGGGTCTGCACACCGGCTGCCAAGGCCAGCGTGATCGACGGCAGCAGGCCCTCGGGCACATTGGCCACCAGCATGCCGATGGCGAAGCTGATGGCAGCGCCCACCGTGAGCCCGGCCAGTAGGCCCAGCGGCAGGAATGCCAGCGCCGCCACGACGGCAACCAGGGCGATCAGCTTGGCGACCTTCTTGACCTGCTGCTCGAGCGGGCTGCTGTCGCTGCGGACGCGTTCGGTGAGCGCGGCGATGCGGCCGATCTCGGTGTGCATGCCCGTCGCGGTGACGATCGCACGCGCCTCACCGCCCACGCAGGCGCTGCCGCTGAACAGCATGTTCTCGGACTGAATCAGCGCGACGGTCGGATCCGATGGCCCCGTGGTGCGGGTGGCGGGCTGCGATTCGCCGGTCAGCGAGGACATGTCGACCTCGACCGACCCGGTGATGAGGCGCGCGTCGGCGCTGACCCGGTCACCCTCCTCGACGATCAGGACGTCGCCGCGAACCAGGTCGGTGGCGTCGACCTCCCGCCGGACCCCGTCGCGCAGCACCCCGGCGTGCGAGGGCAGGTAGGCGGCCAGCGCCTCGACGGCGTGTTCGGCGTGCTGCTCCTGGAAGAAGGCGAACACCGCATTGAGCAGGATCACCGCCGTGATCGCGGCACCCAGCACCGGGCTGCCGCTGACCACGGCGAGCACCGCCGCGGCGACAAGGAGCAGCGCCAGCGGATGCACGAACTGGGCCAACAGGTCCCGCGGCCACTGCTTCTTGCCGCGTCGCGCCAGCGCGTTGGGCCCGTAGACCGTCAGCCGCCGGGCCGCCTCCCGGTCGGTGATGCCTTTGGCCGACGACCGGAGGTCCCGAAACAGCAGGTCGAGTCGTCGACTGGGATCGGACTCGGCCGCGTTATCGGGGCTGACCTGAATCACGTTTTGCACGAGGGTGTTTGGATGAGTGACGTGAGCATTGCGGTCCGACCAGGCGAGACAAACGACGGAGCGCACGGGACGGAGCCGTTGCTCCTGGAACCCAGCAGCGGACAGCTGGCTCATACCGGACTCGCTGACGATCTCAGCAGCCAAGACGCTACACTCCGGACGGCTCTGCCGAGAGCGTCCGCCCGGCTTTGGCAAGCCTTGGATTGCTGGCTGACCGGCGCGAAAAGTAATACCCTCCGACACCGTGAGCCCAAGTCAGGACAACAACGTCGACGCCACGGATGGTCAGTCGCCCACATCGGCGACCCATCCCGCCGAGCCACACGGCACGGGCGTGGCCTCGAAGCTGAACTGGTTGCGCGCCGGTGTTCTGGGCGCCAACGACGGGATCGTCTCCGTGGCCGGCCTAGTGGTCGGCGTGGCCGCGGCCACCAGCGAGCGAGGACCGATCATGACGGCGGGCATCGCGGGCCTGGTCGCCGGTGCGGTGTCGATGGCACTCGGCGAGTACGTCTCGGTCAGCACCCAGCGCGACACCGAGAAGGCCCTGCTCGCCAAGGAGCGTCGCGAACTCGAGGAGGCACCGGCCGACGAACTCGCCGAGCTGACCGCGATCTACGAGGGCAAGGGGCTCACCCCGTCCACCGCCCGACTGGTCGCCGACGAACTGACCGCGCACGACGACTTCGCGGCCCACGTGGACGCCGAACTCGGCATCGACCCCGACGACCTCACCAACCCGTGGCAGGCGTCCCTGTCGTCGGCCGTCTCCTTCACCGTCGGAGCGTTGCTCCCGCTGATCGCGATCGTCGCCCTTCCCCCCGCCGTCCGGATCCCCATCACCTTCGTGACCGTGTTGATCGCGTTGGCTCTCACCGGCACCGTCAGCGCGCGCCTCGGCGGCGCCAGTGCCACCCGTGCCGTCCTTCGCGTCACCATCGGCGGAGCGATCGCGATGATCGTCACCTACGCGATAGGGCAGGCGCTCGGAGTCGCGGGCGTTTGACTTTGGGCTCCAACGGGAGTGCACTGAAAGACGCAGAGAACATGCCGGTCTGGAACCGTGAACGTCGCCCCGTGGCCACGGTCGCGTAAGTATCTCGCTTACCGCATCCAGAGTCTCACTCCGCGACCCCCGACAGCGCGCTCGCCGCAGCCTTGGGATCGCGAAAATGCTCGGAAGAGTTCGCTTGATGACACACATGCTCGGCGTCGAGTCCGAAGTTGGTCAACTGCGCCAAGCCATCGTTCACCGGCCAGGGCTGGAGCTGACGCGCCTGACCCCGTCCAACTGCGACGAGCTGCTGTTCGACGACGTCCTGTGGGCGGACAGGGCCCGCGAGGAGCACGACACCTTCACCCAGACGCTTCGGGATCAGGGCGTCACCGTGCACCACTTCGCCGAGCTGTTCGCCCAGACCCTCGACGTGCCTGCGGCGAAAGCGTTTGTGCTGGAGCGTGTCTGCAACGTTCACCGACTGGGCCCGACCCTGACCGCCTCCGTGCGTGCGCTCGCCGAGGACGTCGACACCACGACCCTCGCCGACCTGCTGATCGGCGGCATCACCAAGTCAGATCTCTCGCCGCTGCACGCCCGAAGCCTGCTGTGGCAGAGCCTGGCCCTCGACGACTTCGTGCTCGCCCCCGTGCCGAACACGCTGTTCCAGCGTGACAACTCCGCCTGGGTGTACGGCGGCGTGTCGATCAACCCGATGGCGAAGGCCGCCAGGCAACGTGAGTCGATCCACACCCGCGCCGTCTACCACTACCACCCGATGTTCTCGGCGACTGCCTTCCCCATCTTCTACGGCGACGACGACGTCGACCATCAGCCCGCCACGCTGGAGGGCGGCGACATCCACGTCCTCGGCCGCGGCGCCGTCCTGGTCGGCATGGGGGAGCGCACCACCCCGACGGGGGTGGAGATCCTGGCCCGAGAACTGTTCCGGCACAACGCCGCCACCAAGGTCATCGCCGTCCAGCTGCCCAAGTCTCGCGCGTTCATGCACCTCGACACGGTGCTCACCATGATCGACACGGCCATGTTCGTCCGGTATCCCGACCTCGATCCGGCCCACCTGCGCACGTGGGTCATCACCCCCGTCGACCCCGAAGAGGTCGCCGAGCGCGACACCGGTGGACTGCACGTCGAAGAGCGCGACGACCTGTTCGCCACCATCGCCGATGCGCTCGGCGTCGACGAGGTGATCGTGCTGTCCGCCGACGAGGACGCCCGCGCCGCCGAACGCGAGCAATGGGACGACGCCAACAACTTCCTGGCCGTCGCCCCCCGCTTGGTCATCGGCTACGAACGCAACACCGTCACCAATCGCATGCTCGAACAACACGGCGTCAAGGTGCTGCCCATCCCCGGCAGTGAACTTGGCCGGGCCCGAGGCGGCTCCCGCTGCATGACCTGCCCCATTCAACGCGACGGGATCTGAACTGTGACGACATCGCTGACGTCGAGGCGACACCCGGGCTCCCTGCTCAAGGAACTCGACCTGGACAAGGGCACCTTCTTGGCGCTGCTAGATCTGGCGCGAGACCTCAAGCGCGCCAAGGCGCAAGGGACCGAGACACCGACGCTTGTCGGCAAGAACATCGCACTCATCTTCGAGAAGGCCTCCACCCGCACCCTGTGCGCGTTCGAGGTGGCCGCCTACGAACAGGGCGCCCACGTCACCTACCGCGGTCCCAGCGGCTCGCACATCGGCAGCAGCGAATCCATCGCCGACACCGCCAGGGTTCTGGGCCGCATGTTCGACGGCATCGAGTTCCGTGGCTTCGCCCAGTCCAGCGTCGAGCAGTTGGCCGACAACGCAAACATTCCCGTCTGGAACGGCCTCACCACCGAATGGCATCCCACCCAGATGCTGGCCGACGTTCTGACGATGACCGAACACCACGACGGGCCACTGGAGGAGATCTCCTACTGTTTCCTGGGCGACGGCCGCAACAACGTCGCCCGCTCACTACTGGTCACCGGTGCACTGCTGGGCATGGACGTCCGTATCGCCGCACCGCAGGAGCTGTGGCCACCCGAGGACGTCATCCTCGCCGCGCACTACCTGGCGACCGAAAGTGGCGCCCGCATCCTCGTCACCGACGAGGTCGACCGCGCGGTGGAGGGCGTGAACTTCGTCTACACCGACGTGTGGGTCAGCATGGGCGAGTCCGACGAGGACTGGGAGACAAGGGTTCCCGAACTGCTGCCCTTCCGCGTCACCGAGGCGCTGATGAAGTCGACGGGCAGGCAGGACACCCAGTTCATGCACTGCCTGCCGTCGCTGCACAACACCGACACCGAACTCGGGGCACGCCTGTACTCCCGATTCGGGCTGGAGGGGGCCGAAGTCACCAACGACGTCTTCGAGTCGCCCCAGTCGCTGGTTTTCGACCAGGCCGAGAATCGGCTGCACACCATCAAGGCCGTCCTGGTCAACGCCTTCGCCGGCGGCTGACGTGCGGATCGTAGTGGCGCTGGGCGGTAACGCTCTGCTGCAGCGCGGGGAGAAGCCGGACGCGGGAATCCAGCTGTCGCACGTTCACGCAGCCGCGCACGTGCTCGCTCCGCTGGCCAAGGACCACGATCTGCTGGTCTGCAACGGCAACGGCAACGCCCCGCAGGTCGGCATGCTCGCACCGGAGAGCGCAAACGACCGGGACTTGACCCACTCCTATCCGTTGGACGATCTGGTCGCCGAGACGCAGGGACCGCCGTCACCAGGGGCGGCAGACATCGTCTTACCGCGTAAGTCGACTACTACGAAGGGATCAGCAACATGAAGGCATTGGTTTATCACGGACCAGGGGAGCGCTCCTGGGAAGACGTGCCCGACGCCACCATCCAACAACCCTCGGACGCCATCGTCCGAGTCGACGCGGTCACCATCTGCGGCAGCGATCTGCACATCCTCAAGGGTGACGTGCCGGAGGTCACTCCTGGCCGCATCCTCGGCCATGAAGCCGTCGGCACGGTGACCGAGATCGGTTCGGGGGTAGCACGACTCGCGGTTGGTGACCGGGTTCTGGTGTCGTGCATCACGTCCTGCGGCAGTTGTCGATACTGCCGCGAGGGCATCTACGGGCAGTGCCTCAACGGCGGTGGCTGGGTTCTGGGCCACCTCATCGACGGCACGCAGGCCGAGTACGTCCGGGTGCCGTTCGCCGACAACTCGACGCACAAGATTCCCGACGGCGTCACCGACGAGCAGATGATCGTTCTCGCCGACATCCTGCCCACCGCGTACGAGGTGGGCGTGCTCAACGGCAGGGTTCGTCCCGCCGACGTCGTCGCCATCATCGGCGCAGGCCCCATCGGGCTCGCCGCGATCATGACGTCCAGGCTCTACAGCCCGAGTCACGTCGTGGCGATCGACATCGCCGACTCGCGACTCGAGGCCGCCCGCAAGTTCGGGGCCGACATCGTGATCAACAGCAGCCGTGACGATCCCGCGACCGTGATCGGTGAACTCACCGGCGGCTTGGGAGCCGACGTGACCATGGAGGCCGTCGGGCTGCCGGAGTCCTTCGAGCAGGCAGTGAAGCTGGTCCGCCCGGGTGGGCACGTCGCCAACATCGGGGTACACGGTGCCCCGGCCACGCTGCATCTCGAGGACATCTGGATCAAGGATTTGACGATCACCACGGGTCTGGTCGACACGTCGTCGACGCCGACGCTGATCGGACTGGTGGCCAGCCAACAGCTCGACACCTCACCGATGATCACCCATCGCTTCAACCTCGACGAGTTCGAGGAGGCCTACGACGTGTTCGGCCGAGCCGCCGAAACGGGTGCACTCAAGGTCTTCCTCACCGCGTCGACATAGGTGCGACCGCACCTCGTCGGTCCATACCGTGAAGGACTTCGGGCCCTACTGCTCGTGGCGCGTACCTGGTGCGATGGCGGGATGAACGCCGCCGCCGATCACGCCACGAGCAGGAAGTCGCTGTCGCGAGCGGTCGTACTCGGAGCGTTGGCGGCGGGCTGCGCTGGAGTCGTTGCAGCAGTGACGATTTCACCCAGCGCAGAGGCAGACACGAACGACCCGACGACTCAGGCGATGGCCGAGTACATCGTCGAGTACGGGCCGAAATTCGTGTGCTCCGCCATTGACGGCGTCCCCACGCTGGACGGGGTCTCCACGGTGGTCACCGCAGTGGCCGGCGATGGGTGGACGTCGTCACAGGCAGTCAGGATCGTCCAAGTCTCGGTGGACTTCTACTGCGCCGGGCACGATCAGCTCCTGCTGAGCTACCTTTCGGCGTCCACGCCGCCGCCTTTGCCGGAAATCCTCACGGCAACTTAGCCGGTGGGCACAAGATGGCTTAGCGCCCAGGGCTGTTCACTCTCAAACCTAGCGGCGGAAGATGAAGCAGCGTAGCGTCGAGGCGCTGAGTCCTTCAGACAGTTCGGAATGAGTTTGGCCGTCCGCCGCCCGACTCGATGAGCGTCAGCTCGCGCCGCACACCGATGTCGACCCGAGACGGGGCGACCATGTGAAGACTCCACGTATTTCCTCCGACCAATCGCCGATCAAGGCTGACTGGTCCGTATCTCACCTACTTCACAGCGCAGAAGGAGTTCAGTTCCGATGGCACAGCTAGAGACGGCCCCAACACCGACCGCGAACGGCAACGCAGCGGCCTCCGATCAACGCAAGAACGACGGCGGCAAGATCACCATCGCCGAGACCGTGGTGCAGAAGATCGCCGGCATCGCGTGCCGCGAGATCAATGGCGTACACGCGATGGGCGGCACTACCGGACGCACCTTCGGCGCGATCCGTGAGGCCATGCCGGGCGCACTGGGAGCTCCGAACGTCTCCCAGGGCGTAGGCGTACAGGTCGGCGAAACACAAGCCGCGATCGACCTCGAGATCGTCGTGGAGTACGGGGTGAGCATCGCCGATCTCGGTAAGAGCATCCAGCGCAACGTGAAGCAGGCCGTCGAGCGGATGACGGGCTTGGAGGTCGTCGAGGTGAACATCAGCGTCGACGACGTCCATCTGCCCGAGGAGCACACCGAGACGGCCACGCCGCCTCCCGTTCCCCCCTCCCTGGCGTGACGTGAGCGGTCCAGGCATCGCACTGGTCGAGGGCATCGACGTCGATGCCCTCGCGGCCGCCGTCCGATCCTGCCCGGCCGTGGACGATCTGGACCGTGGCGCACTCGGCAGCATCGCGACCTACCTCCCGGGTCGGCAGCTCGCGGGGATCCGAATCGAGCAGTACCGGGTCAGCATTCAGGTTCGCGTGGTGTGGGACGTACCCGTCGGCGAGTTGGGCGTGCAAGTCCGCAGGGCCGTAGCCCCCTTCGTCGGTGGGCGCGCCGTCGACATCGTCGTCGCCGCGGTCTCGGACCCCACCGCGCGAGACATCGCCACGCGACAACCTGCCTTGTCCGCGTCCGACCCGCGGCCCGCCGCACCGATGGCGCCGAGCACCAGCTCGCTCGGCCCAACCGAACCGGTGAGCCACTGGAGCTCGGATCGATCGTGGTCGATGCTCACCTCGGCGGGCGCGGCCCCGTATCTCGCCTGGCGCGGCGTCTCGTCCACCGTCTCCCGTGGCATCACCACAGCCGAAAGACGTTGAGACAATGATGACTCGCACCACCTTGGGCATCGTCATCGGGTTGAGCCTCGGGCTGGCACTTGCGTTCGGTAGCTTCGGCCAGATGCTTGTCGTCGCCCTGTGCGGCGCCATCGGCTTCGTGGTAGCCAAGGTCCTCGACGGGGACGTCGACCTCAGTCGATTCGCCTCGACGCGGCGCGACCGCTGATGGCAACCAAGGCCCCTCCTGCGCCATCGGTGGACCGCAATGCGCTGGGCACCATCACCATTCACGATTCCGTGGTCGCCAAGATCGCCGCCCGCGCCGCATGGGAGGTCCCCGACGTTGGCGCGGCCGCCCCCCGCCTCGTCGGGAAGTCGTTGACCGCAGCCCACCTGCTTGGGGGACGCTCGACGACACTTGCCGACTTGCCGAGGGCCTCCGCGCGGGTCGATGGCGGCGTGGTCGTCGTCGAGTTGTCCATCAGCGTGCGATGGCCGTCCTCGATTCCAGCCGTCACGCGCGCCGTCCGGCGACGAGTGCTCGAACGGATCGTCGTACTCACCGGACTGCGCGTGGCTGAAGTCACCATCGAGGTGGCCGATCTGGTCACCGACGTCGCACCGCAGCCGCGGGTCCACTAGAACTGAGAGGACGGCCTCGTGCGTTTGATCAACCGGCCACTCGGCGCCCTTCTCGGAGTCGCGATCGCCGCCGCGGGTGTGCTGGTGGTCGTCGAGGTCGCCGCCGACCGTCTCATCGGTAGACCCGTTGTCGTTCAATGGCATCGGATCTACGACTGGGCCGAGCACACCAACTGGACCCAGGGTAGCGTCCGGGCCGGTTCGGTCCTGATCGCCATCCTGGGCATCGTCCTGCTGCTGGCCGAGTTACGACGCGACGCGCCCCGGCGATATCCGGTCTCAGGTGAACTCACCGATGCGGCCTTCACCCGTCACGGCATCGAAGCGGCCATCCGCTGCGCCGTCACCGACGTCGATGGCATCGCCGACGCCACCGTCAAGGTGACCCGACGAAACATCACCGTTGCCGCTACGGCCGTGGGACGTCAGCCCGAGACCGCGCAGTCACTGAGCGGACCCGTAGCCGACGCCGCCCGGCACCGGCTGGACGCGCTGGAACTGTGCTCGCCGCCGCCACTGTCGGTGCGGGTCGGCACCCGGAGCCGCTGATGCACGCCGACCGGACCAACCGCGCCCTCCTCATCGTGTTCGCCGTCCTGCTCGTCTCCATCGGACTCGTCGGCGCACTCAACGGGTTTGGTGCGTTCGGTGTCTCCGCCGAACACGCCCCCCTGTTCGCCAATCCGGTCGGCCTCTACGTCGGCCGCCACGGCGTGTGGCTGTGGCCGGTCATCGCCGCGGCCGCAGGGGTGGTAGCACTGCTCGCGCTGCGTTGGCTGTCGGTGCTGGTGTTCTCCACCGACCGAGCGGCCGAAATCCAGCTCACCGGGGACCGGTCCGCCGGACGCACCACCGTGGTCCCCGCCGCGCTCACAGAGGCCGTGGCGCAGGAGATCGAAGGCTATCCAGGGGTGCACTCGGCGCGGGCACGACTGATCGGTCAGGACGAGGTCCCACGTCTCGTCATCACGGCCGTTCTCGATCAGGATGCCGACGCGTCCAGGACGCGTCGCCACATCGAAACTTCCGCCGTCGCCCACGCCCGGCAAGCCCTCGAGAACCCGGACCTGCCGGTCATCCTCGACCTCACCGTCACCGCGTCAGCCGGCCGCCGACTGACCGAACCGTTGCACAACTCAGGAACCGGAGCTCATCGATGACCGCATCAACGCCGCCCTACGCGGCAGCCCAAGTCGGAAATGACTGTGGCACAACGATTCCTGAAGTCGATCTGACGGCAGGGGCTGTCGCAAGCCCCGACGAGAGACTGTTCGTTCCCATCGAGGGCGACCTCGACCTCTTCACCACACCCGACCTTACCCAGTGGCTATGTCCGCTAGCCGGTCAAGGATTGCACCTCACGCTGGACCTCTCGGGCCTGGAGTTCCTCGGCGTTGCGGGCCTGCTGCTCTTCGTGCACCTCCACGACGCAGCCGGCGCATCAGGGGGGTCACTGCAGCTGGACTCCGTGCCGGAGTCGACGCGGCGGTTGCTCCGGGTAGTGGGACTCGACGCGCTGCTCGATCGCGCCCCCGCCCCGAGCGCCATCTCGCTGGACGAGGCAACAGACCCAACGGAATCAGTGCCACTCCGTCCGTCCAATACCTTTAGGAAGCCGCCGCTCCCGACATCGTTGGCGTCGCAGTAACAGGTAAGCCGCAGTCCGCCGAATCAGCCCAACGGGAGTGCCCTCGTGGATCGTTCGATTCAATCGCCATCGATCATCGTCGGTATCGACGGCTCCAAAAGTGCTATCCGCGCCGCACTTTGGGCCGTCGACGAAGCAGTGCATCGCGACATCCCGCTGCGACTGGTGCACGTCATCGACGCGGCTGCACACGGCAGCGCGGACGCCTCGCGACACGACCGCGGGTATGCCGCCGCCTCCCGTGCTGCGCACACCGCCTGGCGCGCTGTCGAAGCCACGGGGAAACCAGTGAAGATCGAGATGGAGATTCTGCGGGGCGACCCGGTGGCCGAAATGGTTGAGGCATCCCGCCACGCTCCACTGATCTGCCTCGGATCAAGGGGACGCCACGAGCACTCCGGACGGCACCGGGGGGCAACGGCGACGAGGGTAGCCGAAACCGCGATGTGTTCAGCGGCCATCATCCGGCACCGCTGCGCTCCTGAAGCGCAAGCCGACGACGGCCGGATCGTCGCCGTGCTGGACGAGTCACCAGCCTCGTTGGCCGTGCTGCAGACCGCCATCGACGAGGCGAGATTGCGCAACACCCCCGTGCTGGTGATGACCCCGTGGCCGGCGGGACAAGACGAAGGCCGGCATGAGCATGATGACGATGACCTTCGCGCCATGCTCGACCGCCACCTCGAAGCCTCAGAACGCGGAGATGCAGTACCCAGGATGAGCGCGCGGCCGATGCCCGAAAATGTGCGTAAGGCGTTGTTGCAGCACGCGGACATCGATCGGCTGGTCGTCGTCGGCAAGAGCGCCCCAGGTCTGGCGGCCGAACTCATCGGACCGATGGGCCGCTCGAAATTTCGCAAGACGTCCTGCTCGGTGCTCGTCGTGCGCTGACTGCACACCGGGGAACCAAGGACGGGCACGACACCGACCGCGGCTACCCGCCGCCCGCATGGGTGACCGTGCCACCGTGGCTGAAACGGGCGGCCCGGCGCTGGATTCGGTGCTCGCGGCCCCGCTTCCGGCTCAGATGTCCGGGCAGGTGGATCGGGTCGGCGTAGAACATCTTCTTGGTGACCTCGACGAGGATCAGGTAGGCGATGGTGAACAGGATGAGCGCGCCGAAGAACTGCCACGGCAGCGCGGTGAAACCCAGAGTCCGAGCCAGCGGCGACAGGGTGAGCGCGATGCCGACGGCGATCACCGCGAAGGTCGTCATGGTGATCACGCCGCCGGGCCTGCTGCGGAAGAACGGCACGCGACGGGTGCGGATGGCGAAGATGATGAGAGTCTGAGTGGCAAGCGATTCCACGAACCAGCCGGTGCGGAACTCCACCGGGCCGGCGTGGAGCACCCCCAGCATCAACCCGAAGGTCATGAAGTCGAACAGCGAGCTGATCGGACCGAACGTCAGCATGAAGCGGCGGATGAATGCGATGTTCCAGTGCGACGGCGCGTGCAACTGCTCCGCGTCGACGTTGTCGGTGGGAATCGCGAGCTGGGAGCCGTCGTAGAGCAGGTTGTTCAACAGGATCTGGCCGGGCAGCATCGGCAGGAACGAGAGCACGGCCGAGGCCGCTGCGGCACTGAACATGTTGCCGAAGTTGCTCGAGGTGCCCATCAGCACGTACTTGATGGTGTTGGCGAAGATGCGCCGGCCCTCGGCCACCCCGGCCGCGAGCACGCCGAGGTCCTTTTCGAGCAGCACGACGTCGGCGGCGTCCTTGGCGACGTCGGTGGCGGTGTCGACCGAGATGCCGACGTCGGCCGCGTGCAGGGCCAGCGCGTCGTTGACGCCGTCGCCGAGGAATCCGACCGAACGGCCGGTGCGACGCAGTGAGACGATCAGCCGCGCCTTCTGTTCGGGTGAGATGCGCGCGAAGATGGTGTGGTTCTGCGCTGCGGCGTCGAAGGCTGCGTCGTCGAGCGGATCCATCTCGGAGCCGGTGATGGTGCCCTTGGACGTCAAACCCAATTCAGCACAGACCTTTTCGGCGACCTGCGGATTGTCTCCAGTGGCCACCTTGACCTCGATGCCCAGGGTAGCCAACTGCGACAGGGAGTCTCGGGCCGCCGTCTTCGGCTCGTCGGCGAAGATCAGGAAGCCGTCGAGCCGCAGACCCGCCTCGTCCTCGGCGGTGATGGTGGTCAGCCCGGGCGCCGGCGTGCTGGCGACCGCGACGACGCGCCTGCCGTCGGCGAACAGCGCAGCCAGCGTCTGCTGCGCGATCGGCGGGACCGCATCGCACTTGGCCAGTACCTGCTCGGGTGCGCCCTTGACCACCAAGAGGCGGGTGCCACCGTCGTCGACCACGCAGGACATGGCCCTGCGGGTGTGGTCGAAGGGCAGCGTGGCGATCCGGCGAATCGTGCCCGCCGTCAGACGCCCGGCGTCGGAGGACTCCCACAGCGCGGCATCCATCGGGTTCGCGCTGACGGCGCCGGAGGCCGCATCGACACCGGTGGCCAGCAAGCCGGACCGCAGTACCGATTCCGCGGTCGTGCCGGCAGGGTCGACGGCACCGACCAGGGTGATGCGGCCCTCGGTCAGGGTGCCGGTCTTGTCGGTGACCAGCACGTCGATGTCGCCGAGATCCTCGATGCATACCAGGCGTTTGACGAGCACCTTGAGCTTGGCCAGCCGCCGCGACCCGGTCGCCAGGCTGGAACTGACCACGGCGGGCAACAGCTGCGGCGTGATCCCCACCGCGATCGCCAAGGCGAACAACACCGAATCGATGACCGGCCGGCGCAGCATCAGGTTGGTGACCAGGATCAGCGTCGTCAGCGTCATCGCCACCCACAGCAGCAGGTAGGAGAATCGGCGCAGGCCGGCCTGGAATTCGGTCTCCGGCTGACGCTCGCCGAGGCCGGCGGCGATGCCGCCGAACTGGGTGTCCACACCCGTCGCATACACCACCCCCACCCCGTCGCCGGCGCTGACGATGGTGCCCATGAATGCCAGGTCGGTGGAATCGGTCAGGCCCGCATCGGCTTTCACCGGTTGAGTCGACTTCTCCGAGGCGGTCGACTCACCCGACAGGATGCCCTCGTTACACTCCAGGCTGTCGACGTCGATGAGCCGGATGTCGGCGGGCACGGTCTCACCCAGTGCCAGCTGGACCACGTCGCCGGGCACCAGGTCGATGACATCGACCTTGGCGAAATTCCCTTCGCGCCTTACCACCGCGCTGTGGCGCAAGCTCGCATGGAGTGCGGCCGAGGCCCGTTCCGCGCGATACTCGTTGAAGAAACCCAGGCCGACGCTGGCCGCCAGGATGACGCCGATGATGACCGCCTGCGTGTTGTCGCCCAGGAAGAACGAGACGACGGCGGTGCCCGCCAGCAGCAGCAGCACGGCACTGCGCAACTGGCGACCCAACACCGCGATCGCGCTGACCCGATGGGTGCGAAGGGCATTTTTGCCGTGACGCTGCAACCGGACTGCTGCCTCCGCGTCCGTGAGTCCCTCGGTTGAGCTATCCAGCCACTGCAGCACCTCGTCGAGCGGAGCCGAGGCGACCCGTCCTGCGGTCAGCGGCGCCGGAGTGAGCGGGTGCGGTCCGGCGGCGACCGCAGGAGTGGGGGTGTTCAACGCGCGCCACAGCTGTCAGCTCGCGGGGTGGGGTGAGCTCATTTGGTTACGGACCATGTGGTGCACCAGGATCGGTACGAAGGCCTGCACCGGTGCATTCACGAACTGCTCGGCGGCCTCCTGGCACCACTGCGCGATCTCGGCGGTGCGTGCGCTGTCGCCGCGCCCCTCATGGCTATCCAACTGGGCTGCCACCTCGGTCACCGAGTTCGCCGCAGCATGATCTGCCTCGCTGCTCGGCGGCTTCCCGTCGCCGGCGTTCTTCGACGCCGCGTCCATCTCGCCTCGCGCCACCTGTTCGGTGGCGTCGGGTGGGATGACCAGGAAGCAGATGCGGCGACCGTCGCCACCGATCAGGATGACGGTGGCCGGTTGGTCGCACGAGAAGCCCTGCAATTCGACTGTTGCGTCGGCGATCTGCATCTGCGGCGGCGCCGGCTTCCAGGCGCTGAGGTGGTAGCCCACCATCTTGACCGCACCCAAACGGTCGGACAACGCGTCGATCAGGGACGGAAGCTCGGCAGTCAACTGGGTTGATCGTGGCCACCAGGCTCCGTCCAGATAGGGCGAGGCCGCCGGGCTGGGCTTGAGCGCCAGCCGCGGCTCGTTTCCGGCGGCGACGTCCCCTAAACTGACTCTCGGATCGGCTGTCATCAGATGATTCCCTTCTGGTCGGCGGGTTTTGAGCGAACCGCGCTTGGCGACCGTCATATGTATGACGACGCTCGAACCGAATACCGACGTTTACCCGTACACTACTTGGGCGACATGACCGCAGCGGGGGGATGCGATGAACACCACGCGCTGGAGCCGCCAGAGGGTCGACCCAGCGCGCTCGCTGCCCCGGTCACTGGCGCAATATTCTGTGCCAGTATCTGGTCGGCCGGGAGATGGGTCCGCCCCGGGCATATTTCGCGGCGAGTGGGACGTGGCCTGCTGCGAGCGTGGATATCGGTGGCGGCGTAGCGGCTGATCGTCGAGATCGCACGAGCCAGACCACGTGTGTCACCGCGCCTGATTGACACGCGCCGACGGCCTGATCGACGTGTGGTATGACGAGAAGTGTTGGTGTGCAGTCGAACTGTCGCGATCGCCGTCTTGAGGCCGCGGCGGTGCCCGGTCGCCGGGTCGGTCCGGGCGAACCCGTTCTCGAGGTCGGTGAACATCAACTCGCTGCGGGTCTCGGGGGCGTCGTCGGCGGTGTCGCGCAGATACATGTTGGGCAGCGACAGCTTGGCGATCGTCCGCCACGCCTTGCCGTATTGGAGCAGGAACGGCGCCGTGGTGTAGGGCAGGTCGTACTTGTCGCACACTGCCCTCACGCGCACCGCAATCTCCCGAAGCCGGTTGCTCGGCAGATCGGGGTAGAGATGGTGTTCGATCTGGAAGCACAGGTTGCCACTCATGAACCGCAGCGCGGGGCCGGCGTCGAAGTTGGCGCTGCCCAGCATCTGCCGCAGATACCACTGCCCCGGCGTCTCACCCACCATCTCGGTTTCGGTGAACTTCTCCGCTCCGTCGGGGAAGTGGCCGCAGAAGATGACCGCGTTGGCCCAGACGTTGCGAAGCACGTTGGCCAGGATGTTGGCGGTCAGCGTCGAGGAATACGTCGCTGCCGGTGACAGCGAGGTCAACGCCGGGAACGCGAGGTAGTCCTTGACAACCTGCCGACCCGTCTTGATCCCGAACTCGCGTATCTGCGCGAGGGCGACGGCGCGGGCTTCGCGGCCCCGCAAGATCGTGTCGAACTCCAAGGGCTGCAGGCCGATTCCCCACTCGAACCCCAGCGCGAGAACGGTATTGAACAGCAGGTTGCCGAGGTTGTAGGGCTTCCAGGGCTGGTCGCGGGTGACGCGCAGAATGCTGTAGCCCACGTCGGTGTCCACGCCGAGTATGTTGGTGTATTTGTGGTGCCGGACGTTGTGGGTGTACCGCCAGTGCTTGGAGGCGCTGGTCATGTCCCATTCCCACGTGGCGGAGTGGATCTCGGGATCGTTCATCCAGTCCCACTGGCCGTGCATGACGTTGTGGGCGATCTCCATGTTCTCGACGATCTTGGCCACACCCAGAGTCACCGTGCCGGCCCACCATGCCGATCGGCGTGAGCTGGCAGCCAGCATCAACCGGCCTGCCACCTCGAGTGCGCGTTGGGCGGCGATGGCACGGCGGATGTAGCAGGCGTCGCTCTCGCCCCGCTTGTCTTCGAAGTCTCGACGCACCGCATCCAGCTCGACGGCCAGGCTCTCGATGTCGGCGCTTGTCAGGTGAACGAACGCCGCAACGTCAGTGATTGCCATGGGTCCTCGGTGGCGCCAGGCAGCGCTTCGTCGACCGCTGCGGCGCTACCTCGATGACGTGGTGCGGCGCCCCGTCGTTGCCGGCCCGGCAGCCTCGGCGGCCGCGCATGACACGGATCGCGCTGGAAGGCATGTTTTTTCGCTGCGCTATCGGCGAGCCCGGCGAACCGTATGTTGCAGGTGGGGCAGGATTCATACATCGATCGCGAGCACTCCGTTGTCGTCGGCGTCCAGCTCGCGCGTTGTCGGTGAGCGCCAACGGCCTCTTCAGGAGCGGATTGTCGTAGAGGTGGAGCTGGCCTACGGACAGATAATTCGCTGCGCGCCAGTACGCGTCCATCCTATGGAGCAATTCCGGTTCCAGCGTGCGGTTGCCCGCCATGGGGTGACGGTTGCTCGTTCGTGTCACGAAGCCGAGTCCGTCAGCAGCCTGATGAGCTGGCGTTCATCGAGTGCGGTCCAGGCGCCACGTGTCGGCGGCCAGTGCACGGGGTCGTCTTCGAGTCCGGCGGCCGCCGCCGGGTGGGGCACGCTCGGGGCTGCCTCCAACGCCGGATTCACCTGAGGGCCGCGCACCGCGCGGCGCATCAGCCAATAGCTCCACCCGGTCAAGGTCACGAGCATCAGTGCGGCGATCACGGCCGGCTCGCCGTCGCCGGAGCGCCATTGGCTACGACGGCAGCGTGTTCCGGGATGGGGATCGGTGGCTGCGAGTGTGGCTCAGGCGCAGTGGCGGCGGCGCCCTCGCGAGCCAGGAATGCGCCCAGTTCGGCGATGGTCGACATCAACGGAGCCGGGAACACGACGGTCGTGTTCTTGTCGACGCCGAGTTCGACGAGGGTCTGCAGGTTCCGCAACTGCAGCGCCAGGGGGTGGGCCATCATGGTGTCCGAGGCATCACCGAGCGCCGCCGCGGCGAGCGACTCGCCTTCGGCGTTGATGATCTTCGCGCGCTTCTCCCTTTCGGCCTCCGCTTGGCGTGCCATCGCCCGTTTCATGCTGTCGGGCAGCTGGATGTCCTTGAGCTCGACCAAGGTGACCTGCACACCCCATTCGATGGTGGTGACGTCGAGGATGTCCTGGATGTCGAGGTTGATCTTGTCGGTCTCTGACAACGTCTCGTCCAGGGTGTGCTGGCCGACGACCTTGCGCAGCGTGGTTTGGGCGATCTGGTCGATCGCCGCGTGTACGTTTTCGATGGCGACGACCGACTTCACCGCGTCGACAACCTTGAAGTAGGCGACCGCGGAGACGTCGACACTGACGTTGTCGCGGGTGATGATGCCTTGGGACTGGATCGGCATCGTCACGATGCGCAGCGAAATCCTGTGCAGCACATCGGCGAACGGGATGATGAGGCGTAGACCTGGTTGGCGTTCCCCGATCACGCGCCCCAGCCGGAACAACACGCCGTTCTCATACTGTTTGACGATGCGGACCGACATCGCGAAGGTCAGTAAGACCAGCATGACGAGGACGAAGACGACGACGGTCAGCGCTCTCATGGCCGTACGCCCGCCGGTGTGCCGAGCCGCTGCGGGGGAGACGATCGAGTTGAGAACCGTTGTGGAACATTCATGGTGATCCCGATGTGCGAGACGATCACCGGCACGTCGGGACTCGGAGCCGATGCTCCTCGAGTTCCGCGGCTGACAGCTGAACTCGTCCCCAACCAGTTGAGATTCTCAACAACCTCGACGTTACACCGGTTCGTTGAGCACGGGCCGTGTCCGCGGGAGGTGTAGCGTCACCGATGTTGAGGATCTCAACCAGTCCGGATGAGGGCGGCCGCCTGCCGCTGCTCTCGCAGGGCAACCGCCCGTAGCCGAACGCTTCGGTGACCGCTGCACGCC
>NZ_DASQEU010000052.1:0-40963 GCF_035633495.1 Mycobacterium sp. | reverse complement strand
CGTCCATGGTGCCCGCCGACTCCGTGCCGTTCGCTCCCATCAGCCACATCTGGTAGACGGTGCCGGCCTTGGGCGGCGCGACGTTGTTCATCACCAGCACGCCTTCGTTGCGTTCGCGGGAGAACACCACGGTGGCGGTGCCGCCGGTCGGGATGTCGCCCGACACCGTTCGGACGTCTGCTGCGGCGAAGATCCGCTCGGCCGCCGTCGGCTTCGGTTCCGGCCGCACCGCGATTCCGACGCCGACTGCGCCCAGGCCGATGGCCACCGCGGCTGCAGCGGCGAACGTGGCGGTACGCCAGCGGGTCGATTGCGGACGCATCTCGATCACCTTGCCGCCGTCGACGGCCGCCATCAGTCGCTCACGCAGATGGCCCGGCGGCTCGATTGCGGTCGAAGCGGACACCCGCGCCATCGTTTCGCGCACCGCCCGTACCTCGTCGGCGAAGGCGATGGCAACGGGGGTGGGCGCGTTGGCCAGCTGTCTGTCGATGTCGTCGAGATCGGACTGCGGCATCGCATGCAGCGCGTAGGGGGTAGCGAGAACCAGTAGGTCGTTGGCGTTTGGTTCGGTCACGAGACACCCAGACACTTGCGCAAGCACCGGATGCCGTCTCGCATCCGTGACTTGATGGTGGCAAGATTCGCCGACAAACGCTCCGATACCTGGACATATGTCAGGCCTTCGTAATACGCGAGTTGAATGCACTCGCGCTGCGGATCGGTCAACGAATCCAGGCACTGGGTGACTTGGCGCTGCTCATCGAGCTGGATGACGGTCTCGGCGACGCGGTCCGCGGGCAGATCGACGTTCGCGGCCCCGTAGCGCGACTCCCGCTGGCTACCCGACTGCTCGGACCGCACCCGGTCGACCGCCCTGCGGTGCGCCAAGGTCATGAGCCAGGCGAGAGGCGTACCGGCCGACGGGTTGTAGCTGGCCGCGTTCCGCCATACCTGCAGGTAGACGTCTTGCGTCGTCTCCTCGCTGTAACCGGGGTCGCGGAGGATGCGCAGAACCAAGCCGAACACTCTGGCGCGGGTCAGGTCGTAGAACGCGGCAAATGCCTCGACGTCCTGTTGCGCTACCCGGCGCAGCAATGCGTCGAGGTCGGCCGTCACGCCGCGAAGTGTACTGGGCCTGGCGACAGTAGTCACGATATTCGCGATCTGGGCGGGCGAGGCACGAAAAATGATGTGCGAGCACAGTATTCACCATAGCCGCGGCGGTCGGCCATTATTCGCTCAGTCAGCCGGGCTCCGGTGGCGTACACGAGGAAGTAAGTCATCAACACGGGGGACAGCACCGTCGCCAACGAAGGCCACCCCGCAATGCTGACGAGCCACAGACCCCACCACACTGCCGAATCGCCGAAGTAGTTGGGGTGCCGTGTCCAGGACCATAGGCCGCGGTCCATGATCGTTCCCGTGTTGGCCGGTTCGGCCTTGAACCGCCGAAGCTGATGGTCGCCCACGGCTTCGAACAGCACGCCGACCACCCACAGCGCCACGCCGGCGACCAAGAGCGGCACCAGTCCGCGCGGAGTCGCCCCGAGCGTGGCCGAAAGCTGCAGCGGAAGTGAGATGAACCACGCCATGGCCGCTTGGATCAGGAAGATCTTGCGGATCACGTTCATGGGCGAGAAGTCCCCGCGCAGCAGCTTGTCGTAGCGGGGGTCCTCACCCTTGCCTGCGGACTTGCCGACCATGTGCCACGCCAGTCGCAATCCCCACACCGCGACCAAGACCAGGAGCAGCAGCCGACGGAAGAGATCACCGCTGCCGACCGCCGCAGCGACCGCCGCGACGACGACGAAGCTCAAACCCCACGTGACGTCGACGACGTTGTAGCGACCGATGCGGCGCCCGACGACGAAGGTAGCGCCGTAGACCACCACCAGAATCGCCAGCGACGCAGCGGAAACGAAGACGAAGCTCATCGGACGTCCACCGGGGAGCCGGTCGGTGCGAACGTCCACTGGTAGACGTCGAGGTAACCGGACCGGAAGCCGGCCTCGGAGTACGCCAGGTACAGCTCCCACATCCGCTGGAACACCTCGTCGAATCCCAATGCCGACACCACGTCCCGGCGCTCGTCGAAGCGCTCGCGCCACAACCGCAGCGTCTCGGCGTAGTGGGGACGCAAGGACAGCATGCCGATGGTGCGCAACCGCGTCTCGCGCTCGGTGATCCCGACGACCGCTTCGACGGACGGGATCAGCCCGCCGGGGAAGATGTACTTCTGAATCCAGGTATACGTATTGCGAGACTTCGACATTCGGTCGTGAGGCATGGTGATGGCTTGGATCGCGACGCGTCCGCCGGGGGACACCAACCGATCGAGGGCATGGAAGTACGTGGGCCAGAACCGGTATCCCACGGCCTCGATCATCTCGACCGCTACGACGGCGTCGTAGCACCCCTCGACCTCGCGGTAGTCCTTGAGTTCGATGGTGACCCTGTCGGACAGCCCCGCGGCCGCCACGCGTTCCCGGGCTAGGCACTGCTGTTCGGCCGAGAGCGTGATCGAGTGGACCTGCGCACCGCGGGAGGCGGCACGAATGCATAATTCACCCCAGCCCGTGCCGATCTCGAGGACCCGACTGCCCGGGCCGACGCGCGCCGAGTCGAGCAGCCGGTCGATCTTGCGGTGCTGCCCGGCTTCCAGCGCCGACCACACTGGCTGCGAGTCTTCGAACAGCGCACTGGAGTAGGTCATGGTGCCGTCGAGGAATTCCGCGAAGAGTTCGTTCGACAGGTCGTAGTGGTCCGCGATGTTGTCCCGTGCCTGCTTGAGGCTGTTGATCATCGTGTGGGGATGCCGTACCACCGCGAGCGGGCGAAGCCATTGCAGTGCCGGGGGAACCAGGTCGGCGATCGAGTTGGCGAAGGCGGTGAGGACACCCGCGAGGTCGTCGGAACTCCACTCGCCTGCCATGTACGACTCGCCGAACCCGATGAGTCCCGAGCGGCCGACGCGGCGAAACAACGCGTCGGGGCGATGGATCTCCATGGTCGGCAAGGTGGGATCGGCTGCGCCGACGACGGTTCCGTCCGGGTATCGCAGGCGCAGCGGCAATCGCGCTGCGGCCCGCGTCAGGAACGACTCCGCCACCTGCGCGGCGGCCAAGTTGACGGGGCCCCTGGGGACGCGGCTGACCGATGGCCAACGATCGAGATGCGAAGTGGTACCGATGTTTCCGGTCGTGTCGATGGTCACAGCTGACCGACCTTCTCCCTCTCGACCACGGGAACGCGCGGAACCACCGGCACTTGTCGTGCCCACAGCGTGACGCCCTGGATGCGAATCCACATCGCGCCCATCAACGGTGCCACCGGTGCCACCATCTGGAGCCGCAGGACATTCGCGATCGATGCCTTGCGTCGCGTCCCCTGCAGGGTTGCGACGAAGGCGGGCTTGTTCTCGCGGTGCAGCGAGATCGTCACGTCCAGCTCGGCGTCGGGACGTGGCGCCCGCACCAGGTAGTAGCCGTCGACGTCGTTGAACGGTGATACGTAGAGCGCCTTCTTCACCGCGGCAGGCTGATCACCCGTAGGTGGCAACAGGTAGGCGTGACGGTCCCCGTAGGTGTTGTGCACCTCGGCGATCACGTGACGCAGCACGCCCTGGCTGTCATGGCACCAGAAGACGCTCAGCGGATTGAACACGTAGCCGAGCACCCTCGCCTGCATCAACGCTGTGACGGTGCCGCCGGGCAGCTCGATGCCCCGTTCGGCGAGGTAGCTGTCGACCCGGGCCCGCAGCGTGTCTTCGCCACCGCGTGTCGGCGGTGAAAGGTGGTCGGCGGCTTCGAATCTGGCGAAGGGCTGCAGCCACCCGGGCAGTTGCGGCAGGTTGTCGACGTCGACGTACCAGCAGTAGCCGCGCTGCTCGAAGTAGTGGTGCACGGGCGAACGACGGAGATGGGTGATCCGCGTCCGGTAGAGGGCGGTCAGCATGACGCCGACTCCAGGCTCGCCGCGGCGTGCCATTGCGCTCCGAGTCGCTCGGCGGCCCGCAGACCCGATGCGGCACCGTCCTCGTGGAATCCCCAGCCGTGATATGCACCGGCGAACGTCAGCCTGTCGTCGTCGATCGTCGGCAACAGTGCCTGTGCGCCAACGGATTCGGGGGTATAGAGCGGGTGGTAGTAGGTCATCTCCGCGATCACCGCGGCCGGGTCGACGTGCTCTTGGCCGCCCAGGGTGACGAGGAAGCGTTTGGGCCCCGTGAGACCCATCAGCCGAGTGATGTCATAGGTCACCAGAACGTGGTCCGTCTTGGGGGTTGCCAGGTAGTTCCAGGAGGCTCTGGCGCGGGGCCGCCGCGGAAGCACCGACTCGTCGGTGTGCAGCTGGGCGTGGTTGGTGGAGTAGCGGATGGCGCCGAGCACCGTGCGCTGGGCGGCGGTGGGCGTGGGGAGCATGCGCAGGGCCTGATCCGGATGTGTGGCGATCACGGCTGCGTCGAACTGTCGAGGCGCCGCATCACCGACCGAGATCTGCACGCCGTCGGGCACCCGTTTCACCGAACGGACCGGCGAGCCGGGAGACACCTCGTGAATCCTCCGAGCGATCGCCTCGACGTAGGTGGCAGACCCGCCGACGACGGTCCGCCACGTCGGCGACCCGAACACCGACAACATTCCGTGGTGCTGCAGGAACTCGAAGAGGTAGCGGGCGGGGTAGCGCATCGCGTCACCGGGCGCGCACGACCACACGGCCGCCACCAGCGGCGTCATGAAGTGTGCGACGAAGTACGGCGAGAAACCCTGGCGCGCGACGAACGACCCGAGCGTCTCGTCCGACTCTTCGCTGCCCAATTCCGTGTCCAGCAACCGGGTCGCCTCGCGGTGGAATCGCTTGACCTCGCCGAGCATTCGAAGGTAGCGGGGGCGGACCAGGTTCGACAGCGAAGGGAACAGTCCGCCGATGCCGCGCGCACCCGCGTACTCGAGGCCCGTTGCCCCGACGCGGTCGTCGCGCACGGACATCGACATGTCCGTGTCGTGCGTTTCGATGCCCAGTTCGGAGAACAAGCGGCACAACGTGGGATAGGTGCGGTCGTTGTGCACCAGGAAGGCGGAGTCGACGCCGACGACGTCACCGTCGCCGCGATCGACGAAGTGGGTGTGCGCATGTCCGCCCAGTCGGCTGTCGGCTTCGAACAGCGTCACCTGATTGCGGGCGGACAGCACGTGGGCCGCCACGAGCCCGGCAACGCCACTTCCGACGACTGCGATCGACCGCCCGTCGAGGTCATCTCTTTCCACGATCTGTATTCGTCACCAGGCACGGGACGGATGGGTGTCGTTCGCATTGCGCATCCCTTGACCCCGCGTAATGTGCCAAACCGTGGCGACGACGCTGTTTCGCAACGGAACCGTATGGACGGGGGCGTCCGGACCGACGGTTGACGCTCTTCTCATCGACGACGGCGTCATCACTGAGGTGGGTCAAGCCGCCCTATCGGCGGCTGCCGAGTCAGGGGCGACCGAGGTCGACCTCGCGGGCGGCTTTCTGATGCCGTCGTTCGGCGACGGGCATGCCCATCCACTGCTGGGTGGTCTGGAGTTCGTCGGGCCTGCGGTGCGACCGTGCACGTCGGTCGCGGAGATCGTCGAGGCGGTGCGGTCGTATGCCGAGGCGCATCCCGACGAGGAGTGGATCGTCGGCGCCTCCTATGACGGCAGCCTGGCGCCCGGCGGCCTGTTCGACGCACGCTGGCTGGACGAGGCCGTGCCCGACCGGCCGGTGGCGCTACGGGCGTGGGACTACCACACGATGTGGGTCAATTCCGTTGCGCTGCAGCGGGCGGGCATCACGTCGGACACGCCTGATCCGGTGCTCGGCGAGATTCCGCATCGCGAGGACGGGTCGGTGCTCGGCACCCTGCGCGAGTGGGGTGCGGTGGACCTGGTCGCCGCCGTCATGCCCGCGCGGGACGAGGACGTGCGCGTGGCCGCGCTCGGCACTGCCGCCGACTACTACCTAGCCAGGGGCGTCACCTGGGTGCAGGACGCGTGGGTGGAACCCGGCGACGTCGACACCTACGTCGCGGCCGCTCGCCGCGACGCCCTGCGCATCCGGTTCAACCTGGCTCTGTATGCGGATCCGCGCCACTTCGACGCGCAGTTGGCCGGCTTCGCGGAAGCGCGTCGTCGGGTGGAGGAGGTCGGCTCGCCGCTGCTGACCGCGCAGACGGTGAAGTTCTTCGCGGACGGCGTCGTGGAGAACGAGACCGGAGCGCTTCTGGCGCCGTACTGCTCCGGCCTGCACGACCACTCCGGAGGGCAGGAGCGCAGCGACTCGGGAGAGGTCGTGGGCATGCAGGTCTGGGAGGGCGACACCCTGGCCCAGGCCGCCCGCCGCGTCGACGAACTCGGCCTGCAGATCCACATCCACGCCATCGGTGACGCCGCGGTGCGCCAGGCGCTGGACGCCATCGAGTTCGCGATAAAGTCCAACCGCCCGCGTGATCGCCGCCCGGTGATCGCGCACGTGCAGCTTGTCGACGACGCCGACTTGGCACGCTTCGCCAAGCTCGGGGTGATCCCCTGCATGCAGCCGCTGTGGGCGCAGATGGATGCGCTGATGACCGTGCTGACCATTCCGCGCCTCGGCGTCGAGCGCGCCGACAAGCAGTACCGGATGCGCAGCCTCGACGAGTCGGGCGCGCCGCTGGCGCTCGGCTCGGACTGGCCGGTGTCGTCGGGGGCGCCACTCGACGGCATCGCCATCGGGGTCTCGCGGCGCACCCCGGAGGGGGATCCCGAGGGCGGCTGGATCCCCGAGGAGATCCTGACCGTCGAACGCGCCTTGAGTGCCTACACCGCGGGCGTCGCCGAGCAGGCGTTCGCCGAGGCAACCTGGGGCCGTCTAATTCCAGGCGCCTGCGCGGATCTGGTGTGGCTGGACCGCGACCCGCGCGAGACGCCTGCGCTGGAGCTGCCCGGCCTCGGCATTAGGGGCACGTACCTCCGCGGCGAGCTCGGTCGACCGTTCGTTCCGCCAGAGCAGTAGAGATCCGGAAGGAAGCGCCATGTCGTCGACGACGTCAGTCGAGATCGAGGGTCACCTCAAACGCGCGCTGAGCGTACCCGCCCTGGTGCTGTTCGGCATGGTCTACATGGTGCCGCTCACGGTGTTCACCACCTACGGCATCGTCACCCAGCTGACCGGAGGCCGACTGTCGGTCGCCTACCTGGTGACGCTCGCCGCGATGGTGTTCACCGCCAGGTCTTATGCCCGGATGTCGGCGGCCTTCCCGGTGGCCGGGTCGACCTACGCGTACACGCAGAGGACGTTCGGCGCGCCGATCGGCTTCCTGGCCGGCTGGTCGCTACTTCTCGACTATCTGTTCCTGCCGATGCTGAACTATCTGGTCATCGGCATCTACATGGAGGCGGCGATCCCGGCAGTACCCGCCTGGATGTGGATTCTAGCGTCGATCGTCGTGGTGACGGTGCTCAACGTCATCGGCATCGTCTCGGTGGCGCGCGCCAACTTCCTGCTGCTCGCGTTGCAGATCGTCTTCATCGTCGTTTTCGTGGTGATGGCCTTCATGACCATCACCAAGGCGGGCAACGTCAACCTCATGGCGCCGTTCACCGGTGACGGCTCGGTCAGCGGGGCGGGCCCGATCTTCGCGGGTGCGGCGATCCTGTGCCTGTCCTTCCTCGGGTTCGATGCGGTTTCGACGATGTCCGAGGAGGCGAAGGACCCTACGCGCAGCGTGCCCAAGGCGATCATGATCGCGACCGTGGTGTGCGGACTCATCTTCTTCGGTCTGTCCTACGTGTCCCAGTTGGTGTTCCCGTCGAACCAGTTCGCGGACGTCGACTCCGGTTCGTTGGACGTGATGACCTCGGCGGGCGGCCAGTTCCTGAACACGTTCTTCACCGCCGCCTACATCGCGGGCTGCATCGGTTCCGCGCTCACGTCGCAGGCATCGGTGGCCAGAATCCTCTACGCGATGGGGCGCGACGGCATCATGCCGCGCAAGGTATTCGGATACGTCTCCCTGCGCTTCGCGACGCCGACGTTCGCCATCGTGGTGGTGTCGGTGATCTCGCTCGTCGCGCTGTGGATCGACCTGGGCTTTCTGGCCTCCATCGTCAGTTTCGGCGCGCTGACCGCCTTCTCGGCGGTGAACCTCACCGTCATCAAGCACTACTTCGTCGATGAGGGGGAGAAGAACGTACTCAACAACCTGCTGCTGCCTCTGATCGGCTTCATCCTGACGGTGTGGCTGTGGACCAGCCTGTCCTGGCTCACGCTGCAGGTCGGGCTGATCTGGCTGGCGATCGGCTTCGTCTGGCTGCTGATCGTGACGCGTGGGTTCCAGCGTCCGACGCCGGTACTGGACATGGAGGAGTAGCGGGCGCACCGGTGATTAATGGCTACGGATTCCGTGGTCGCGCGCTCGATGCACGTCACGACGGTGCCCGTCGGGCCAGGATGCGGAAGCGAAAGTTAGCTACTAGAGGCTTCGGCAACGGAATGCGTCGTCATCGGTGGTTTCGAGCCCCGTATTGACGTTTAGGTACGACTTTTCCGCAGTGTGCAAATGTCGCCACACACGTGCGGATTCCGTTGTACTTTGCCCATACGTCGAGTACTCGGCGGCCCTTTCATCCGCGCTTCGAGCTCAGGGGGTCACGATGACACCCATCGGAACATGCCGTCTCTACCGTCCGGATCCGACGTCCATCGGTGTCCACGAGCGGTGGGGCGGAGCAAGCGTGATGGCGACTCGCACGCGCGATTCACTCGTCGTGTCGGTCCACGGAGAGGTCGACGCCGGCAATTCCGCGCGGCTGGCCGACTACGTGGAGCGCCACGCCGCGATCGCGGGAAGCCTCGTCGTCGACACCAGCGCAGTCGAATTCTTCGGCGCCTCCGCTCTGGCCGTCCTGCATCGGGTCGATCGCTGCTGCATCAGGGGCGGCGTGGGTTGGCGACTCGTCGCGGGCCCCGCGGTCAGGCGGGTCATGCGGGTCTGCGGTACGACGGATCTGCCGCAGGCCGAGAACGTCGAAACGGCGCTCCGCCACCTGGGTTCGCAGCACGCGTCAGTCAGCCACTGACCGCCAAGCCTTGGCCGCCGACGTCAGTCCGGCGACGAGCGCGGACGTCGGGGCGCACAATCCGTCGTCGCCCACGGGCCCACTGCGCGGACTGGTTCCCCGGACCCTCGGCGTCAGCTCGAGTTGCGCCCCGCCGCCACGGGCGCGGTTCACGGGGTTGTCGCGGTGCAGCCCACGCAGTTCGCGGGGAATCGCCTCGAGGTCGGTGATCACCTCGTACCCGGGCACGGACACGTGCTCGGCCAGGTGAGCGGCCAGCGCCCGGTTCCGGCCACCCGCCAACAGTTGCATGGTGCGGCCGATGCGGCCGTAGCCGTGCAGCGAGACGACGACGTCGACGTGGTCGAGGAACGCGTCAAGACGTTCGGACTCCCCGGCCCGGTACGCCGAGGACGACAGGTGGTGTGGGTAATGGTCGGGGTGACGGACGACGTACGCCGACGCGTCGGCGGCCAGCGCAACCCGTTCGGCGATCACGTCGGTCATCTTCTCCAGCCCCCCGCCGTGGATGGCGAGAAAGCCGAAGCGCGAGCGCAGCGTGCTGGACTCGACCACGTCGGGATCGGCGAGTAATTCCGAAAGAGATTGCGGCGCAGGCAGATCGGTTGGTTCGAGCCGACGAGGCCAATTGACCGGGTCCCATCGCGCGAGGTAGTCCAGCCAGCGCTGCGGCAGCCCGTGATGAACGGCGCCGTCGATGATCCGCTCCAGGTAGCCCGGACGAGGCGCCCCCGGCTCCACGCGGTGATCGACGTAGACCCACGCTTCGGCGGGACCGTCGCCGGTGTGCACCGTCATGCGACCGCGGCGGTATCGCACCGGAACGCCCTCGGCGCTGTCGAGTACCTCCAGGTCGTGGTCACTGACCTGCCACAGCACGCCGTGCACCTGCGCACCGTCGAGAGGCTCCACGGTCGCGACACCGCGTTCGTTGATGAGCCAGTCGTGATCGGCGAGCGTGGCCGGCTGTGGGTCCCTGGCGCCGGGGCAGCGTCGCGCCATCTGCGTCACGTCCAGGTTGGACCCGTACGCGAAGTATGGCTGCATTCAGCCGGTGACTGTCAGATAGATGAGGACCACGTTGAGAACACTAATGACCCCGGCGACCGTCCAACCGAGCGCCGTGGTGACGCGATGGTTGACGTCGCCGCCCATCAGCTGCCGGTTGCTGGTCAGGCGTACCAGCGGTATCAGCGCGAACGGGATGCCGAACGACAGCACCACCTGCGACAACACCAGTGCGCGGCTGGGATCGACACCGATGGCCAGCACGACGAGGGCGGGAATCAGGGTGACCAGTCGGCGCAGCAGCAGCGGGTAGGACTTCCGCAACAGGCCCTGCATGATCATCGCGCCCGCGTAGGCGCCGACCGATGTCGAGGCGAGCCCGGACGCCAGCAGTCCGATGGCGAACAACAGCGCGACGGTGTGGCCCAACGTGCTCTGTACCGCTACGTACGCGCCCTCGATGGAGTCGGTGTTCTCCATGCCCTGCAGGTTGGTGGCGGCGACGAGCAGCATCGCGAGGTTCACCGCGCCTGCGACGAGCATGGCGAGACCGACGTCGTAGCGGGTGGCCCGCAACAGCCGGCGTCTCCGCGGCCCGGCTTCCGGTTGGCCATGGCGATCGCGGGCCAGTCCCGAGTGCAGGTACACGGCGTGCGGCATGACGGTCGCACCGAGCATCGCCGTCGCGAGCAGGATGCTCTCCGCGCCGTCGAAACGCGGCATCAGGCCGCCGATCACGTCGCTCGGTGCGGGTGGCTCGACGAACAGGCTGGTGAGGAAGCCGACGGCGATGACGACGAGCAGGCCGGTGATGACCCGCTCGAACACCCGCTGGCCGCGGCGGTTCTGCACGGCCAACAGCAGCAGCGAGACGACGCCGGTGATGACGCCGCCGATCAGCAGTGGAAGGTCGAACAGTAGGAACAGCGCGATAGCGCCACCCACCACCTCCGCGAGATCGGTTGCCATGGCGACTAACTCGGCTTGCAGCCAGTAGGCGACCCGGGTGCTGGTGCGGGAGTTGTCCGCAACCCCTTCCGGGAGGGTTCGTCCTGTGACGAGCCCGAGTTTGGCCGACAGGTACTGCACCAGCCCGGCCATGACGTTGGCGACCAGGATGACCCACACGAGGAGGAAGCCGTACTGGGCGCCGGCGCTGACGTTGGCCGCGACGTTGCCGGGATCGACGTAGGCGATGGCCGCCACGAAGGCGGGACCGAGCATCGTCACGATGGCGCGTTGCGGCGCCTTGGCCGTGATCGACAACTCAGTCCTCTCCATCCGGTCGGGCGAATAGAAAAGTTAGGTTAGCCGAAACCTAGCATTCAGACCAATGGGAGCGCGCGTCGGCCGGTTACCAGGGGAACCCGACGGCGAAGCCGCCGTATGGCCACCAGGGATTGCCGTTCATCGCGGGAGGGGACGTCGTGATCTGCGAATGTCCGGGGGTCTCGCACTGCGTGGTCGTCGGACCGGTCTTGGTGCACTGAGGCGCTGCTGCCGCGGTAGGTGCCAGCAATACTGCGCTGGCGATTCCCGCTACTGCGAAAACCATTGTCAGGTAACGCATTTAAGCCTCCGTATGGACCCTCTATCGGCGGCCGCCGCCGCCGATGATCAAGGCGGGCCCGTAGAACTCGTCGTCCCAGGGGTAGAGGTACGTGGGGACGTCGGGTGCCGTGGCCGTGATCTGCACGTTTCCGGGCGTCTGGCACTGGGTGATGCCGGTGCCTGTGGTTCCGCCACCGCCAGCGGTCGTGCAAGCAGGAAGATTCGACACCTCGGTCGGATCAGCCGAGGCGGTCGGGGCGACGACGACCGCTGCCGCAGCGCCCGCCGATGCGATCAAACCGATGAGATAACGCGTCCGCATGGCAGGCCCTTCGTTACGCCAACTGACAGTCAATTGGCAGCGTACAGCCCTTTTCCGGTGACGAGTGGCAAGTTCAACGTCGTGCAGATGCCCGCTGGTGCGGCGACGACCTCGGAGATCGCGTTGACCACGCGCGCCGCCGTCGCCACCAACCCCGCATGATTGTGATCGCCGTGGGGGCTGCTCAAGCACAGGTCGAGGGCGTAGGTCGGCTCGCCGGTGATCTCGATGCGGTACGAGCCGCCTTCCTGCGCAGGTTGCGGCCAGTCCGGGCAGAGATCGTCTCGGGTCCGGGTGACGTGCTCGAGGACCACGGCGGGCTTCCCGACGAACATGCCGCGCACCTCGAAGCGAATTGCCGCAGTGGTGCCCTTCGCGATGTGTCCGGATGCGATGTCGAAGTCCTCCGGCGCCGCTTCGCGGACGTACGTCTCGGTGACCTCGTCGAGATCGATGGCCAGACCGGCGGCGAGCTGCCGAACGACCGACCCCCACGCCAGGCTGAGCACGCCCGGTTGCAGCAGCATCGGGACCTCGTCGAGTGGTTTGCCGAAGCCCATCACGTCGAACATCACGGTGGCGCTGTCGTAGGTGTCGTAGTTGATGATCTCCATGCAGCGGATCTGCTCGATGCTCTGGCATGTGCCCGCCAGCGCCATCGGCAGCAGGTCGTTGGCGAAGCCAGGGTCGATGCCGTTGACGAACAGGCTGGCCTTGCCCGCCTCTGCGGCATCCTGGATGGGCGCGATCATCTCGTCGGGCAGCGTGCCCCAGGGGTATTGAAGGAACACCGCAGCGCTGGCGACGACGTTGACGCCGGCCGCCAGGATGCGGCGGTAGTCCTCGAGCGCCTCGACGAGCCGGTTGTCGGCCATCGCGGTGTAGACCACGCATTCGGGTTCGGCGGCGAGAATGACCTCCAGGTCGGTGGTGGCCTTGATGCCCGTCGAATCGTCAAGTCCCGCAAGCTCGGCGGCGTCCTTGCCTGCCTTCGCCTCCGACGACACCCAGACTCCGGTCAGCTCGAATCGAGGATCTGTGATCAGCTGCGTCAGCGCGTGCTTGCCGACGTTGCCGGTACCGATCGCGGCGACTTTGATTGCCATGCCTGTGCTCCTCAGAGGTCGGGGATCGGAAGGTCGAGGTTCGGGAAGGTGATGCCACCGTCGACCTCGAGTGTCTTGCCGGTCAGGAAGCTACCCGCGGGCGACGCGAGATAGACGGCGGCCGCGGCGATGTCGAGCGGGTCGCCCAGTCGACGCATGGGGGTGACCTTCTCCATCGGCGTGCGCAGTTCGTCGTTGCTCGCCACGATCTCGAGTGCCGAGGTGAGGATCGAACCCGGGGCGATGGCGTTGACCCGGATTCGTGGTGCGAGGTCGAGGGCGGAGAGTCGGGTGTAGTGCGCCAGAGCCGCCTTGGCGGTGCCGTAGGCGGCGAACCCGCGACCGGCGACGCGGCCCATCGTCGAGGTGATGTTGATGATGCTGCCGCCGCCGGAGTGTTCCAACATCAACGGGACGGCGGCGGTCGTGAGCGCGTGGGCCGTCGCCACGTTGAACGTGAAGGCGTCGCGCAGATCCTTCGTTGACGTATTCAGTAACGGACTGGGCATGGTGCCGCCAACGTTGTTGACGACGATGTCTAGTTTGCCGAACGCCTCGACGGCGGCGTCGGCGAGCTTGGCGGTCTCGTCCGGATGCGCCAGGTCGGCGACCACGACGTGCGCGCTGCGTCCGGTGGCGCGAATCTGTTCGGCTACTTCGTCGAGTTGCGATTGCGTCCGCGCCGCAATCAGCACGTCAGCACCCGCTTCCGCGAATGCCAGCGCCATCGCGGCACCGAGTCCGCGGCCTGCACCGGTGACGACGGCTACCTGGTCGTCCAGCTTGAATCTGTCGAGAATCACGTGCGCCCACGCTACTAGAACACGTTCTAACTTTGTGCGAGTTCTGCACAGTGGCTGCATTTCGTCCGGTATCGCGACCCTGTTGCAGATGTCGCGGAGGCGAGCGCTGCGTCGTAGTGGTCGTGCCGTGGACCAGCCGCCGAGTTCTGCAAGAGGGCTGCGATGCGTCCGAGATCGCGACCCCGCTGCAGAAGTCGCGGAGGCGGGGTTGGGTCGCCTGTGCATAAGTCAATCGCGTGAGACGTTTTCGTCGGCTCCTGAGGTCAGCATCCTTCGCATGTGGCAGCCAATCGTCGGTAATGAATCGATCCGCGACGGTCTACTCACGCGCGGGCAATTGCGATGGAACTACACCGCCGTCCATCCTCGCGTTTACCTCCCCAGGGACGCCGAGCAGACGGTGCTGACGAATGCGCACGCGGCGTGGCTTTGGACGGGCCGCCGCGGTGTCATCGCAGGGCGCGCGGCGGCGGCGTTGCACGGCGCCAAGTGGGTCGATGCGTCGACACCCATCGAGGTGATCACTGAACACACGCGACGGCGTGCCGGAATCATCGTGCGCGAGGAGCGAATCGGGGCTGACGAGATCACCGAGGTCTGCGGTCTACCCGTGACCAGGCTGGCGCGCACGGCGTTGGACCTAGGCCGTCATCTCGATCGCAATGCGGCGGTGGCTCACCTCGACGCGTTGGCCGCCGCAACGGGCGTGTCGGCGGGCGCCGCGCTCGAGCTGGCCGAACGATATCGGGGGGCGCGGGGGGTCCGACGGGCTCGAACGGCCTTGGCGCTGATGGATGCCGGGGCACAGTCGCCCAGGGAGACCTGGCTGCGGCTCGTCCTCATCGACGATGGGCTGCCGCCGCCAAGAACCCAGATCAGAGTCTCCGACGGCGTTGCTCAAGCATTCATCGACATGGGGTACGACGAGCCCAAGGTGGGCCTGGACTACGAGGGCGCGCACCACAGCGCCGAGCGGAAACAGTATGTCCACGACATCGGGCGGGCCGACGTGATCGATGGCCAAAGCTGGATCGATCTGAGGGTGGTCGTCGAACACAGCCGACGGTTCACCCTTGATCGAGTGCGTGCGGCCTTCGCCCGTCGGGGGTGGACTCCACCCCCGACGAGTTCTGCGCGTTGGTCGTGATGCCGCGGAAGTGGCAGCCCTACCGCAGAAATCGGCGCGAAGTGCGAAGTCGCCACATGACGAACACCGCGACGATCAGGGCGGTGACGACGATCAGGGCGATACCCGCCAACAGGACGAAGCCGGAGACGTTTGTCGACTCGTAGACCACGTCCCGGTACTCGGTGTCCTGCGGCGCGCGCTCGAAGGTGAAGTCGGCCGTGATCTTCGACGGGTCGTAGATGGACACGAACATCTCGGTGAGAAAGGCGTTGTCCCCGACCATCTCGGCGAGATCGGCGTTGGTGGCAGTCTCCACCCAGCCGGCGAACGTGTAGTCGGTGTACTGCCCCGCGGCGTCGGGATCGGTGCGCTGCAGCCGGTGATCGGACACCGCGTAGATCCGCACCCGCTGGGCATCACGCGCGGCAGCCGACATCCGCATCGGGTACACCAGACGGTAGGCGTCGAACGTCAGCTTCACGGGGTCCAGTGGGCCGTCGAGCGGCTGCGGGCTGGTCAGCCGCATCGCGACGAACGACCAGCCTTCGCGCGAATACGGTTCCAGTGACGCGAGCATCTCGGGGCGCATCGCGTATCCGTGTTCGGTCAACCACGACGTCAGACCGTTCAGGTCGCCGCCGGTCAGCGTCGTGGCCTCGATCGGTCCGAGTTGAACCTGCGCCAGTGCGATCGGCGCCCCCGCGCCACCCGGAGCTCCGACAGAGCCCTCGCCCGCATCGATGTCCGGCCACCACTGCCAGGTGTGCTCGACGCGGGGCGCGGTCATGTCCCGAAGCTCGTCGAACAGCGCGGGACTCGCGCTGGACGCCACGGCCGGCGTCGGCGTCGGTACGACGAGTGCCGCGTCGTCGGCGTCCGACTGCAAACCCAGTTGCATGATCAGGGTTTCCTCGCGGCCGTCCCAGTGGATCAAGGCCAGCTCGTCACCCGTGGACGCGTTCGCATCGCTGCTGACGAAGCCACCGCATGCGCATGCCGATGCCGGCGCGACCGTCGAACCCAGGACGAGCGCCGCGGCCAGCAGTGCCGCAATGGATCGCATCGCGCCACCTACTTCTTGGCCGGAGCCTTCTTGGCGGGCTTGTCATCGTCGTCGGAGCCAGAACTCGAACTCGACTGTCGCGCCTTCACACTGGCCTCGAGTTTCGCCAGCAGGTCTGAGACGTCGTCGGTCTCGTCCAGATCCGCGGTGGGCTGCTCCTCGACCGCGAACGCCTCACCGCCGTCGATCTTGGCCAGGATCAGCTCCATCATCTCGACGCGGTAGTCGTCGGTGAACGCCTCGGGGTGGAAGTCGTCCGTCATCGATTCGACCACCTGGCCCGCCATCTTCAACTCGGCGGGCTTGATGTCGACCTTCTTGTCCAACTCTGGGAAGTCGGGGTCACGGATCTCGTCGGGCCACAGCAGGGTGTGCACGATCATGACTTCGCGCTTGCCGAACTCCTTGACGCGCAACGCCGCAAGCCGCGTCTTGCTGCGTAGCGCGAAGTGCACGATCGCGACCCGGTCGGTCTTGGCGAGGGTCTCCGCCAGCAGCACGTAGGACTTCGAGGACTTCGAGTCGGGCTCCAGGAAGTAGCTCTTGTCGTACATCAACGGGTCGATCTGCTCGGCGGGAACGAACTCGACCACCTCGATCTCGCGGCTGCGTTCCTCGGGCAGCGTGGCGATGTCCTCGTCGGTGATGATCACCGTTTGACCGTCTTCGGAGTCGTACGACTTTGCGATGTCCCGATATTCGACGACCTCGCCGCATACCTCGCACACCCGCTTGTAGCGGATGCGGCCGTTGTCCTTCGCATGCACCTGGTGGAACTTGATGTCATGGTCTTCGGTCGCGCTGTAGACCTTGACCGGCACGTTCACCAGGCCGAAGGCGACGGATCCCTTCCAGATGGAACGCATGCCCCAGTATGGCTCACAGGTTCACCCCAGTTGAAGAGCGGCGCGATCGGGCAGGTCTGCTCCCGCTCGCGCGACGGTCACCGCCGACGCGAGCGCCGCGGCGCCCAACACGCCCTTCAAGGTGTCGACGTCGATGCGGGCCAAGGCCGCACGCCGGTCGCCGCCCAGCAGGTCCAACGACCACAGGGCGTCGATGAGCCCGGTCATGAACGAGTCGCCCGCACCGACGGTATCGACCACCTCGACCGGACGCGCGTCCACGTGCACCGTGCCCGCGGCGCAGGTCGCGAACGCTCCCTGCCCGCCCATCGTCACGGCGACGATGGACGGGCCGAGTGCCTGCCAGGCCGTCGCGATCTGTTCGGGCGTGCGGGTCGGATCGATCCAGCGCAGATCCTCGTCGCTGGCCTTCACGACGTCGGCCTTCTCGACGAGCCGGTCGATCCGGCGCACGGCCTGCCCGCGGTCGGCGATCAGGGCAGGCCGTACGTTCGGGTCGAACGTGATGGTCGCGGCCAGTCGATAGGCGTCGAGCAGCGCGGCCGTCGCCAGGCAGCCGGGGTCCAGGAACCCGGCGATCGAACCGGTGTGGACGATCAGTGGCGGAGGCACTTCGGGAGTGCCCGTCAGCTGCCAGTCGATGTCGAATGTGTAGGTCGCAGCACCGTTTTCGTCGATCTTGGCCGCGGCCGTGGGCGTGCGGGCGGCACTGATGCTGCCAGGGACCAGCCGAACACCGGAGGCCTCCACGTAGTCGATGATGCGCCGTCCGCGCTCGTCGTCGGCGATGTGGGTCAGGAAGTCGACGCCGCGATCCAGCCTGCCCAGCCCGACCGCGACGTTCAGCGGGCTGCCGCCGACGTGTTCACCGAGGACGCGTCCTTCGCGCTCGACGATGTCGATCAACGCCTCACCGATGACCAGTGCCCGCTGCGTCATGGGGTGACGTCCGCGTGCATCAGCGCCTCCAACGTCGCGCGGGCGCCGTCGCGGTGCAACGAATCCAGCGCCCACAGGTAGGCCTCGACGAAGCGCTGCTGCTGGGCGAGATCTCCGAACACCGCGGTGTTCTCGATGAAGGCCCTCGGGTTGTCGAGTTGCGACTTGGCGATCGGCACCAGCGATTCCGCGAGCTGATCCTGTACGTCGATGGGTTCGCCCTGTTCGTCGACACCCTCGGCGTAACGGGCCCAGCTTGCGACGGTGGCCGCGGACAGCCGAATCGGCGCGCCCGTTTCGAGATTCTCCCTGACGACGGGCAGCAACCACTTCGGGATGCGATCCGATGAGCCGGAGCACAGCCGGACGATGGTGTCGCGCACGCCCGGGTTGGCGAAGCGCTCGATCGCGGTCTGCTTGAACTCCGGCAGGTCGATCCCCGGGACGGGCTTGAGCGTCGGCGTCGCCTCCGAATCCATGTACTCGCGCAGGAACTTGGCGAACAGCGGGTCTCCCGCGGCATCGTTCACCAGCCGGTAGCCGGCCAGATAGGCGAAGTAGCACAGGGCCTGGTGGCCGGCATTGAGCAGCCGTAGCTTCATCAGCTCATAGGGCGTGACGTCCTCGACCACCAGTACGCCGACGTCCTCGTACGGCGGCCTCCCGTCGGAGAAGTCGTCCTCCAGCACCCAGGCGGTGAACGGTTCGGCAGCCACGGGCCACTCGTCTTCGACGTCGAAGTCGGCCGCCAGCCTCTCGATCACCTCCGGTGTGGTGACCGGGGTGATGCGGTCGACCATCGAGTTGGGGAACCGGGTGTTGGCCTTCATCCATGCGGCCAGCACGGGGTCGGTCCTCTCCGCGTACGCGGTGAACGCCTCTCGGGCGACGCCGCCATTGACCTCGATGTTGTCGCACGACACGATGGTCGGTGACGGCACGCCGCGCTCCTTGCGACGCGCGAGGGCAACGGTCACCAGCCCGAAGACGCTGTCGGGCCCGGCGCCATCGATGAAGTAGCCGCCCTCGGTGATCGTCAGCGAGACGATGCGCGTGGTCGGTGCGGCGATCAGTTCGATGACGGCCTCAGGGTCGTCGGGCGCAAACCGGTAATCGACGATCGAGCCGATCACGCGCGCGTCGCGACTGCCGTCGGGGTTCATCGCAATCAACGTGTAGAGGCCGTCCTGATCGGACATGACCTTCGCCATCTTGCGATCGCCGGGCAGCACGCCGACGCCGCAGATACCCCAATCCTTGGCCAGGCCCATCTCGAGCAGACGATCGACGTACATCGCCTGATGTGCGCGGTGAAAGCCGCCGACTCCGAAATGCACTATGCCGACACTGATTTCACTTCGGTCGTAGCTCGGCTTGGCGATAGGGATCTCTGCCAGGGACGCGTTGTTGAGTTTCATGACATCACCACCACTTCCTTGACGCTACCCCGCAGTCGGTGGGCCTCAAGCCCCATTTGGGAGGTCTTGGATGGCGAATCGCCCCTATTCGGTTTGAAAACCGAAATGTTGTGTACGTCACATCTAGATGTTAGCGTGATGAGCATCTGCACGCACCCCTGAGCGTTTGCTCACACAAGATCGAGGAAGGTGGAGCGGAGATCGTGGCGACACCAACACCGACGTCGAATGGCAGGGTGGCCGAACCCCCTGCCGATGCGGCCCCGAACGGCGGGGCGACGCCGGAAGATCTCCGCCTCGCCCTCCGCGCGGCCACCCTCTACTACCTGGACGGACTTACCCAGGCGGAGATCGCCGCGAAGCTCGGTGTTTCGCGGCCGACGGCCGGCAGGCTGATCGCCAGGGCGAAGGCCAGGGGCCTGGTCCGAATCGAGGTCGTCGTCCCGCCGACCATGAAGGACGACCTGCACGCCGATGAAGAACGCCTCCTCGAGCAGCGGTACGGCTTGACCGAAGCGGTCGTGACCGGGCATCTGGGCCGGGCCGCGGGAGCGCTCCTCATGCGGCGCCTCTCCGAGAACGACGTCCTCGGCTTCACCTGGGGCCCGGAGCAGGTCGCCGCCGTCACCGCGTTGACGCCGGGCGTGGCCAGCTGCCGCGTAGTCGTGCAACTCGACGGTGCGATGTCCACCGCCGCGTATCAGACCGGGATGGAATTCATCCTCAGTCGCGGGGCGGACATGTTGCGCGCCAGCGCCATGCGGCTCCCGGCGCCGCTTTACGCCGACCCGTCGACGGTGGTCTCCATGCGCAGCGACTCGGTGATCTCGCGGACGTTGGAGACTGGCCGGCGCGCCGACACGATGCTGTTCGGCGTCGGGCCGACGAGCACGTCCACGACGTTGTTCGAGGGCAGCTTCCTCGACACCAGGATTCTCGACGAACTGGTGTCACTCGGTGCCGTCGGTGAGATCGGCGGTCGGTTCTTCGACTCGGACGGAGCGCCCGTCGTGACCGAGCTCGCACACCGTGCGGTGTCCGTGCCGTTGGAAGACATCCGCAAGTGCGGCAAGACCATCCTGGTGTGCAGCGGCCCGTCCAAACACGAGGCGACGCTCGCTGCGCTTCGCGGCGGGCTGGCGAAGTTACTGGTATGCGACATCGATTGTGCACGTTGGCTTTTGGATCAGTAGGAATCGCAAATCGAGAAAGTGTTACTCAATGAGGATTGGGGTGAAGACAAAAGTGACAAGAGCACTGCGAAAGCTGTCGGTGTGCGCCGTGGCCGTCGGCCTGACGCTGACCGCCGGTTGTGCTGGCGCGGGCAGCTTGGGGGGGTCGAAGGACGAGGTGACGATCGCCTTGGTATCCAACTCGCAGATGGCGGACGCCCAGAAGTTGTCGACCGAGTTCGAAAAGGACAATCCCGGCACCAAGCTGAAGTTCATTTCGCTGTCCGAGAACCAGGCGCGCGCCAAGATCACCATGTCTGCCGCGATGGGCGGCAGTGAGTTCGACGCCGTGATGATCAGCAATTTCGAGGCCCCAGAGTGGGCGAAAAACGGATGGCTGAAAAACCTGGAGCCCTTCATCGCGGACACACCCGGTTACGACAAGAACGACTTCATCTCGTCGCTGCGGGACTCGCTGTCGTACGAGGGCAACATGTACGCGGTCCCGTTCTACGGTGAGTCGTCCTTCCTGATGTACCGCAAGGACCTCTTCGAACAGGCCGGCATCAAGGTCAATGAGGATCCGAACTACCAGCCGACCTGGCAGGAAGTCTCTGGGTGGGCCGACAAGTTGAAGACCGATGACCGGGCGGGCATCTGCCTGCGCGGCAAGCCCGGCTGGGGCGAGGTGCTCGCGCCGCTCGACACGGTGATCAACACCTTCGGCGGGCGCTGGTTCGACGAACAGTGGAATGCGCAACTCGACAGTCCGGAAGTGAAGAAGGCAGTCAACTTCTACGTCGATACGATCAAGCGCTCGGGTGAAATCGGAGCCGCCTCAACCGGATTCCAGGAGTGCGCCAACCTGTTCGGTCAGGGGCAGACGGCGATGTGGTACGACGCGACGTCGGCGGTCTCGGTGCTAGAGGATCCCAAGACCTACCCGGATCTGGTCGGCAAGATCGGTTACCTGCCCGCTCCGATCGTCGAGAAGCCGAACTCGGGTTGGCTGTACACCTGGGCGCTGGGCATTCCGACGCACGCCAAGAACCCCGATGGCGCGTGGAAGTTCATCTCCTGGATGACTAGCAAGGACTACATGAAACTGGTCGGGGAGAAGCTGGGCTGGGCGCGCGTCCCACCGGGCAGCCGTACCTCGACCTACACGGACCTTCCGGAGTACGAGGCGATCTCGAAGTCGTACGGGCCGCTGACCCTGAAGTCGATTCAGAATGCGACCCCCAACAAGCCTACGGTGCAACCGGTTCCGTACACCGGAGTGCAGTTCGTCGGGATCCCCGAGTTCCAGGATCTCGGGACGCGGGTGAGCCAACAGATCAGCGCCGCGATCGCCGGACAGAAGTCCGTCGACGATGCGCTCGCCCAGGCACAGGAATACGCCGCAGTCGTCGGCCGGACATACCAGGAGAAGTGATGACCCTTATTGCTGATACCGAGGCCGGCGCCAGCCAAAAGGCGGTGGCGGAACGGGTCAAGAAGATCCGGGAAGCACAGGACACCGGCGTGAGCCGCGCCGAGGGTTGGCGCCGGCGTGGTCCGCTGCTCCCCGCGCTGATCTTCATGATATTGGTCACGCAGGTTCCCTTCGTGTTCACCTTGTACTACTCGACGTTGTCGTGGAACCTGGTGCGGCCGGGCTCGAGGCAGTTCGTCGGGTTCAACAACTACATCGCGGTGGTCAAGGACAGTCAGTTCTGGTCGGTGGCCTTCAATACCGTCGTTCTGATCGTCGGCGTCGTGTTGATTTCGGCGCTACTGGGCCTGCTGCTGGCGTTGCTGCTCGATCGCGCATTCCTCGGTAGGGGAGTCGTGCGGACGCTGCTCATCACGCCGTTTCTGGTCACACCCGTTGCGGGAGCACTGATCTGGAAGACGACGATCCTGGACCCGAACAACGGCATCCTGAACTGGCTGCTCTCGCTGGTAGGCATCGGCAAGGTCGACTGGATCGGTCAGTTCCCGTTGGCGATGGTGATGGTGGAGCTCATCTGGCAGTGGACGCCGTTCATGATGCTGCTGATCCTCGCCGGCCTGACGTCGATGCCGCGCGACCAACTGGAGGCGGGTCGAGTCGACGGCGCGGGAGCGCTTCAACTCTTCCGAGAGCTGACGCTGCCCCACCTTCGGCGCTTCATCGAGCTGGGGGTGGTGCTGGGAGCGATCTACCTGATCAACACCTTCGACGCGATCTTCATGATGACGCAGGGCGGGCCCGGTATCGCCAGTGCGAACCTGCCGTTCTACATCTATCAGCGCGCGTTCCTCGGTTTCGACATGGGCCAGGCCGCGGCCATGGGTGTGGTGGTGGTCATCTTCACGATCATCATCGCCAACTTCGCGCTCCGGTTGATCTTCAAATCATTCTCCGGCAAGGAAGAGGCAGCCTGACATGACTACCACTGCTACCGAAAGCGTCTCGGCCACAACGGCCCCGGCGCACGCACGCAAGAAGAAGTCCCGCAAGTTCAGCCCGTGGGGCGTGGTGGCATGGATCGCCGCGCTCGGGTTCGTCTTCCCGGTGGTCTGGATGGTCCTGACGTCCTTCAAGCAAGAAAGTGACGCCGCGACCAGCCCGCCGAAACTGTTCTTCACCCCGACGCTGGATCAGTACGGGGCAGTCTTCGATCAGGGCATCGGGCCGGCCATGCTCAACTCGGTGTTCGCCACCGGGCTTTCGACACTGCTCGTGCTCCTGCTCGGGGTGCCTGCCGCCTTCGCGCTGTCGCTGCGCCCGGTCCGCAAGACTCAGGATGCGTTGTTCTTCTTCATGAGCACCAAGATGTTGCCGATCGTGGCGGTGATCCTTCCGCTGTACGTGATCGTGTCGAATATCGGCCTGCTGGATAATATTTGGGCATTGGTGATTCTGTACACGGCGATGAATCTGCCGATCGCGGTCTGGATGATGCGGTCGTTCTTCATGGAGGTTCCCGGCGAACTGCTGGAGGCGGCCAGCCTAGACGGGGCGAGCCTGTGGCGCTCGGTACGCGAGGTGATCCTGCCATTGGTGTCACCAGGCATCGCGGCGACCGCGCTGATCTGTGTGATCTTCGCCTGGAACGAGTTCTTCTTCGCGGTGAACCTGACCGCGGTGAACGCTCAGACCATGCCGGTGTACCTCGTCGGCTTCATCGCCGGTGAGGGTCAGTACTGGGCCGTGCTGTCGGCGGCCGCAACCATGGCCGCACTGCCCGTGATGCTCTGCGGCTGGTTCGCCCAAAACAAGTTGGTGCGCGGACTTTCGTTCGGCGCGATCAAGTAGCCCCGGCCCCCTGCCACCCAATATCCCTTAGAGCGGAAAGAGAACAGACATGGCATCGATCACCTACAAGAACGCGTCCTGCATCTACGAGGGCTCCGACACGCTCGCGGTCGACAACCTCAACCTGGACATTCAGGACGGCGAATTCATCGTCCTGGTCGGCCCGTCCGGCTCCGGCAAGAGCACCGCGTTGCGCATGTTAGCCGGCCTCGAGGACATCGACGAAGGCGCCATCGAGATCGGCGGCAAGGACATGACGGGTGTGCCGTCCAAGGACCGCGACATCGCGATGGTGTTCCAGAACTACGCGCTGTACCCGAACAAGACCGTCGCCGAGAACATGGGCTTCGCGCTGAAACTGCGTGGGGTGTCGGCCGAAGAGCGGCGCAAGAAGGTCGAGAATGCCGCCAAGATCCTCGACCTCACCGAGCATCTGGATCGCAAGCCCGCCAAGCTGTCCGGCGGTCAGCGCCAGCGTGTCGCGATGGGCCGCGCCATCGTCCGCGAACCCCAGGTGTTCTGCATGGACGAGCCATTGAGCAACCTCGACGCCAAGCTGCGCGTGCAGACCCGCACTCAGATCGCCGCGCTGCAACGCCGCCTGGGCACCACCACCGTCTACGTCACCCACGACCAGGTGGAGGCGATGACGATGGGTGACCGGGTGGCCGTATTGCGCTTCGGGAAACTGCAGCAATTCGCTTCGCCCAACGAGCTCTACGACCGGCCGGCGAATGCCTTCGTCGCAGGTTTCATCGGATCGCCTGCGATGAACCTGTTCACGGCACCGATCGCCTCCGACGGTGTGCGGATCGGGGACTCGACGCTGGAACTCGAACGGGACCAACTGAACAAGCTGAGCGAGGCGGGCCTCAAGGAGGTCACCATCGGAATCCGGCCGGAGCAGTTCGAGATCACCGATTCCGGTGGCGTGGAGGTCGTCGTCGACCTCGTCGAAGACCTCGGCAGCGAGGCCTATGTCTACACGCATGCGGGCTCGGGCCCCGGCAGCGTCGAACTGGTGGCACGCTGCAACCCGCGCACGGCGCCCAGGTTGGCCGACACGGTGCGGTTGCGCAGGGATCCCGACGGAGCAGTCCACCTGTTCGATCCAAGCTCGGGCGAACGCCTCAACTGAGATGCGTGCACCGGAGTTGCGGCTCCGTGCACCAACTCCCGACCTCCTCGGGCTGCCTTGGGACAGGCCGCTTTCGGAGTGGGTGGTCCCAGACGTACCACTGCGCGACATCGCCGTGGGCATGAGCCGTCACCTGGTGAAGTTCGTCGATGCCGACGGCCATCTCTGGGCGGTCAAGGACATGCCTGCGCGGATCGCGGTCAAGGAGTACGACGTACTGCGCAGACTCGAGGACATGGGGCTGCCCGCGGTGCATCCGGCGGGGCTGGTACTGCAGCCAGAGTTCGACACCGCGATCCTGGTGACCCGTTATCTCGAGGGATCCTGGCAGTACCGCAGGCTGTTCATGCGGCTGCCGCCCGACCAGCCGAGGCACCGGGCCCGCCTGCTGGATGCGATGGCGGGCTTGCTGGTCGAACTGCACCGGCACGGAGTGTTCTGGGGTGACTGTTCGTTGGCGAACACGTTGTTCTCGCGTGACGGGCAGCTTCTGCAGGCCTGGCTGGTCGATGCCGAGACCTCCGAGATCCACCCGCAGCTGAGCAGGGGACAGCGCAGGCATGACCTCGAGATCCTGGTGGAGAACGTCGCGGAGGGGCTAGTCGATCTCGCCGAGCGTCTCGGCCTGCCGGAGGAGATGCACGGCACGCTGATCGCCGAAGCCGAACAGGTTCAGGCCCGTTACGACACGCTCTGGGAGTTGCTTCACACCGAGCCGGTCTTCGGCTTCTCCGACCGGTACCGCGTCGAGGGAACCATCCGCCGTCTCAACGATCTCGGCTTCGCCGTCGACGAGCTCTCGCTGCAGCCGGACGGGACGGACCCGAGCCGCATGCGGGTACGCGTGGCCGTCGGCGACCGTCGATATCACGCGCAGCATCTTCAGGAGCTGACCGGACTGGACGTCGGCGAGGGACAGGCGGCCATCCTGCTTGGCGACCTGCACGCCTACCAGGCGCAGTTGTGCGCGGAGGCAGGCCACGACGTGGATGAGTCGACGGCCGCGCGGCTGTGGGTCATCGAGATACTGACCCCGTATGAACAACTGGCGCACCAGGTTCTGCAGTACCGGGGCACCGCGATCCAGGCGTACTGCGACCTGCTCGAGGTGCGGTGGCTGCTCAGCGAGAAGGCAGGCCGCGACGTCGGCACCAACAAGGCTCTCGCGGCGCTGGCCGGTGATGTCATCCCGACCGATTCCGCCGCCAAGATGGCCGTCGCCGAAGTGCCGACGGCACCGTTCGCGGTGTTGCAGATGGATGACGACTGACGGGTCAGATCGCCGGATCGTTCCCTGGGTCAACGCCGTACGGCAGCTCGGGGCTCACCCCGGAGCTGTCGTGGGTGAAGACCTGCGACGAGGGCACCCGGCAGTTGGTGTCCATCGGCGTCTGGTCACCGGAGCAGTAGGGCACCAGATCCTCGGGGTCGGCGGCGGCTTGCGGCGCGGCGGCACCGAGCGCGGCGGCACCCGCCAATAGCGCTGCGGCGACGAATCTTCCCACGATGAGAACGGTACTCCGCGGATACTGGACTGGTGGAGCGTTACGAAAGGGTACGGCTGACCAACCCCGACAAGGTGCTCTACCCGGCGACCGGCACCACCAAGGCCGAGGTGTTCGAGTACTACGTCGCGATCGCCGACGCCATGGTGCCGCACATTGCGGGCCGGCCCGTCACCCGCAAGCGGTGGCCCAACGGCATCGGCGAACTCGACTTCTTCGAGAAGCAGCTCGCGTCGTCGGCCCCGGACTGGTTGGAGCGCGGCACCGTCGTGCACAGGTCCGGGAGCACGACCTACCCGGTCATCGACACCCGCGAGGGCCTTGCCTGGATTGCGCAGCAGGCCTCGCTCGAGGTGCACGTCCCGCAGTGGCGGTTCGTCGACGGGCAGCCGGGTCCCGCGACGCGCATCGTGTTCGATCTCGACCCTGGCGAAGGCGTTTCATTCCGCCAACTGTGCGAGGTCGCCCACGAGGTGCGCGGGCTCATCACCGACATCGGCCTGACCACCTTCCCGTTGACCACTGGCAGCAAGGGCCTGCACCTGTACGTGCCGCTGCAGGAACCGGTCGGCAGCCACGGTGCCTCGGTGTTGGCCAAGCGGATCGCCCAGCAACTCGAGAAGACCATGCCGAAGCAGGTCACGGCGACGATGACCAAGAGCCTGCGCACCGGCAAGGTGTTCCTCGACTGGAGTCAGAACAGCGCCGCGAAGACCACCATCGCGCCGTACTCGATGCGTGGCCGCGATCAGCCGACGGTGGCCGCTCCTCGCACGTGGGACGAGATCGGCGATCCCGACCTGAGGCACCTACGGTTCGACGAGGTTCTGATGCGCGTCGAGCGCGACGGCGACCTGCTCGCCGGACTCGACGAGAACGTGCCGCTGCCAGACAAACTCACGACCTACCGCAGCATGCGCGACCCGGCCAAGACGCGCGAACCGGTGCCGCAGCAGTCCCCGACCGTGGGCAACGACGACACCTTCGTGATCCAGGAGCACCACGCGCGACGCCTGCACTACGACTTCCGGCTCGAGCGCAACGGCGTGCTGGTGTCGTGGGCGGTGCCGAAGAACCTTCCGGAGACCACGTCCGTCAACCACCTCGCGGTGCACACCGAGGATCACCCACTCGAGTACGCGACGTTCGAAGGTGCGATCCCCAAGGGCGAGTACGGCGGCGGCAACGTGACCGTCTGGGACTCAGGCACATACGAGACCGAGAAGTTTCGAGACAATCAACCCGACGGGCCGGAGAAGGGCGGGGAGGTCATCGTCACCCTGCACGGCAGCAAGATCTCCGGGCGCTACGCGTTGATCCAGACCGGTGGGAAGAACTGGCTGGCCCACCGGATGAAGGAGCAACCGGTCCTCGCCGAGAGTGACCTCGCGCCCATGCTCGCCACACACGGGTCGGTGGCGAAGCTGTCGTCGATAGTCTGGGCCTTCGAGGGCAAGTGGGACGGTTATCGACTGCTGGTCGACGCCGACCACGGCGAACTGCGCGTGCGCACGCGCAGCGGCCGCGACGTCACACGGGAGTATCCGCAGCTGCAGGCACTGGCCGCCGACCTGGCCGAGCACCACGTGATCCTGGACGGCGAGGTCGTCGCGCTCGACGAGTCCGGCGTGCCGAGCTTCGGGCAGATGCAGAACCGGGCCCGTTCGACGCGAATCGAGTTCTGGGCCTTCGACATTCTGCAGCTCGACGGGCGATCCCTGCTCCGCGCCAAGTATTCCGACCGACGCAGGCTGCTGGAGGCGTTGGCGCAGGGCGGCGGGCTGATCGTGCCGGACCAACTGCCGGGTGACGGACCCGCGGCGCTGGAGTACGCGCGCGAACACCGTTGGGAGGGTGTGGTCGCCAAGAAGCGCGACTCCACCTACCAGCCGGGACGGCGTTCGCAGTCGTGGATCAAGGACAAGCTCTGGCGGACACAGGAAGTCGTCATCGGCGGATGGCGCGCGGGCGAGGGCGGACGCACCAGTGGCATCGGCGCGCTGCTCGTCGGCGTGCCGGAGGACGACGGCCTTCACTTCGCGGGCCGGGTCGGAACGGGCTTCACCGACAATGACCTCGCGAAGCTCAAGAAGACGCTCGCGCCACTGCACACCGATCAATCGCCGTTCAAGGCAAGGCTTTCCGGCCCCGATGCCAAGGGGGTGACGTTCGTCGAGCCGACGTTGGTCGGCGAGGTGCGCTACAGCGAGCGCACGTCGGACGGCAGGCTTCGGCAACCCAGTTGGCGCGGGATGCGACCGGACAAGGAACCGCGCGAGGTGGTGTGGGAGTAGAGGCGACGGGCGGCGGCCGCGATCGTCTTCGCGCTGGGGTGGCCGTCGTCCTGGCTGCCGAGTACCAGCATCGGTGCGTTCACCGCCGCACACTTCCAATATTGCACCTCCGCCAGTTGTCTGGGAGTGACGGTGTCGGCCAATCGGCCCAACATCGATGACTACCATTGACTACCAACATCGTTCGCAGTTGACTCGGGACCATTCCGACGTCCGTCGGTAACAAGCTATGTGGTTTTGGCGGCTGTCGCCGCACTGTTGTTGGCGTAGCGAAGCTTGGCAAGAGTTTCGCCGAATTGCTTCATTGTGCGGGCCGAGACCGCCGATCCGAGCCGGGCGGCCAGCTCGTCCTCGAAGGTGTCGGTGGCGGCATTCAGAATGCGTCGTCCCGCGGCCGTAAGTTCGATAATCGACGAGCGCCGGTCGTCAGGATTGGAACGGCGCCGACAGTGCCCGGACGCTTCTATCCGGTCGATGAGTTTGCTGGTGCCGCCGACGGTTATCGCCAACTCCTCGGCAATGTCGTTTACCCGGCAGGCGCCGTCGCGGCCGATCACCTGCATGGGCTCGAACCGGCTCAGTGGCAGGTCGTACTCAGAGCGAAGCCGGGCATCGAGGGCGTTCCAAAGCTCGGTCTCGAAGCGGCGCGCGCCGACCATCATCCGGAAGCGTTGATCGCTTCCTGCATCCCCTGGGTCGCAAGTACGTCGGCCAGCTCGTTGTCGGCGACACCCGAGTGCCCCTTCACCCAGAACCACTCGACGTGGTGCCGCGCGCAGGCCATCTGCAGCCGCTTCCAGAGGTCGACGTTCTTCACCGGCTGCCTGGCGGCGGTCTTCCAGCCGTTGCGTTCCCAGCCGAGGACCCACTTGGTGATGCCGTTTCTGACGTAGGTGCTGTCTGTGTAGAGGTGAACCACCACGGGTCTGGTTAGCGCCTCCAACGCCATGATTGGCGCGGTCAACTCCATCCGGTTGTTGCTGGTCTCGCCGGGCTCGCCACCGCACATCTCGCGGACGTGCTCACGCTGGCGCAGCACCGCCCCCCAGCCGCCGGGGCCGGGGTTGGGTCTGCACCCGCCGTCGGTGTGGATGAACACGACGTCCACGATCATGCGCCCGAGAATAGGCACTGCGTGGAGCGGCGGGGTGGAGCGACTCGCGAGGAGCGACCTCCTCAGTGATCGCGAACGTGCGCCGAGATCATCGCCGACCGGACCGACATCCCGAGCTCGTGGTGCCGGAGCGTGGTGATCCGGCGTCCGGGCTGCACCGCTGCCTTGACCGGTGCCGTGCGGTCACCGAAGAACGAGGCCGTCGCGTCGATGTCCCTGACCACGTAGGTGAGCCCCCAGAGCGTGGATGGACCATCGCTTGCCGTCTCCGGCGAGCCGACGACCTCGACGATGACCTCTCCGAACCGGAAGAAGACCTGGCGGATCGGTCGTCCGCCGAGTTCGCCGTCCCGTTCCCGGCGCGGGTCCACACCGACAGCGGCCAGCGACTCGACCGTCCGACCCAGGTCAGGTGACAGCAGCACGACGTGGTCGATCGCGGTGACGCCGTTCGAGTGCGTAGCCGGCGTCGCGGTGACCGCGCCCGACCTCGTCGTCGGCACGCCGTCGAGGTCGTGGAACGAGCCGTCCGACGGCAGGCCGCGCAGCGACCACCCGACGATGCCGGTGCCGCGGCCACGTCCGACCAGTCGGATGCCAACCCCGCCGATGCGGCACACGGCGTCGGGGTCGATGCTGAACCCGGCTCGCGTCCAGGCGTCCACCGGATCAGCGACCTCGAACTTGTCGACGGTGATTGTCATGGGCGCCATTGGACCGGCTGCAGGCGATCGAGTAGGCGCGCGACGTCAGACCTTGCTGGCGACGAACGAGGCGGCCTGGTCGGTCAATCCGATGGTCGTGTAGCTCGCGTGAGCCGCGTTATTGTCTCCGTCGGAGCAGATGGGGTCGCCGGGTGCGCACAGTTCAATGGCCTTGCTCGCGTAGAGCGGGCCGACCGTGACCGGCGGCTGCCTGATCATCTCCATGAACTGTGTGTCGGGCGTGCCGAGCAGGGCCACCGCGGCGACGTGGTCGGCGACGCCTGCGGGCATCGGCTTGGGCACCTCGGACGGGTCCACTCCGCCGGGCACCGCGTTGGCGGTGACGAAACCGATCACTGCGGCGCCCTGCGAGTAGCCGCCGAGTACGAGCTTCGTGTCGGGGCAGGTCGCTGCCATGTTCTCGATGTGGTTGGCGGCGTCCCGGATGCCGTCGACGGCTGTCGGGAAGTCGGTGCTCGCCGGATAGACGACGGCATACACGCCGACGGACTTGTCTCCGACCTTCGAGCGCACGGCGTTGACGAAGTCCTGTCCGATGCCGCCGAGACCCGGCGGGGCGAACGTGCCCCGCGCGAAGACGACTTCGACGTCCGAACACGGTGCGGCCCACGAGGTCGGAGCTCCCGCGGGGGAGACCAGGAGGGCGAAGGCGATCGCGACGGGGGCGCCGGCCAGCCGAGCGAAGTGGCGTGCGGTCATGCATCCAGACTGACACGAGCCGCGCGCGTCGTCGCTATGACATCGTTAAGTCATGAGCAGTGACTACAGCGATGCCGACGACGATCAGCTGACGCAGGAGGACACCCTGGTCGATAGGGGCGTCGACGACCTGCTCGACGAGGGCTACTCGCCACCGGACAGGTGGAAGGAGCCGAAGGAGGGCGAAACCCTGGACGAACTCCTAGCCGAGGAGGAGCCCGACCCGGCGATGCAGCTCGACGATCCCGACGATCTCGACGAGCAGGCCGGTGACGACGAGGTGGGCGATCGGCGTGCGGGCCGACTGGTCGCACCCGATGAGGGTTTCGGTACGGACACCGAAGCCGATCTGGTGGGTAGCGAGGTCGGCATCGACGGGGGTGCGGCCTCGGCCGAGGAGGCTGCGGTCCACGTCATCGACGAGGACTACGAGGACGACGAGGACGACGAGGACTCAGCCACCCTCTGACTCGTCAGCCGGCCGGTGCCAGCCGGCGTCGGCTGAGCCACCGCGACATGCTCCACGGCCGTAACGCGAAGTCCAGGCGAAGGCCGAGGACGTGCACGCTGACGCACCACTTCGCGTAGAGGTCGTCGGCTGCCCGGCGTTGATCACTTGGCTCGGAGCGCTCCGTCCAGCGTTGCAGCAGTACCGAGAGGGTCAGGACCAACAGGCCCACGACGGCCAACACCGCGCCAGAGGCGGCAGGAGCGGTGTAGCCGTATCCGGCCGCGATCACCAGGCCGCCGATCCACGCGCCTGCCGCGTTGGCGATGTTCAGTGCGGAGTGGTTGAGCGCCGCGGCGAGCGTCTTCGCGCCGTGTGCGACGTCCATCAGCCGCGTCTGCAGCGCCGGGCCGATCGCCGAACCCGAGACGCCGATGAGGAACAGGCCGAGCATCGCGGTCCACGGGTTGTGGACGGCCCAGACGAACAGTGCGAGCACCACGCCGAGGGCGGTGATGGAGGCGTAGAGGCCCTTGATCACCGAGATGTCGGCCATCTTGCCACCCACCAGGTTGCCGACCACCATGCCCAGGCCGAACATCATGAGCCCCAGCGGAACCAGTCCGCGGGACAGTCCGGACACGTCGGTCAGCGTCGTCGCCACGTAGGTGTAGACGGCGAACATGCCGCCGAAGCCGACCATGCCGATCAGCAGCGCCAACCACACCTGAGGGCGACGGAGTGCGCTGAGCTCGGTCAGCGGGCTGGTGACGTGCATCGATCGAAGGTCGGGCAGCCAGTACCAGATGGCCGTCAGGGTGGCGACGCCGATCACGACGACCAGTCCGAACGCGCTGCGCCAGCCGAAGTGCTGGCCGAGGAAGGACGCGATGGGAACGCCGAGGACGGTCGCCACGGTCAGGCCGCTCATGACGTGTGCGACGGCCTTCGCACGGTTCTTCGGTCCCATCAGGTGGGCGGCCACCAGGGCGGCGACGCCGAAGAAGGCGCCATGCGGGATGCCTGCGACGAAGCGCGCGGCGATCAGGGTCTCGTAGGTCGGCGCCAGCACGCTGGCCAGGTTGCCGAGGGTGAACAGCGTGATCAACCCGAACAGCAGCGTCTTGCGGGGCATGCGTGCCGTGAGGGAGGCGATGACGGGCGCGCCCACGACCACGCCGAGTGCATAGGCGGAGATGACGTGTCCGGCGATGGGCTCGGTGATGTTCAGGCTCGCGGCGATCTCGGGCAGGAGGCCCATGGCCACGAACTCGGTGGTGCCGATGCCGAACCCGCCGACGGCGAGCGCGAACACGGCCAGCCATCGCACCGAAGGAGGTGGCGCGACGACGGAGAGTGGGACCGAGGGTCGTTCCAGTGATCTTGTCACCGGGTCAACGGTAGACGCACTTACGCCTTCCATCAATTCGACTTTTGTCTTTTATAGCACAAAAGTGGCGTAGCTTACGTTTCTCGGGTTCAATCGGGGGATGGCCACCGTCGGCGACGTCTTCGCACTGATCAGGGATCGTCGAGACATCACGCGTACGGAGATCGGCCAAGTCACGGGACTCTCGCGAACGGCCGTGGCCTCGCGAATCGCCGCACTCGTGGCCCTCGGTCTGGTGACCGAACGGGAACAGGCCCCATCGACCGGCGGCCGCCCGCCGACGCTGCTGTCGTTCGATGCGGCTGCGGGCCTGGTGCTGTCGGTGGCCGTCGGGATCAGCCGAACCCGGCTGGCGGTGTGCAACCTGGCCGGCGAGGTGCGATCGGTCAACGACATCGATCAGGAGGTCGCGCTCGGGCCGGACGACCTGATGCCCGACGTCGTCAAGCGTCTCGACGTGATGTTGCAGGAGTACGCGGGCGTCCCAGTGTACGGCGTCGGGCTGAGCCTGCCGGGCACGGTGGACCGCGACCGCGGCTGCAGTCGAGACTCGCCAATCCTGCGCGGCTGGGATGGCGTCGAACTGCGCCCGTACTTCGATGAGCTGCAACGTCTTTCGGGCGTACCAGTGATTCTGGACAACGACTCCAACGCGATCGCCGTCGTCGAGAGCCACGGGTATCACGACGTGCTCGTCATCAAGGCATCGAGCGGTCTCGGCGCGGGCATCGTCGCGGGTGGGGTGTTGCAGCGTGGCGCCGCGCAGGCCGCAGGGGAATTCGGACACAACAAGATCGCTGCCGCGCATGGCCTTCGGTGCCGATGCGGTGACACCGGCTGCGTCGAGGCCATCGCGGGTGGCTGGGCGATCGTGCACGAGTTGCAGCAGCAGGGCCGATCGGTCAGGAACCTGCGCGACGTCGTCGAGATCGCCCATGGCGGCGACGCCGAGGCGCGTCGCATGATCCGCGACAGCGGCAGGTACGTCGGCGAGGTCCTCGCGGCCGCGGTGAACCTGTTGAACCCGGCGGTCGTCGTCGTGGCGGGCGACATGGCGGGGGCCTACGAGATCTTCGTCGCCGGGCTGCGGGAAACGTTGTACGGCAACGCCACTGCGCAAGCCACGCGCACCCTCGAGGTGGTGCCCGCGGCGCATGGTAGCCAGTCCGGCACCGTCGGTGGCGCCGTCATGGTGCTCGACGAGGTGCTCAGTGCCCGTGCCGTCGACGCGTTGGTGGCCCGAACCTAACCGGCCTTCGCGATGACGTTCTCCGCGAACCACTCCAGGTTGCGGATCTTGTCGTCGAGCGGCTCAGTGTCCGTGCCCATGATGTAGGGGATGCGGAACCCGACGATGACGTCGGTGACGCCCTTGTCCTCGAGTCGTTTGACGCCGTCGAGGGTGAACCCGTCGATCGAGATCACGTGGACCTCGAACTCGTCGGCCAGCCCGATCCGTTCCTCTTCGTCCCGGTACTTGTTCAGCTTGGCAAGTAGCGGGTCGAGTTCTGCGGGGTCGCCGCCGCCGTGCATCCAGCCGTCGTTGCGCGCGGCGCGCTTGAGGGCGGCGTCGGCGTGCCCACCCACGAGGATCGGCACGGGCTTCGTGGGTGAGGGCGTCATCTTCGTGTTGGGGATGTCGTAGAACTCGCCGTGGTGTTCGAAGTAGTCGCCGGACGTCAGACCCCTGATGACGTCGATGCACTCGTCCATCCGCTTGCCGCGCCGCGCGAACGGGACGCCCATGATGTCGTAGTCCTCGGGCCACGGGCTGGTGCCGACCCCCAGGCCGAGCCGGTTGTCGAACATCGCGGCCAGCGAACCGGCCTGCTTGGCCACCAGTGCTGGCGGTCGGATCGGCAGCTTCAGTACGAAGATGTTGAAGTGCAGCCGCGTCGTCACCGCGGACAGGGCGCCGATCAGGGCGAACGACTCGATGAACGGCTTGCCGTCCAGGAACTCGCGGTTGCCGTCCTCGGTGTACGGATACTTCGAGTCGGACTCCAACGGATACGCGATGCTGTCCGGGATGGTCATCGCGTGGTACCCGGCCTCGTCGGCCGCCTTGGCCAGCGGGATGTAGTACTTCGGATCGGTCATGGCTTCCGCATAGGTGAACCGCATGATCGAATACTAGAACACGTTCTAATTCTGCGACTTGGAATCGTCGGGCATCATTGGCGCGGTGCAAGGAGAGAGAAACCCCCGGACGTGGTTGACCCGCAACATCCGGGTGCTCTCGGCGGTGTCCTTTCTGCAGGACGCCGCGAGCGAGCTGCTGTACCCGCTGCTGCCCATCTACCTGACGGCCGTGCTGGGTGCACCGCCCTCGGTGGTGGGCGCGATCGAAGGTGCCGCCGAGGGTGCCGCGTCGCTGACGAAGCTGGCGTCCGGGCCGCTGGGTGACCGGTTCGCCCGACGTCCCTTGATCGCCACCGGATACGGGATGGCCGCGCTCGGCAAGGTGATGGTGGCGGCCTTCGCCGCGTGGCCGGGCGTGCTCGCCGGGCGGGTGGTGGACCGGCTCGGCAAAGGGGTGCGCGGTGCCCCGCGGGACGCCCTGCTCGTCACCGACGTCGACGTCGCCGACCGCGGCCGCGTGTTCGGGTTCCACCGGGCCATGGACACGCTCGGCGCGGTGGTCGGCCCGCTGCTCGGCCTGGCCGGCTACGAGCTGCTCGATCACCAGATCGCGCCGCTGCTGTGGGTGGCGGTGATCCCCGCCGTGCTCAGCGTCGCGCTGGTGTTCCTGGTCCGGGAGCCTCGGCGCGTCGTCACGGCGGTGCGGACCGGGACGTTCTCGCGGGTGCGGGATCTGCCCGGTGGCTACTGGCGGGTGACCGCGCTGCTGGTCGCCTTTGCGGTGGTGAACTTCCCCGACGCGCTGCTTCTGTTGCGGCTCAACGAGATCGGCTTCTCGGTGGCCGAGGTCATCCTGGCCTACGTCGGCTACAACGCGGTCTACGCGCTGTCGAGCTATCCGGCAGGTCTGCTCGCCGATCGGATCCCGCGGTCGGCGGTCTTCGGCATCGGGCTGGTGTTCTTCGCGATCGGTTACCTCGGGCTCGGACTGACCGACGATCCCGTTGCCGCCTGGCTGCTGATCGGGGCGTACGGCCTGTTCACCGGTTGCACCGACGGTGTCGGCAAGGCGTGGATCTCGTCGCTGGTGGGTTCGGACGTGCAGTCCAGCGCGCAGGGAGTGTTTCAGGGCGCGACCGGGTTCGCGGTGCTGGCGGCCGGGTTGTGGGCCGGTTTCGCCTGGGGCGCCGACGGCACGGTTCCGCTGCTGGTCTCCGGCGCCGTGGGAGCCGTGTTCGCGGTGGTGCTACTGGCGGTGGCCTTCGGAGGGCGCCGTCACTCGAACGGCGGGGTGCCCACGCCGACCACCCCGTAGACGCCCTGTGGCGTGCGTTCGGTGATGCGCGCCTGGCTGCGCCCGTCAATCGTGAGCGTCGCCCTGGGTTGCTTGAGTACGTCGTCGGGCAGCGCCCCGTAAACCGTTCCCTGCCAGTGGTATTGACCGTCGATCGGATCGAGGTGCCCGATGAGTCGCACTCGAGTCTCGTAGTCGGTATCGCCGACGCCGAGCACCGCGGGACCGTCGTACACGTCGTCGGTGCTCTCACGCGTGCCGGGCTTGGCGTCGGGTACGCGTCGACGCTCGACGGCCGGCCCCGGAAGGAAGTGCGTGCGGGTCCAGAGTCGGCGCGCGATCGGCCCCATCAACCCGACTTCGGAGAGGAACGCCGCCAGTGGTGCGAACCCGAGGACCTGGACGTCGTGGCGGTGCGGGCTGCGGCGCGCGATGCGGCGAGCCTCGGGGCCATCGAGTCCCGCGCGGTGGTACTGCGCGGCGTTGGTGAACAGGTGCCGGAAGAAGAGCCCGCCGACGCCGTTGAGGTTGGCCACCCACATCCGGTTGAGCCGCGGCATCTCGGCCACGCGCTTGCGCGCGCCATCGCGGGCGAACTGGATGTGCCGGGCCTCCTCGGTGACGTGAATTCGCATCAGCCGCTGCACGACCGGCTGCAACTCCGGGTCGTCCATCATGTTGCGCTGCAGGGAGTCGAAGATCTCCTCGCCGACCAGCGCGGCGACCCAGAGCAGGGATCCCCTGAAGGTGAGTGGCAAGGCGTTGATGAGCATGCGCTGGTACCGCCGCGGCCGCATCGGTTTGCCACCGACCTTCTCGATCGCCCGGCCGAACATGACCATGTGGCGGGTCTCGTCGCCCATCTCGGTCAGCGCGTAGTGCGTCGCGTTGGAGGTGGGGTCGGCGTGCATCAGGTCGCGCAGCAACGCCTGGTTGAGGATGTTCTCGAACCAGATGCCCGCCGACAGCGTGTTGACGAGTTCCTGGCGGGACAGTTCGATCTGCTGTGCGCGGGTCATGCCGTCCCACAGCGGCGTTCCGTACAGCGACACCGACTTCGGCGGCAGGAAGAACTTGTCGGGATCCAGCGGCGCGTCCCAGTCGATGTCGACGACCGGTTCGTAGGACTTTCTGACCGAACCCCGAAGCAGGCGTTCGGAGAACTCCTCCCGGCTCGGGGCAGAGGTGCGCCGGACGGCTTCAGGAGAGAGTGTCATCGTTGACATCCGATCAGCTGACCTTGTGCGTCGATATTGTTGGAACCTAATGAGGCTTTGCTCAACGTGTCAATACCCCCGGTACCGGATACTGGCGGTTCCGTGACGCGCCGCATCCACGTCATCGGCATCGGGGCGGGTGATCCCGACTACGTGACCGTCCAGGCCGTCGAGGCGCTCAACGACGTCGACGTCTTCTTCGCGATGGACAAGGGCGAGACCAAGGACGACCTGGTGGCTCTGCGCCGAGAAATCTGCCAGCGCTTCATCCGCGAACCCGGATACCGCTTCGTGGAACTGGCCGACCCCCAGCGGGCGCAAACGGGTGACTACCGGCGGCGCGTCGCCGACTGGCACGAGGCTCGGGCCGGCCTGTGGGCGGAGGCTTTGCGCGACGAACTGACCGACGACGGCGTCGGCGCGTTCCTCGCGTGGGGCGACCCGTCGCTGTACGACAGCACCCTGCGCATCCTCGACATGGTCGCTGAGCGTCTCGACTTCACCTACGACGTCATCCCCGGGATCACCGCAATTCAGGCGCTCACCGCCCGGCATCGGATACCGCTCAACGACGTCGGCGAGCCGGTGCTCATCACGACGGGCCGGCGGTTCCGCGAACGGGGACTGACGGGCGCGGCCGTGGTGATGCTCGACGGTGACTGCGCCTTCCTCGGTTGTCCGCCCGCGACGCGCATCTGGTGGGGCGCCTACCTCGGCACGGCCGACGAGATCCTCGTCGACGGGACGGTCGGCGAGGTGGGTGAGCGGATAGCGGCAGTCCGCGCCGACGCCAGACAGCGTCACGGCTGGATCATGGACACCTACCTGCTGCGTCCCTGAGTGCCATTCGGGCTGGTGGTGGCAGGATCACTCGCATGGGGCAGTTTCTGTTGCGCGCCGGGCTCACCGGCGTGGCGCTGTGGGTCGTCACCAAGATCGTCTCGGGCATCGAATTCGTCGGCGGTGACACCACCCTGCAGCGAGTCGGGATCATCTTCGTCGTGGCCGTCATCTTCGGTGTGGTCAACGCGTTCATCAAGCCGATCGTGCAGCTCATCTCGATACCGCTGTACATCCTCACCCTCGGCCTGATCCACGTCGTCATCAATGCCTTGATGCTGTGGATTACCTCCTGGATCACCGAGAACACGACGCACTGGGGTCTTTACATCGACGACTTCTGGTGGACGGCCATCTGGGCGGCCATCGTGCTGTCGGTCGTCAGTTGGCTGCTGTCGCTGGTACTGCCCGATTCCTAGCGATTCAGTCGCTAGCCTGGAAGTCGTGCCGGAACTCCCCGAGGTCGAAGCCCTTGCCGACCACCTCCGCCGGCACGCGCTGGGGCTGACGGTCGGGCGCGTCGACGTCGCTGCGCTGTCCGTGCTCAAGACCTTCGATCCGCCCATCACCGCGCTGCACGGCCAGACGGTCACCGGTGCCAACAGGTGGGGGAAGTACCTCGGACTGCAGGCGGGGAATATGCATCTGATCACCCATCTGTCCAGAGCGGGTTGGCTGCGGTGGTCGGACAAACTGTCGGCCGTCCCGCTGCGGCCAGGAGGCAAGAGCCCCATCGCATTACGCGTCCATCTCGGCACGCCCGGGGAGGCGCCCGGCTTCGATCTGACCGAGGCCGGCACCCAGAAGCGGCTCGCCGTGTGGCTCGTCGACGATCCGATGAAGGTGCCCCAGATTGCGAGCCTCGGACCCGACGCACTGTCGCTGGGACCCGAGGAACTGGCGGCAGTGCTGAAGGGCAACGGAGGGCGCATCAAGACCGTCATCACCGATCAGCGAACGATGTCGGGCATCGGCAACGCCTACAGCGACGAGATCCTGCACGTCGCCAGAATGTCGCCGTTCGCGACTGCGGGCAAGCTCACCGACGCGCAACTCGGCGTCCTGCACGACGCGATGATCTCCGTGCTCGCCGACGCGGTGTCGCGATCCGTCGGCCAGGGCGCCGCGACGCTCAAGGGCGAGAAGCGTTCGGGGCTGCGGGTGCACGCGCGCACCGGGATGCCGTGCCCGGTCTGCGGCGACACCGTGCGCGAGGTGTCCTTCACCGACAAGTCGTTCCAGTACTGCCCGACCTGTCAGACCGGCGGAAAGATCCTGGCGGATCGGCGAATGTCGAAGCTGCTCAAGTAGATTCGTCGTTCGCGACTTCTGCGTCAGAGTCGTGACTTCTTGGCCGGCGCGACCGTGGCGCAGAACTCGGCGATGGGCCGCCCGACCGGTTGGCTACGCTGCCCGGATGACTCGCCAGAAGATCCTCATCACCGGCGCCAGCTCGGGACTCGGCGCGGGCATGGCACGCCAGTTCGCCGACAAGGGCCGCGACCTCGCGCTGTGCGCACGCCGCACCGACAACCTCGAGGAGCTCAAGGCCGAGCTGACGACGCGGTATCCCGGCATCACGGTGGCCCTCGCTGCGCTCGACGTGAACGACCACGAGGCCGTGCCCAAGGTGTTCGCCGAGCTCGGTGACGAACTCGGCGGCATCGACTGCGTGATCGTCAACGCCGGAATCGGCAAGGGCTACCCACTGGGCGCCGGCAAGCCGTGGGCCAACAAGGCCACCATCGAGACGAATCTCGTTGCGGCGCTGGTGCAGATCGAGACGGCGCTGGAGATCTTCAAGAAGGCGGGCGCGGGACACCTCGTGCTGGTGTCCTCGGTGCTCGGCAACAAGGGCGTGCCTGGCGTCAAGGCCGCCTATGCCGCGAGCAAGGCCGGTGTGACGTCGCTCGGCGAATCGCTGCGGGCGGAATACGCGTCCGGACCCATCAAGATCACGGTGCTCGAACCCGGCTACATCGAGTCGGAGATGACGGCGAAGTCCAACTCGACGATGCTCATGGTCGACAACGAGACCGGCGTGAAGGCCATGGTCGACGCGATCGAGAAGGAGAAGGGTCGCGCCGTCGTACCCGGTTGGCCGTGGTGGCCGCTGGTCGAGTTGATGAAGGTGCTGCCCCCGCGGTTCACCAAGCGCTTCGCCTAGTCCCCCCGCCCCCCGCCCCTGCCCCTGCCCCGATTTCGGCGCGCAAACGTTCGCTGAGCGACGGTTTGCGCGCCCGAATCACTCGAGACGGGGTTGATGTGGGCGGTACCGATACGACACGATTGAGAAACGGCGCCACGCTTGTCTTGAGCCATGTTTCAAATGGGATGGTTTCTCAACTTCGTCGCCGACGAGTGGAACGGCAACTGGGGTGACGGCGGCCGTGACTTCACCCGCGACTTCTACGTCGAGGTGGCGCGCGATCTCGAGCGCGCCAAGTTCGACTACGTCCTCCTCGAGGACA
>NZ_DASQEU010000051.1:0-9423 GCF_035633495.1 Mycobacterium sp. | reverse complement strand
TCGCGCGGTACCGCTGCGACGGGTGGGTCGTACGCGTGAGGACATCGGGTCGGTCGTGGCGTTTCTGGTGAGTGACGACGGCGGGTTCATCACCGGCCAGACCATCATGGTCGACGGCGGTATGGGTGTTTTCCGCTGATGGAAACAGGTTTCGCGATGCCACGCGTGAAAGCTCCTGTCCGCTTGCCTAATTGACGCAGACCCTGGCGAACTTGACCGATTCGGCAAGCCCAGATTTGCGCTTTGACATGGTGAATTGCATTCCAGCGCAATCGGGATCGGCGTTCAGCGACGAGATCTCCACCGAGAAGAGCTCTCCCGCAAGGGTATTTGAGACGCAGGCCATCGCGATCTTGAAACGTGATGGCGGCCACAGATTTTGGCGATGATCAGATCCCGTTGCTAGCGTCGATCGACATGATCGATGCTATTGCGACCACAGCCCTGTTCACTCTGGTCAATCAGGTTTCGGGGACGCCGTACCGCACGGGTGGCGATTCGCCCTCCGGTACGGACTGCTCAGGACTGGCGTCATGGGTAGCCAACGCGGCTACCGGCCGGCCGATCTACGGCGATCGTTTCCACACCGGCAACGAGGAGCGGGCCCTGCTGGCCCGCGGCTTCCAGTACGGCACGCAGCCCGGCGCCCTGAACATCGGCTGGAACTCCGGCCACACGGCCGTCACGTTGCCCGACGGCACGCCCGTGTCGTCCGGCGAGAGCGGTAGCGGCGTGAGGGTCGGTGGCGGCGGGGCCTTCCAGCACCAGTTCACCCGTCACATGTACCTCCCGGTGGCGCAGGATCAGCCGGCCGAGGATCCGATGGCTCCGCCTCCCCCCTTCGACCCCTTCGCGCCGGCACCCCCCGCGCCCGGCCCTGCCGACATCCCTCCGGTCGACGGCGTGAACGTCGAGTTGCCGCCCCCACCGCCCGGCGCCGAGCTGCCACCTCCCGGACCGGAGCTTCCGCCCGCCCCCGACGCGGGTCCGATCGCCATCTAGACAGCCCTCTCCACCCCCTCAGAGCCCCGGAGAGCCGCCACCCGCGGCTCCCCGGGGTTTTGTCTTGGCAAACCCTGGGTAACCCTGCGCTGGCATTTTGGCAAACGAAGGGCGCAGACGGCTCACACGGGTTTCATCGAACTTCGTCAGCGACCGATGGTCGGTGCTCTGGTTCTTGGCCTATCAGCACATGAGCCTCGTCGGGCAAGACGCGGCTGTCGTCGATCTCTGCCTGAAGCAGGGCTACGAGAACACGACCATCGAGTACCGGAGCCCGGACGCGATGGAGGCAGTGGACCCGCCCCGTGGGCGTAGCGCCCGACGACCGGCGCCTGGAACTCGCCGTCGCCAGTGATCCCCATGTGCCGCTGGGCCCGGACTTCGTGATGGAGCGGATGGAGAAGGCGCTCGGAGAGATGTCGCAGTTCGCCGCTGAGATGCAATTGCTTTGAGGGCGTGCTACTTTCGCATCCGCGCGCCGAAGCCGGCGATGCCGACGCCGATCAGCGCGGTGATGGGGCCGATGATCGACCACGTGGTGGTGTTGGACATCGGGCTGCCGCCGAGGACGCCGAAGCCTTGCAGGGCCCACAGCACTCCGAAGCAGGCGACGAGGACACCGAGACCCAGAACGACTATGCGCATGGTTGGACAGTAGACGCCTTGGCGAACCGGCCGTGGCCCCGGTGCCGTTCGCGATGGTGGCAGGGCGAATGCGTGCCGAAACCATTGTCACGCCAACCACTTCCACCGTTCACGTGGCGCGGTGCATTGGGTAGGGGTCCGGCACCCGTCAGCTCAAGGCGGTGAACTGCGGCCGTTTGGTGTAATGTCAACGGAGTTGCGAACCCAGCCGGTTCGGGATGAGGTAGGTCATCCGCCGCCTGCCTTGCCGAGTGTCAGCTCGCGCCAAACCCGTGAAATTAACTTTTGGGAACCATCTTTTGAATGCTCCAGTAACCCTCAGATCCCCCTTCTCCTCCGTGCATCCGTCCTCGGCGATTCCTGATCGTGGGCTGAGCGTTACCCCGACGTTCGGGATTCTCAGCACGTATCCGCCGACCGCCTGTGGCTTGGCGACCTTCAGCGCGGCCCTGGCCAACGGCCTGGCGGTCCATGGCAGTGACGTCAGCGTGGTTCGGATCGCAGACGAATCGGTCGCATCCGATGCGCGGGTCGTCGGTCAACTGGTCAACGGCCTACCCACGTCTGTCACGGCAAGCTCAGAGGTACTGAATCGCAGCGACGTCGCCGTCGTCCAACACGAGTACGGCATCTACGGAGGCGCCGACGGAGACGAGGTGGTGGACGTCATCGCCGGGTTGCAGGTCCCCTCGATCGTCGTCGCCCATACGGTCCTCACCGACCCCACCCCACACCAGCGGTCGGTGCTCGTCGAGATCGCGTCCATGGCAGACCGGATCGTGGTGATGTCCGATGCGGCACGGCAACGCTTAGTTCGCCGATTCGACGTCGACCCGCGCAAGGTCGTCACCATCCCCCACGGTGCGGCCGTCCCACGACAGTCCGCGGCGAGGACGTTCCCGGGCCGACCGACGTTGTTGACCTGGGGCCTGCTGGGGCCGGGAAAGGGCATCGAACGGGTCATCGACGCCTTGGGCTCGCTGCGTGAAGTCGGCGTCCACCCGCACTATCGGATCGCCGGTCGAACGCACCCGAAGGTGCTTGCCTCTCAAGGTGATTCCTACCGAAATGGGCTCATCGACCGGGCCCGGCAACTCGGGATCGACGCATCGGTGTCGTTCGACTCCGACTATCGCGACGTGGCGTCGCTGACCGCTTTGGTGCAGTCCGCGTCCATCGTCGTGTTGCCCTACGATTCCAAGGATCAGGTCACCTCCGGAGTCCTCGTCGATGCCATCGCGAGCGGCAGGCCGGTGATCGCGACAGCCTTCCCGCATGCCGTCGAAATGCTGGCCAGCGGCGCGGGCATCGTCGTCGACCACGACGATCCCGACGCATTGCTGTCGGCCCTGCATCGGGTGCTCACCGAACCCGACACTGCCGCAGCGATGGAGATGGAAGCGTCGCGGCTGGCACCGACGATGGCCTGGCCGGTGGTAGCCAACGCCTACGTGGGGCTTGCCAACGCACTCCTGGCCGAGCGCCAGGCCATGGTCTCGTGAGCACCCCGCTGCCGGTGTTCGACCATCTGCTGAAGATGACCGACTATCGCGGCACCTTCGAGCACGCCCGCTTCGCCGAACCGCGGCCCGAACATGGCTACTGCACCGACGACATGTCCCGCGTTCTCGTCGTCGCCACCCGAGAGCACCTGCCGACACCGGAGGTGCGACGTCTCGCGAGCCTCGCCCTCCGCTTCCTGACCGAGGCGCAGGATGACTCGGGTACCTTCCGCAACCGGATGAACTCCGCGGGAGTGTGGACGGACGAACCGACCACCGAGGATTGCTGGGGACGAAGCATCTGGGCACTGGGAACGGCCGCCGCCCACAGCGACGTCGATGGGATTCGGCACGCGGCCGTTGCGCAGTTCGAGAAGGCCGCGCGCCAGCGCTCGATCCATGCGCGAGCGATGGCCTTCGCGGTGGTCGGCGCCGCCGAAGTGCTGGCCGTAAGTCCCGGTAATCGTGCGGCGATCGATCTCGTCACCGACTACGCCAACCACGTCGCCGGACCGACGGAGGATCCCGCGTGGCCATGGCCCGAGCCGCGACTCACCTACGCCAACGCCGTGCTCGCCGAGGCGAGGATCGCTGCCGGCGTCGCGCTGAGCCGCCCAGACCTCCTCGACCATGGTCTCGCGCTCCTGGCGTGGCTGCTCGAGGACCATACGACAGCTGATCGGCTGTCGCCCAGCCCGGCTGCGGGGACCGGGTTTGGGGATAGCCGACCGGCGTTCGACCAACAGCCGATCGAGGTGTCCACGCTCGCGGACGCGTGCGCACGGGCGGCGGTCATCGACGACAACCCGACCTGGCCGGACGGCGTGCTGAAGGCTGCGGCGTGGTTCATGGGCGTCAACGATTCGGGACATGTGATGTGGGATCAGGAGACCGGCGGCGGCTTCGATGGTCTTCTCGTCGACGGGGTCAACCTCAATCAGGGCGCCGAATCTACGCTGGCCCTGCTGTCGACGTTTCAAGGCGCTCAGCGGTTCTCCATTGTGCCGCAGTGAGTTCCGTGCATGACGGGCTCGTCACCCGCAGCCCGCGACGGCTCGTGGCTGACCCGTCGCGGGTGATCACTCGACTGTTCGTGCCCGGACAGGAGGGTTTCGAGCGACGGGATTCCCGCGCGGGGGCCGTCTTGGTGCGAATCTTGGAGCTCAGTGACGACGACGTGCAGTCGTCTCTAAACGACATCCTGACCCGCTTCGAGGGACGCCATCGCGACGTCGACGCGACGTTGCGTCGGCACGCTCGCGAACTCGCCGACCGCCTCGATCCCGATCGTGGGCTGTCTGACGCGCGACAACTGCTGCTGGGCGCGGCGTTCACGAGCGAGTACGCCATCGAAGGCGCGGCACTGTGCAACCCGAGTATGGTGGCCCATCCGGATCAGGCTGGAATCGACTCTGGCAGTGTACGATTCGTGATGAGCGTCCGTGGCATCGGAGAGGGGCACAAGTCCTCGATAGGCTTCCGGACGGGTGTGGTGGATTCGGCCGGGACGGTTTTGCTCGACGACCCGCCCTCGTTCGCCTCCGTCGGCGACGTCAGCCCGACGCTGCTGGAAGCAACGATCTTCCGTAGCGAGCTGACCCGTCTCGACGAGGCAGGTGAGGCCGCCGACTTCGTACTCGATTCGCTCGGTGCCCGCTTCACGCGCGCGGCCTTGGATCACCGACTCGACGAGCTTCGCACCAGGGCGAGAACCCGTTTCCACGTGGCGGACACCATCGCCGACTTCCAAGGCATCGCCGACAGGACCTATGCCGTCGACTTTCCCGAGGACGTCCCGCTGCAGGAACGTGTCCTCTGGCCGGCGACGGCTGCCGAGGACGCGGGCGTGGAGGACGCGCGTTTCCTCCGCTTCGTCGACGACGACGGCTCGGTCGCCTTCTACGCCACGTATACCGCTTACCGCGGATATAGCATCAGCCAGCAGCTCCTCAGAACCACTGACTTCCGCGCGTTCACCTCCATGCCGCTCGTCGGCCGCGCGGCAGCGAACAAGGGCATGGCCCTGTTTCCGCGGCGGATCAACGGCCGCTTTGCGGCGATGTCGAGATCAGATCGCGAGTCGAACACGGTCGCCTTCACCGACGAGATTTGCGTCTGGACGGATTCCTTCCCGTGCCAGCGGCCGGTCGAGGCCTGGGAGGCCTTGCAGCTGGGCAACTGCGGCTCACCCATCGAAACCGATGCTGGTTGGCTGGTGCTCACCCACGGTGTCGGGCCGATGCGCACCTACAGCATCGGAGCGCTACTGCTGGACCTCGATGATCCGACTCGGATCATCGGCAGGCTGCGCAAGCCCTTGCTGACTCCGGGGCGCCTCGAACGGAACGGCTACGTGCCGAACGTCGTGTACTCCTGTGGGGCAATGCTCCATGGTGGCACGCTAGTGCTCCCCTACGGCATCAGCGACGCGGCGATCGGCATGGCGACGGTGGCCTTGCCCGAGTTGCTGGCAGCGCTCACGGGTTGAGGGAGTCATCCCGGGTCACGGGGCTTCCATTCGATCGACCGGGGTCACTTCGTCCAGAATGCGCGAGGCGGCGTCGACGCGAGCGATCGCATTGCTGGCGGCGAAGGAATCGAGTTCACGGATTGCCGCCGCGGGGGTGCTGCCGCGGCCGATCATTACTCCGATGGCCTGGTTGATCAGTGACGTGGCGACGAGCGTCTCACAGCCCTCGAACGGGCTGGGAGGCTGCAGGTGCCGGTCGAGGCGGAGCTCTTCAGGTTGGCGGCCCGTCAGCCACGTCAGATCCGCAGCGAGGTCGACGAATGCGCCGGGTTGGTATGCGTAGAGAATGAGCTCGATGCCATTGCCGTCAGTCCCGTTGCCGAGCAAGGGTATTCGCAACGAGGTGCGGATGTCGGTCGTCTTCCTGCTCTCCTCGATCGCGCTCAGGGTGACCGCCGAGTCGCCGATGACATTGATCGTCATTCCGAGATAGGACTGGACCACGGTGCGGGCTTCGGCTGCCAGTGCTAGGACCTCAGCGGAGACGTCGAGGCCGGGGTGGTCGAGCGCGGCTGTCAGTAGAGCCAACGACGCCGCGAGTTCCCAGCCGAGTTCGTCCACGAGAATGTGCTCCGCTGGCGCTCCCGAGCGCGACCTTCAGCCAGGCGCCGAACACAGCAGGTCGCGATGCACGGTGGGGACCTCGAAACCGGTTGAGGACCGGCTTCGGACGTGACCCCCTCTTCACCGTAGCCCTCTCTCACCCCAGATGGCGAAGTGGCGCCGAGGCGTTCGCCGAACCTCCGAACTAGTCGCCCTGGGTGTGGCGCGCGCGAGCCCGTCGCACCGCGTCGTCGACGATGTGTTGAGCGACGTCGGCCAACTTCACGTGGTCGCGCTGACTGATCATGCGGAGTCGGTTGAATGCTGCCTCCGCGGTACCCCCGGTGCGCCCCAGCAGCAGACCGATCGCCTGGTCGATGACGGGGCGGGTCGTCAATGCCGTTTGGAGTTGCTGGGCGAGCGTGACCGCTTGGGCGAGCAACTGGGCATTGTGGACCGCAACGGCCGCCGGTGCGGCAAACAGCTCGCCGAGTTCGGCGGCGTGGTCGTCGAATACGTCCTTGGCATGTGCGTAGACGTTGATGGCGCCGACGGTCTGGTCGGGTAGGAGCAGCGGCAGTGAGAGTGCGCTGTGCACACCGAGTCGGCCGACGCGAGGGCCGAAGTGCGGCCACATCCTTTCCCCGCCCAGTGATCCCGAGCGGACCGTCCGCCGCTCCCGTGCGGCAGTGATGCAGGGGCCTTCCTTGACGGTGACGTACTGAATTTCATCGATCTCGGAGACGAAGGGATGACTGGCCGCCAACGCTGCCACCCGACTCTCCGCGCCCTCGAAACGTAGCAACGTCACGCCAGCGCCATCCGCACCCGGAATGGCTTGGGCGGCAAAGAGTGCTACCTTGTCGAGCATGCCCTGGAGCCCCGCACTTCCGCTCACCAAGCCGGCGAGATCGGTGAGGCCGGCCTGCAGGTGGTGGTCGTCCGCAATCGCCTGCTTGGCAGTCAACACCGACGGGCCCTCGTCTGGATTGTTCTCGCTCACCTGACCCTCCCTGCTCGTAGGCTGGGTTCCGGTGTCAGACGGGGCTCAGCGCCGTGCCCGCGGCGCCAACGCCCGCGAGGTTGTGCTCTGGTATCGACTATAACGGTCAAATGGGGCTCTCGGCGCGCGGCGGTCTGCCGTCTCCCGGTGTAGCGTCAGTTTCGTTGAGATCGTCAACGAGTCCGGGATGAGGCAGCTGTCCGCCGCTGTCCTCGCCGAGCCGCAGCTCCCCGCCGGGCACCTGGTCAAGACCCGCGTCTGAGCGCGCCGTCGATCGTCCACGAAGGCGCATCCTTGACTTACTGCATAGGCGTCATGCTCGACGAGGGAATCATCTTCGCCTCGGACTCGCGCACGAATGCCGGCATGGACAACATCCTCAAGTTCTGCAAGATGACGGTGTTCGAGCGCCGAGGCAACCGCGTCATCGTGCTGCTGAGTTCGGGAAACCTGGCCGGAACCCAAGCTGTCATCAGCGTCTTGAGGCAGCGCTGCGCTGACGGCGACGCGGTGACCAACATCATGGGTGCACGTACGATGTTCGACGTCGTGCGATTGGTCGCGGATGCGATGCGCGACATCGAGACGCGCGACGCCGGGTACCTCGCGGAGAACGACGTCCGCTTCAACGCCTCATTCATCGTCGGTGGGCAGATCGGCGACGAGCCGATCCGACTGTTCCGGATCTATGCCGCAACGAACTTCATCGAGGCGGGGGTCGACACGACCTTCTTCCAGACCGGTGAAACCAAGTACGGAAAGCCGATCCTCGATCGCGTCCTTACGCGTCATACGCCCCTGGCCGACGCCGCGAAGTGCGTCCTGGTGTCCTTCGACTCGACCATGCGCAGTAACCTGTCGGTGGGCATGCCGATCGACCTGTTGTGCTACGAACGCGACAGTCTCGCAGTGTCTTTGCGGCGCAAGTTCGATGAGGGCGATCCCTACTTCACGGCGCTCAGCCGCGACTGGGGCGAGGGGACACGGCAGGTCTTTCGCGATTTGCCGGACTTACGCTGGTGACGATGGATAGAGGCCAAAGATGAAGATTCACGTCGGTTTCGAGATGATCTTCGAATGCCCGCAGCCCACCCCGATGATCTTCACCCTCAACGTCCACTACACGCGCGTGTCCGACCTCATCGGCCGCGACAGCCTGCTGGTGGACCCGCCGGTGCCGATGCAGGCCTATCGGGACGGCTTCGGCAACTGGTGCACCCGCATCGTGGCGCCCAGGGGTCGTACCCGCGTCTGGGCGGACGCCGTCGTCAACGACACGGGGCTCCCCGATGTCATCGTCGAAGAGGCGCAACAGATTTCCGTGCCGGACCTTCCCGAGGAAGCGCTCGTCTTCCTGCTCGGGAGCAGGTACTGCGACACCGATCGGTTGTCCCAGACGGCGTGGGACCTCTTCGGGCAGGGACCGACCGGATGGGCCCGCGTTCAAGCGATCTGCGACTACGTGCATCGGCACATCACGTTCGACTACCAGCAGGCGGACAACACGCGGACGGCGCTGGAGGCGTTCAACCAACGCGTCGGCGTCTGCCGCGACTTCACGCATCTCGCCGTGGCCTTCTGCCGCTGCATGAACATCCCGGCGCGGTACTGCACCGGCTACCTCGGTGACATTGGCATGCCGCCGCCCTATGGTCCGATGGATTTCGCGGCGTGGTTCGAGGTGTTCCTGGGCGGACAGTGGCACACCTTCGATGCGCGGAACAACATGCCGCGCATCGGCAGGGTGCTCATCGCGCGGGGCCGCGATGCCGCCGACGTCGCGCTGAGCAACGCCTTTGGCCCCAACACCCTGACGAGCTTCACGGTACGGACCGACGAGGTGAGGTAGCGACTAGCTGGGCTCGCCCCACTGTCCATCGCCGTGGTCGGGCTGGCGGGTATCAGGCGTCGGCGTTCCGCCCTCGGGCCCATAGCCTGCCTGGCTGAGCATGCGGCGCAGGTCGACGGTCAACTGTTCGTCGATGTCCTTGCCAGGAGGGGCCTCGAAGACTTCTGTTTCGGGGCCCAGGGTGACGGTGAACTTGCCGTTGTGTTCGTGGGTGACGGTTCCGACGTCCTCGAGCATGGACAGGACCTGACGCCACTCGATGTTGCCGCCGGCCGGGTGGCGGAAGATCTTCTCGATCGTCTGTCGATGGTGACTGCTCACGTGTGTGTCCATTGGTTGGTCCTCTCGT
>NZ_DASQEU010000050.1:0-11586 GCF_035633495.1 Mycobacterium sp. | reverse complement strand
CCACCGTCGAAGGCATCGGGCTGCGCTAGAGAAGGCGGCGCAGCGCGACTCGCAAAGGCCTCGGGAGTGCTCGAAGCTCAGGCGGGGGCAGAGCCCGGTCTTCGGCGGCCTGCACGGTGCGCGTCACCGCATCCGGTGCCGTGTAGTGGCGGCGCAGGGTAGGCGTGCTCGGTGGGTCCGCCTCGGCGGAGGTGGCGAACGCGGTTCTCGGCCTCGTCGACGGTCGGCCTGGTGCCAGTGGGCGGCCACCAGATCGCGGTGGTGGAAGCGACTACGGGGGGGACCACTCCCGTCGGCGACGCCCGCAAGAGGTTCGGCAAACGCGGTCGGCCTCGGGCTGGCACCGGCAACGCTCTCGACGCGGATCGGGAACAGGCCACTGTAGTGAAGAAGAGTCGGTGGGCGCTGCTGAAGAACCCGGAGAACCTGACCGAGAAGCAGGCGGTGACGTTGCGGCTGATCGAACTCGAGGACCTCGCCCTGCACCGCGCCTACCTGCTCAAGGAATCGCTGCGGCTGATCTTCCAGATGAGCCACGACGACGCGGTCGTTGAACTGGCGCGGTGGATCGGCTGGGCGCGGCGCTGCCGAATTCCCGAGTTCGTCGAGTTACAGAGAAGCATCGTCACTCACGAAGACTCGATCCTGGCCGCCATCGAACACGGCCTGTCCAACGGGCGGATCGAATCGGTCAACACCAAGATCCGGCTCATCACCCGCGTCGCATTCGGATTCCGCAGTCCCGACGCCCTTATCGCCTTGGCCATGCTGAGCCTCGGCGGTCGACCACCACGACTCCCCGGAAGGAACCACCCACAGAAGGGTCAGTAGAGCCCACAAATGTTGTTATTCGACGGCTCGACCCACTCGATGCCCTCGCTCCGTACGGATTCTTGATCCGGCCACTAACACGCCTGCAGCAACGGATCAGGCGAATTCAAGCAACGTGTACGCGCCGCGGTACTGCTTTGTCAGGCGCAGTTGCCAAAACGCGGGAAAAAGCTTGTTGAACATCAGGCCTCGCCCTTTCGGCATCGGTAGGTCATGCACAGCCCGGACGCCCGGCACGGTGTTGACCAGGTCGGCCAGTTGAGACTCCGACAGGCTGAACGGCATCGGTGGAACGCGGTAGCGCCGGGTTGCTCTCACGCCTTTAGGTGCAAACTTCTTGACAAGCACCGGCGGCAGGTCGAAAACCATCTGGCCGCCCGGAAATCGCTTGGCGCACTCAGTGATCAGTCCCATCGACTCTTCGGGTTGCAGGTACATCAGTAGGCCCTCGGCGGTGATGAAGACACCGTCGTCAGTATTCAGCTCGTTTGCCCAGCTGTAGTCAAGTGCGGACTGCGCGAGGTCGGTAATCCTCGGAGAGGAGGGCAGCAACCGCTCGCGCAGCTCGATAACGGGAGCGAAATCGACTGTTAACCAACGAAATTGAGCATCGCGGAGGGTGCTACTCAGCCGCCAAAAGCTGGTCTGCAGTCCTTCGGCCAACGCGACGACAGTGGCGGCGGGATGCTCGGTCAGGTACTGGATCGCGACTCTGTCGAAGGCCAGCGAGCGCAAGGCCATCTCCTGGCCCTTACGGCCGAACTTGTCGAAATCGAAGTCGATCGCGTCGGCGAGCCGGATCGCCATCGGGTCGTCGATGATCGCGTTCGGATGGCGAGCCTGGTGGGCCCTGCCGTTGAGCGTCAGAAGTGCTGTTTCCGAGACGCCGGTCAGGTTGGCGGCATCGGCTGCGTAGTCCATTGGGACAAGGCTACCTACGCTTGAGCGGTGACCGCAGCCGGCGCCGGTGCCGCGGGTAAACGAAGTAGCCACCTCCGAGGTACGTCGCTACCGGGCAGTGGCTACTTCTGAAACGCATGAGACCTCAGCGAACGGCCAGGGCTTCGTCCTCCTCCGCGAGCGCCTGGGACTGCGTGGGCGGGGCTCCTTGCCGCCGTGACACGGCGAGGGTGGTGAGACCCGCGAGCACCAGTGGTACGGCGAGGCACAGGAAGTACCCGCTGACCCCGAGGCCGGTCAACAGTGTCCCGCCGGGGGCCGAGCCGATGATCGTGCCGCTGCGCCCGATGCCGATTCCCCATCCGGTGGCGTTGGAACGTAATTGGGCTGGATACGCATTGACGATCAGGTAGTTCAACGCCAGTTGCTGCCCGCCGATCCCGAACCCGGCCATGCCGATGAGCAGGAACACCAGGGCGAAGTTGGTGCCGGCCAATCCCAACCCGATCGAGATGGCGATGCCGCACGCGAACATGGCGAGCAGAAGGTTGCGCGCATTGACGCGGGGCAGGAGCAGCGACAGCGGAATCGCGAACAGGATGAACCCGCCGTTGACCGCCACGGTGTCCAGGGCAGCCGTTGACTTATCGACCCCGCGCGTGGTCAGCGCCGTCGGCAGCCACAACAGCAGGAGGTACCAGGCGATCCAGTTGAGCAGATACGTGCTGAACACCGCGATGGTGATCTTGCGGAATCGGGGTGAGAACAGCGCCTGAACAGAGCCGCGTTCGACGTGGGAATCAGTGGTGACGAATCGGGTGTCGGCGTCAACCGGCACACCGAAGTACCTGGCTACCAAAGCATGTACCTTGCGTCGGCTCGATTAGGTGCCCTTGGTGACCAAGAGTGCCGGCGACTCCGGTATCAGAAAATAGGCAGACTGCGGCGAGTACCAGCGGCAGCAGGCCGCCGATCAGGAAGATGCCCCGCCAGCCCACGATTGGCAGCCAGGCTTGTCGATATCGCCGCCGGCCTCGTAGCCCGCGGATCAGAGCCGAGGTCGTGAAGCCAGCGGCGGTGTTGCCGTCTGGGACCTCGGCAAGGCGAAAGCGCACCCGGGCGCAGCAGGTGCGTTAGGCCACGGTATTGACGTTGATCGCCGTTTTTGTTGGCGACGGTCGAAAAGCAGGCCAGGGGCGACGGTCGAAAAGTAGGCCACGTGGTCGTGGCCATTGTGCCGTGTTGTCTGCCCGCGCAGAGGGCAAGGTGTCGATTCTGGTGTCTTTGAGCCGGTAGCTGGAGCCTTTGAGGGTCACCAACGGAACGCAAAGCTGCAGTTGACGGTGTTGCTGGCTCCGCTGGAAGCGGTTCCGGGGCCGTATCTGCATCCTGATCACCGTCGCCGGCCGCGGCGCCCAGCGGTCCGGAGCGGCTTCGATGTCTAGTATTCATCACCGCACGCCTGGAGCTCATTGCCGAATTGTTCGCTGTAGTGACTCGATTACAGCGTCTTTCGCAACGCGTTTGGCAGGGAAGCACAGACACACGGCATTAAATAGTGGACCCATAGAGGCGAGCGGTTTAGGCTCGGTCTCTGGAGGTGGGACCAGTGAGCGATACGACACGGCTTCGGGCGTTGACCGAGGCGGGACTGTTGCATCCCAATCCGGATGGGGTGTTCGCGACGCTGTTCGCTGGGGGGTCGGGTTTCTTCCTGCCCGCCGACAAGGTGCAGGTGAAGTACGAGATGCTGCGGGCACGTCTGCTCGACGGTCTGCCCGTGTCGGAAGCTGCTGCAGCACATGGCTATTCGCGGGCTGCGTTCTATCTGGTGGCAGCAGCGTTCGACCAGTCGGGGATGGCGGGGCTGGTCGACGAGCGGCGCGGCCGTCGTGGCCCGATCAAGCTGCGTCCGGAGATCGTGGACTTCATCCGCGCCGACACTGGTTCGGGGGCGCAGATCGCCGAGCAGGTGGCCGACCGGTTCGGGGTGCAGTTGCACCGACGCACCGTCGAGCGGGTGCGTGGGCGGTGAGCGCCCGGTCGTTCTGGCCGCCGGTCCAGGCGGCTCAGGTCGACTACGAAACGCTGCGGCACACGCACTCGAGCCCTGCCGGATGCCCGAGGGTCTGGCCGCGGCCCGGTTCGCCCGGCGCGGCCTGGCCGGGTTGATCGCCTGGCCGAGCGCCGAGCCGGTCTTCGTCGCCGAACTCCTCGCCGCGGTACGCCCGGCCTGGACGCCGCACGACGATCCCCGCGTGGCGGCGCTGGCCGCGGGCTACAAGTTCCTCCTCGACGCCGCTGCGCGCGTGGATCCGGTTGCCGGAGTGGCACTACCGGGCGCAGGCTTGCGATGAGGGCGGCGCTGTATGCGCGGGTGTCGACCGAGCGCCAAGCCGACCGCGGCACCATCGGCTCGCAGCTGGCGCTGCCGCGCGAACACATCGTCGCCGTCGATGACGAGTTGGTCGGCGAGTACGTTGACGACGGGCAGTCCGGGGCCCGACTGGACCGACCCGGCCTGGACGCGCTGCGTGACGCCGCCGAGGCCGGGCTCGTCGAACGGGTGTGGTGCCTGTCCCCGGACCGGCTCGCCCGCGCCTACGCCTACCAGGTGCTGGTGCTCGACGAGCTGGACCGCCTCGGAGTCACCGTCGCCTTCACCGATTTTCCGGGACTGGCCGCCGACGACCCGCAGTTGGTGCTGCTCACCCAGGTGCAAGGCGTGATCGCCGAATACGAGAAAGCCAAGATCGCCGAACGCTACCGGCGCGGCAAGCTGTTCCGGGCCCGCGCCGGCGAAGTCGTCACCTGGAAAGCTTCCTACGGCTACCGGCGCATCCCCCCGCAGCGCCGCCACCGGCCAAGCACACCACGAGGTCTACGAACCCGAGGCCGCCGTGGTACGGCGGATCTTCACCGACCGCGCCGCCGGCATCACCATGCGCGAGATCTGCCGCCGCCTCAACGCCGACGCCATACCCTCACCGACCGGCAAACCCACCTGGGGCCACTCCACCATCTGCCGGCTCCTGCGCAACGAGGCCTACATCGGCCGGGTCTACTACAACCGCACCGAATCGATACCCGACCGGCGCCCCACCCGCCGCAACCGGCAGATCCCACGCGACCGCGACGACTGGATCCCGATCGACTGCCCCCGGATCATCACCGACGAGCTGTTCCAAGCTGCCGCCCGAGTGGCCACCGACAACACTAAGCCTGAATCCACCGACGAGCTTCCAGCGTTTCCTGTGTTCTCCGGTTGGGCCGTGGTCGGCGGGGTGGTCGGTTCAGGCCAGTGCTGGTGGGCTACGTCCGATGATGTTGTGCCACAGTGCAAGCCATGCTCTGGTCCACGGCCGTTCGAACAGATAGCATCGTGCAAAACGGGCACGCGCTGAGCCTCGTCCCGGTGTCCCGATTGGATTTGGTGTTTCCGGCCTGACACGCTGAGCGATGCTCGGCGAGGAAGGTGCCGTAATGACGACACTGAATGATGTGACGAACAAAAAGCAGGCTGAGCAGTCCGCTGAGCAGCAAGCTGCAGTCGAGCTGGTTCGGCTGGCCCAGGAACAAGGCCTGTCGCTGACTGGGCCCGATGGGCTGCTCAAGCAGCTGACCAAAACGGTCCTGGAGACCGCGCTAAACGAGGAGATGACCGAGCACCTCGGCTATGAGAAACACGACCCGCCCGATGCGGGGACGGGCAGCATCCGTAACGGCACCCGATTTAAGACCGTGTTGATCGACACCACCGGTCACGTTGAGATCGACGTGCCGCGGGACCGGGCGGCGACGTTCGAGCCGCAGATCGTCAAGAAGCGGCGGCGCCGACTGTCCGGGTTTGATGAGGTCGTGCTGTCGTTGTACGCCAAAGGCCCTACCACGGGCGATATTTCGGCACACTTCGCCGAGGTCTACGGCGCATCCGTCTCGAAGGAGACGATCAGCCGGATCACCGACAAGGTGATCGAGGAGATGAACGAGTGGGCGGTACGGCCACCGGCAGCGACAGCGCGCTGTGCACGCCGAGTCGGCCGACGCGCGGACCGAAGCGGGGCCACATCTTCTTCCCGCCCAAGGATCCCGAGCGGACCGTGCGCCGCTCGAGTGCGGCGGTGATGCAGGGGCCTTCCTTGACGGTGACGTACTGGATCTGATCGATCTCAGAGACGAACGGGTGGCTGGCGGCCAGCGCCGCCACGACGTTTTCCGGCCCATCGATTCGAAGCAATGTCACCCCGGCACCGTCCGCTCCCGGAATGGCATGGGCGGCAAAGGATGCCACCTCCTCGAGGAGTCCTTGAAGTCCGGTGCTGCGGCTCGCCAGGCCGGCGAGGTCGGTGAGGCTGGTCTGGAGGTCCGCGTCATCGGCCGTCGCCTGCTCCGCGCTCAACGCCTGGGGTTCCGCCTCAGCCAACTCCAAACCACCACAGCACCGCGCTGGGCGCCTAAACTGCCACCCAGAGGATCACGCGATCGAGCGGACTCTTGCAACACTCCAATGGGCTTGGCCCCCTGCGGGCAGCCGCTCGACAAAAGAGGGACGCATGTCAAGAACCGACGGCACCTACATGCGGGCAAGTGACGCCTTCGCCTGGTATATGGAGCGCGACCCGGCGCTGCGCTCGACTGTGGTCGGCGTGTTCTGGCTCGACCGGGCGCCGGACTGGGACAGGTTCGTCGACCGCATCGACCGGATGTCTCGCACGATGCTCTCGCTTCGCCAGCGCGTCGTGGAGTCTCCGTGGCGCCTGGCCACCCCGAGGTTGATTTACGACGACCACTTCGACCTGAAGTGGCACCTGCGCCGGGTCAACGCGCCGGAGCCGCGAACCCGCGACGCAGTGCTCGAATTGGCGCGGCTGGCGGCAATGGACACCTTCGACCGGGAACGTCCGCTGTGGGAATTCACCCTGGTCGAAGGCATGAAGGGCAATGAAGCTGCGGTCGTCGTCAAAATCCATCACTCGCTGTCGGACGGCGTGGGCTGGATGCAGATGAAGGGTGTCCTGTTCGACATGGAGCGCCAGCCAGGCGATTTGGGGCCCATGCCACCGGCGCCGCCGGGCGAGACGTTCAGCAGGCAGGCTCTGATCACCGCCGCCGTGGGGTCGATGTTCGGGCGTGTCGCCCATCGTGGCCGCCTTGGGGTCGAGGCCGCCATCCCGACTCTGGCCCGCACGGCACGTGATCCAATCGGCACCGTCCGCGGAGCCGCCGCAATGGCACGCTCTGCCTACCGGTTCGCTGCGCCCGTTTCCGACACCATGTCGCCGGTGATGCGCGAGCGGGCTATGGTCCGTCGTCTCGCGACTATGGAAATCCCCCTCAACGACCTGAAGAGGGCGGCCGAGAGCGTCGACGCGACGGTCAACGACGCCTATCTCGCCGCCGTGACCGGAGGGCTACGTCGCTATCACCTGCGCCACGACAGCACCGTCGAGTCGCTTCGCGTCACCATCCCGATCAACATCCGAACCAAAGCGGATGATTGGACCTTTGGCAACCGGATCACCCTGCGGCGCGTGACGGTTCCCGTCGGCGAATCGAATCCGGCCAACCGGATGAGAATGGTGCATCGCGTCGCCGAATCGGCGCGCGACGAGCCGTCCAACCCGATCACCGACACCATCGCCGAAGGCCTGAACCTGCTGCCTGTCGGTTACGTCGGTGGGATGCTCAAGCACGTCGACTTCGTGGCGAGCAACGTGCCGGGCAGCCCTGTGCCGATCTACCTGGCGGGCGGTGAGGTGACCGGCTTCTTCGCGTTCGGGCCGACCATCGGGGCATCGTTCAACATCACCCTGATCTCCCACGCCGGCTCCTGCGATATCGGCATCAATATCGACACGTGCGCGGTGCCCGACTCCGACGTCCTGCTCGATTGTCTTCGGGAGGGCTTCGACGAGATCAGCGCAGTCGGCATCGACGACAAACTCAACGGTGATCACCCTCGAACGACGCGGCCGCGGGCCCGACCGAAACCTTCAACGTAGCGGTCGCATGGACGACAGCCCGCCCCCAACAGCGATGCTCGGCGAACTGCCATTACCCGCCCACGACGCAGACGCGGTGAACATCGTAGAGCTGCAACGGCTGATCCGCGCCGAGGACTACTGCTTCGGCGCAGCAGCAGACCACCTCGGAACCACGCTGGACCCCATCCGCTACCTCCTCACCGCGCACCCGGCGCCGGCCGACGAGCCGGTCACCCGTGATCAAGCCCGCGTTCCGCGGCGTCGGATACCGAACCGCCAAGTCGGCGCTCACGCCGGAGCACCTGCGAGATCTATACGAGAGGCAAGGTCTCGGTCTGCGTGAGATCGCCACGGGTGTCGGCGTGGGCCGCAAGACCGTGGTGCAACTCGCCCGGGACTGCCGCGACTGACAGATCCGGCAGTGCGGCGGTCGGGGTGTCCGCTATCTCGGTTGGCCAAGTTTCGAGCGTGCCCGCACTGTTCCGACAATCCGGGCGCCGAACGGTGTCAGTTCCATTGGCCGTCCGCGTTCCGCGCGCACGAGCAGCTTGCCGCCGAGTTACGTTCGACGCGATGTAGCGCGGATCTCCGGTCGCGATGGCTTTGGTCTCGGCGGCGGCGATGCTGATGTCGCCGCCGATGTCCTCGCTCTCGTCCGCAGTGACGTTTTCGCGTTCACCTGGTTCGGACCGCGGGGGCTGGCGACGATCGTGTTCGGCCTGCCGTCGGTGGAGGAACTCGGTCGCGATTCCCCGGTGATCGGCACATTGGGCGGCGTGATCATGTGCACCGTGATACTCAGCGTCGTTGCCCCCGGGGTCAGCGCCGCACCGTTGTCCAGGCGGTACGGCCAATGGGTGGCACGCACGCACGCCCCGATCGAGGGTCGCCGCTCTGTGGATCCGATGCCGTCACGCGGCCGAGGTGCACATTGACCCCGGGCGCCGCTCAACATGCTGGCGCCAGAACCTCAGAGCGGGATTCGCGCCTTCTCGAAGACGTTCTTCTCGATCTCCCACACCATGATCGGATGCAGGAACGGCCGGGTCTCGTTGAGCAGGCCGCGCGCGAGGATGACGCCTGACGGGGTCTTGATCATCTCCTGATACAGCGGCTTTGTCAGCTTGATGCGACCTTGCTCGAACAGGTAGGCACGCAAGCGCTTGTCGATGGCGGGCTGGTAGCCGGCGCGCAGTGCGTAGTTCAGCCATTCGGACACCTGAACCAGGTTGGTCGAGCCGGAGAGCCCGAACTTCGCGTCGAGCGCGTCGAGACGCGCCGCCGGAAGCGACGTCGAGAGTTTCTGCAACAGATACGTCCAGTGCTCCACCGTCCAACCCGTGGTGTCGATCTGCGCGGCGCCGAGGCTGCCCGACTCGAACGCCACGCGCTGGGCGTCGATGCCTGCCAAGGCGCTCGCGGTCGGCACATAGCCCTTTGCCGGGTAGCCCGGCGAGTGAATCCACTCGCGGATCTCGTCGTGGGTCAGCTTGCCGGGGTAGCGGTCGACGAGCTTCTCGTTCAAGTAGGTTTCAAACTCCTCGGTGGTGATGGTCTGCCAGGCGAAGTCGGCGAAGTACTGCCTCACGAAACCATCGAAGACGTCGCGACCGTAGGCCTTCTCGAGCGTGGTGAGGAAGAGCGAACCCTTGTTGTAGGGGATGTCGGTGAATACGTTGTCGGGATGCTGACCGCGCAGATCGATGGCCAACACCTGCTCCGGCGGGCTTAATTCAGCCAGATCGCCCTGTAGCGACTGATACTGCAAAGCCCGCTCGAGGTCAGCGCGATCGGCGCCGTAGAGGGCTTCGACGACTCGCTTCTCGACATAGGTGGTGAACCCTTCGTTGAGCCACAGATCACTCCAGTAGCGGTTCGTCACGAGGTTGCCCGACCAGGAATGCGACAGCTCGTGCGCGGTGAGTGAAATGAGGTCGCGCTTGCCGGTGATGACGGTGGGCGACAGGAAGGACAGCCGCGCGTGCTCCATGCCACCGAAGGGAAAGCTGGGCGGCATCACCATGACGTCGTAGCGCTCCCAGGCGTAAGGCCCGTAAAGGGACTCGACGATGTCCATCATCTGGGGCGTATCGGCAAACTCGTAGGCCGCTTTGTCGAGCATGGGCCCTTCGGCATAGACGCCCGAACGATCGCTTTCAGCCTTGAAGCCGAAGTCTCCCACCGCGAGCGAGATCAGGTACGGCACCACGGACTGCTTCATCTCGAAGTGGTGCTTGGCCGCCGGCACCGCGGAAGGGTCGTTGCTCGCGGACATCTTCGCCACCATGTCCGGCGGCGTTTCGATATCGGCGGTGTAGGTCACCCGCAGGGCGGGTGTGTCCTGCTGCGGGAACCAGGTGCGACCGTAGATGGACTGCGACACGCTGTACATGAGCGGCTTGCTCTTGCCGAAGGTCTGTTCGGGGCTGGCCCAGTTCAGGCCGTCGGAATCCTCGGTGGTCTCGTAGAAGACGCGCACGCGCTGCGTCGACGGCTCGATGTCAATGCTGAGCGGCTGTCCGAGTATCTCGTCTTCGGCGCCGAGCTTGTAGTTAGTGTCCTGCCAAGTGTCGCCTTCCCAGCGTTGTACACCCTGAATGTCGAGCGCCTTTGTGTCGAGCACCAAAGTGGTCGTGCCGGGCTTGACCACGTCGATGGTCAGGTCGGCGTGACCGCCGAGCATCTGGCGGTCGAAGTCCACCTTCAGGGCGAGATCGACATGGGTCATGACGACTTCGTCGATGTTGGCGTTGCTGTGCATGTCGCGAGCGATCGGCTCTGCGTGCTTGTTGATTTCGGCGCGGCCGCAACCGACGAGCAGCGTTGAGCCAACGAGTATGCCGACGACGCCGCATCGCGTCAGGAGATGGATTTTGCGCTTCATTTTGGTGCTTTCCAGCCTTGGGGGAAGGTACTCCAGCATGGCAGGCTGAGGGCCGAAACGATGCGTGTAGCTCAGGTTCGCTTCGATGCGGCTTTCGTGTGTCCGGCGATCTGGACGTCCGCACGCGCGGCGTCCGAGGGCGCACCCGGCACCCTACGTCCGAGCCGGCGTCAACGTACTCCTTGCCGCATACCAGTGCCAGTCGGCGACCGACTGACCACGCAAGCGAAATGTCGATCGGCATCGATTGAGCAGCGCCGCGTGTCGGACAGCATAGGAAATGAAGCATTCCGTGAGACAAACCGGGGTGCAGCAGTGGTGAGACAGGTCGAAAAAGCCCAGTTCGGCGGTACTCACGGTTGCAGCCAAAATCGAGAACCGACAGCTACGGCTGTGGATTCTCATTTCAAATGTCGCGCGGAGGCGATCTATCAGCACGCGCTCGTGCTTCTCGATGCCGAGGGTGCTCAAGCATTGACCGTGCGGCGTCTTGCCGTGGGCCTCAAAATATCGACCCGTACTCTCTACAAACGAATCGGCAACCAAGACAAGCTGATCCGTAAGGTCGTCGAACTTCATTTCTCCACGCTCTGTCTGGAGTTTTGTGAGGGTGATACTTGGGAGTCGACCGCGTGGAATTGGTGCAACGGTCTACGAGTGGCCTTGTGTGCCCACCCGCACTTCACCGAGCTGATGACGGACGGCGACGCATTGCTCCTTAGTGACTACGTGGATGCGCTCATGCAGGCGGCGCGCGGCGAAGGCGTTCCGCCCGACACGGTCGTCGAGTGCTGCCGGTCGCTGGTCGACGTCACCATCAACGATGCCATCGGCGAGGTGCTTGCGGTCGCGCCATTGCGGCGGATCCTCGCGAATCGATGCGGCAGGATCGGGGTCTGAGCGGAGCTTTCGGAGGACCGTTGAGTGGATTCTTGCAGGCGTTCGTGCAGAGTCAACAGATCAGTTCCGCGAGACAGGCGAACGTTG
>NZ_DASQEU010000049.1:0-1634 GCF_035633495.1 Mycobacterium sp. | reverse complement strand
TCACGCAGCCGACGACTTCGACCAGGCTGCGGCCGCCTACCAGGCCGCCCATTCCATCCTCAGCGCCGAACCGAACCCCAGCGGCACCCGCCACCAGGTCGCACAGCACCTACGCGAGGCGGCCACCGCCGAACGCCGTGCCGGACAACGGTTCCTCCACCACGCCAGCAGACCAACCCCAGCCATACCCCTCCGGGGAACGCCGGCATAGCCCGCCTCCGGGCAGCGCCGGAGGTACCCCCTCCCCACAACCGAGCGCACGGTCATAGCCGCCTGGCAGTCGGCTCTCGGGTGCGACGCTCCTATGCTTCGTCAAGCCGCTGCGGCCCACTTTCAAGTAGGCGGTAGAGGTCTCGGGCGACGTAGCGAGCCAGGCAGCGTTTGATCTCTCGGGCGGTCTTTCCCTCGGCAGTGCGCCTTGCGACGTAGTCGCGGGTGCCTTGCTGGTACTGGATCCGGCTCTGCACCACGGTGTGCAAGGCGTTGTTGAGGTTCCGGTCGCCGTAACGGTTGAGCCGATACCGGGTGGTGACTTGGCCACTGTTCGCCGGGATCGGTGCCACGCCGGCGAGCATCGCGAACGCAGCTTCCGAGTGGATCCGCCCGGGATGGGACCAGGCGCACAACACCGTCGCGGCGACGATCGGGCCGACACCGAACTCCTCGAGCAGGTCTGGTCGCCAGTTGCGGATGATGGCCACGAGGGCCTTCTGCAGCTCACGTGCCTCCTTCAGCATCGCGTGCGCGCGACGAGCCAAGGTCCGCAACGCCACGACGGTGCTGGTCGTCTCGGTGTCCCACGACGAATGCACCCGCAGGCTCGCGGCGGTGTTGAGCATCGCGGCAAGCTTCTGACCACGGAACCGGTCACGGATCGGTTCCGGTGCGGCAATCACCAGACTGAAGACCTGCAGCTGGGCCTCGGTCGAGGCATTGATCGCAGAGCGGCGAGCAGTCAACAGCACCGACAGTGCCTGGCGTTCGCCACCACTGCGCGGAGTTCCCAACCGCGGTCGCGCCATCGCCTCACGCGCGGCCCGAATCGCATCGAGCGGATCCGATTTCGCCCCGTTGCGCCGCGCAGCCCGCTTCGGGCGGTCCAACTCGACGACGATCTCCGATGCCCTCCCCAGGTGCCGACTCAGACCGGCGCCATGGCCACCGGTCCCCTCGATCGCCCAGGCCCGCAACATCGCGTGGTTGTTGGCGAACTCCACCAGCTCGGCATAGCCCTCAGGTGTCGCCTCGACCGTGATCTCGTCGAGGACACCACCGGTCGCGGTGTCGAGGACGGCCGCGGAGTGGGTATGGACGTGGGTGTCGACGCCGATGACGACATCGACCACGTCACGCAGATCGGTCAGACTGTTCATGCGTTCTCTCCTTCGCCGGACGGGACGTGGTTCCGGTCCGGGACGGAGGCTCGGCAGGACTGTGATGAGACACATCCGGCGCCTCTAACGCCAGATGGTCAAGCTCCTGATCAGGCCAGCTCCTCCAACCGGGCCGGGGCCGGCAACCACGAGCGGACAAGTCGCAGCAAGGCACGAAGCCAGTCACTCCGGGGGTCACACCCGCGGTCACCAACCCACAGCCCAGCACCATCAGGCTGCGTTGGCGATCCTCACAGTCAC
>NZ_DASQEU010000048.1:0-32766 GCF_035633495.1 Mycobacterium sp. | reverse complement strand
CGTGTCGCGTGGGCCTACCCGTTAGTTCGGTCACCAGGTCGCAGACGTCGGCGTAGCTCAGGGCCTGCGGCCCGGTGATCACGTAGTCATCGTTGGGTGGGTCGTCCTGTAACAGCAGATGGGTTGCCACGGAGGCGATGTTGGCGACGTCGACGAATCCGATTCGACCGTCCCCGGTGGCGGTGGTGACCTCGCCGGCACGCAGACCTGCCGCGACGGGATGGTCACTGATGAAGTTCTCCATGAACCAGGAGGGCCGAAGCACGACCCACTCCGGAACCATGTCGGAGACCAATCGATGCAATGCACCCAGTCCGTGGTCGCCCGGCTCTGTGGCTGAGGAGCTGAGCAGCACGACGCGGCGCCAGTCGCCGGCGAGCCCGCGTTCGAGGAACGGACGCACGATCGGTGCTGGGTCCCCCATAAGGTGCCCCGACCCTCGCAATAGGCAGCGGGCGAGCAGCTCGATATGCGGCTCCCACTCGGCGTTGATGCGGAAAGACGCCGCGTCGTTTCTGCGGATCAATGACCCGAATGCTCAAACGGGATCGTGCGGGGCTGGTGGGTTCAACGCCGAAACAGATAGGCGCGCAGGTTGGCGACGAGCAATGCCAGCGCTGCGACCAGCAGAAGCACGCCGATGGCAAGTCGCAAGCTCGTGACGAGCAGGAACACGATGCCAGCGACGGCCGCCAGCACACCCAGACCGAGCACGAAGGCGACCACCCGGCGGCGAAGGACCGCTTCCACCGTCATGACAAGCAGCACCGCGGAAACGCCGACCCGGATCAAGGAGGTGTTGCCGAACACCAATGCGCTACCTAGCAGCGCCAACAGCGCGGACAGTGAAATTTCGGTCCAGAAGCGCAGTAGCAGGCCTGGCGGTCGGTGGTTGTCGACGTTCGGCAGCGCCCTGCGTCGCAGGTGAGCGTGCACCCCCGTCACCGGCGGCGGCTCATGCCGTGCGCGGCTGAGATGCTCCTGTTCGATCACGACGGCCCGGCGCGCAGCGCGAAGCTCCGACGACGCGGCTTCCTGCTCTCGCAGCTCTCTGACCGCGCCGAGTGACCCACGACGGTCGGCAGCGAGCATCGGGGGCAACGCCGTCGCGGTCACGCTCAGTTGCTGCATCACGGCTTCGTGGGCGGCAAGTTCGGCAGTGAGCGCAGCACGCTGGTGCTGTAATGCGGTCAGCCGCGCATCCACCGCACGGTAGTACTCGGCTGCGGTGGCGGGCACCTTCTCCAGGCCGGCCCAGCCCACGGGGTCGGCCCAGGACGGACGTATCGTCCCGTTGCGCTCGTAGCGTGGTCCGGCGGGTGCCCGTTCACCGCCGAACGGATCGTCGGTGTCCAGCCCCCAGAGGCCACTGAAGTCCCGGACCCACGGCGTTTCGGCGTCGATCAGCACCGGCGTCCACGGCCGAGGCGTACCCGGCCCGATCTGGACGCCGTCGCCGCGCTTGTAATCGACATACGGGATGCCGACGCCGGGCGCCGGACGATCGCGTGTCCACGGGAAGAGCACACCACGGGCCCTGCTGACGGCTGCGAAGGACCGTTGCAGCGCCGGCGGTTCGACGCGCACTAGGTATTCGCCGGGCAAGTAGGCGCCTGAATGGGATCCGGCGCCCGCATACACGACCGGGTGCGTGTGATCAACCCAGGTGATGTCCGGGTCGTCGCAGCGCCGCCGCAGATCGTCCCCGGTTTCGTCATGCGACGAGAACGCGACCCAGCCCACGCGCAGGACATCAGATCCGTCGGGCCGGTTCGCAGGTCCCGCATTCTCGACGAGCGGAACCAGGAACACGGTGACCTGCTCCCAATCGGCTTCATGGTCGTTGACCCCGCCGAAGGTCGACCGCCAGTCATTCATCGCGTAGAAAAACCAGTACTGCAACACGACGTAGCCACCGTGTGAGCTGATGTGCGCGTAGTACGGGAAATTCGTTTCAGCCGCGGAACCGCTGTAGCGGCGGTGAAGCGCTGCAGTCAACCCTCCCGGAACGGAGCCTCGAAGGATCAGCGAGAGGCGAAACAGGGAGTCGATGATCCTGCCCAGCAGTCCGACCGCGACAAACCGCGACGTGCTTCGGAAGCGTGCGCGGTCGGGATCTCGCCGCCACTGGCGTAACTCGCGGGGGTTCAGCGCGGCCGGAACATAGCGCAGTTCGAGAGTGGCGCCAACGTTGGTGCGGGCCTGGCCGCTCAGCAGGTCGAGGTTGAGATCACCGTGGTCGACGTGGCGCTGACGGTCCCCCTGCCCGGCGGTTCGGCCCCACAGTGCGGCCTGCTCGACGTAGGCATCCACGGCCATCGGGAAAAACAGCTCACCCTCGGTGAAGCGGATCACCGGCTCGTGACGACGAACCAACTCCACCGGATCGACTCCCGCGGGCAGGGGCGCGACGTTCGGGGCCATGCCTGTGATCCTGACACGACTTCGGCGATGTCCGGCGAGAAGAGGATCGGGCCGTGGTTCCCTGCTGGTTGTACCCGGCTGACAGTCGGGTGTGATCGGGGGTTGACCTCGGATGGACGCCTCAGCGCGCAGCGAGCAACTGCGCGAGTTCGTTGACGCTGGGCACCTTTCCGGCGACCACGACCCTGTCGTCGACAACCAGGCCAGGGGTCTTCATCACACCGTAGCCGGCGATCTGCGCGTAGTCGGTGACGGACTCGACCTCAACATCGAGGCCGAGTCCGGTGAGCGCCTCACGGGTGCGCGCTTCCAGCGCCTTGCAGTTGCGACAGCCGGGTCCAAGGATCTTGACGATCATGAGGTGAGCTCCGTTTCGTGCGGATGAACTTGTCAACTGACGAGGTTGAACAGAAATCCAATGATCATGATGCCGACCGCCACCGTGCCGAAGAAGATCGCCAGCAGCGGTGGCTTCAGCACACGGCGCAACATGACCGCCTGCGGGATTGACAGGGCGATCGTGCTCATCGTGAACGCTATGACGGTACCCAGCGACATTCCCTTGGCATAGAGCGCTTCTGCAATCGGCACGACGCCGGCGCCGTTGACATACAGGGGTACGCCCGCCACTGTCGCCACGACGACGGCAAAGGGGTTGCCTGGCCCTGCAAGACGCACGAAGAACTCAGCCGGAACCCACCCGTGGATGACTGCTCCGATGCCGACTCCGAGCACAACCCATAGCCAGACGCTGCGGAAGATGTCCTTCGTTTCGCTGAGCGCGGCACCGACACGTTCGCGCAACGAGGGCACGCGACCCTCGGCACGCAAAGCGGCTACCTTCGTGGTGAACACCACGTCCTCGACCCATCGAGTGAGATCGAAGCGGGAGTAGATCCAGCCGAGGATGAGAGACAGCACGCTGCCCGCCGCCACGTAGGCCGCGGCGATATTCCAGCCGAACTGGTCGCCGATCATGATCGCGGCGATCTCGCTGATCAGCGGTGACGCAATGAGGAAGGTCAGCGTGATCGACAGTGGGATGCCTGCCGCGACGAAGCCGATGAACAACGGGATCGAACTGCAGGAGCAGAACGGCGTGACGACACCGAGAACAACGGCCAGGACTAGCCCGACAAACAGTCCGCGGCCCTGCAGATAGTCCCTGGCCTTGTCCAGATCGAGGCTCGCCCGCAACATGCCGACCACGAACATCAGGCCAGTGAGCAGCAGCAGGATCTTCACCGTGTCGTACAGGAAGAAGTGGACGGCGCCGACCGGGCGGATATGGATATCGAGTCCCAGCCAACCGACGATCGCGTCCCATACGTACTCATTCAGCGCGTAGGCGCCGACCCAGCCGACTGCGGCGAACACCAAGATCCCGATAGTCCGCGTGCGCTCCGACAGCCCGCCGGTCCCGGTGGCGCGAGGAAGAGTACTCACCTACCCACTGTAGAGACGTCATCAACCGGGATCGTAGACACGGGACTGCCCACTATCCGACGCTGTTGTCGCGAACAAGGGGTCTGCTGCATAGATGGGTGACCCCTGAGTTGGCTTGCCCCGCCTGCGGCCGGAAACGTCTCAAGGCCACGCACCTCCGCCCGGAACCACAGTTTGACGAACGGTGCAATCAACCTCTTGGCCGTCTCGGCGGACTTTGGATCCCAATTGGCCAGCTCGGTGGTGTCAAATTCTTTGTCGCTCATGACATCCCACTTCGTTGTGCGGAGCGTGTTATGTGGGCCGAACGCTAACCCCGGTACCAGCGCAGGGAGGGATCTTCGCGATTCCGCGGACCTAAGTCCCCATGGGGTCAGCGCGTCGCGCGCTAACGTCGCTTGATGGCAGCATCCGAGCGCAAAGATGCCCGCGCACGGCGGCTTGCCGGTCCCAGAGACATGGCCCTCCCGTTCACGAGGGCCCGTGAGTTCTATACGCGGACCGCGGACGACGGTAACGATCCCGCGGTGGACGGGCTCCCGGTTGCGCGGCCCACGATCGCAGTCGCCAGACAGGTATTTCACGACGAGATCGTCCTCCTCGGCTTTCGGATGCTGCTGCCCGCCAACGACCAGCAAGCGATCGAGCGGATCAACCGTGAGGTCATCGCCGCGTTGGAGTGCTACGGGCAACAGGGCTGGATGGACAGGCCGGAAGATTACTTCGCGGCTCCACCGACTCTCACCGACGTCTCGGTCCGGCCGGTGACGATCCGCAGACGGGCCTACGAACGCGTGACGTTCGACAGCGGGTACGAGCCGCGTCCGGGGGAACCGGGGCGCGAACGGTGGCTTGGCTACGCCGCGAACCGCCAGGAGTCGGCGTTGGTGCTGCGGCATCGCGAACCGCGGCCCTGGGTCGTGTGCGTGCACGGCGCCCTGATGGGGCGGGGCGCCGTCGATCTGAGGCTCTTCCGTGCCCGGCACCTGCACGACGACCTCGGGCTGAACGTGGTGCTGCCGGTCCTCCCGCTGCACGGTCGACGCACGGAGCGGGGCGCGGTCTTTCCGGGCCAGGACGTGCTCGACAACGTTCACGCCGCGGCCCAGGCGGTATGGGACATCCGTCGAATCCTGTCGTGGATTCGCGCCCAGGAGCCCGATTCGCCGATCGGCCTGAACAGCATGTCCCTTGGGGGCTACGTCACGGCGCTGGTCGCAAGCCTCGAGGAAGGCCTCACCTGCGCGATCCTTGGTGTACCCGTGGCCGATCTGATCAGCGTGCTCGGACGCCATGCCGGCCTCCGTCCCGATGATCCGCGCCAGCAGACTCTTGCTCTGGCGGAACCTCTTGGTCGCATGATCTCGCCGCTGTCGCTCCGTCCTCGGGTGCCGATGCAGGGCCGCTTCATCTATGCCGGCGTAGCCGACCGAGTGGTGCACCCGCGTGACGAGGTTGCACACCTCTGGGAGCACTGGGGCAGACCCGAGATCGAGTGGTACGAGGGCGGGCACACCGGGTTCTTCCGGTCGCGTCGTGTTCACGACTTCATCGACGGGGCGCTCCTTCGATCCGGCCTCGTCAGGATGAGCCACGCCCGCTAACCCGCCAAGTTGAAGTTACCGCCCGTGCCATAGACGGCCAGCGAGACGAACAAGGTCACCACCACCACTGCGACCAGCGAGGTGCGCACCGCATCGCCGGTCGCCACACCGACACCGGCCGGACCGCCCGAAGCATGGAAGCCGAAGAATGTGTGTATCAACAAGATTGCGGTTGCCATGACGATGGCCTGTGCGAAAGACCACAACAGGTCGATGGGGTTCAGGAACGTCGTGAAGTAGTGATCGTAGATCCCCGACGACTGCCCGAGCAGCATCACGGTCGTAAAGCGGCTTGCGAGGAAGGACAGGATGACGGCGATCGAGTAGAGCGGAGTGATCGCCACGAAGCCGGCGACGAGTCGGGTGCTGACCAGGAACGCAATCGGGCGGATCGCCATGGCTTCAAGAGCATCGATCTCTTCGTTGATTCGCATGGCACCCAGTTGCGCGGTCACGCCGGCGCCGAAGGTGGCTGCGAGGCCGATCCCAGCGACGACCGGGGCGGTGACGCGAACGTTGATGAAGGCCGCCAGGAAGCCGGTCAGAGCCTCGATGCCGATGTTGCCCAGAGAGGTGTAGCCCTGGACCGCCAGTGTTCCGCCGGTTGCCAGCGTCAAGAAGCCGACGATCACGAGCGTCCCACCAATCATCGCCAATGTGCCCACACCCATGCTGATCTCGGCGATGAGGCGAACGATGTCCCGCCGGTAGTAGCGCAATGCGTAAGGGATGCCCGCCACCGCGTCGCGGTAGAACAGCGCGTGGTCACCGATTCGCCCCAGGACGGTGATCGGAAGTTCGAGTCCGCGGATGAGCCGCGGATTGGCGGCCCGCAACGTCGCGGCCTTAGTCTGCTCACCGTTCGTCAGTCGGAGACGCTCGCGAGGAGTAGGAGTAGGAGTAGGAGTAGGAGTAGGAGTAGGCGAACTTGGCTCACCATGGAGGACTTCGCTTTGGGGGATGTTCACAACATCACTGGCCCCTCCTTGGAGGCGCCCGAGCCGGATCAGGATCAGCTCTCTGCAGGCACGTCTCACGCTGCTACGCGTCCCGGGCTCTCTGTAGGGTCGTTCGGCCCGGGTGTGGGAGCCTCAGTGCCCCATTCGCCGCTGTCGGAATGCCCGACCACTATCAGGCAGCTGTGTCGGCCGGGCGCTCGGTCGCCGACACGATCCGCGAGAAGCTCGGCCGGCGCTGACCTGTTTGATCTAGGTCTAGACAGCAGTGGCCCCCTCAGTTTGGAGGGGGCCCACTGTTGGAACGGTGTTACTTACTCTGCGCTTCCGCTGCTTCATGCTTGGGCGGTGTCAGGGCCTTCTTGATGTCAGTGCTGAGCTTCTTGAGCGCGGAGCCGACCGGGTTGGTGGTCGCCTTCCGGTGCTTGGCGACGCTCGTTGCGGTCGAGACGGTCGTGGCGACCGGGGTGGCCTCCACGGTCGTCTTGGGGGTCGTCGCCTTCGCCTCGGCTTCCAGCGACTTCTTCTCAGTGCCTTCTTCCGCTATCCGACTGGTCGCGGCGGGAGACGGGAGTAGAGCTTCCTTGAAAGGCGCCCGGAACGCGTCCCTGGCCCCCAACAGAACGGTGTCGCGGAAGTCGATGAGATTGCCATCGGGTGCGGTGTTCGCTTCGTGGTTCCCGTCGGTGCCACCGATGGGAACAGGCAGCACCTTTGCGAACGCGTCGATGGTGGGGTCGGCCGCCCACAAGGGGGCGTCGATGTTGGCCTCGATCGCGTCATACAGCGCCTGATTGAACGGCGTTCCTCCGGCGATGGCCGCAGCCACGGCGAGCGGGGTCAGCGGTTCCCCCTACTTTGATCGTCCCCTTGGGCAATGTGTTCATGCCCTTGGAGCAAACTTAACAGATTCTCAAGTTTCCCTTTTACTCGACTCGCGCCCTCACCGAACCCAGCAACGAAATCCGTTGCGACGAAGGGTAACTAGGGCCGCTCACACTGGGTAAAGACAGAGCTCAAGCCATACGCCAGCGGACTTGTCTTTTGTCTCAGCGCAAACACTTCATTACTTAAGATTGGATGAATCTATTCTCAGGTTGTGAGACAGTCATCACCTTTTTCAAGATCAGGCAATGAACGCCGAGCGAACAGGTGTCCAAAAAGGGCATCGCGGCACCGCTCAGCGCACCCGGAATCTGCTCTTCCGGGCCTGCGGGTGCTTCCGCGGTTTCACCGGGGCGCGGATCTTCGTCGGCGCCGTGCTCGCGGGCGAAGGCATCGTAGGCGTCGATTCAGCCGACGTGGGTGAAGTATTTAACGATGGCGGAACATATTCGCTCGGTGAGACAGAGCGACACGGCACGTGAACCTACGCAGCGTGCCCGGTGGAGGTGCGTATCGGAGGTTCATGACCTGCGAATACGGTACCGAAAAGGGTGGAGCTAAGGGGATTCGAACCCCTGACCCCCACACTGCCAGTGTGGTGCGCTACCAACTGCGCCATAGCCCCTTCAAGTGGTGCCAGTCGACGCTACACCAAGCAGCACTTGCGGTTCAAAACCTCTGTTCAGGGCACCTCGCCGCCGGCTTCGGGGCCGAACGGGCGGGCTGAGGTGCGTTCGGTACTGGTCCGCGGCCGGGTCTCCGGCGCGAAGACCCAGCCGACGGCGGCCACCAGAAGAATCACGCCGCTGACCACGAACGCCGACCCGAACGTGAGGTGCTCGGCGATCTGACCCACCGCCAGGGAGCCGAGAATCGCCCCGAAGTCCGACATCATCTGGAACGTCGCCACCGCGGTCCCACCCCGGGACTTGCTGCCGATGATGTCGGCGACCGCCGCCTGCTGGGGCGAGATGAACATGCCCGTCGCCGCACCGGTGACGTATGCGGCCACGAGGAACAGTGGCAGGGAGGACGTGAAGCCGACGAGCACCGTCGACACCGCCGACACCGTCAGACCGCAGATCATCAGCTTGCGTCTGCCGATCCGGTCGGACAGATAGCCGCTCGGGATCACCGCCGAGACGTTGCCGATCGCGAACGTCGCCAGCGCCAAGCCCGCCATCCCGGCACCGCGCCCGAGCACCTCCACGACGAACAGGGGCACCAGCGCAATGCGCAGGCCGAATGCCGACCAGCCCGTGGCGAAGTTGGAGAACAGGGCGGCCCGGTAGGCGCGGTTGCCCAGGGCCGTCCGCACCGAGATCGCCGGTTCGGTCTGTACGTCCGGTGCCGCCAACGACGAGTGCCGCAGCCGGACGAACACCACGGCGACCGCGATGAGCAGCGCGACACCGTAGATGACGAACGGCGCCGACAGGCCGAGTCCGACGGTGAGGCTGCCGAGCACCGGTCCACCCACCGAGCCGATCAGGAATGCACCCGAGAACAGGCCGGCGACCCGTCCGCGCGCGTCCGACGGCGAGATCCGGATCATCAGGCCCAGCGAGGACACCGTGAACATGGCCGAACCGAACCCGCCGAGCGACCGGAACACCAGCAGCTGCCAGTAGGTCTGCGCGAACGCACACGCGCCGGTGGACAGGGCCACGATCACCAGACCGGTCAGGTAGATGCGCCGCTCCCCCAGCTTCTGGACCAGCACGCCGCTGACCGGCGCCGCGCACAGCCGCATCAAGGCGAAGGCCGTGATGACGAACGTCGCGGCGGCGATGCTGACGCCGAAGTTGCGGGCGTACTGCGGGAGTACGGGCGCCACGACGCCGTAGCCGAGCGCGATCACGGCGTTGGCGGTGACGAGGACCCACACCTCGCTGGGCAGCTTGGGCTTCGCCGGACAGTCACCCTCCGCGACGGAACTCACTCAGTCGATCTTATTGGATGACGGAGTTCACCACGTCCTTGGCGGCCTGCTGCACCTCGGCCAGATGCTCGGGTCCCTTGAACGACTCGGCGTAGATCTTGTAGACGTCCTCGGTGCCGGACGGCCGTGCGGCGAACCAGGCGTTCTCGGTCGTCACCTTCAACCCACCGAGCGCAGCCCCGTTGCCGGGCGCGGTCGTGAGCTTCGCCGTGATCGGCTCGCCCGCCAACTCGGTCGCACTCACCTGCTCCGGTGACAGCTTGGCGAGCCGCGCCTTCTGCTCCCGGTTCGCGGGTGCGTCGATGCGCGCGTAGGTCGGTGCGCCGTACTTCTCGGCCAGCTCCGCGTACCGCTGCGAAGGCGTCGACCCGGTGACCGCGAGGATCTCCGAGGCCAGGAGGGCCAGGATGATGCCGTCCTTGTCCGTGGTCCACACCGACCCGTCATTGCGCAGGAACGACGCGCCCGCGCTTTCCTCACCACCGAAACCAATTGTGCCGCTGATCAACCCGTCGACGAACCACTTGAAGCCGACGGGAACCTCGACCAGCTTGCGGCCGAGCCCGGCGACTACTCGGTCGATGATCGACGAGCTCACCGCCGTCTTCCCCACGGCGGTCGAACCCGGCCAGTTCGGCCGGTGCGAGTAGAGGTAGTCGATCGCGACGGCCAGATAGTGGTTCGGGTTCATCAACCCGCCGTCGGGGGTGACGATGCCGTGCCGGTCGGAGTCGGCGTCGTTGCCGGTGGCGATCTGGTAGTCGCCGATCTTGCCGATCAGCGACGCCATGGCATTGGGCGAGCTGCAGTCCATCCGGATCTTGCCGTCGGTGTCCAGCGTCATAAACCGCCAGGTGGGGTCAACCAGCGGGTTGACCACCACGAGATTGAGCTTGTGCGTCTCGGCGATCGCACCCCAGTAGTCGACGCTGGCGCCGCCGAGCGGGTCGGCTCCGATCCTGATCTCCTCAGCGCGGATGGCATGAATGTCGACGACGTTCGGCAGGTCGGCGATGTAGGCGTTGAGGTAGTCGTGGCGCTGGGCGATCTGCAGTGCGCGCGCCAGCGGGATACGCTTCACCTCATTGAGCCCGCCGCGCAGGATCTCGTTGGCACGCTTGGCGATCACTCCCGTCGCGTCCGTGTCGGCGGGGCCACCGTTGGGCGGGTTGTACTTGAAGCCGCCGTCCCGCGGCGGGTTGTGCGAGGGCGTCACGACGATGCCGTCGGCGAGGTCGCTGTCGCGGCCACGGTTGAACGCCAGGATCGCGTGGCTGACCGCGGGCGTCGGCGTGAACCTGTCGGCACCGTCGATCATCGCCACCACGTCGTTGGCGGCCAGCACCTCCAGCGCGGACACCCAGGCCGGCTCTGACAGGGCGTGCGTGTCGCGGCCGATGAACAAGGGTCCGGTGGTGCCCTGGGCCGCGCGGTACTCGACGATGGCCTGCGTGGTGGCGAGGATGTGCTCCTCGTTGAATGCGGCATCGAGGCTGGATCCGCGATGCCCCGACGTTCCGAACGCCACCTGTTGATTGACGTCGTCGGGGTCGGGTTGGACGGTGTAGTACGCCGTCACCACCTGGGCCACGTCGATCAGGTCTTCGGGGAGCGCTAGTTGTCCGGCACGGGGGTTGGCAGCCATGAATCTGATTCTGCCCCTTCGCCGCGCGCCGCGAGTCCGCGTCGCCAACAATTAGGGCTGATGGCGCCACCTGGTCGAGATCGTCCGCTCAGAAGGCCGACACCAGAGCGAGCCCGACCGCGCACGCGGCGACCGACATGACCAGCGAGCCAGTCGCATTCAGCAGAGCCAGCCCGCGCCGGTTCTGCTGCACCAGTCGAACGGTCTCGAAACTGGCCGTACTGAATGTCGTGTATCCGCCGCAGAAGCCCGTCCCCACCACGGTCTGCCACGCGCTGGGCTGGTCACCGAAGAGCACCAGGCCGGCCAGAATCCCCAGCAGCAGCGACCCCGTGACGTTGATGATCACGGTGGCCCATGGGAACGCGGTCTGCCACCGACGTTTGATCGAGGCGTCGAGCAGGAACCGAGTCAATGCGCCCGTGGCGCCCGCGAGAAGGGTGAGGACGACGATCATGCGCGTGCCTTCGAGCGGTGAACACTTGCCGCAACCACGATCCCGAGCCAGGCGGCGACGACTCCACCCACGACGCTGAGCACGCCGTAGCCGATCGCCGTGGCGATCTGTCCATGCCGATCGAGCGACACGACCTCCAGCGCAAACGTGCTGTAGGTGGTGAAGGCGCCGCAACCGCCGGTGCCCGCGCAGAGGCGGGCGCGCTGCCGCCAGCCCGAGTCATCGCCGAGCCGCGCGAGCCCCTCCAAGAGGGCGCCGAGGATGAATGCACCGCCGAGGTTGACGAGGAAGGTCGCCCATGGCCAACCCGAGGGGTCGTGAGGCAGAAGGTTCTCGACCAGGTATCGCATCGCCGTGCCGACCACTCCGCCGACGAAGACCCACGCCAACGACGACGCCCGCAGGTGCACCGGTCTGCGCGTTCCCACGTCGGGATCGGAGGGCAACTCGAGATGTGAGTCGGTCGCGCGCCCACTTGGGTCGTCGCCGCCGCCTTCAACCGATCGATCCATGGTCCTACCCCATCACCGGCAACCACTGAGCCGCGAGATCGCGTACCCACTCCGCCGCCGCGTCGGCGTCGTGGGGCGGACCCGCGACGAGGACCAATTCGTCGACTCCCAGGTCGGCGAGCTCGGCGACGTCGGATCGTTGCGGATCGAGGAGCGCCACCGCCAGACGCAGTTCCGTCACGTCGCGGCACCGCTCCTCGCACGACGCTCGGATCTTCGCGAGGTGCCCGGCCACGGCCGCCGGGCCGTCGACGTTGAATCCGTACCAGCCGTCGCCCCAGTCGGCAACCCGGCGCAGCGCCGCGTCGCTGTTGCCGCCGAGCACGATCGGAATACGTCCGTTGCGAACCGGTTTCGGGTTCACCCGCACCGAGTCGAATGCGACGAACTCGCCGTCGAAGGATGCGGGGTCGTCGCGCCACAACGTTCGGATGGCCTCGACGTACTCAGCGGTGCGGGCGGCCCGTCGCTCGAACGGAACGCCGAGGGCATCGAACTCCTCACGCGACCAGCCCACACCGATACCCAACGTGAACCGGCCACCGGACAGTGTGTCGAGCGTCGCGGCCTGTTTGGCCACCAGAACGGGATTGTGTTCGGGCAGTAGGAGCACGCCGGTCGCAAGGTCGATGGTCGACGTCGCGGCGGCGACGAAGCTCAGTCCGATCATCGGATCCAACCAATCCGCCTCAGCGGGGACGGCTATCTGGCCGTCGTCGGAATACGGGTAGCGCGATGCGGACCGGTCGACCATGACCACGTGTTCGCCCGACCACAGGGTGGCGAAGCCGGCCTGCTCGGCGGCCTTCGCCACCGCGTCGATGACCTCGCGCCTGGCGCCTGACCCGATTCCGAGCGCGTGCAATCCGAGTCGCATCGGGCCATCGTCTCACGCACCGATCAGCAGGACACCCGTCCACACCAGGGCGATCATCTTGACGAGTTCGAGGGCGACATAGGCGAAGTGGGCACGCGAACGCCGCCCTTCGTCACCCTCGAGAACGGCGGCGGTCCGCCGGGCCAGCAGTGGGCGGACCGCGATGGTTTGCGTCAGCAGCGCGCCCACTGCGACCAACAATGCGATGTTGAGCGCAGCCGACGTCTCGTGGGTGAAGAGCGCGAACGAGATCACGACGGCGAACACGTACTCGAAGACGTTCAGCGCACGGAACACCAACCGGCCGATGCCAAGTCCGATCCTCAGCGTGACGCCGGGCGCGCGAAACTTCAGCGGCGCCTCGACGAACGAGATGGCGAGCACCATGCCCAGCCACACGAACACCGCGGCGACCGCCAACCTCGTACCGGAGTCCACCGCGGCAGCCTACGACAGGGATGCGATTCTGAAGGGGTGCATGGTGAATCCCGGGACTACGCGGCCGAGCTCGCTCGGTGGCAGGACGCCGGCGCCACCTGGCAGGTGGTGGCGCAGACGTCACGCGGGCGTGACGATCGCACTGATGCGGTGCGACGGCGGTGAGGAAGTCGACCGGTTCACGTCGGACGATTCGCGACTCCTAGAATTCGTCGAGGGGAATCGACCATGAGATGGACTCGCCCGCTGCGACATTCACGACACACACGAGATCGACGCCTGATCGCTGCGCTGGCGGCGCTGACGGCGCTGACGGCCTGCGCCCCTGGTGCCGAAACATCCACTACTACGCCTTCGACGACGACACCCGCGTCAGCGGCTACGACCACCACGGTCATCACTTCCGCGCCCATCACACCGACGGCGCGGACCGTGAACTGGTTCGACCTCGATGTCGGTGACTGTCTGGCCGACCCGCCGCCGGTCGATCCCACCGTGATCGCGGTTGCCGTCGTCGACTGCGCGACGCCGCACCGGGCCGAGGTGTTCCTGCGTGCGCCGATGGCGGTCAACACCGCCATCGCCGATGTCATCGACCGCACGTGCGGTGACGGCTTCTCCGGGTACACCGGAAGATCCGTCGGCGATGGCAGCTATTCGCTGACCTACCTCATCGACTCCAATCAGAACCGGACGTCGTCGAATCCCGACCCGAGCACCGTCATCTGCCTGCTCGAGGCACCGGGCGGGGCAATGCTCGCGGAGTCCGCGCGCAGGTGACGATTGCCCTTTTGAAACGTGATGTCGCCCGCGCTATCACGTTCCACTAGGCGTCCCTACTCCGACGGTTCGACCTCGGCCGCCTCGACCAGCAGCGACATGCCATGGTGGCGCGGCATTCCCACCGCAAAGCTGTGCAGGTCGTCGACCGTGCCCACCGTCTTGCCCGTGAACATGTCCATCACGTGGCTGCCCGGCGGCAGGTGTTCGGAACGCACGCTGCCCGCGATGTCCTCGTTGGCGAAGTTGAGCAGGGTGAGCTGATGTTGGGACGGATCCTCGAGCTGGTGGACGAGCACGAGCATCCCCCGGTGTGAGACCTCGGGGATGTCGACCTGCCGACTGGTGGCGACGCCGTAATGCGAACGCACCCGCAGAATGGCCTGCAGCTGGCGCAGGAAGCTGGTGTCGTCGGCAAGCTGCGCGGGGATGGAACCGTACAGGCTGCGGCCGCGCGGCATGCCCGCCATCGATCGGGTCGCGCGCTCGTTGACGCCCATGAGGTCGTGGCCGGCGCGGTGGATCCACCGGGTGTCGCCCCCTCGGAGCAACTCGGCGACCTCGGTGGGCGGCAGCGTCAACATGCCGCACATGTCCCAGCCCGACAGCGCGAACACCCCGGGCTGCAGCGCGTTGAAGATGGCCAACAGCAGGTGGGCGCGACGGATCGGATCGACGTCGTCGATCTCGTCGAGGTCGGAAATGCCCAGCGCCGCGGCGACGACGGTCGCGGTGGTGGACGCGATGCCGTTTGTCGTGAACACCTGGTTGTACGGCGCCTTGGGTCCGGTGAGTTGGTCGAGCAGATCCTGACGGACCGATTCCCCGAGTTGCTCGCCAGTGATCTCCTCGCCCTTGTAGGTGTAGACGTCGTCGCGATGGCCGGTGGACCAGTGCACCAGCTCGTAGGTCAGCTCGTCGTGGTTCTGCAGCGCGTGCACCAGCGACGCCGGATCGACGCCCAGTTCGATCGAGGTGCGCAGCGTCAGCCGCAGGAACTCGGTGTCCCCGGTGGCCAGGGCGTGATGGTAAGCGGGCCGGTTGATGAAGTCGTAGGACAGGTCGGCGCCGGCCTCCCCGGTTTCGCGAATGTCGTCGATCGTGAGGTTCAACTCCTGGAAGGTGAACCCGCCGACCTTGCGCACCATGCTGGCAATCAGATGGTTGGCCGCCTCCGACAACGGGTGGCCTTCGGACCAGGCGGGGCTGCCCTCCGCTGCGCTCTTCTCCACGCCCAGGAAGCCGTTCGCGTCCAACCGCAATGCCCCGGTTCCCATGTCGGTCAGCGAGTGCAGGGCGTCTCCCATGACCATGCGCATCCCGGCGAACGTCGGGTCGAGCCAGTTGATGGAGGGCTGACCGTCCTTGAAGTAGTGCAGGTAGACCCAGCGACGTTCGACGCCGTCGACGCCAAGGACCGGGCGGGTGACGCTCCAGTTGGTTTCCTTGACGCCCTCGGCGTAGAAGATCACCCGCTGTAGTCGACCGATGATGTACCCGGCCTTGTCCAGCCACTCCTCGGTGGCGGCGTCGATGTTGACCGAATCCACGCCGGGCGGAGTGTCCGGCAGCTCGTGCCAGTCCCGAGGGTCGATCTCGACCATGTGGTAGATGCCGGGATAGTCGGCATACTTCATCTCGGCGAGGCGGAAGTCCGCCCCCTTGCCGGTGTGACCTGGCACCACGTCGTCGATGATGGTACCGCCGTACCAGTTGGCGGTCGCACACATCCTCCGGAACTCGTCCTCGGTGCCGAAGGCCGGGTCGATCTGGGTGCTGATCCGGTCGAAGTGGCCGTCGACGCTCGGCGTGTACTCCCAGCCCGAGATGCCGCCCGCGCGCTTGACCGGGCCGGTGTGGATTCCCTCGATGCCGATCTCGGCGAACGCCTTCCACATCTCCTCGTCGGCCATCGCCGTCAGGAACGACTCGTCGGGCCGCGTGATCAGCGACAGCGGGTAGGCGGTGAACCACACCGACGCCGCGGTGACGGCGCCTCGCGGGTTGGGATTGGCGAACGGGTTCTGCCACATCGAGCCCTGACCGGAGAACTGCTGGCTGATCTCGTTGGCGTCGGCAAGCATCGACTGAGCGAGCAGCCACGACACGTATGCCGGATTCTCACCCGTGGCCGAACCGTCCTGAGCCACCGAACGACGCGCGAACGGCGCCTTGACCCGCGGACGGAAGCGGAGGGTCCTGGGCCGTGCCGGGTGGCGGTACTCGTCGTAGGTGATCTCGGTTGGTTCGTGCGTCTGATCGTCACTCGCCGCGTCCGTCATCTACTTCCTCACCACTCGACTACCTGCCTGATTCCCCATGACGCTGCCCGCGGCCCGCCTTCCGCGCCGTATAGCCGTTGGCGGAATCTTGAAACTCGGGGTCGCCGCAGAAGCACCTACTAATGTAGGCGGGCCCGTCGACTGCGCCGCCGCGACCGAAGGACCGTGCAACGATCGGTCGGTGAAGGAGTTCCTCGAGTTCCTCGGTGCGCAGTCACCGTACGACCGGCTCGACGACGAGGACCTCCATCGCCTCGCCAAGACCGTCGAAGTCGAGTACTTCACGTCGGGCACCGTGATCGTCGAGGCCGACGCGGCACCGCTGGACTGCCTCTACGTCGTGCGGGTCGGCGCGGTCGAGGTCATCGACCGCGGCCGGATCACGGACGTCCTTGGCGCCGGGGAGACGTTCGGCCACATCTCGGTGCTGTCCGGGCTGCCGCCACCCTTGCAGGTCCGCGCCGCCGAGGACACCCTCTGTTACCGGATGCCCGATCCGCGGACGATCCTGACACACCCCGACCGTCTGCGATTCGCCCACTACGGCGGCCTGGTCGCCCGGGAGCGCCTCATCGACTCCGGCGGGTCGTTCGCCCGTCTGGAACGTCCGATCAGCGAGGTCGCGCATCCGATCACCTGGTGTGATGCCGACGATTCCGTCCGGTCGGTCGCCGCACTCATGACCAACGCGGGCCGGTCGTGTGCGCTGTTCCTGCGGAGCGGGCAGATCGGCATCGTCACCGACGACGACTTCCGCCGCCGCGTCGCCACCGGGGAGGTGGGTGTCGACGCGCCCATCACCGCGATCGCAAGCACCCCGGCGATCGTCATGAGCACCGACCGCACCGTGAGCACCGCGTATCTGTTCATGGTCGAGAACGGCATTCACCACCTCGTAGTGGTCGACGCCGTCGGCACCGCGGTCGGCATCGTGCGGGTCGTCGACATGGCCGCCGCGGAGGTGCGCAACCCACTGGTGATCCGCTCCGCCGCCGCATCGGCAACCACCATGGACGAACTCGTCGAAGCCTGCCGACTGCTGACGCCCACCACGGTCGAACTCTGGGACGCCGGCCTGCCGGTCGAACACCTCGGCGCTCTGCTGTCGACGATGGTCGAGTCGATCTTCCGCAAGATCATCGACCTGCACACCGCGACGTCGCCGCTGGCCGACCTGGACTGCTCGTGGATGCTGATGGGCTCCCTCGGTCGCCGTGAGCCCTTGCCCAACTCCGACGTCGACACCGCGCTGGCGTGGGCCGTGAAGCAACCCACCGACGCGGTGTTCACCCGGGAACAGGTCGCCGCAGCCACCGAACCGCTGATCGCCGCGCTGACCAGCTGCGGTCTCGCACCGTGCCCGCAGGGCCTCAACGCGTCGGCGCCGCTGTTCAACCGGTCGCAACGGCAATGGCGCGAGATCGCCGACGCCTGGCGCGCCCATCCCGACAACGTCGACTACCTGCTGATGGCCTCGACAATGTTGGATGCGCGGCCGATCACCCGCCCGGTGCTCATCCAACCGCTGCGCACCGCCCTGGTCGGCGGCATCGGCCGCGACGGGTTCACGCGAGCGCTGAGTCGCTTCTCCATGAACGACCGCCCGCCCAGTGGCTTCGTCCGCGGGTTCGTCGTGGAGCACTTCGGCGAGCAGAAGGGCCACCTCAACCTCAAGAAGTCCGGTCTGCGTCCGGTGGCGTCGCTGGCTCGCGCACTGGCCCAGCGCACTGGCGACCCCACCGGGTCCACCCCCCAGCGGCTCGACCGGGCCCATCGCAGCGGCCTGCTCACCGCCGACGAGGCCGACGCACTCTCGGGTGCCTTCAGCCTGTGCTACCACCTGGTGTTCGACAGCCAGATCGCTGCGATCAAGGAGGGCAGACCCGTCGAGTCGGCGATCGACCCCGGCAGGCTCGATCCTCTCGAGCGACGCCACCTCCGCAGTGCGTTCCGGACGATCAGCGGAATCCAGGACCGGTTGAGCCGCAAGTGGTTCGGCTTCGAGGGCCTGTGAGCATGGCGATCGACTGGGCACGAAGAATATCCCCGCGCCGGCCCCGGCGTACGGCCACCGCCGACGTGAACTGGCGGGCAGACACCTTCGTCGTGATCGACCTCGAGACCACCGGCCTCGATCCTCGACGCGACCACATCGTGTCCTACGGCGCGGTGCCGATCCGCGACGGGAGGGTCAAGACGGCCGATTCGGTCTACGGCCTCGTCCACGTGCCCGGCGACGTGCCACCGAGCTCGACCAAGTTCCACAATCTGCGGACCCAAGACCTCGAAGCGGCACCGCCGCTGGCGGAGTGCGTCGCCACCCTCGACGAGCTGATCGGTGACCACCCCGTCGTCGCGCACTGCGCCTGGATCGAAAGGTCGTTCCTACGCAAGGCATTTCGCCGTTCCTACTTGCCGTTCTCCAGCCCGATCGTCGACACCGCCGTCCTCGCCCGCCTCATCCTCGACGTCGACATCGGACCCGACCAGGCGGTGTCTCTGGAGTACGCCGCCACCGCCCTCGGCCTCCCGGTGCACTCCCCTCATCACGCTCTCGGAGATGCCGTCACGACGGCCAGCCTGTTCATCGCGCTTGCCAGTCAACTGGAGCGCGGCAAGACGCTGACCACCGCCCACCTCCTCGAAATGTCGGAAGGACGACCATGACAAAGGCTTCCGAGGTCTTCGGAACCAATCCCCGCACCGGCGAACCGTTGGAACCGGTCACCGATGAAACGACCGAAGCCGAGGTCGCCGCGCACCGCGCAGAGTTGATCGAGATCGCCTCGGCCGAAACGGGTTTCGGTGCAGCCAAGCTGGACGGCGAGATCAACCGGGCCGCCTTCCAATTCCGCTTCTTCGGCGACGTGATCAGCGAGGGCAGCTATCTGGAGGTGGCCATCGACCCGCCGGGTGACACCCCCATGGGGCCAAGGCCGGAGCTGCGACGAATACTCCACCCGCTCGGCCCGGTCGCGGTCTTCGGATCGAGCAACTTTCCGTTCGCGTTCTCCGTGCTCGGCGGCGACACCGCGTCCGCGCTGGCCTCGGGCTGCCCCGTCATTCTCAAGGCGCACCCGTCCCACCCGGCCACGTCGCAGCTGTCCTACGAGATCATCGCGGCCGCGCTCGCCGACGGTCCGGCACCGCAGGGCGTCGTCGCCATCGTCTACGGCACCCGAGCCGGAGCCGCGCTGGTGGCGCAGCCCGCCGTGAAGGCCGTCGGGTTCACCGGATCACTGCATGGCGGCAAGGCGCTGATCGACATCATTCAACACGCGCGACGAACCGATCCCCTTCTACGGCGAACTGAGCAGTCTCAACCCGGTCGTCGTCACCCCGGGCGCCGCATCTGAGCGTGCCGAGGAGATCGGCGCGGGACTCGTCGGATCCTTCACCGCCGGCTCGGGCCAACTGTGCACGAAACCCGGTTTCGTCCTCGTTCCCGACGGCGGCGACGGTGACCGACTGGTGGCGGCCGTGCACGCCGGAAAGGGCTTCACCGTCACGCCCATGATGGTCGAGACCACGCTCGACGAGCTGGACCCCGGGCTCGTGCACGAGGTGTTCGGGCCGATCACCATCATCGCCAGGTACCGGGCTGACTCGGTGATCAGTTCGGCGGCAAGGATATTCGACACCTTTCCACCGTCGCTGACGGCGACCGTGCACTACGCCGAGGTTGACGAGACCCTGCAAGCGCTGACCGACCTGGCGGCCGCCCATGCGGGGCGCGTGGTGTACAACGGGTTTCCCACGGGTGTCGCGGTGTCGTGGGCCCAACATCACGGCGGCCCGTGGCCGTCCACCAACCCGCTGCACACCTCGGTCGGTGCCACCGCGATCAGACGATTTTTGCGGCCGGTCACGTACCAGAACGCACCGCAACGGATCCTTCCGCCGGAGCTGCGCGATGGGTACATCGACATCCCCCGGCGCCTCGACGGCCGGTTGCACGCCGCCGGAGCCTGAGGCCCGTACTGTGTCCACGAACTGACGTCGGTGGACGGACATCGGACATGGGTGTTTCACACCGATTGCGGACGGGAACATCCTGCGCATCGTTCACGTTGTCGTGACGCGGGCACCGGATCGAAAGGACCAAAATGGCCACAGATTACGACGCGCCACGTCAGAAGGAAACCGACGACGCGGTCGACGAGTCACTCGAGGCGCTGGCCGGACGTCGCAACGACGCCGCTACCGCGGTGCTCGACGTCGACGACGGCGAAGAACTCGAGGATTTCGAGTTGCCCGGCGCAGATCTCTCTGGTGAGGAGTTCACCGTCCGAGTCGTGCCGAAGCAGAGAGACGAGTTCACCTGCTCGAGTTGCTTCCTGGTGCAGCACAGCCACCGCCTGGCCCGCCAGGTCGGCAACCGGATGATCTGCGCCGACTGCGCCTAATCGAAACACGTCGCAAAGCGGGCAATCACAACCGCAGGGTCACCCCGAGCAGCGCCAATAGACCGAGGCCGGCGATCATGGCGGCGACGATCGAGGCGATGGAGTAGCGAGTTAGGCGGCCAGTCGAGTGTTTGCATCCGGGGGCGGGTCAGCCCCGTTGCCTCCCAATCATCACGCGAACAGTCGCATTGCAAACTGACGGTAGCGTGAAAATTACCGGCTGATGTCACTCAGGGCGACGGCGCGACGGGCAGTGTCAGCGCGAACGTCGCTCCGCCGCCCGGTGTTTGCGTGACACCGATGTGGCCGCGATGGGCGGTTGCGATCTCGCGGACGAGTGCCAGTCCGATGCCGTAGCGCTGGCGTCCCCCCGTGGCAGTGTGGTTCTGGCCGTGGGAGAACCGGGTGAACAAGGTCGCCACCGCGTCGGGATCCACCCCGACACCGTCGTCGCGCACCTCGACGACGACGTCCTCGCCGCGGCGCTCGACGTGGATCACTATCGCCCCGCCGGGGTGCTCGTGGGCGAGCGCATTGTCGACCAGCGAGGTCAACGCGCGTCGGAGGGCGGCAGCCGATCCGAGCACCGCGAAATCCGTTGCGGTCCCGCCACGCCGATCCACGCTGAGGCCGACTCCTGCCCCTTCTGCATGCTCGGCCATGCTGTCGCAGACCGCATCGGCGACCTCGGAGAGGTCGACCCGGTCCCGGGTGACACCCTCCGTCGCCATCGAAGCGGACGCCAAGAGGTCCTCGATCACCTCACCCAGCGCCCTGGTGTCGGCTGCCAAGGCATCGATCTGCTGTTTGGCCTCGTGGGCGTCACCGTCGTCGAACCGGCGAGACAGCAGTTGAATCCTGGTGTGCAGCACCGTCAGCGGTGCGCGAAGCTCGTGTGAGGCGTCGGCGACGAATCGTCGCTGCAGAGCCAGTGCGTCGGTGAGCGGGCGAATCGAACGCCGCGTGAGGAGGACGACGACGGCGATCGAGGCGAGGATTCCCGCCAGTTCCGCGACGCCCAGCGAGAGCAGCAGACGGCTGCGTCCCTCCTTGTAGGACTCCAACGCGAGCATGGCCACCACCCTGCCTTCGGGCTTGTCGGTCACCAGGACGCGGTACTCGTCGTCGTCGAGTCGGGCATCCGAGAATCCTGGTGGCCTTGCCAGAAGATCCGCCGTCGGGAGGCCACGAGTGCTCTCCTGCACCTTTCCCGCGCGGTCTCGCACCACGAGCTGCATGCCCGGCGGCGGATCGGTGGCATCGTCGGCCGTCGACGCCACCGAGGTCAGCTGATCGGCGATCTGCTGGTTCTGGACGCGAACGTCGACGAGGAAGATCACCGCTCCGACCACCAGCAGGACCGCAGCCAGCGCGAGCGACGCCTGGACCGCGGCGATGCGGCCCGCACGACGTAAGACGGCGAGGTCGCTGCCAGGTGTCATGGCGTTCCGAATCGGTACCCGGTGCCATGAATCGTTCGCACCGCCGAACGACCCAGTTTGCGGCGTAGATAGTGCACGTACGTGTCGACTACCCCGGGGGTGTCGACACCCTCGAACGCCGCACTGAGCAGCTGGCCACGCGAGAAGATCCGGCCCGGGGCGAGCATCAGGACGCTCAGTAGCGCAGCTTCCCGTTCGGACAACTCCACGTCTGCAGTCAACCCCCGACCGCTCACGGTGCGGGTCACCCGGTTGAGGATCAACCCGTTGACCCGCAGCGTCGAACCGTCATCGGGTCGTCGAAGCAACGCCCGGATCCGAGCCAGCAGCTCCGGCACGTCGAACGGCTTGACCAGGTAGTCCTGAGCGCCAGCATCGAGCCCATCGACGCGGTCCGCCGTCGCACCGCGCGCGGTCAGCAGGAGCACGGGCGTCGCGATGCCCCGCGACCGCAGCACCTCGACGAGTTCGACACCGTCCATGACCGGCAACCCCCGATCGATGATCGCTGCGTCGTAGCGACCGGTCAGCGCGCGGTGGAGTCCCTGTTGACCGTCGCAGGCCGCCTCCACGTGGTAACCCTCGTCGACGAAGAGCGCCACGAGCATCTCGCTCAGAGCGCGGTCGTCTTCGACGATCAGCAGCGTGGGCGCTGCGGTCCGGTGGGCCACCCGACGAGCGTGCCACGCGAGTTCTTCGAAGGTTTGAAGAAACGGCTGCCAGCATCAGCGGCATGGACTCACCCCGTTCGGGATTCCGACGTGCCGCAGCCGCATCGTGGGCTCTGATGGGGCTTGGCGTCGCCGGCGTTGCAGGTGCCTCCGCCCTGGCGTACGCCGATACGTTCAAACCGCCGGCGACGGCAGCTCCCATCGTCGCCGTCGCCCCCTCCCCGCCAGAGCTCGTTCCGACGCCCGTCCTGGATCTTCCACCGGCACCCAACGTCCCGGCGACCACCGTCGACCCGCCGCTAGTCACCACCGAGACGACCGTCGAGCAGGCCCCCGCGCTCCCCTATTACACACCGGTACCCGAGTACACGCCACAGGCTCCCAAGCCCAGCGCCACCACTCCCCCGACGACCAAGCGACGCCTCGCACCCACGACGGTGATGGCGCCGAACTACTCACCGCAGATCACGATCTCCCGCGGCTCGTGACCCTCACCGCAGAGAAGACCGCAGAAGTTCAGTGGCAGCGATGGAGCATGGACATGCAGATCGTCGTCACCGATCCGAGCTCACTCACCAGCGCCAGGACGGAGACCGATGCCGAACTCGACGTCATCGAGGCCGCCGCGTCACGCTTTCGGCCGGACTCTGAAATCAACGCGCTGACAATGGCAGCCGGCCGCCCGACCGCGGTGAGCGAGATGCTGGCGAACCTTCTTGAGGCCGCGCTGACGGCGGCCCGTCTGACCGACGGCGACGTCGACCCCACGGTGGGCGCCGCCATGGTCGCACTCGGCTACGACGCCGACATCGCGATCGTGGAAGCGGCCTCGCCTGCGGTGCCCGCGTTCATCACTCCGGCCAACTGGTCGATGGTGACGTTCAACGGTCGAGCCGTCACCGTGCCACAGGGAGTCTTGCTCGACCTCGGGGCCACTGCCAAGGCGGTCGCTGCGGACCAGTGCGCTCAACGCGTCCAGGAGGTCACCGGAAGCGGCGTTCTGGTGAATCTCGGCGGGGACATCGCGACCGCCGGTCCTGCGCCCGACGGAGGCTGGCAGGTCCTGGTCCGCGACACCGACGACGACCCGGCGAGCGTGGTCGGGCTGCCGTCGGGCGCCTCACTGGCGACCTCGAGCACCCTTCGTCGCCGATGGCGCAACGGCGACGAACTGATGCATCACATTCTCGACCCACGGACGGGACGTTCCGCAGATCCGGTGTGGCGGACGGTCAGCGTGGCGGCGGAGACGTGTTTCGCCGCCAACACCGTCGCCACCGCCGCCGTCGTCCGCGGATGGCCCGCGCTGCAGTGGATACGCACCCTCGGGATGCCAGCTCGGCTCGTCGACGTATACGGGGTCGTCCACACCGTCGGCGGCTGGCCGACGCCCGGCGTCGAGTCACAGCGATGACCGATCAGGCGCTCTGGGCGCTGGGTCGCGGCACCGGGATCACGGCGCTCGCCTTCCTGACCCTCTCGCTGGGTCTCGGCATCGCCACGCGGTCGGGCCGCCGACTGCCCGCACTGCCTCGCTTCGCCGTGGCCGACGTACACCGCTTCGCCGCGCTGGCCGGAACCCTGCTAGTGGCAATGCATCTCGCACTGCTGTTCTTCGACCCCTACGCCCAGTTGCGGTTGCTGGACTTCGTGATCCCGTTCCTGGGCGCCTACCGGCCGCTGTGGCTCGGGCTGGGCACCGTCGCCTTCGACGTGCTCATCGTGGTGATCGTCACCAGCCTGCTCCGACATCGAATGGGAGTGCGCGCCTTTCGCGTCGTGCACTGGGCGACCTACGCGTTGTGGCCGATGGCGCTGGCCCACGCACTCGGCAACGGCACCGACGCCGGCCGGGCCTGGTTCCTGGCCTTCGCGGCGTGCTGCGCGTTGACCGTCGCCGCCGCCCTGACGTGGCGGGTGCGGGCGGACTTCGTCGAGTATGCCGACAAGCGAATCGTGGAGCGTCGATGAAGATGCAAAGCCAACAACGCCGGGAACCGCCCATCGCTCAACGTCTCCTCGCCGCGCACGGTCCGGGCCTCAAGGAACACCACGCACGGTTCGGACGACTTCCCTCCGGTTCGGCGGATAATCTCGTCTCGTCGCTGGAGCAGGCTGGCCTGACGGGTCGGGGCGGCGCCGGGTTCCCCACCGGCCGCAAGATCGCGTCCGTCACCGGACGAAAGCCCGTCGTGATCGGCAATGGCGCCGAAGGCGAACCGCTCAGCCACAAGGACGCGATGCTGCTGACCCGGGCGCCTCACCTGGTGCTCGACGGCTTGCAGCTGGCCGCCGAGGCCGTCGGCTCGAAGACGATCTACCTATACCTACCGAACCGCGTCGCAACGGCCGCACGGTTCGCGATCGGCGAGCGCGCTGCCGCCGGCTGGGATCGACGCCCGGTGACCGTCGTGGAAGCCCCCGATGCATTCGTCGCAGGGGAGGAATCTGCGGTCGTCAGGAGCATCGAAGGAGGACCTGCGCTGCCCCGCGACCGCACGGTCCTGACGTCCACGTCCGGCGTCCGAGGGCGCCCGACACTGGTCAACAACGTCGAGACCTTGGCCAACGTCGCATTGATCGCACGCTACGGCGATCGTTGGTTCCGGTCGGTGGGAGACCCTGCCCAGCCCGGCACCATGCTGGTCACTCTGTCGGGCGCAGCCGACGGTTGGACGGTCGTGGAGGTGCCGACCGGAACTCCGCTCACCAACGTGATCTCGCACGGCGGATCCACCGACCTCCGCGACGTGAGCGCGGCGCTGATCGGCGGCTACCACGGCAGCTGGATTCCCTCGACGGCGTTCGCCGAGGCCACGCTCTCACGGGCGGGCCTGGCCCACCTCGGAGCCAACCCGGGCGCCGGCATCGTCCACATGCTGCCGATCGACGAGTGCGGCCTCGTCCGTACCGCGGACATCCTCGCCTACCTCGCCGAACAAGGCGCCAAGCAGTGCGGACCGTGCCGCAACGGATTACCAAGGCTTGCCACGCTTTTCGACGAACTCGCCTACGGACACCTCGACGACGCCCTCCTCGACGAGGTGCACCGGATCCTCGGCCTGTTAGACGGCCGCGGTTCCTGTCGACACCCGGACGGAACCGTCAGGCTGGCACGCAGCGCGCTCACCGTCTTCGCACACGACATCGAGCAGCACCGTTCCGGCCGCTGCGATGCCGCCCTCGCCACGGTGCAGAGCACCGACCGTCGCCCTAGCGAGACCCGATCGTGAAGAAGCCTCCAAAACCCGTGCGCCTGCACATCGACTGGACCAGATGCGATGGACGCGGGCTGTGCACTGAGTTGCTGCCGGCCCTTCTCAAACGTGACGACTGGGGTTACCCATTGGTGCGCAACGGTTCCCGCGAACCCCAGATTCCACCCGGCGACATGGCCGAAGCGCGCATCGCAGTGGACCGCTGCCCGCGACTCGCCTTGTCACTGATCGCACCACGTCCATCTTGAGCGAGTACTTCGCCATCGCGATGCTCATCGCCGCGGCCCTTCTGGCGGTCATCCACGTGCGCGAGGTACGCGGCAAGTCCGTCAAGCCCGTCTCGTGGATCGTGGCGGTCATCGTCGTGATCTTGAGCGTCGCCACCTCCGTGCAGGTCTACCGCATCGCGGATTCCGGAGCGGCCGCAACCTAGGATGGTCGGACACCCGTCGCCGACGGCAAACACGCCCGACTGACCTGACCCCCGCATTCACCGAGGGCGTTTCGCCGCGTATCGGTTGCGGGCGATCAGAGTGACGTGGAGGTCCTCGATCAGGGGGTCGAGGAAGACCTTCTTGTATTCGTCGTCACCGACGGACCGCGCGCTGACGTACATGAAGGTCAAGACGCACAGGATGAGGGTCATGTGAATCAGCGACTGCGGCACGGGGATGGTCATGCCGAGGACGGCACCGTCGGTGGCGCCGTCGCCGGACCACTTGGCCAACACCTCGGGGCTGAGCAGGATCAGGCCCAAGACGAAGTAGAGCGCGGAGGTGCTGATCGCGACCAACAGCAGGTGGGTGATCTGGGCGGCCGCCAACACGACGAGGACGTTGAGGCGTTCGCCACGGCCTAGCCGGCGGTTGACCGGCAGGTCGGGCGTTGCGGCGAACGGTGTGCCGGTCATCTGGTGGGTGTCGCCGGCGGAACGGCTGGCTTCGAGCATCGGCCTGACCCGAGAGAGCGTGGCCGACACGATGAAGGCGGCCGTGACGGCGAAGAGGAATGTCAGAGCGAGCAGCAGTCGCGCCTGACTGATCGCGTCGGACATCAACCACACCTAGGTGTTGAAGAAGACCACCACGGTCAGCAGCAGCACGGGTAGGGCGCGGACGAACAGCGCACCCATGGCGGCGAGTTGAGTCATCGTCAGTCGCATCGCCCACGCCAGCACCGCGCCGGCACCCGAGCCGGTGAGCGCTACGAGCAGCACCAAGACGGCGAGTGCGCCAGGGACGTGGGACATCCCGCCTTGCCAGAGATTGGCGACGAGGGCACCATCACCGCGACTACCGCCACGACGGACTGCGTTCGTCGGCGGCGGCGGGACACCACCCAGCCGACCAACGCCCCCATCGGCACCGCGAGTCCCATCACGGCCAACACGATTCGCTCCACCCGGGTCGGCGCGCCGTCGATGTAGACCTCGCTGGTGCCGAGGAGCAAGTGCACCACCAGCAGAGCGGATACCACGGTGGCGTACGCGGTCAGCGCGGGCGCGGATCGTGGCCACACGTAGCGCCACCGTGCCCGCGCCGTCAGTGCCGCAGGGAGCCCTCTGGCCAGAAACCAGCGCTCGGCCTCGTCGCGGTCGCGATCATGGGTTGTCGTCAACGGACGCCGTATCGACCGTTGCCGTGTCAATGCGAGAAGACCTCGGCGACTCCAGGTTCGGCGTCCAGCACCTCGTCACGTCCTCTGCCGTCACCGCGACACCGGCCTCTCGCTTGGGGGTGCTGTGCACATTAGGCTCGGCGGCTGGTTTCTGCCAAGCAAATTGGCGTTTTGGACAAGGAGTTCCCGGAGCTTCACGTTCGACCGCGAGGGGTCGCTCGATGCAGGCCGTCGGACCCGAAGCGAACCAAGTGCTATCCCCTTGGAGCCGTTGACTTCCCACCGTTTCGCGGGTTTAGTGCCCTCGCGCCACGATGACGGGCATACGCGACGACTGTGCCACCGCCGAGCTGACCGATCCGAGCTGCATGCCCGCGAACCCGCCGCGCCCGTGACTGCCGACGACGACGAGCTGTACCTGCTCCGAGTTCTTGATGAGCACTTCGGCGGGGCGGTCGGTGACGGCGATGGGATGCACGTGGACGCGAGGATGACGTTTCTTCCACGGGGCGAGCCGATCACTGAGAATCTCGTCGCCCAGCGCTTGCATGACCGACGAGTCGACGGGGGGAAAGTCACTCAGTGCAGCGTCGCTCCACGCGTGCACGGCGATGATGTCGACGCCGCGGCGATCCGCTTCTTCGAAGGCGATTTCGGTCGCCAACTCCGATGCGGGCGATCCGTCCACGCCAAGGAGAATCGGTGCATGCGCCGGATCCGGCATCATCGGATCCTCGTCGTGGATCACTGCGACGGGGCAATGGGCGTGATGCACCAGCCCGGCACTGACCGAGCCCAGCAGCAGTCGTCGGATGGCCCCGATGCCGCGGCAGCCCACCACGATCATCGCCGCGTCATTGGTCAGATCGACCAGGGCGGGAACGGTGGCTCCCGCGAGGACCTGGCTGTGAACCTGCAGCGAACCGTTATCCCGGGTCGCTGCCTCCGCGGTCTCCACGGCGGCCCGGATGACGTCGTCGGCCTTGGCCTGGTGCCACTCCTTAAGATCAGGCAACCGCTCCGCTTCGGTCCACACCAACATCTCTGGAGTCGGAACGACGTGAACGACGGTGAGCGGTACCCCGCGTAACACCGCATCCCTGGCGGCCCAGTCAACGGCTACGCGTGATGCCGGCGACCCGTCGACTCCGACGACGATGCCGTGATGCTCGTCCTCTTTCGACATGGTGTACTCCCTTCGAAGTCAGTAGGCGGCAGTGCTCACGCGGCTGCCGGAGACCAGCTGTCGGGTCCGAAGATCTCGTAGTGGATCTGGATGGCGGGTACGCCCTTCTCCAGTAGGGCGGCACGGATTCCGGTCGTCGGCAGGCGGGAGCCCATGTCCTCGTACAAGCGGTGCATGCTGGCAGATGGGAGCGCCCCGACGAGTTCGCTAAGCTGCGCTCGGTGTGCGTGAGTGCTGGCGGAGCGGTCCGCGTGCATCACCACGATCGACCGTTCGTCACTGGTCTTGGCCAAGTGGTCGAGCATTCCGATGACTGGTGTGCAGCCGATGCCTGCGGAGATGAGCAGCAGTGGCGCATCGTCGTCGGGCAGTACGGCGTCCCCGAAGGGCGTGGTGACATCCAGAACGTCGCCCTCGAACACGTTGTCGTAGAGGAAGTTCGACACCTCACCCGCCGGCACGCTCGTCACGTCGGACATGGCATGCGCTTCGATGCGTTTGACGGTGATGCACCAGTCGTACGTTTCCGGCGCCGAGCACAGACTGTACTGCCGAATCTGTCGAGCACCGTCGGGAAGGTGCACACCAACCGAGATGTATTGGCCAGGAACGAAGGACGGTAGCCCTTCGGGACCTCCCGAGGTGAGAACGAACGATAACGAGTCTGCCGTCTCCTGCCGGCGTCCGTGTAGAGCACCTTCTCCCTCGAGATCAAGGAATGCGCCATGAGCCAGTACAACTCGTCCCACGCCGCGGCGACATCCGGGGTCACGGCGTCACCCAGCACCTCCACGATCGCCTCGAACAGATGGGTGTGCACGGTTTGGTACTGATCGGCCGTGATGCCGAGTGACGCGTGCTTGTGTGCGATTCGCGAGAGCATCAGCTCCATGCGCGCAGGGTCAGGGTCCAGCTGCATGGTCGCGAAGCCGGCAATGGATCCCGCGAGCGCCTTCTGTTGCTCGCCCTGTTTCTGATTGCCGCGGTTGAAGAGGTCGCGTTCGAGTTCGGGGTGCGCCGCGAACATCTTCCGGTAGAACAGCGGAGCTATCTCGTCGATCTCGGCACCCACGGCCGGAAGGGTCGCACGAATGACGTCCTTGGACTCCGCTGACAACATCGTCGATCTCCCAATCTTTGGGCGCGTGGCAAATCCTGCGGACACCTGGCTAGTTACGAACCCTAGGTTTGTTGCACCGGAAGCACAGGGGCCCTTTGTCACCAGTTGGTGGCCGGTAGGAGGTTGTCGCGGGTGTCGTAGAACTTGAGGTGGCGATGCCCGCGATCCCAGACCACGTCAGTGTGGCGATGACCGAGATCGCCGACAACATGCAGGAGTGCCTGCTGGTGTTGGCCGTGGGTGCCGGTTTGCAGGTGATGGCGGCGTTGATGGAGGTTGACGTGACCGAGCTGGCCGGCCCGCTGCTGCCGTTGGTATCGCGCTGGACCCGAAGTTCAGCAATTCCGCGGCGCACACTTCATCGGAGTATCACGGCGTCGTCGTCACTTACGCGCAGGTGGCCAGCCACCCGACCCGGCACCGGGTGCGCACCGAGAATCTGAGACTGCAGACAGTTCAACCGCTCGTCAAGCCAACGATCTTCGTGTGGATCGGTGAAGACGACGAACGTTGATACTACGACGTCAACGGTGTCGATCACCCAATCACGCAACTCCAGTGTCTGGCGCAGTCGCGCGGGAAGACGCCACAGCTCGTTCGCTAGCGCAGAGCGCCCCATAGTTGGCACAACAGAGGAACGAGGCGCTTCTGACATGCCCGCGTTCATGTTCGCCATGAGCTGCCCTCCCTCCAATTCGCCTTTCCAGCACTCGGGATAACCGGTCGATCCGCAGTAGGGGTCCTCGGACGCTACACCTAGTAGCGACGTAACCCGCTACATACTCTTTAGCTTGAATATCATCAATGGAATTTCCAGGTCGAACTTCGTCGGCCGAAACCGACGGCCAAAGGGCGTCAGTTTGCTGGACGGCAACCTCAGGGTCGCAAAGCTACCGGTCCGTGAAGAAGCAGGAGAACGAGGTCGATTCCGGGAGTCGGTGGATCAGACTAGGGGGCAGCCATTGTGCAGCCGTCTCATTCGCCTCCCGCCGACGTTCACCGACGCGAATCGACGCGTCAAGCACGAGAATGGCCCGAAGTCGGCCCCATCCGACGCCCCGCGACACCCCGCCAAGGCTCCGTAGTTGCGGGTTCGAGCTCCGCGGGGCCCACTTGTAATGCTGCTTCTTGGCCGAGGGGTGTCGGCCGAACCAGAAACGAACCACTTACTCGAGCTGGATGAGTTCGGTGAGGGCCCCGGTGAAGTCGGCGGTGGTGATCGCCCAACCCTCGATCCCGATCGTCCCATGAGCGGTACCATCACCCGTGCGTTGCTTGGCAACGCCGGCCATCACGCCACTCTGGGAGAGGTGAAGGCATGGATGCGAACGCTGAGACGACCGCCGGCTCGACAGCCCCACCCTTGCTATCGCTCGAACACGTCACGAAGAGGTTCGGACCAGTCACCGTGATCGATGACGTCTCGGTCTCCGTGTATCCGGGGAAGGTTCAGGCTCTTCTTGGTGAAAACGGTGCGGGAAAGTCAACCTTGATCAAGATGATGGCGGGCATCTACCAGCCTGACGGCGGGCGGATCCTCATCGACGGCAAAGAAACCAAGTTGCCGGACACCAAGGCCTCGGAGGCCCATGGGATCGCCACTATCCACCAAGAGCTCAACCTCGCGCCGAACCTGTCCGTTGCCGAGAACGTGATGCTTGGCAGAACCCCGCAACGCTACGGACTCGTAAACAAGTCCGAAATGAACCGGCTTGCGAGAGCCGCGTTGGAGCGGATCGGCCTCGACATACCCCTCGACACACCCGTCGGGCGGCTCGGGGTCGCGAAGCAACAGCTCATTGAGATCGCCAAAGCGCTTAGCCTCGACGCCCGAATGTTGATCCTCGACGAACCCACGGCGTCCCTGACAGGCCGCGAGATCCGCCAGTTGTTCGAGGTCGTCGAAGATCTTCGTGAGAAGAATGTCGCGATGGTCTTCATCAGCCACCACCTCGATGAAATAGCGGAAATCGGCGACATGGTCACAGTCCTTCGGGACGGCCAATTCGTCAAGGATGTCCCGGCTGACACGCCTGAGGAGGAACTGGTCCAGCTCATGGTCGGACGCAGTATCGACAAACAGTACCCTCGGTCCGTCCCCGAGATTGGTGAACCCGTCCTCACGGTCGAAGGGCTCACGCGGCACGGCGCTTTCGCTGACATCGCGTTCTCGGTGCGTGCAGGAGAGGTGCTCGGTGTCGCGGGTCTCGTGGGTGCCGGACGAACGGAGGTTGTCCGCGCCCTGGCTGGCGCGGACAACTACGATTCGGGCCGCGTCACGGTGCACGGGAAGGAAGTCCCCAAGAATGACGTGGCCACTGCCATCAGGTCCGGAATTGGACTCGTGCCCGAGGATCGAAAGAGCCAGGGCCTGGTCCTGATTGCGGACGTGAACGAAAACCTTGGATACGCCACGCTCTACGCGACCTCCCATTTGGGACTGGCGGACCTCAAGGGCCAACGCGAACGGGCCGGTGATGTCGCAAAAACCCTTCGGATTCGGATGGCCGGACTGAACCAGCGGATCAAGGACCTCTCGGGCGGGAACCAGCAGAAAGTGGTCTTCGGGCGCTGGATGCTCGCGAATTCGGACGTACTCCTCCTCGACGAACCGACTCGCGGCGTTGACGTCGGTGCGAAGGTCGAAATCTATGAGTTGATCAACGAGATCACCGCGAGGGGTGGTGCCGTCGTGATGGTTTCCAGTGATCTCCCCGAGGTCCTCGGTATGAGCGATCGAGTGCTCGTCATGAGCCGGGGCCGCGTCTCCGGTGAGATCCCAGCATCGGAAGCAACGCAGGACGCTGTGATGACCTTGGCCGTTCAAGATGTCAGCGACCAGGGCAGGTCTTCCTCAG
>NZ_DASQEU010000047.1:0-16071 GCF_035633495.1 Mycobacterium sp. | reverse complement strand
GATCGCATGGTGGACCGCCCGTCCTGAAGCGTCGGCGAGCGCTAGGAGATCGGGTCCGATCCAGCCGAGGGAGTCGAAGAGGTCGTCGGCCATCGACTGCCAACTGGCGATCGGCTGCCCGCCGTGCTGGCGGCTGTCAGCGCAGGCGGTGGCGATCTCCTGCGTAATCGCGGTCAGCGGCACATGGCCGGAGCTGCAGCGACAAGGGGGCCCTCTTGAGGCTGCCGGTAATAGCGGATATGCATGTCCGTTGTAACAGGGAACTCGGACCCCAGCTCAAAAGAGCCTTCGAGGCAAAAGCCAGACGCAACGTCGGCAAGCGTTGCGAGCATCCCGCCGTGGATGCTGCCCTCCGCAACCCCCCTTAAATTCTCGGTGAGCGGCACGGACAGAATCGCGACACCTTGCTCCTGCCGGACAACGCTGATCTGCATTTGCTCGTGGACGGGCGAGCGGCGGCGCAGGTCCTCAGTCGCTTCGAGCGGATCGCGGAACGTGTACGCCATAGCTCCGCACCACCTTTTATCGCGAGAGACTCGCATGCTATCGAGCGGGCAAGGCTGAGGGGGACCCGTTTGGTGGTCCAGTCGCTATGGGGCTTGGGGTTGGTGGGTCGTGGTCCACTGTAGGGCGAGTGGTCCACTGTGGGGCGAGCCCGGTTGGGGTGAGTTCGTCGTGGGCGGTGTCGGGCCTGTTGGCGTTGTAATCGCAGCGCCAGTCTTCGATGATCACGCGGGCTCCGAGTAGCGAATCGAAGCGCCACGAGTTGAGCAGTTCGTCGCGTAGCCGGCCGTTGAACGACTCGATCCAGGCGTTCTGCTACGGCGAGCAGGCGTTCCTCGGCATATCCGGCCACCCCGTTGGGCCACCAGTAACAGCAGGATGATGAAGAAATCCGGCCATTGCCCGACCGCACCCGACAACACGACCGCGATCTCGATCATCCACGGGATCGGACCCCAGAAGTAGCTCAGGAACTTCAACAGCGGATTGATCTTGTGCTCGGCGATCTCGTTGGGCCCGTAGTGCGCCAGCCGCGTCGCCGCCTCCGCCTGAGTGAGCCACAAATCCGTGTCGGCGTCGCCTGAAAGATGGCCGCGTGTCGACGGGCGAATTTCGACCCCCTTCGTCAGGCCACCGTCGTCCGTGCCGCGACCCAGGCGCATGCCCGGTTGCGGGCCGCCGACCGGTTCACGCGGGTTCGCTCGGGGAATAACCGATGCCAGGATGGAGCCCGGATCGCCCGGCAGTGGTGCGGATCGTCATTGACGCGCCATGGCGATGCGGAGACGCTCCTCGGGCGTGATGAGGTGGTCGGCATTCTCGGCGGCGTCGGCGATATCGATCTGCACCCATTTCACCTTGCCGTTGAACGAGCTGGCACCCGGTGCATAGTCGTCGCTGACCGAGGTGCCGGTGTCCTCGCCGAGGTCGGTGGTCTCGTCGGCGGAGAAGATCATCGGCACCGTCGCCTCCACACGACCGGTTCCCGCCTGCTCGCCGTCGACGAAGAGGGCGACATCGCCACCCTTGCCCAAGCCGCCGCCGTCGTAGGTGAACTCGACGCGAACCTGGTGCTCACCCGGCGCGACCGCACCGTCGGAATACGTCTTGAACTGCTCGAGGCCGAACATGTTGTAGCAGTAGGCCAACCTGCCCTCGTGCATGTACAACGACCAGCCGCCGTACTGGCCGCCCTGCGCTATGAGGGCGCCCGATCCGCCACCCTCGGGCACGACGATCTGGGCGGTCACGGCATGCGACTTGTTCTTGACGTTGATGACGGTGCCCTCCGACAACCGCTTCATGCCGCGGAACATGAGCTGGGAGTCGCCCTTGACGAGCACCGGCCGGCCGGCAATGTCGCTGTTGAAGCGCTCCACGCGCCGGTCGTCGAGCGGGAACACGTTGTACCTTGCCCCTTCGATCATGAACAGCCGTTGCAGCTCGGCCAGCTTCCCGGGATTCTCGGCCGCGAGGTCGCGGGCCTGGGTCCAGTCGTCGGGACCGTAGAGTTCCCACACGTCGTCCGCGATGGCGGGCATCTCACCAAGGACCCACGGAATGCTGTGCCGGGTCACGGCTGTCCAGCCCTGGTGGTAGATGCCGCGGTTGACGAACATCTCGAAGTACTGCGTCTCGCGGCCTTCGTCGGCGTCGCCGTCGTCGAACGAGTAGCGCATGCTGACGCCGTGCAGCGGCTGCTGGGTGGCGCCGTCGACCTCTTGCGGCTCGGGGATGCCGGCCGCGTCGAGCACCGTCGTGGCGATGTCGATCACGTGGTGGAAGTGCGTGCGTACCTCACCCTTGGCCGCGATGCCGGCGGGCCAGTGCACGATCGTCCCGTTCCGGGTGCCGCCCCAGTGCGATGCGATCTGCTTGGTCCACTGATAGGGGGTGTCCATCGCGTGCGCCCACCCGACGGCGTAGTGATTGAACGCCTTGGGTGTTCCGAAGTCGTCGATCCGCGCCGCCATGAACTCGGTCGTCTCGACGTCGGTCACACCGTTGAGCGTGAGCAGCTCGTTGAACGTCCCGGTCGGTGTGCCCTCGGCAGACGCGCCGTTGTCGCCGATGATGTAGTAGATCAGCGTGTTGTCGAGCACGCCCAGGTCGTCGACCGCGTCGACCAGCCGACCGAGGTGATGGTCGGTGTGGTCGAGGAACCCGGCGTAGACCTCCATCTGTCGTGACAACACCGGCTTGAGATCGTCCGGCATGTCGTCCCAGGCGGGGATCTCGGCGGGACGGGCGGTCAGCTCCGCGTCATCGGGGATGATCCCGAGCTCCTTTTGCCGGGCGAACGTTCGCTCCCGCTGGGCGTCCCAGCCGTCGTCGAATCGGCCCTTGTACTTGGCCGACCACTCCTCGGGGACGTGATGCGGCGCGTGCGTCGCGCCCGGCGCCCAGTAGACGAAGAACGGCTTGTCGGGCATCAGCGCCTTCTGCTGGCGGACCCACTCGATCGCGTGGTCGGTCATGTCCTCGGTGAAGTGGTAGCCCTCCTCGGGGGTGCGGTCGGGCTCGACCGGGACGGTGTCGTTGTAGATCGCCGGATAGTACTGGTTGGTCTCACCCCCGATGAAGCCGTAGAAGTGCTCGAACCCGCTGCCGGTCGGCCACTGCCGGAAGGGCCCCATCGGGCTGGTCTCCCACACCGGCACCTCATGACACTTACCGAACTGGGCGGTGGAATAGCCGTTGAGCTTGAGGACCTCGGCCAGTGGAGCCGCCGTGTTCGGTCGGATCGAGTTGTAGCCGGGCGCCGACGTCGCGAGTTCGGCGATTGCGCCCATCCCCACCGAGTGGTGATTGCGCCCGGTGAGGATCGCCTGGCGGGTGGGCGAACAGAGCGCCGTGGTGTGGAATCGGTTGTACTTCAGGCCCGCATCGGCCAGCCGCTCGGCGGTCGGTGTCTCGCAAGGCCCGCCGAAGGCCGTCGAGGCGCCGAAGCCGACGTCGTCGAGCAGGGCGATGATCACGTTCGGCGCGCCGGGCGGCGGGCGCAGCGGCTCAATCGGGGGAAAGTCCCGACCCGGATCGGTGGCGTCGTATTTGTATCCGACTGTTGGGGGACGGTCAGGGATCGGCAGGACGACACGGCTGGGGGCATCGGGGGTCATGAGTACCCAGAGTAGAAGTGCGCGGCGGGCGGGGCTTGGATTTCGGGCGACGCGTTACAGCCGCACAAATCCGTGTCGGCGTCGCCTGAAAGGTGACCCCACCGTACAGCTGTCAAACTTTCGGCTGCCGTTGACAATCCGGAGCGCATCTGACGCTCGATCGCCATGATCAAGCCCCTCATACCCGCTCCGCTCGCCGAGTAGACCGGCAGTTGGTTCGTCTATGACAATGGCGAGGGTGATTAATCGGCGATTGAAACGGTGCCAGATTGGGTAACCGGCCAGCGACCTGGTGATATCAAAATCCGGCTTCAGGACGATGCTGTTGTGGGGAGCTCATTGTGATAGAACCACTCGCCGACTTCCCGGACAACGTCGCGGCGTTCGCCTGCCACGGACATGTCACCAAAGCCGACTACGAGAGCGTGTTGATACCCGACCTCAACAAGAGGTTGGAAAGCCATGACAAGGTTCGGATCTACTACCAGACAGCTACGGACTTCCACGGGTTCGAGCCCGGGGCGATGTGGGACTGAGGCGGACCGGTTTGGTGGTTCAGTCGCTATGCGGCCTCGGGTTGGTGGGTCGTGGTCCACTGTAGGGCGAACTCGGTTGGGGTGAGTTCGTGATGGGCGGTGTGGGGCCTGTTGGTGTTGTAATCGAGGCGCCAGTCTTCGATGATCACGCGGGTTTCGAGTAGCGAATCGAAGCGCCACGAGTTGAGCAGTTCGTCGCGTAGCCGGCCGTTGAACGACTCGATCCAGGCGTTCTGCCACGGCGAGCCGCCCGCCTCGTCAGCGTTGCCCATCGAGAATCGCGAGGCCACACTACGGGCGCGTTCGACGAATAGATTGACTGCGGCGGAGTCGATGCCCGCACCGACGTCCAGCGAGGGCACCAGCCACAACTGCTCGTCTGCAACCCGCAGCCCTTCGCGGCTGGTGGCCAGAATCCTTACCGTCGCCGAGGCCGCGAGGATGGCTTCGACCAGATCGGCTGCCGCATCGCGCAGGTGCTCGCAGTTGTCGAAAACCAACAACCGGACTCTGTCCTCCAGAGCAGCGGCCACCGACTCGCTGACAGTCCCTGCTGGGCCTCGATGGCCGTTCGATGAGGTAACGCGGGCACGGAGCGGAGACACTACGGGAAATTAGTCAATTCCCAGTTGCGCGAGTGCATTCCAGCTGTCCCGGGCGACGTTGGGTAGACCAGGCTGTTCCTTCCCCGTTAATGCGGTACTGGTGTATTAGCAGCACAACGACGAATATGACAGTAAGGACGGTAGCTTCGGCGGCGCCCGAACAGCTCAAGGGTGGGGACATCGACGGCCACGCCGACCAGTACGCGCTGGCCGCCACCGCCTACCACCTGCTGACCGGTTCGCAGCTGTTCCCGAACTCCAATCCCGGGTTCCGAGGCGGACTTTCGAGACACCGCACCTCGCCGTTCTCCGGCCCCTGCACGTTACGATTCGCCCAAGGCGGGCTTTCAAGGTGGCACGAGTGTTTCGAGGACTTGCAGTCCGTAACCGCGAAGCCGGCTCCAACCTGGCGGATATGGGCCGGTCTGCAACGCACGAACCCCTGGGAGGGTTCGACTCCGAAGCCGTTTAGGCTTAGATTCCCCGGCGTCGGATCAAGCGTCCTCAACGGCTAAGGAGGCTTCAAGCGTCATCCCGGTGCGGGCACTCACGCCGAAGACGGCGGCGAGCGCGCCGGGCACACCGCTGGGGTCGCGGATCGGGGCCAGCTCCACCAGCCAGGCTCCCTCCCGGACATGGGGCAGCGCCCGGGCGCCCACCTGCAACGCCAGGTGGGACTTGCCTACCCCGCCCACCCCCGGTCAGCGTCACGGCCCGGGTTTCCTCCAGTGCGGCGAGGACGCGAGCGACCTCTCGCTTGCGGCCGATGAATGAGCTCACCTGCAACGGCAGGTTGCCCGGAAAGGCGTCCAGCGTGGCGCCGTTGCGTGCATCTGAATGATTCATCAGATGAGACCGGTTTGGCGCCCACATTCTTCACGAATCTGGTAGCTATTGTGCTGTGTCCGGATCCACTGGCGGCGCGCATAGGTTCCCGGAGTCGCCGTGGCGCGCCCGGTCGACGACAGTCGCTCACCGTGTCAAGACGAAGGCTTCCATCGGCTGCTCGCGTCCGCGCAGGGTCAGTGTGCGCCGCGGCGCGTACGCCACGAGCTCATCGGCGACTCCGCCCGCAACAATCAACTCCCCTCCGGCGGCGTCTTGTTGCATCCGCGCCGCGACGTTGACCGTGTCACCGAGGGCAGTGAAGTCCACCACCTCCGCGCCTACATTGCCCACGTAGGCCACGCCGGCATTCACGGCCACGCCCAGCTCGAGCCAAGGCCCATTGGCGCTGCCGTAGCCGACCGCGTGCAGCAGCTCCGTCCCCGCCTGAACCGCCTGCCGACGATACTGGGGGCCGCTGATTCCCTGGACGAAGAACGCCATCACTTCGTCACCGATGAGCTTGTCGATCACCGCTTCATGTCGCATCAGCGTGCGCGTCGCGGCGACGTAGAACCGGTTGAGCAACGCAGCGAAGTCGGCAGCGACGACCCGCTCGCCGAGCGCGGTGGAACCGCGAACGTCGGCGAAAAGGACCGCGATGTCGACCTCGGCTCCCCCTGGCGGAAGCGCATCGCAGCAGCGGGTGCATAGATTGGGGTTTTTGCGCGACGGCCTGAATCCCGCAGCCGCGAGAACGTGGCCGGCGAGGCCGCCGAACGGGTTATTGCACATCTTGCAGCGCGGGGCCGAGGGCAGATAGCGAAACACTCGCCGCGCTCTGACCAGAGGAGCGTGACCGTCCGTGAGCACCTTGCCCCACTGCTCCGACGAGGACTCTCTCCTTCGCCCAGTTGGGGCGACTTTGCGATCGTTCATGTCGCCTTCGCTCCGTCAGACGTGCTTCATGGTCGCGCGGCCGCATCGACCGGCAGGCCCGTCAGACCCCGATCGATGGCCGCGAGACTCGCCTGCGTGCGGTTGTTGACGCCCAGCTTGGCGTACACGCGCTCGACGTGATTGCCCGCCGTCTTCTCTGCGATGTACAGCTCGGCGGCGATTTCACGGTTCGACCGGCCCTGCGCGATTAACCGCAGGACCTCGACCTCCCGGTTGGTGAGCCCCGCCGGCCAGGGCGCCCGCCGCGATGCCCGATGCCCCGCCGCCGCCAACACGGCCTCCACCGACTCGGCGTCGAGACGTCCGGCGCGCGCCTCGCGGCGCACCTGATCAGCAGCGCCGCGAGGATCCAACGCCGGCCGATGCGGACGCGGCTCGAGCAGTCCGCGATAAGCCACCGCGGCGGCGAGCAGCCGGTCCTGCGGGGTCAACTCGGCGCCGGCGATCCCTCGGGGAAAGCCGGACCCGTCAATCCGTTCCCGGTGCTTGGTCGCCAGAGACACCACCGATTCCAAGCCATTGACCCGGCTCAGTATCCGGCCGCTCAGATACGGATACATCTGAACCCGTTCCCATTCAGCCGTGGTGAGCGGCCCCTTCTTCTCCCAGATCTGGTTGGACACCCCCATTCTCCCGAGGCCGTGCACGAGGCCCGCACGGTAGAGACGCGTGATGTCGGCCGGCGACATACCCAGGTGTCGTGCCGCCCCGGCCGCCAGATCAGCGACGCCACGTGAATGCCCAAAGGTGAACGGGCATTTGAGATCCACGAAATCGGCCATTGCCCTGAGTAACTCGTCGAGCTCGTCGCCGTCAAGGATTTGGTCACGATCCGGCGCTTGCGCCAACGCCGCCGTCCAGACATCCATGTCGAGCAACCCGTCCACGATCGCGGCCGCGTCACTCTCGAAGACCTCCACCACGGCTGGGCTGAACTGAGTGCCACGCCGGGTACGGAGAACCTCGACCGCGTGCTCGACCCCACCCGCCCGCAGGTGAACCTCGACGACGTCTGCCACATGAACGATGTGGATCTCGACCGGAATAGCCTCTCCGCGAGCACCGTTCGGCAGTCCCTGCCCGTCCCAGCGCTCGAAGACGTAGCCCAGCGCCTCCCCGACCCGATTGTCCAAGCCCATCCGATCGGAAAGAACCCCGGCGGAACTGCAATGCGAATGGATCAGCCTAGCGACCTGACCACGAGCCGTGAGCAGAAAGGCAGCCGAACGGATACCGCGTTCCCAGCCCGGCAATCCCCGTCCCGTGTGGCTCATCATCAACCGCAGAAACGGCAGCCCGGCCATGTCCACCGCGTAAGTGTCGGCCCGCCAGGCGATGTCGTCGCCGAAGAGCTCCCAGAGCTCGTGGGAGTCGGCGTGACAACCAATCCACCCCACCAGATTGGCGTAGTACACCGTCGCCCGTTGCTGTGCGTCCAGGCCCATGCGTTCGGCGATGCGACTCGCAATCAGCGACGACCGAAGCATGTGTTCCATCGGCTGACCCAGACCCAGGTCGATCGCCAGCGATACCGCGGCCAGCAACTCGGCCCTGCGCGGACCTCGTCGTAAGCCGTCCGGCGTCGCGTTCGGGTGCACCTCGCCATTCTCCACCTGGACTCGACGGTGTCTGCTCGAAAGCACGGATGTCACTGGACGTCCCCGGTGGTCAGGTCCATGGTGTAGCAGACCGCGGTTCCGTCGAGCACGACCGTTCCGTCTTCACGGGTCACGCTTGTCTTGAGTTCGGTGATCGGTTTGTCGGTGCGCGTCGAGGTGACTTCGACGCGGCCGGTGATCGTGTCCCCGGGGCGTACAGGGGCTTTGAACGCCCAACTCACTTCCAGGAACACCGTGCCCGGTCCCGGCAGTTCCTCTGCCACGACGGCGTTGAGGATCGCGCTGGTGATGCCACCCTGGACGACGATCTCCCCGAACCGGGACGCCTTGGCCGCGGCTTCGTCGTAGTGCAGGGGATTCCGGTCACCGCTGATCTTGGTGAACAGAGCGATGTCGTTGTCATCGACGGTGCGCGAGAGCTCCGCGGTCTGACCGACGAACGGGGTTGTGCGCGTTGAATTCCTGGTCATGACTTTCCTCCTTGGGATGTGGGTGGTGCTTAGGGGCGCGCAGGGCCGACATCGCCACGGCGCCGATCAGGGGGCCGGGCGCCAGTAGCAGGAATGCGTAGTGCCAACCGATCAGGTCGGCGACGAGCGGGACGAGTTGGATCGTGACGACGGTCAACAGGAAGCCGATGGCGGTCTGCGCGGTGAGTACGGTGCCGACGAATCGCGGGTCCGTCGTCTCGCTGAGAGAGGTGGAGAAGACGCCCGAGTCGGCGATGACGGCGGCACCCCATACCAACAGAAAGACGATGAGAACGGCCGTCGGGGCGGCGAAGAAGACCGGTGATGCCGCGCAGCACGCTCCGCTGATCACCAGCGCCGCCACCGCCGCAGGAGGGCGACCGAAGCGGTCTGATGCCCACCCGCCCAGAAGGCATCCGGCCGTACCGGCGACTCCGATCGCGACGAACACGATCAGTCCGGTCGACGACGCGGCCGCGTCGCCCCGTTCTGCCCTGCCGGCAGCGACGAACATCGCCAGCCAGGTCCACATAGCGTAGAGCTCCCACATGTGCCCGAAGTAGCCGAGGCTTACCAGCCTCGGTCCGCGCTGAGCAAAGATCGCGATCGCGTAGCCGGGATTAGGGGTGATCGCCCGGATGTCCAGATGCGGACCCGGGGTGATCAGAGTCAGCGCGACGACCGCTGCGGCTGCGGTCAACGCCGCGGCCGCCAGCATCACACTTCTCCAGGGCAACGGTCCGAAACCACTGATGAGATGCGGCAGTGCGGAGCCAAGGGTGAGGGCTCCCAGCAGAACCCCGAACGTTCGGCCTCGGTCGGTGGATTGCGACCACGAAGCCATGAGCTTCATCCCCACCGGATACACGCCGGCGAGGAACATCCCGGTGAGGAATCTCAACGGGATCGCCGCAGCGAGACTGTTGACGAACAAGGCCAGTGCCGCCGTGCACGTTGCGGCGCACAGCGCGCTGGCAGCGAGCAATTGCTGCGGTGGGGTGCGGTCGGCGAGGTTGAACACTGCCGAGGTGACCGCCCCGGCGACGAACCCGATTTGCACCGAGGCGGTCAGCCACACCGAGGCCGTCGATCCGATGCCCCATTCCGCGCGCAGGCTGGGCACGACCGCGGTCGCCGAAAACCAGACACTCAGGCCCAACACCTCGACAAGCGCGACGAGCGCGCGCTGTCGGTTCGTTCGGGACAGAATCATCGACGACACCCGCTCATGCCGCTGGCATTTCGTCGAGCTCGAGCAACGCGTCGACTTCGGGCCGCATGGCCTGGCTCAGCTCTCGAAGATGCGCGCGCAGCTCTACCAGGTCCCAGTGGTAGCTCGCGATGCGCTCGGTGATGTCGAACAAGGGCTCAGAGAGTCGGTCACGCGTGCGTTCGTAGTCTCTGATGGCATCGAGCCGGGCCTGCCGGCCGCGAGGTGCTTCGAGAACCGCGCGGGCGAGCAGCTCCGCGTCGCGCAGCGCGTCAGTGATGCCGTGCGCGGTGATGGGGTCCTTGAAATAGGCAGCGTCGCCGACCAGCGCCCAGCCGGGGCCCGCGGAGGCGCGGATCCAGCCGCCCTGGCCGGGGTAGGCGCGCAGCGTGCCGACGGGTGGTGCGGCGCCGATCGAGGAGGCCACCTGCGGGGTGGCCTCGGCGAGCAGCGACCGGAAGGTGGCGTCGAGGCCCACGGACCGTTGTTGGGCGAACCTGGTGCTCGCGGTGCCCGCCCACACGCACGCCAGCCCGTCGCCGGTCGGAACCACGCCTGCGGTAACCCCCGGGCGATATGCCCAGTGGTAGCGATCGTGCGGGAGTCCGGGAAAGTAGCCGTAGACGATCGCACCGGACGCGCTGCCTCGGCGTCGATACGGGGCGTCGACGGCTTGCGCGATCGTCGAATTCCGTCCGTCGGCGCCGATGACCAGCGGTGCGGTGGCACGGAAACGAGTACCGGCGCCACGCTCGATCGCCTCGACGCCGTACACCGTGCCGCCATCGGTAAGCACACGCACCACGCGGGCCGGCATGCGAACCTCGGCACCTGCATCGCGGGCCGCCTCGAGTAGCAGGGGGTCGAGGACGGTTCGCCGCGGGGCGCGCAACGCGGAGATGCCGCCGCCCGGGCGGATATCGACCGTCTCGATCTCGTCACCGTAGGCGAACTCGGTCGAACGGATGGCTGGCGTGCCCGCGGCGACTACCCCGTCGAGCAGGCCCCAGCGGTGCAGCTGCAGCACGGCGCCGCGCATGAGCGCATGCGTGGACAGGGTGTCGGTGCCCGGTCGGGCCGCTTCGATGACAAGCACGCGCAAGCCGCCTCGGGCCAGCAGCATCGCGGTCGCCGCGCCGGCACATCTGCCGCCGACGACGATCGCGTCGTAGTGGTGGTCCATCGGATGCTCCTTTAGTTGGCGTCGAGGTGGTGGGCGAGGTGGTCGCTGAGGTCTGCGGCGTCGGCGGCTGCACCGTCGATGAAGCTCGATTTGCGACGCCGCAGGAACGGCATGCCCATGAGGTACAGGCCCGGGCTCATGGTCACGCCACCGTCATGGCGGATGTCGCCCTTGCGGTCGAACACCGGGACGTCGAGCCAGGACAGATCCGGGCGGAACCCGGTGGCCCACAGGATCGTCCTGATTTCGCCGGAACGTAGGCCTATGGTCAACGGCGCGGAATCGGGAACGGCCGTGGGCGCGAACCGTCGCGGCGGATCACTGATGTCCAAGCCTGTTTCGGTTGCCCACGCGTCGATGGTGTCGAGCAGCCGTCCGAGTTTCAGGTCGGCCAACGCGAACATGTTCGGCAACGAGCCGGAGAAATGCGCGATCCCGTCTCGGATGCCGGCAAACCGCCCGACCAGCCGTACCCCGAGCTCACGCAGCGAGTTGAGGTCGAGGGTGACTCGATCGGGTGAACCGACCAGCTGCATCGACGGTAGGTGGCGAGCCCGGGCAAGGTCAGGAATATGGTCGTAGCGCTCGTCGAGCAACCCTGCTGCGTCCATCCACCACAGGATGTCCTTGCCGCGATAGGTGCGCGGCATCCGCACATGCTCCCCGACGGCCAGCGTGACCGGCCGGCCGGAACGGTGCAACTCCGCGGCGATCTGGATCCCGCTGGCCGAGGCGCCCACCACGAGGACCCCGCCGTCGGGAAGCTCGCCCGGGTTGCGGTACTCCGCCGGCGTGAGCGTGGTGATCCCGGCGGGCACGCCGGCTTGCAGCGCGGGCACCTTGGCAACGGTGCTGGCGCCAGGGGCGAGCACGACCGACCGGGCGAGCCAGGAGCCCTGGTCGGTCCGCACCACGTACCCACGCTCGGTCTGCCGCACCGACGTCACGGTGGTGTTGGCCCGCACCGGCGCCGCGGTCTCCTTCGCGTACCCCGCGATGAGCTCCACGACGTCGGATACGGCTAGGTAGCCGTCGGGGTCGTTGCCGCGGTAGGCGTAACCCGGTAGCCGGGTCATCCAATTGGGGGTGAGCAACCGCAGCGAGTCCCACCGCTGGGTGCGCCAGGAGTGCGCCACCTCGCCACGTTCCAGGACGATGTGATCAATGGAACGGTCGGCGAGGCGGCGGCTCATGGCCAGTCCGCTGTGACCGGCGCCCACCACGACGGTGGTTGTCTTCAGCATGATTGGCCTTCTGCCGCATCGCCTGGTGAGGACACGTCGACGGTGACGGGGGTGGGGTTGGTGAGGATGTCGTAGACCGCCGAGCGCTTCTGCGATTGCGCGACCAGGGCCTTGATCTGCTCCGGGGTTGCGTCGGCGTCGATCTTGTAGCTCACCCGGACACCGTTGAAGCCGTTGCGGACCTCGGGGTCGGCACCCAGGATTCCGTGCAGGTCGTGCTCGGCCTCGACGGTTGCCTGCACCGAGTGCAGCTGGATCTTGCGCTGCTGGGCGATAGACGCGATGCCGGCGGTAAGGCAGCCGCCGAGGGCAACCAACACGTACTCGACCGGGGTGATGCCGTTGTCCTGCGCGGCGAATGCGAGTGGATGGTCGACGTCATAGGTAAACGTCGTCCTGTGGTGCTGCGGCTCGCCGAACCCGTAGAAGGTGTCCACGGTCGAGCGGCTGTGGGTGCCGCTGACCCAGGAAACCGTTGCCCGCCATTGGAACTGCGCGATTTCGGGGGTGTCGGCCAAGGCTTCACGGACGCCGAGAAGAGCCTCGACGTTGACGCCGTTGTCGACCGGGGTGTGCATTGTGGTCATGAATCTCTCCATTCTCTGGTGATCGGTTCCGTCTGGAGCCGTTCAGGGTTTCCGTTGTGAACCAACGGAATTCATCTGCGACCCGTTCTGCACCGCGTGGTGCTTGGACGGATCGAAGCTCTCGAAGGCCGCGTTCGCCAGTGCGAACAGCCCGCGTTGGGGAAGCCAGAAGTCGCCGAGGCGCACCTGCCGATGCAGTGGATGCGGGGAGCCGAGATCGACACCGCGCAGCATCGCGCTGCTGCTCGACACCGTCCAGATCAGCCAGGGCGCCGTGGTGAACCGCTGACCGTTGGGAGTTTGTCCGGCCATTCCCATGCGCCCTGCCTGCAGCATCGGCCCAGCGGCCCGGGCCATCATCCTCCGGAACGACTCGCTGCGCCCGGCGGCCGCCGGCAGTCGGCGTCCCAGCGCCGACATCAACAATGTGGCGGGCGTACTTGCCAGTTCGATTCGCCATTCGAGCAGGTCCGGCACGGTCACCCGCAACGAGTGTGGGCCGTCCCAACTGGTTTCGACGTTCGTGTACAAAGTCCGAGCGGAATCCGATGCGAAGTACCGTGCACAACTTTGCTCCGGTACAGCATCGGCGATAAAGGTCCACTGTCCGTCCGGCGCGCGATGCCAGACATTTCGATAACCGGGGCCGATCGACGTCGCGGCCATGTTCCGCAAGGCCAGGTAGTGCCCGCTGGCGAACGGCAGGCCTATCACACCGTAGCCGGTGAACCGCTCGTCGGTACCGGGCCAAAGGATGGGGTTGCGCTGCAGTTCGAGCGCCGCATCACGTGGGTTCTTGAAAATGGTCATGCCGAAATGATCGACTTCACGGCCCGATCAACGCATGAGGCATCCACCCCATCTTTCGCAATCACTCCGGCAGCCCACGCAGCCACCCCGCCTCACCCACGATGGTCATCGCCGTACCGAGGGAATATGTGGGATTCGAATGTGCGGGGTGACCAGCAAAGTGCTGCGTTCTTCGTCAGATGGATCAAATCTGTTCTCGGCCCTGGCTGCCGGATGGTGCATCGATCACTCGAAAGATATTGTCTGCGTGGCACTTCAGGCACTCGCGAGGGAGCGCCGCCATCAATGCTTTTTCACGCAGATTCATCCCGCCTCTATGTCTGGTCGGCCTATCAGCCCACGGACCTGGCGAAGCCGCTACTGTCTCGCAGGCTGGCCGCATAAACCTCTGCCGGTCGGCGGTGTCGGAGGTGGTCATGGTGGGCTGTTCCTTCCCCGTTAGAGCGGCAATGGTGTATTAACCGCACAACGACGAACCTCACCGTAAGGACCCGTAAGGACGGTGGCTTACGGGCGATTGGCAGTGCGCCTGGCCCATCTCAATGTGGTCGCGTCCGCGCAACTGTCTATCGGGTGTTGTCAGAGCAGACCGATTGATTCCACTGCGGCAATCAGCGGTGGAATGCCCGCTGGGCCGTCAAAAGCCCAGCGGGACCGCGAGTCCACTCAGCTGCTGCCGGTGGTGGCGTCCTGCAGCTTAGCCATCACCTGATCCATGCTGAAGCTGGCCGACTTCTGTCGCTGAGGGAACTCGATCAACGTCTTGAGCATATCGGCGACATAAGCCTGCGCCGGAACAAAGAGGAAGATGTGGTCGAGCATCCAGTCGTAATAGGTGTTCGACGTCTGGTCGGCCTTCTCGTATGGGTCGGTCCGCAGGTTGAACAGTTTGGGCACCCTCAGTTCGATGTACGGCTCGGCCCAGATTTGCAGGGTGCCGGTGCATCGTTGTTCGAGGAAGACGAACTTCCAGTTGTCATACCGCAGGGCGGTTAGGTCGCCGTCGTCGGAGCAGTAGAAGAAATGCTGTCGCGGGCTCGCGTCGGTGGCCCCGGTGATGTAGTCCAGCTGGTTGTGCCCGTCAAGGTGCACCTTGTATGTCGTGCCGCCGAGGTCCGCACCCGTCAACAGCTGTTCAGCGATGTCGGGCACGCCCGCCGCCGCCAGCAGCGTCACGAACCAGTCGTTGTGACTGACGATCCCGGTCAAGGCCGAGCCTGCCGGGATATGTCCAGGCCAGCGGACCATCGCGGGAACGCGGTACGCGCCCTCCCAGTTGGAGTTCTTCTCGTTACGGAAGGGCGTCATGCCGGCGTCGGGCCAGGAGTTCATGTGCGGGCCGTTGTCGGTGGAGTACATCACGATGGTGTTGTCGGCGATGCCGAGCTCGTCGAGGGTGCCCAACAGGCTACCCACCAGGTCATCGTGATCCAGCATCGTGTCGTGATACTCGGACTGCCAACGTCCGGACCGTCCGATGCTCTCCGGCTTGGGGTGGGTGCGGAAATGCATGTGGGTGGCGTTAAACCAGACGAAGAACGGGGTGTCGGATTCGTGCTGACGCTTGATGAAGTCGACTGCGGCGTCATGGAACTCGTCGTCGACGGTTTCCATCCGCTTCTTATTCAGCGGGCCGGTGTCCTCGATGCGCTGGGTGCCGTCGCCGTTGGCGTACGTGTGTAGGACACCGCGAGGACCGAACTTCTTGCGGAACTCCGGGTCCTTCGGGTAGTCGGGGAGCTCAGGTTCCTCTTCGGCGTTGAGGTGATAGAGGTTGCCAAAGAACTCATCGAAGCCGTGCATCGTCGGCAGATGCTCATCACGGTCGCCGAGGTGGTTCTTGCCGAACTGGCCGGTGGCATAGCCTTGCGCTTTGAGTGCGGTGGCGATGGTCGGGTCCTCGGCCTGCAGACCCAAGGGGGCACCGGGTAGCCCAACCTTGGTCAGCCCAGTGCGGTACGGATTCTGGCCGGTGATGAAGGCGGCCCGGCCCGCGGTGCAGCTCTGCTCTCCGTAGTAGTCGGTGAACAGCGCGCCCTCTGCGGCGATGCGGTCGATGTTGGGAGTTCGGTAGCCCATCACACCGTTGCTATAGCAACTGAGGTTGCTTTGGCCGATGTCATCGCCCCATATGATCAGGATGTTCGGCTTGTCACTCACAGGTCACGCCTCCTCGTCAGGACGCCCCTCTGCCGGACGCCGCTGAAGCGAGGCTAGACTCCGTTTCTAATAGAACCGTCAATAGTCACGGGAATAGCGTCCACGGCCCGGACAACGAACCTGACGCGAAGATTCCCGTGAGCTGGCTCTGGAGATGAGTGGCCCAGTTCAGGACGCCTGGTCGAGGGTGACGTGGTAGCCCATGGCTTCGAGTTGACGGATGGCTTTGGTGCGCGCCT
>NZ_DASQEU010000046.1:0-2688 GCF_035633495.1 Mycobacterium sp. | reverse complement strand
TCTCGGATCGAATCAACGTGACGATGTCGGTGCCGCCGGAGCGCCGAGGCTGGGCAACGGCTCACGCGGACCTCATCGCGGGCGAGATCCTGGCCACCGGTTTCGAGTTCGGCGAGCCGGTCGACGGCTCGGAGATCGGTGACGGCGTGCGGGTCTCGATCGTCAAGGCCTGACGCGCCTGCTCATTCGACGGTTCCGGTGAGCTGCATGTCCGTGAGCGACTGACGGACCGACTCGCGCAGACCCTCTGTGGTGTTCGTTCCGCCGGGCACCCAGCTGGCTACGGTGACGAAGACGCGGCCGCGCACGCGGCCGGATCCCAGGAATAGCAGGCCGCCCATGCGATCGAGAACCTTCGCGGTGATTTTGGGCCCAGCATCCGGACCGTGAGGTGGTCGGCATCGCTGAACGTCGGTCGGTCCCGGAGCCGTGACCCAACGGTCCCGACCGAACGGAGCACTGATCTCTCGTTACGCCGGCCCAGTAGGCCAAATCCGAGATTGGCGTGGAATCTGCGTAGCTCGTCGATTTCGATCGCACGGTCGTAGGTCCACGTGAATTGAATCAGTGGGCCGCGACCAAGGGCCCGCAACGCAAGGAAGGAACCCTGATCGATGTACGCGAGCGTGTTGTCCACGCGCACATGCTGTTCGTTCTGTCGCGTTGGTAGGACTTCTCTCGGTGACGTGGACCGAAGCAAAAGCCAACTGGTGCAGGGTATAAACGTGCCGTGATGTTCGCTCAGGAGTTATCTGACAACCAAGAATCCGTGATGCGGACGATGTCGACGATCGCGTTGCCGAGCTGACCCGCGATGAACCGGGCGATCGTGCCGCCGATGAGTGGCACGTTGACCTCGACCGTCGCAGTGCCCGCCAGGCGGGTGCCCGGATCGGCGGGGGTCAAGCGCACGTCACCGTGTCCAGACATGGGCGTCCTAAGCGCATCCACGCTGATCTCGCCGCGCACGTTGCCGCCCTCGACGGCGTACCACCGCTCGTGCTGGACGATCTCGAGTCGGGCCAGACGCAGTCGCTGCAATGGATCCGGCAGCTGGTCGCCGCCGAACCGCATCGTCATCGACACTCTCGTCGTGCCCGTCGAGTCGGTGACGAGGGAGTCCAAGGTCGGTGAAGCCCCCTCGAATGCGCGCAGCCTGGCCTGCCAGTAGGCCCCGTTCTCGAATGCCGACACGATCCTGTCCAGCGAGTGCGGGGAGTCTGCGGTCAGATCCAACGAGGGCGGCACAGTACGGCAGGTTACCGGCGAATGCTCAAGTGACGAACCTCGAGCGCTGCGACATGCGTTCCCGCTGACTGATCACCTTTCATGGGACTGCGAACAATTCTCATATGCACTGCTCAGCGATTCGAATGGCGCTATCAACGAGTAACTCGCGACGAGTTTGGCGATGAGCACCAAGGACGCTTTCACGCACGAAAAATGGGTGCGCCCGGGCGAACGCGGAGCCTTAGCTGAAGGGACTTCCCGGCGTCAAATCCGGTGGCGGAGGCAGCCCGAGCGGATTCGGCGGATTGATCGACGGGGGCGGCGGGAGCTGCGGTGCGGGCAGCGAGGCGAGGCTGGGTATCGAGGGCGGCGCCGCAGCTGGTGCCGCCACCCCGCCGAACTGCGGCTGCAGGGCAACGTTGAGGTTGGGCACCAGGCCGAGGCCGAGACTGGGCAGCACCGCGTCAGGCATGTTCACGGTGCCGATCGAAGGGATTCCCGCAGGCCAACCGCCCACGCTACCCAACCCGCCGCCGCCTCCGGCCAACGAGGGAGGCGGTGGCAATGCCATCAACTGCTTGCTGATGCCGGACGTGATGTCGACGCACTGCTTATTCTGTTCGTCGACGATGGTGCCGTCGGGGCAGTTGAGCCCCTTCGCGTCGGGGCCACAGGTATCGCCGCCGTCGGCGCACCCGTCCGCATGGCTGATCGGTGGAACCACGACCGTCGCGTAGGCCAATGGGGCGAGGGTCAGGGCCGAACCGGACACCAGCGTCAGTAGTACGCGTTTGAATTGGATAGTCATGGGAAAATCCGTTCAGAATTAGCGCGCAAAGAACGAATCAAATGGAGTGTAGACAATTGTTTGTTCGGTGCCCACCGCACCGGAAATTCCGGCAAAGGAAATGATTGCCTCAGGGCCTCATCGGCGCGGTCATGCCTGGGCAACCCGCGCCGAGGACGTCCCGATCGACACCGTGTCCCCTGGGCGTAGTTGGCGTCCCCGCCGCAGTTCGACCTCGCCATTGACGGTGACCACGCCGGCGGCGATGGCTGCCTTGGCGTCCGAACCACTATCGATGAGGGCAGCTAGCTTCAGGAACTGACCCAACCGGATCGACTCGTCGCCTATCGGCACGTCGTGAGCCATGTTCGTCAGGCTAGCGCCCTAGCATCGCCATCATGGAGGGGCGCTGGGTCCTGCACTTCGACATGGATGCGTTCTTCGCCTCCGTCGAGCAGCTGACGCGACCCACCCTGCGCGGCCGGCCGGTGCTGGTCGGCGGACTCGGCGGCAGGGGTGTCGTCGCGGGCGCCAGCTACGAGTCGCGGGTGTTCGGCGCCCGATCGGCCATGCCGATGCATCAGGCGCGCCGACTGGTCGGCACGTCCGCAGTCGTGCTGCCTCCGCGCGGCGTCGTGTACGGGGTCGCCAGCGGAAGGGTGCTCGATACC
>NZ_DASQEU010000045.1:0-6771 GCF_035633495.1 Mycobacterium sp. | reverse complement strand
AGCAGTTCCGTCAGCCATCGGTCGATCGATACCGTCGATGGTGACAGCAGTTCCGTCAGCCATCGGTCGATCGATACCGTCGATGGTGACAGCAGTTCCGTCAGCCATCGGTCGATCGATACCGTCGATGGTGACAGCAGTTCCGTCAGCCATCGGTCATCGTCACCGTCGCTGGTAGTCGCTCCCGCGGCGGCGTGCGGGGAATATCACCTCCCCGCGCGGCGCTGTACGGGTGCTGCCCTCCGGTGCTGACTACCGGACCCGTGCGGCACCCACCCCCCTGATTTGAGACGAGGAAGAACCCACCGTGGCCACGAACGCCCTGGACAAGGTCCGCAACATCGGGATCATGGCGCACATCGACGCGGGCAAGACCACCACGACCGAGCGCATCCTGTTCTACACCGGCATCACCTACAAGATCGGTGAGGTCCACGAGGGCGCCGCCGTCATGGACTGGATGGACCAGGAGCAGGAGCGGGGGATCACCATCACCTCCGCCGCGACGACGACGTCGTGGAAGGGTCACAAGATCAACATCATCGACACGCCCGGGCACGTCGACTTCACCGTGGAAGTCGAGCGGTCCCTCCGTGTACTGGATGGTGCCGTCGCGGTGTTCGACGGTGTGGCCGGGGTCGAGCCGCAGACCGAGCAGGTCTGGCGGCAGGCCGAGAAGTACCACGTGCCGCGGATGTGCTTTGTCAACAAGCTCGACCGCACCGGCGCGAACTTCTTCCGCTGCGTCGACATGATGGTCGAGCGGCTCGGCGCGACCCCTTTGGTGCTGCAGATCCCGATCGGGGCGGAGGGCGACTTCATCGGCGTTGTGGACCTGCTGCAGATGCGCGCGCTGACCTGGCACGGCGAGACCGTCAAGGGCGAGGACTACCTGATCGAGGAGATTCCGGCGGGCCTGGCGGACGACGCGGCGCAGTGGCGCGAGAAGTTGATCGAAACGATCTCGGAGAATGACGACGTTGCGATGGAGGCGTACCTGGCCGGCGAGGAACTGACCCTCGAGCAGTTGAACGCTGCGATCCGTCGGGCGACCATCGCCGGCAAGGTCAACCCCGTCGTCACCGGTTCCGCGTTCAAGAACAAGGGCGTTCAGCCCATGCTCGACGCCGTCGTCGAGTACCTGCCGTCGCCGCTGGACGTCGGCGCGATCGAGGGCACACTGCCCGACGGGGTCACCCCCGCGGAGCGCCACCCCGATCCGTCTGACAGTTTCGCCGGCCTGGCGTTCAAGGTCGCGACCGACCCGCACCTGGGCAAGCTGACCTTCGTGCGGGTGTACTCCGGCACCTTGAACACCGGCACCCAGGTCGTCAACGCGACCAAGGAGCGCAAGGAGCGGATCGGCAAGATCTACCAGATGCACGCCAACAAGCGTGAGGAACTGGCCTCGGTCAGCGCCGGCGACATCGTCGCCGTCATGGGGCTCAAGCAGACCACCACTGGTGACACCCTTTCCGATCCGGCGCACCAGATCGTGCTCGAATCGATGAACTTCCCCGATCCGGTCATCTCGGTGGCCATCGAGCCGAAGACCAAGAGCGACCAGGAGAAGCTGGGCACCGCGATCCAGAAGCTCGCCGAAGAGGATCCGACGTTCAAGGTCAAGAACGACGAGGAAACCGGTCAGACGGTCATCTCCGGCATGGGTGAGTTGCACCTGGACATCCTGGTGGAGCGGATGCGGCGCGAGTTCAAGGTCGACGCCAATATCGGGAAGCCGCAGGTGGCCTACCGCGAGACCATCCGGGGCACAGTCGAGAAGTACAGCTATGTCCACAAGAAGCAGACCGGTGGATCCGGGCAGTACGCCAAGATCCTCATCACGGTCGAGCCGCTGGACATGGCCGCGTCCGAGGGCGCGACCTATGAGTTTGTCAATGCTGTCAGCGGTGGGCGGATCCCGAAGGAGTACATCCCCTCGGTGGACGCCGGAGCCCAGGACGCCCTGCAGTACGGCGTGCTGGCCGGTTACCCGGTGCTCGGGGTGAAGCTGACGCTGGTGGACGGTGCGTACCACGAGGTCGACTCGTCCGAAATGGCCTTCAAGATCGCGGGTTCCATCGCGATGAAAGAAGCCGCTCGGCTGGCCAAGCCAGTGCTGCTCGAGCCGTTGATGAGCGTCGAGGTGGTCACGCCCGAGGACAACATGGGTGACGTGATCGGCGATCTGAACTCCCGTCGCGGGCAGATCCAGTCGATGGACGAGCGCAGCGGCGCGCGGGTCGTGACGGCGCTGGTGCCGTTGTCGGAGATGTTCGGTTACGTCGGCGACCTGCGGTCGCGGACCCAGGGTCGGGCGTCGTACTCGATGGTCTTCGACCGCTACTCGGAGGTCCCGGCGAATGTGGCGAAGGAAATCATCGCGAAGGCGACAGGCGAATGAGGCTGTCACACTCAACTGCGCGAGGGAGCGCGCGAAGACGAAGGGCGGACGAGGCAGTCACGATCCAGGGCGCGAGGGAGCGCCCGAAGACGAAGGGTGGACGAGGACACGAGGGAGCGCCAGCGACCGAGGCCCGGAGTTCGCCCCGAGTCGAGCATCAGGCACAGCGACCGAGGCCCGGAGTTCGCCGCGGAGCCGAGCAATGCGATCGCGAAGGCGACAGGCGAGTGATCTCAAATGGGTATTCCAGGCGTGCGGATTGGCCCCACGGCGCGGCCATCCGTACCCTGCACAGTCGGGATGGTGGGCGGTCTCGCACCTCCACCGTCACGGGTCCGGGTTCGACAGAGAACCCGGTCCAGATCCATCCACCAACGCCCTGACGACCTGAATCAGTACCGGAAGTCGCATGGCGCATCAGAAGAGTCCTGAGGAGGACAGCAGTGGCGAAGGCGAAGTTCGACCGGAGCAAACCGCACGTCAACATCGGCACCATCGGTCACGTCGACCATGGGAAGACGACCCTGACGGCGGCCATCACCAAGGTGCTGCACGACAAGTACCCGACCCTGAACGAAGTATCCGCCTTCGATCAGATCGACAAGGCTCCTGAGGAGCGGCAGCGCGGCATCACCATCAACATCGCGCACGTCGAGTACCAGACGGCGAAGCGCCACTACGCGCACGTGGACGCCCCCGGCCACGCGGACTACATCAAGAACATGATCACCGGTGCCGCGCAGATGGACGGCGCGATCCTCGTGGTCGCCGCCACCGACGGCCCGATGCCGCAGACCAAGGAGCACGTGCTGCTGGCCCGTCAGGTCGGCGTGCCCTACATCCTGGTCGCCCTGAACAAGGCCGACATGGTCGACGACGAGGAGATCCTGGAGCTCGTCGAGCTCGAGGTCCGCGAGCTGCTCGCGGCGCAGGAGTTCGACGAGGACGCCCCCGTCATCCGCACCTCGGGCCTGAAGGCTCTCGAGGGTGACCCGAAGTGGGTCGCGACCGTCGTCGAGCTGATGGACGCCGTCGACGAGTCCATTCCGGAGCCCGTCCGCGACACCGAGAAGCCGTTCCTGATGCCGATCGAGGACGTGTTCACGATCACCGGTCGTGGGACCGTCGTGACCGGCAAGGTCGATCGCGGCAAGGTGAACATCAACGAGACCGTCGAGATCGTGGGCATCAAGAAGTCGTTCACCACGACCGTCACCGGTGTCGAGATGTTCCGCAAGCTGCTCGATTCGGGCCAGGCCGGCGACAACGTCGGGTTGCTGCTGCGCGGCACCAAGCGTGAAGACGTGGAGCGCGGCCAGGTTGTCGTCAAGCCGGGCTCGATCACCCCGCACACCGATTTCGAGGCGCGGGTCTACATCCTGGGTAAGGACGAGGGCGGACGGCACACGCCGTTCTTCAACAACTACCGCCCGCAGTTCTTCTTCCGCACCACCGACGTGACCGGTGTGGTGAACCTCCCCGAGGGCACCGAGATGGTCATGCCGGGCGACACCACCGAGATGACGGTTACGCTGATCCAGCCGATCGCCATCGAGGAGGGCCTGCGCTTCGCCATCCGCGAGGGTGGTCGCACCGTCGGTGCCGGTTCGGTGACCAAGATCATCAAGTGAGCTGACGCGGGCCAGTTGGTCCGCTGATGGGCTCTGACGGGGCCCCGCTGCGATTCGTCGCGGCGGGGCCCCGTTGCTCGCGGCGGGGTGCGCTGCTCGTGCCTCAGCCAGGGGTCGTGGGTGGGCGAACCCGTCCTGTGGGCACGGTGCTCACGCGTTGGGTGCCAAACCCAGGCTGCAGCACGGGGTCGGCGCACACTGCGTGAGCATGGTGCGGCTGGGCCCGGTCATCTCCCGGCCACACCCCTTCGCAGCGCAGGTTCTAGGCCCTGCGATCGGCGCCAGCTGGCACCACTAGGCCCGCCGAGTTGTTCCCATGTCCGAATTCCGTCCACATTCACATGACAACGGTGGCGGAGGCCTTGACTGCGCGCCGAAGCTCAGCCCATGACGACGAGCCTCCCGCCCAATCGCCCGCGGCTGATTCTCAGGGCCGGTGCGCTGGCAGCGGGCTATAACGACGACGAGATCAAGCGTTTGCGGCGATCCGGGCAGTGGACGTCCGCGGCTCGTGGCGCCTACTTCGACAACGCCAGTGCCCCGAAGCTGTCCGGAGCCGAACGGCATCGCCTGATGGTAGACACCGCCGTGCCGCGGTTGTCCGGCGAGCCTGTGGTCAGCCATCTGTCGGCTGTTGTGTTTCACGGCCTTCCGCTGTGGCGGACCCACCTGAACGAAGTCCATGTCACCAGGCGGGCGCCGGCCAAGGCCCATCGTGGGTCCATGGTCCATAGCCACCTCGCCGCGCTCGAGCCTGACGACGTCGTTCTCGTGGGCCATCGACGCGTCACATCACCGACCCGGACCGTCGTGGACGTGGCCAGAACCGTGCCATTCGACCAGGGCGTGATCGTCGCGGACGCCGCTTTGCGTTTGGGCTTGACCACGCAGGAGAAGCTCGCCGATCAGCTGAAACGCTCACGCCGAATGCCAGGAGCACGTGCCGCCGGGCGGGTGATTGCCTTCGCGGACGGCCGAAGTGAGAGCGTCGGCGAATCCCGTAGCCGGGTGATGATGCACCGCGAAGGTCTCCCTCAACCGGAATTGCAGATGACGGTGTGTGATGGCGACGGAACGTTCTTGGGCCGAGCGGACTTCGGCTACCGGCGGCGGAAGGTGTTGGGGGAATTCGACGGAAAGATGAAGTACCAGGGCGGACCCCACGGCGAGGACCCTGGCGACGTGGTGTTCCGGGAGAAGCAGAGAGAGGATGCGCTGCGCGCCGCCGGATGGACTGTGGTGCGCTGGATTTGGGCAGACCTGGACGAGCCCGCTGCCGTTGTTCACCGGCTTCGCCGCGCGCTCGACCGTCCGGGCTAGGGCCCTTGTCCGGCGTGCGAAGCTCCCGGTCCCTCGGACTGCCACGCACCCACGGCGGCAGGGGGTGCCACCTGCCGCGTGACGAGTGCAGCGGTCACGCGGGCGGTCTGGCCGCGCCGGCGATGAGGGATCAGTCCGCACGATGCTCACCGATTGTGCGCCGACCCGGTGCTGCGGCATGGGTTTGGCTCCCACAGCGTGAGCATCGCGCCCACGGCATGAGCATCGTTCGGCCCGGCGAGCGGTGTGGCGCCTGCGGCGGCTGGTTTGGCGGCGCCGGTGTGAGCAGTGGGTGCGGCCGCACTGGCCCGCGAGGCCGCGCCCGCGTTGACCGGTTCAGCCCGCACGATGCTCACCGATTGTGCGCCGACCCGTCGCTGCAGCATGGGCATGGCACCCATACCTTGAGCATCGTTCCCCACAGCGTGAGCATCCTGCGCCGCGCGGGAACCGTCGGGGTGTCGGGCGGCCGCGAGCAGTGACGGTCGGCGGCGTGTCGGGCACCGCGAGCAGTGACGGTCGGCGGCGTCTCGGGCACGGATGGGCGGATTTGAAGTCGCCCCCCGTGATGAGGCATACTTCTCGGGTTGCCCTCAGCGGGGTTGCGCTCTTGCGCGGCCCTGATCAGGGTCGGCACAGCACGGGTATGGTGGATCGAGCTGATCTCCAGCCGGTACTGCGACGGCGGGCAACCAGCAGCTATCCGAGCACCACCGACCATGTTGCGCTCACACGAGCGTGACCGGTCCACCAGCATTCGCCTGATTCCGGGGCGGATGCCCGTAGCTCGGGCGACACGCCCGACCACGTGGACCGGTGATCCCGGACAGATGAACAGTGGCGGCGGACCTGGTCCGTCCGGCACGGCGCGCGTGCGTGCCGGGCCATGGGTGCGCGCGAGCGCGTCAGCGCGACCAGCAGTGCCCGCAGGACCAGCAGTACGGCACACCAGAGATCAGCGCCATCGATGCACGACAGAAGCGGCAGCAGCCGCGACAAGCGAGAGGGACGGCAAGCGTGGCGGGACAGAAGATCCGCATCCGGCTCAAGGCCTACGACCACGAGGCGATCGATGCGTCAGCGCGCAAGATCGTCGAGACGGTGACCCGCACGGGCGCCCGGGTGGTCGGCCCCGTGCCGCTGCCCACCGAGAAGAACGTGTACTGCGTCATCCGCTCGCCACACAAGTACAAGGATTCGCGCGAGCACTTCGAGATGCGCACGCACAAGCGGCTGATCGACATCATCGACCCCACGCCGAAGACCGTCGACTCGCTGATGCGACTCGACCTCCCGGCCGGTGTCGACATCGAGATCAAGCTGTAGAGGAACGCATCAGATGGGTACCAACGTGAAGGGCATCCTGGGCGAGAAGCTCGGCATGACCCAGGTGTGGGATGACGCCAACCGCGTCGT
>NZ_DASQEU010000044.1:0-120076 GCF_035633495.1 Mycobacterium sp. | reverse complement strand
ACTCAAAAAGGTGATACGCGCAACGCACCAGGAGAACCGCTCCCTCTATGGTGCCGACAAGATCTGGATAGCACTGCGACGTAAGGGAATCGACGCTGCTCGTTGCACCGTGGAACGGTTGATGGCCGAGCTCGGTTTGCGGGGTGTCCTGCGAGGGCGCGCGCCGCGGACCACCGTCGCGGACCCGAAAGCGGACCGGGCGAAGGATCTCGTCGGTCGCAACTTCAATCCGCTGGCACCCAATCGCCTTTGGGTTGCCGACTTCACCTATGTTCAGATGAGAGTCTTCCGCAGCTTCTCACGGAAGGTCCCGCCTACCAGCGAGCTCATCACGTTGAACAGTTCTTGACCGACCTTGCGATCGACGCCTTCGAACTGTGGCAGCAAGTAGCTGTGGAAGAGTTGATAAGCGAGTGCCTGCGGGCTAGGCATGGAACCGGCGAGTTCGGCGGCAAAGCGTGCCATGTCGAGGAAGACTGCCTGACCGATCTCTTTGATGGCGCGCAACTTCAGCAGACCGTTAAGCGTTGTGTCGATGATTGAAGTCACGGACTCCTCAAGGTCGGCAATCTCCTCGCTCCATAGGGTCCGGAAGATCGCATCTGCGGGGGCAGGCACCTCGATGAAGGCAAAACGACGCATCAATGCGAACGACATCTCAAACAGAAGAGACTTGTCGAAGACGTTCATCGTCGCCACAATCCGCCAGGTATCCGCAACCGTCACGAGGCTGTAATCCGCGGCTGTATAAGTCGACGGTGCTGACGAATCGGAACGGTGCGCTGTCGACGAAGCTCAGGTCGACCCGTTCGCACGGGTAGGTCTTGCTCATGAGTAGACACTTTAGAATGAGGTGTCTACTCGGTGACCACCCGCTCGGGCTCAGCCCGGTCCGTCGCTCGCCGCCGCGAGCAGCGGCACCACCAGGTCGCTGATCGGCGTGGCCAGCCCGTGCTCGGCACCCTTGCGTGCGACGACACCGTTGCGAACGTCCCATTCGAGCGGCCTGCCCTGCTCGCGGTCGGTCAGGATCGAGGTCGTCAAGTCTTCGGGCACGCCGGTGAACATGCCGACGATCTCGTCGATCACTTCGTCGTCGAGGTGTGCGCCCTCGGCTCGCGCCACGGCGAGACACTCGGCGAGATACGCCCGGCCCAAGCGGGCGACGTCGTCGCGGCGGAACATTCCCGACCGACGACAGGTCAGCACCATGAGTCCGGCCACGGCGTTGGTCATCAGCTTGCGCCACGCATCGTCGACGAAGTCGGGGCTGCACTCCACCGCGAGCGACGGCCCGCCCAACACCTCGGCCAGGCGGCGGGCGGCCGCGTCGTCGGGGAGGGTCAATCGCACCGGGGTGCGTAGCCGCACCCAGCCCTCCGGTTGCGTCTGCGCCGAGAACCACACGGCGCACGGCACCACGGTCGAGGACGGGCAATGGCTGCCGACGCGTTCCACCTGCTCGACACCGTTCTGCATGACGCACACCAGGGTGTTCTCATCGCACAGCCGATCGAGCCAGGCCGCTGCGCTCGCGTTCTGCGTGTCCTTTACCGCGAGCAGGACGACGTCGACCGGGTTCTCGACCGTCGCGGGGTCCGTGCGCACGGGATCGGACAACATCATCGGCTGGCCGTCGAGGATTCCGTCGTCAGGCCTGAGCTCGAGGGATTCGCGGGCGCTGCGACCACAGACGACGACCCGATGTCCCGCCTCGTGGAGCAACGCTGCGACGGTCGTGCCAATGGCTCCGGGACCGACGACGGCAATGGAGGTACCCACCGCCGCCAAGGTAGTGCCGCAACCCCCACCACTACACTGAGGCGTTCGTCTCGTCAGGCCATTCCCAGGGAGTTTTCGTGTTGCGCAGTCATGCCGCCGGTTCGTTGCGGTCCACCGACGCCGGTCAAAAGGTCACACTGGCCGGTTGGGTGGCACGCCGGCGCGACCACGGCGGCGTCATCTTCGTCGACCTGCGGGACGCGTCGGGCGTGGCGCAGGTGGTCTTCCGTGACGCGGAGGTCCTCGAGCAGGCCCACCGGCTGCGCGCCGAGTTCTGCGTCGCCGTCGACGGCGTCGTCGAGACCCGGCCCGAGGGCAACGCCAACGCCGACATCCCCACCGGTGACATCGAGGTCAATGCCACGTCGCTGACCGTGTTGAGCGAGAGCGCGCCGCTGCCGTTCCAGCTCGACGAGACCGCGGGTGAGGAAGCCAGGCTCAAGTACCGCTACCTCGACCTGCGCCGCGAAGGCCCGGGCAACGCAATCCGGTTGCGCTCCAAGGTAAACGCCGCCGCCCGCGGGGTGCTGGCCGGCCACGACTTCGTCGAGATCGAGACGCCGACGTTGACCCGGTCCACGCCGGAGGGGGCGCGCGACTTCCTGGTGCCCGCCCGCCTGCAGCCCGGCTCGTTCTACGCGCTGCCGCAGAGCCCGCAGCTGTTCAAGCAGCTGCTGATGGTGGCGGGCATGGAGCGGTACTACCAGATCGCGCGCTGCTACCGCGACGAGGACTTCCGCGCCGACCGCCAGCCCGAGTTCACCCAGCTCGACATGGAGATGAGCTTCGTCGACGCCGACGACGTGATCGCGGTGTCCGAAGAGGTTCTCAAGGCGCTGTGGGCGCTCATCGGCTACGAGCTGCCGACGCCGATCCCGCGGATCACCTACGCCGAGGCCATGCGGCGGTTCGGGACCGACAAGCCCGATCTGCGGTTCGGCCTCGAACTCGTCGACTGCACGGAGTACTTCTCCGACACCACCTTTCGGGTCTTCCAGGCGCCGCACGTCGGCGCCGTCGTCATGCCGGGTGGCGCGTCGCAGCCGCGTCGCACCCTCGACGGCTGGCAGGAGTTCGCCAAGCAGCGCGGCCACAAGGGCCTGGCCTACGTGCTCGTCGCCGAGGACGGCACGCTCGGCGGGCCCGTCGCCAAGAACCTGACCGACGCCGAGCGCGAAGGCCTCGCCGCCCAGGTCGGCGCCAACCCCGGGGACTGCATCTTCTTCGCTGCCGGCCCGGTGAAGTCGGCTCGCGCACTGCTCGGCGCGACGCGGATCGAGATCGCCAAGCGGCTCGACATGATCGATCCGGACGCGTGGGCATTCACCTGGGTGGTCGACTGGCCGTTGTTCGAGGCCGCCGACGAGGCCACCGCGTCCGGCGACGTCGCGGTCGGGTCGGGAGCATGGACGGCCGTGCACCACGCCTTCACCTCACCCAAGCCCGAGTCGGAGGCGACGTTCGACACCGAGCCGGGCAGCGCGCTGTCCAACGCCTACGACATCGTCTGCAACGGCAACGAGATCGGCGGCGGCTCGATCCGAATCCATCGCCGAGACGTCCAGGAGCGGGTCTTCGCGATGATGGGCATCGACCGCGCCGAAGCACAGGACAAGTTCGGTTTTCTGTTGGACGCCTTCACCTTCGGTGCGCCACCGCACGGCGGCATCGCCTTTGGCTGGGATCGCATCACCGCGCTGTTGGCCGGGTTGGACTCCATCCGCGAGGTGATCGCATTCCCGAAGTCCGGCGGCGGCGTCGACCCCCTGACCGACGCGCCCGCGCCGATCACCGCACAGCAGCGCAAGGAATCCGGAATAGACGCCACGCCCAAGAGGTCTGAAGACTCATGACAGAAATCGACAAGGGCAAGCTCGTCGCTGACACCAATGCGCTCGACGACTTCAACCGCGGCATCGTCGAGGAGTTTCGCGCCAATGGGGGAAGGGTCGGCGGCCCCTTCGAGGGCGCGACGCTTCTGCTGCTGCACACCACCGGCGCCAAGTCGGGCAAGCCGCGGCTATCGCCGCTGGCCTACCTGACTGTCGACGACAAGATGCTGATCGTTGGGTCGTATGCCGGTGCCCCGAAGGACCCGGCGTGGGTGCACAATCTGCGGGCCAACCCGCGGGCGCACGTCGAGGTCGGCACCGACTCATATGACGTCACCGTGCGTGAATTGCCCTACGACGAGCGGGACGCGACGTACCCGAAGATCATCGAGATCGCTCCGGTGTTCGCCGACTACCAGGCGAACACCACTCGATCCATCCCGCTGTTCGAGCTGACGCGGGCTTAGCTGCCTCGGTGAAACCGCACCAAGGGCTGTGATTCGTCGAGAACCACAGCCCTGAGTGCAATTTCAGCGCATCGTCGCTAGTTGCGACCGGGGCTGCCCGGATTGCCCTGTGGCCCGGCGTCATCACCCGGGAGGCTGTCGCCGGTCGGCGGCGAGGGCGTACGCACGGTGGTCTGAGTGGCCGCGTTGCCGCCGCTCACCGTCTGGCTCGGGCCGCTCACTTCACTCTCCGTCGTGGGTGCGTTGCTAGCGGGCGCGGGCGCCTGACCGGTCGTGGACGGGGTGACCGACGTGCTGGGGCCGACGGACGGCGGCGAGGTCGCCGGTGACGTGCTGGCGGGTGTGGTGGTCGCATCGCAGTGCCGGGTTCGGTGCCTTGGTCGTCGCTGCTGCAGCCGGAGATTAGGGCGACCAAGGCGGCAGCGGACAGCAGGCCGACGAGGCCCGGACGATGGGAGTTGTTCACAGCGCGTACACATCCCGGAAGCCTGGTGGCAAACCGTCGCCGGGGCCGGCGTCATCGATACGTCAGCACTCGGGTCCCGCGAGTTCGGCGCGCACACCCGCACGTGTCGCGGATGTGCGCGCCGAAGCCGAGGATCAGAGCCGTTCGATGATGGTGGCGTTGGCCATGCCGCCGCCCTCGCACATGGTCTGCAGCGCGTACCGACCGCCGCGCTGGTGCAGCGCATTGACCATGGTCGTCATGATGCGGGCACCGCTGGCGCCCAGGGGGTGACCGATCGCGATGGCGCCGCCGTTGACGTTGGTCTTGGCCAGGTCGGCGCCGGTGTCGCAAGCCCATGCCAGGACCACGGGCGCGAACGCCTCGTTCACCTCGAAAAGTTCGATGTCGGCCAGCGTGAGGCCCGCGCGGGCCAGCACCTTCTCCGTTGCGGGAATCACGCCCGTCAGCATGTACAGCGGATCGGAACCGACCACCGTCATGGTGTGGATGCGAGCCAGCGGACGCAGTCCCAGCTTGCGGGCAGCAGCTCCGCTGGTGATCATCACCGCGGCGCTACCGTCCGACAGTGGCGAGGAGTTGCCCGGCGTGATCTCCCAGTTGATCTGGGGAAAGCGTGCCGAGTAGGCCTCGTTGAAGAAGGCGGGTCGCAGGCCCGCGAGTGCCTCGACGGTCGTTCCGGGACGGATGATCTCGTCGGTCGACAGCCCGGCGATCGGCGCCAGTTCGTTGTCGAAGAGGCCGTCCTTGGTCGCGTGTGCGGCCTTCTCGTGGCTGTTCGCCGAGAACTCGTCGAGTTCGGTGCGGGACAGTCCCCACTTGGCGGCGATCAGTTCGGCGCTGATGCCCTGCGGCACCAGGCCTTCGGAGTACCGCCCGGCCATGCTCTTGCCGAAGGGGTCGCTGCCGGGAAGCACGCTGCTGCCCATCGTCACCCGTGACATCGATTCGACGCCCGCCGCGATGACGACGTCGTACGAGCCCGCGAGCACGCCCTGGGCGGCGAAACTGATTGCCTGCTGGCTGCTTCCGCACTGACGGTCCACGGTCGTGCCGGGAACGCTCTCGGGGAACCCCGCTCCCAGCAGGGCGTTGCGAGCGATGTTGACGGACTGGTCGCCCACCTGCGTCACGGCGCCGGCGATGACGTCGTCGATCTGGACGGGGTCGACCCCGGTGCGTCCAACGACCTCGCGCAGGCTGTGCGCCAGCTGGTCGACGGGCAGCACGTCGTGCAGGGCTCCATTGGCCTTGCCCTTCCCGACCGGCGTGCGCACGGCGCCGACGATTACGGCGTCGCGGTCCGAGAATTCAGCCATCGTGTTCTCCCAAGTGACTCGTCGCTGAGTACTGCTCTCTATACTTAGATCCAACACCTCGATCGAGTCTCAACAACCCAGCTGTGGAGTGATGTACATGACAGTCCTGCAAGGGCCCCTCGCCGACCGCGACTCCTGGTCCGCGGTGGGCCACTGCCCGATCGAGAAGACGATGGGTCTGGTGGGGACCAAGTCGGCGATGCTGATAATGCGCGAGGCCAACTACGGCACCACGCGGTTCGACGACTTCGCCCGCCGCGTCGGCATCACCAAGGCCGCCACCTCCACCAGGTTGTCCGAGCTCGTCGAGGCGGGGTTGCTCGCCAAGCAGCCGTACCAGGAACCGGGCCGGCGCAGCCGGGACGAATACGTGCTCACCGAGCAGGGGACGGCGTTCATGCCCGTCGTGTGGGCGATGTTCGACTGGGGCAGGAAGTACTTCGCCGACACTCCGCTACGGCTGGCACATCTCGGCTGCGGCGCGGAGGCGGTCGTCGAAGTCCGGTGCGCGGAGGGTCACGACGTCCCACCCGACGAGCTGGCCGTGCGGGTGGCCAGGCGAGGAGCTGTGTGACCAACCTCGGTCAGGCCAATTGATCCCGGAACTTCCGCGCCTGACCCATGAGCTCCTCGACCCGCGAACGCTCCGCTCGATTCTGGAACACGCCGCCCTGCTTGAAGTAGGTACCCACGATCGCACCGTCGGCGATGGCGAGCTGATCGGCTACGTTCTCGGCCCGCACACCGGTGTTGACGAACACGGGGACCGCGCCCGCGGCGGACTTCACCACGCGCAGCGCCTCGGCGTCGGTCGGCGACCCCGCCGTCGCACCGGACACGCAGATCGCGTCGGGCAACGTCGCGAAGACGGTCGTGCGAGTGATGGACGCCAAATCCCGCGTCGCGAGATAGGTCGCCGACTCGGGGACGATGTTGAAGAACAGCTTCACGTCGGCGCCTCCGACGCGCGCACGGTGGCGCGCCACCTCGCCGACGTTGGTGTCCCAGAGACCGAAGTCGCTGGCATACACGCCGGTGAAGATCTCGCGGACGAACTTCGCGCCGGTCGCGACCGCCAGATCGATCGAGGCCCGCCCGTCCCACAACACGTTCACACCGTAGGGGACCTCGAACGCGGGCAACAGCTCGCCGATGATCCTGGCCATCGTGATGGCGGTGATCGGTTCCGCCTTCGTCAGATACGGCAGGCTGAATTCGTTGGAGACCATCACGCCGTCCACGCCACCGGCCTGCAGTTCGTCGAGTTCCTCGCGCGCGCGAGCCACGACTGCGGCGATGCCGCCCGCGCCGTCGTACCCGGGATCACCAGGCAGGGCGGAGAGGTGAAGCATGGCGATGACGGGCTTTCTCACGTTGAAGACCTCGTCGAGCCAGGTGGTGGTCACGTGTATGCCTTTCTCGGTTGTGTTGTCGTTGAAGTGATTTCGACGGCTAGTCCATGTAGGCGCCGCCGTTGACGGCCAAGGCCTCCCCGGTGATGAACCGGGCGTCGGGGGACAGCAGGAACGCGACCGACTTGGCGACGTCCTCGGGTTGTTCGAGTCGTCGCAGCGGCGTGTCCTCGACCATCATGGTGCGAACGCCCTCGGTCGTGATGCCACGCAGTTTCGCCTCCCACTCCAATTCCCTTGACTGCATGGGAGTTTCGACATAGCCAGGGCACACGCAGTTGACGGTGATGCCGTGCTCGCCGAGTTCGTAGGCCATCGCCTGAGTGAGGCCGACGACGCCGAACTTGGACGCGACGTAGTCGGCGAGAAACGGCACCCGTCCCTGCTTGCCGGCCATCGAGGCGGTGTTGACGATCGCGCCCGCCGTCCCGCTTCGCACCATCGCCCTGGCGGCGGCCTGCCCACACACGAAGACGCCCTTGAGGTTGACGTCCATCGTGTGGTCGTAGCGCGCGATGGGTGCCTCCAGGAAGCTGTGCATGAACGAAATGCCCGCATTGCTGACCCACGCGTCGAGCCCGAGGCGATCGGTCACGTCGAAGGCGACCGTCGACGCGTCCGCGGGCGAACTGACGTTCAGAACCGCCGATTCGTGCCGGACTCCGGTGTCCGACGGGAGCGCGGCCGCGACGTCACGCGCCGCGTCGCCGTCGATGTCGGTGACCACGACCTGCCAGCTACGTTCGGCGAGGGTCATCGCGATGGCACGCCCAATTCCGGACCCCGCGCCGGTGACCACGACTGTCTTCGTCATCTGTGAACTTGGTTCCCATCCGTCTGGTGCTCTTGGCTGGCGCCGACGATGCGTCGGCCGGTCTGTGCGTCGAAGACGTGGACGGCGCCCGGTCGGGCCGACAACGAGACCTTCGCGCCTTCGGTGATGCCGGACATCCGAGATGATTCGACGACGCTCGTCAACTCGGTGCCCCTGGCATCGATCGTGACGATGGCCCGCGGCCCGAGCAGTTCGATCAGCTTCACCGTGGCGTCGGCCCCGTCCGTTGCGGTGGGGACCAGGTCGTCGGGTCGAACTCCGAGTGTCACGGCGCCGCGGGCACTCACCCGCTCGGCGGTGAGCGCGAATCCGCTTGGCAGAGTGAATGACTCACCGGTGAGATCGCCGTCGACGAGGTTCATCGTCGGGCTGCCGACGAACGATGCGACGAACGTGTCGACCGGCGATTCGTACACCTCCAGCGGGGTACCGACCTGTGCCGCGCGCCCGTCGCGCATCACCACCATCCGGTCCGACAGCGTCATCGCCTCCTCCTGATCGTGTGTGACGTACAGGCAGGTGATGCCGAGTCGGCGCTGGATCTGCAGCAGCTCGGTGCGCGTCTCGACCCGTAGTTTCGCGTCGAGATTGCTCAGCGGTTCGTCGAAGAGGAAGACCGACGGTTCGCGGATGATCGCCCGGCCGATCGCCACCCGCTGCTGCTGGCCGCCGCTGAGGTCTTTCGGCTTGCGCTTCAGCAGCTTCGAGAGGCCGAGGGACTCGGCTACCGCGTCGGCACGCTTGAGCGCTTCCGCGCGGGGCTCCTTCGCGGCGCGCAGCGGGAAGGCGATGTTCTCGCGCACGGTGAGATGCGGGTAGAGCGCGTAGTTCTGAAACACCATGGCCACGTCCCGATCGCGCGGCTGCAAGTGGGTCACGTCGCGGTCACCGATGGTGATGGTGCCCGAGGTGACGGACTCGAGGCCGGCGAGCATCCGCAGCGACGTCGACTTGCCACAGCCCGACGGCCCGACGAGCACGGTGAACGACCCGTCGGACAGTTCGAGGCTCAGGTCGCTGACCACGGACGTCGACCCGTAGGCCTTGGTGACGTTCGCGAATCGGACGGTTGCCATGAGTGGTGGTGACCTACCTTCTAGAACTTCACCGCGCCGCCGCTGATGCCTTGCACCAGCCTGCGCTGAATGAAGAAGCTCGCGATGACGACGGGGACGACGGCGATCAGTATGGCGGCGCTCATCGAGCCGATCTGGACGCCGCGGAACGTGTTGAAGCCTGCGATGGCCACCGGGAGGATGGCCGCCTTGCCGGGAGCCAGGATCAGACCGTAGAAGAGGTCGTTCCACGACAGCGTGAATCCGAAGATCGCCGCCGCTCCCATGCCGGGGAAGACCTGCGGCAGGACGACGAGTCGGAAGGCCTGGAATCGGGTGAATCCGTCGACTTGGGCCTGTTCCTCGAGTGAACGGGGGACAGCCTCGAAGAACCCGATCAGGAACCAGGTGACCACGGGCAGAACGAAACTCAGATGCGCGAGGATCACCGGAACCAACGTGTCGTTGAGCCGTAGGGCGTAGGCCATCGTCAAGAAGGGGAACACCAGCACGGCCGGTGGGAGCACCTGTGCGGCGAGCATGCCGAACCGGGTGGCGGTGCCGCCGGCGCGGAAGCGGGCGATGGCGTAGGCGCCCATGCTGCCGACCAGGATGCTGATGCCTACCGTGGTGAGCGCGACGACGGCGCTGCGCCCCGCCGCCTCGAGGATCCCGGAGGACAGCACGTTGCGCCACGCCGTGAACGTGGGGGTGAAGGACAGCAGGAACGGATCGTTGAGTTGCTCGGGGTTCTTCAGGCTGGCCAGGGCGATCCACGCCACCGGGAAGAGCACCGCGATGCCCGCCGCCCACAACAGCGCCACGCGGCAGATGGCCAGCACCGGCGAGTTCCTCATGACTGCTTGGCCTTCTCCATCCGGCGGAACGCGACGACGATGATCGTCAGCACGACCAGCAGCACGACGAATGCCATCGACGAGGCGGATCCGAGGCGGAAGAACTGAATTCCGGTCTGGTACACGAAGTACTGCAGTGTCTGGGTCTCGGTGCCGGGTCCGCCGCGGGTCGTCGCGAAGACGTACTCGAACACCTTCATGGCGTCCAGACAGCGCAGGAGAATCGCCACCACGAGCACCGGCGCCAACAACGGCAGCGTCACCCTCCGCAGCACGTACCAGCCACCGGCGCCGTCGACCCTGGCCGCCTCGAGCGGATCCTTGGGAATGGACTCGAGGCCCGCGAGCAGCAGCAGCACCATGAACGGCGTCCACTGCCAGACGTCGATGAAGGTCAGGGTGAACAGAGCGCGGCCGGGTCCGAAGAAGTCGTAGTCGACGCCGATGGCGCGCAACAGATGTGGGATGGCGCCGATCTGGTCGTTGAGCAGGAACCGGAAGATCAACCCGACGGCGATCGGTGTGATGAACATCGGCGCCAGCAGCATGGATCGCGTGAGATCGCTTGCCCAGCGTTGCTTTTGCAGGGCGAGCGCGATGGCCAGACCGATCAGAAGTTCCAGCCCGACGGCCACGCCGACGAAGGTCGCCGTGGTGCCGAAGGCCTGCCAGAACGCCGCGTCCTGCAGGGTGGCGACGTAGTTGTCCACGCCGACCAGATTCGGTGTGCCGCGACTGGTCAGCTTGTAATCGGTCACGCTCAGGTAGAACGCGTAGCCAAGGGGGAAACCGACCACCCCGACGAAGAGCGCGACGAGGGGGGCGACCATGCCGTGTTTGAACTTCATGGTCGTCGTCGCTCCTTTCGTGGGGTGGTCGGTTTCATGTGGGCTAGCCCCGGGGGGCGGGCTAGCCTTGGATCTTCTCGGCGGCGGCCTGCGCGGCGGCCAGCGCGTCGTCGACGCTCTTGGTGCCTGCGACCGCTTCGTTGAGCTCGGTCCCGACGGCTTGGATCATCTCCTCGCCGCTGGGGCCCTGGCTCAGCGGCGCCGCGTCGGCCAGCAACTGCTCCACCGTCTTGTAGTAGTCGGCGCCCAGCGGGCCGTTCAGGACGGCCGGATTCTGCAGCGTGCTCTGCCGGATCGCGGCGCCACCCTTCTCGGTGCGCTGGACGTCATGCACCTTCGAGGTGAGCCAGGACGCGAACGCCCAGGCGGCGTCCGACGCGCCGGAGTTCGCGGGGATGGCCCAACTCCACGAGCCCAGCACCTGCTTGCCACCGGGGATCGGGGCCAGCTTGTACTTGCCCGCCGACGGTCCCGAGCCGGGTTCGTTGAGGGCGGGCAGATTCCAGTTGTAGCTGATCATCGATGCGGCTTGACCGCTGGACACCGAGCGGAACGCCTCGTCGAACGCCCAGTTCAGGCTGTTCGGCGGTGCGGCGGTCCGATACGTGTCGATGTAGGCGTTCAGGGCCTGCTTGGCCTGCGGGGTGTTCAGCGTGGGCTTGCCGTTGTCGTCGTAGATCGACCCGCCCGCGGCGAACAGCCAGTTGCCCCACTCCTCGAAGATCTTGTAGCCGCGCTGCGGCTGCATCGCGATGCCCGCGCGGTCACCGACCTTCAACGCCTTCGAGGTGCTGACCAATTCGTCGAGGGTCTTGGGCGCCTCCAGCTTGGCCCCGGCCAGATCGTCGGTGTTGTAGAGGTATCCGAGTGCGTAGTTGTAGAACGGCACCCCGTAGCGCACGTTGTCGACGGTCGTGATCTGCGTCAGCGAGGGGAAGAAGTCGGCGGCGTCGTAGTCGGGCGTGCCGTCGATCCGAGAATCCAACGGCTGCAGGAACTTGGCATTGGCGAAGTCCACCATCCACGGGTTGTCCACGATGATGAGGTCGTAGGTGGGCGACGACGACTGGAACGACGACACCAGCTTGTCGCGCATCTGGTCGTAGGTCAGTGTCTCGATGTCCACCTTGACGTTTGGGTAGTCCTTGTTGAACTCGGGCACCATCGCCTTGACCACGTCGGTGTCGGGCACGTTCTCCATCAGGATGCGAACGGTCCCGGAGACGTCCTTGGGCACTTCGCCCGTACCCGTCGCCTGGGTCTGGTCGGGGCCGCTGCTGCCCGCGCAGGCGCTCATGATCAAGGTGAGCACGGCCAGGAGTGCGAATACGGGTGCGGCAAAGAACGGCCGCCTCCGCCGGGGTGTCTTGGTCTTCGTAGATTGCATCGACTTCATAGCGGCACAATTCCTTTCACTTCTCGGTTTGTTCTCGGTCACTTCTTGCCATCGCATGGGATATCGGCGTCACGGCCGATCCGAGATCGCGCCAGTTCCGGTAGGCGTCGTCGTAGACGGCTCGCCGGGTCGGATCGGGTACGACCGGCGGATCGAGAGCGACGAAGCGGGCGGCGTCGGACCAGTCGTCGAGCGCGCCGACGCCGATCGCGGCGATCACCGCCGCACCCAGGGATGCGCCGGGATGGCCTCGGACGGGCCGCATCTCGATGCCGAGTACGTCGGCGTGGATCTGCTTCCACAGGGTCGACTTCGACCCACCGTTGGTGATCATCACCCGCCTCGGCGGGATGCCGATGTCGGTGAAGACGTCGACGTGGTGCCGAAATCCGAACGCGATGGCCTCCAACACCGACCGGTACAGATTGGCGCGGGTGTGGCCGAGGTGCATTCCGGCGAAGGCGCCGCGCAGGTCGGGATCGTGGAGCGGGCTCTTCTCGCCGAGGAAGTACGGCAGGCACAGCACCTCGGCCGGGGCCGACGAGGCGGCCTCGTCGTCGAGGTCGGTGAGTTCGACACCACCGACCAGCGCCTGGAACCAGCGGATCAGGCTGCCGCTCGTGGCCATGCAACCGTTCGGCAACCAGTGCCCGGGGACCGGATGGGCGTCGAGGTAGAGCCTCTCGTCGACCACCCGGGTGTCGCTGGCGACCAAGATGTCTCCGGCGCCGCCGAGTTTCACCAGCGCGTCACCCGGCGTGTTCACGCCTGCCGCGAAGGCCGACAGGACGTGGTCGGCGCCACCGACGATCAGCGCGGTGCCCGCCCGCAATCCGGTCGATTCCGCTGCTGCACCGCTCAATTCGCCGACCTGGGCGCCGGGGCGATGGACGGGGGCGAGAGTGGCGGGGTCGAGGGCCGCAGCGGCAAGGACCTCGGTCGCGACGTCCCCGTCGATGGTGAACAACCCCGACTCCAGCGCCCAGTTCTGTTCGACGTGAACATCGGCGCCGAGGGCGCTCAGCACCCAGTCGTAGGAGCCGACGTAGTGTGCCGTGCGGTCGTAGACCTCCGGTTCGTGGGTGCGCAACCAGGCCGTCGTCGGTGCGACCGACTGCTGGGTCAGCGCCGAACCCGTCATCGCGACGAGGTCGACGCCCTCCAACGCCAGCGCCAGCTCCGAGACCTCCCGGTGCGCCCTGGCGTCGTTCTGCAGGATCGCGCGGCGCAGCGGGTGACCTCGGTCATCGATGGGAACAACGGCCGGAACCATGCCCGAGACTGCCACCGCATCCACGGTCTCACCGCGAATTCCACTGCTGCGCACTACCTCTCGGATGGATTCGACGACGTTACGGTGCCACTGGCCGGTGTCGGCCTCGGCGAAACCCGGTCGCGGGGAGTGCAGCGTCGACTCGCGCGACGCCTGGGCGATGATGCCGAGTTCGGTGTCGAACAGCACGGTCTTGGTTCCGGTGGTGCCGATGTCGATTCCGATCGTGTGGGGGCTCACCGCGATTCCGCCTGGCCCACCGAATCGATACCCGCAACGCAGATGACCTCGACACCTGCCTCGCGCGCAGCGACCAGAGTCGGGTGGTCGGGTTCCCCGTCGGTGATGATCACGTGGATCTCGGCGAGTGGGGCGATGCTGGTGAACGTGACCCGGCCGAGCTTGCTCCGGTCGGCGGCCACGATCACCCGGTCTGCGCGCTTGCTTGCCGCGCGCTTCACCCTGCTGTCGGCCTGATGATAGTCCGAGATGCCCCGAAGGCCGTCGATGCCGGCCACGCCCATCACGAACGTGTCGCAGTTGTAGTGGGCCAGGGTGTCCTCGGCTGCAGGACCGATCAGGCTGAGCTCACCGGGACGCAACTCGCCACCGGTGAGCACGACGGTGGTGTCGGCCTCGTCGATCAACTCCAGCGCGGCGAGCACGCTCGGCGTGAGGACCGTGAGGCCGAGTCGACGTCCGCGCAGAGACTGTGCGACGGCCAGAGCGGTGCTGCCCGAGTCGAGGATCAGGGTTTCGCCGGGGCCGACGAGGTCGGCCACCGCGTCGGCGATGTGGCGCTTCTCCTCTGCGGCGTCGGCCACTCTGGTGGCGAACGACGGCTCGTTGTCCTTGCCCTTCATCGCGATTGCGCCACCGACCACCCGCCGGACCACCCCGAGCGTCTCCAGCGCCTCCATGTCGCGCCGGATCGTCATCTCGGACACGTCGAACTCGGCGGCCAGTTCGGCGTAGCCGACTTCCCGCTCGACGCGGACGCGCTCCTCGATGCGATCTCGACGCATCTTGGCGTCCACGCTCAGATCCACTCGTTCTGTGGAAAATTCACAGGCACTACTTCCGAATCCTTGCGTTTGGCCGTTAGCGACGGGGGCGTCGTGTGAATTTACAACAGCTTGGTGTGTAGTGCCCACATTTAGCGACAGATGGTTTGAACGTTCGGCGCACGGGCTAACGTGCGCCACGTGCTGCACTTGCGTGTCATCGCGCCCGAGGACCTCCGCGACGAGGTGATCGGCATCCTGCGAGGCGAGGTCGGGGTGGCGAACCTCCTGCTCCATCCCGGCGCCGCGCTGGAGCCCGTCGGCGACGAGATCACCGCCGACGTCGCGCGCGAGTGTGCGAACAGACTCATCAGGCAGCTCAAGGAGCTCGACGTGCAGCACCGGGGAGCGATCACGCTGGAAGTGCTGGACACCGTGTTGTCGACGCGGGCACACCGTGCCGAGGACGCCGCGGAGGGGGATCCGGCTGACGCCCTGCTGTGGGACGAGCTGATCGGGCGTACCCGTGAAGAGTCGACCCTGTCCGTCACGTTCGTGCTGTTCCTGACGCTGGCCTGCCTGATCGCCGCGATCGGTGCGGTGACCGACTCAACCGTCACCGTGGTCGGCGCCATGGTGCTCGGTCCCGAGTTCGGGCCGCTCGCGGCGGTAGCGGTGGCGATCGTCCAGAGGCGCTGGGAACTGGCCCGGCGCGCACTCTTGGCCCTCGTCGTCGGCTTTCCCGTCGCGATGGGCATCACAGCGCTGGCCACGTTGGCGGGTGAGGCCCTCGGATGGGTCAGCCTCGACACCGTGCGACGTCTCACCGAGGTGGACTTCATCTTCCAGGTCGGGCCCGTCTCGCTCGTGGTCGCGCTATTGGCGGGCGCCGCAGGCATGTTGTCGCTGGTCTCCGCCAAGTCCGCCGCGCTCGTCGGCGTCTTCATCTCGGTCACCACGGTGCCCGCGGCCGGATTCGCCGCCGTGGCGGCGATCCTCGGGGATTGGGACGTCGCGGCGAAATCGGCTCTCCAGCTGGTCGTGAACTTGGTCGGCATCGTAGTGGCCGGTGTCGTCGTTCTCGTGGTGCGACCGCGCGGCAACCTGATTCCCCGGTCGGCTCAGACCTGAAGCCGCAACATGGGTGACGCGCCACATGCGGCGCAGTGGCGGGTGTGGTGGGATCAACCCCTATGGGTATCAAGGTGGCGCTGGAGCATCGCACCAGTTACACGTTCGACCGACTGGTACAGGTCTATCCACACGTCGTCCGTCTGCGTCCGGCGCCGCACTCGCGTACCCCGATCGAGGCGTATTCGCTTCAGGTCGAGCCGGCGGACCACTTCGTCAACTGGCAGCAGGACGCGTTCGGAAACTTCCTGGCTCGGCTCGTGTTTCCCAGCCGCACGCGGGAGCTCACCATCACGGTCGGCCTGATCGCCGACCTGAAGGTCATCAACCCGTTCGACTTCTTCATCGAGGAGTTCGCGGAGAAGTGGCCCTTCGAGTACCCGAAGGCGCTGCTGGAAGACCTCAAGCCGTATCTGCGGCCGGTCGACGAGGACGGCGAGGGCTCGGGACCGGGGGAGCTCACGAGCGACTGGGTCAGGAACTTCACCGTGCGCCCGGGGACGCGCACCATCGACTTCCTCGTGGCGCTCAACGGCGCGATCAATGCCGACGTCGGTTACAGCGTGCGCATGGAACCCGGTGTGCAGACCCCGGACCACACGCTGCGGACCGCGATCGGCTCCTGTCGCGACTCGGCCTGGCTGCTGGTGTCGGTGCTGCGCGAGCTGGGCCTGGCCGCCCGCTTCGTTTCGGGCTACCTCGTCCAGTTGACCTCGGACGTCAAGGCGCTGGACGGCCCGTCGGGGCCCGTCGCGGACTTCACCGATCTGCATGCCTGGACCGAGGTGTACATCCCCGGGGCGGGCTGGATCGGCCTCGACCCCACGTCCGCTCTGTTCGCCGGCGAAGGGCACATCCCGCTCTCGGCGACACCACACCCGGCGTCCGCAGCGCCGATCACGGGTGCCACCGAGCCCTGCGAGACCACGCTGGACTTCTCCAACGTCGTGACCCGCGTGCACGAGGATCCGCGGGTCACGCTGCCCTACACGCCCGCCGCGTGGGATTCGATCGTCGAGTTGGGGGCCGCCGTCGACGCGCGGATGGCCGCCGGTGACGTCCGGTTGACGATGGGTGGCGAGCCGACGTTCGTGTCGATCGACAACCAGGTCGATCCCGAATGGACCACCGACGCCGACGGACCGCACAAGCGCGAACGCGCGTCGGTGCTGGCCGCCCGGCTCAAGGCCAGCTGGGCGCCGCAGGGCCTGGTGCAGCGCAGTCAAGGCAAGTGGTACCCCGGAGAACCGTTGCCGCGCTGGCAGATTGGCCTGCACTGGAGGGCCGACGGGCAGCCGCTATGGGAGAACGACGCACTGCTGGCCGACCCGTGGGCCGAACAGCAGAGTGACCCCGTCGCGCCCGACGCGGGCCTTCACGTCCTGGGCGCCATCGCCGCCGGGTTGGGACTGCCCGCCTCGCAGGTGCGGCCCGCCTACGAAGACCCGCTCAGCCGGTTGGCCGCGGCAGTTCGCCAGCCTGCCGGTCAGTTGGTGGCCGAACCCGACGACCTCGAGGCCGACACTCCCGCCGCCAGGGCCGAGTTGTTGGCCCGGCTCGACGAATCCGTGACCGAACCGAGCGCGTACGTTTTGCCACTGCACCGTCGTGAAGACGACGGTGGCTGGGCGAGTGCCGACTGGCAGTTCCGCCGGGGGCGGATCGTCCTGCTCGACGGGGATTCACCTGCCGGCCTGCGACTTCCACTGGACGCGATCAGTTGGCAGCCGCCTCGCGCGTCGCACGACGCCGATCCGTTGGCACCCCGTGGGGCGCTGAGCGGCAGCACCGAAGCCGAGGACGCCGAGGTCGAAGAGGTCGACGGCGCACCCATCACCGCCATGGTCGCAGAGGTCCGCGACGGGGTGCTCTACGTCTTCCTGCCGCCGACCGAGGAACTCGAGCACTTCGTCGACATCGTCACGCGCCTCGAGGCGGCGGCCGCCAAGGCCCACTGCCCCCTGGTGGTGGAGGGGTACGGCCCACCGCCGGATGCCCGTCTGACGTCCATGTCGGTGACCCCCGACCCCGGTGTCATCGAGGTCAACGTCGCGCCGACTGTCAGCTTCGCCGCACAGCGCGAACAGCTCGAAACTCTTTACGAACAAGCAAGACTCGCACGCCTGTCGACGGAGTCCTTCGACTTCGACGGCACTCATGGAGGCACCGGCGGCGGCAACCACATCACCCTCGGCGGCATCACCCCGGCCGAGTCGCCGATGCTGCGCAGACCAGACCTGCTGGTGTCGATGCTGACGTACTGGCAGCGGCACCCGTCCCTGTCCTACTTGTTCTCCGGGCGATTCATCGGCACCACCTCGCAGGCGCCGCGCGTCGACGAGGGGCGCTCGGAGTCGCTGTACGAGCTCGAGATCGCCTTCGCCGAGATCGACCGTCTGACAAGCGGTTCGGCGTCCGCGAAGCCGTGGGTGACCGACCGGGCGTTGCGCCACCTCCTGACCGACATCACCGGCAACACCCACCGCGCCGAGTTCTGCATCGACAAGCTCTACAGCCCGGACAGCGCACGCGGACGGCTGGGGTTGTTGGAGTTGCGTGGCTTCGAGATGCCGCCGCACTTCCAGATGGCGATGGTGCAATCACTGCTGGTGCGGTCGCTCGTCGCTTGGTTCTGGGACCAGCCGCTGCGGGCACCGCTCATTCGACACGGAGCCAACCTTCACGGCAGGTACCTGTTGCCGCACTTCATCATTCAAGACATCGCCGACGTGGCCGCCGACCTTCGGGCCCACGACATCGACTTCGACACCAGTTGGCTCGACCCCTTCACCGAGTTCCGCTTTCCGCGCGTCGGCACCGCGGTGTTCGATGGGGTCGAGATCGAACTGCGCGGGGCGATCGAACCGTGGAATGTCCTCGGTGAGGAGTCCACGGCGGGCGGCACGGCCCGCTACGTCGACTCATCGGTGGAGCGCCTCCAAGTCCGCCTGATCGGGGCCGACCGGCACCGATACGTCGTCACCGCCAACGGCTACCCGATCCCGCTGCTGGCCACCAGCAACTCCGACGTGCAGGTCGGCGGTGTCCGGTTCCGCGCCTGGCAGCCGCCGAGCGCCCTGCATCCCACGATCACCGTGGACAGCCCGCTCCGGTTCGAGCTCATCGACACCGCCACTGGGACGTCGCGCGGCGGATGCACCTACCACGTCAGCCATCCCGGCGGCCGAGCCTACGACAACCCGCCCGTCAATGCCGTCGAGGCGGAGTCGCGACGTGGCAGGCGCTTCGAGGCAACCGGATTCACTCCCGGTCGGGTCGACATGTCCGTCATTCGGGAGAAGCAAGCACGTCAATCCACCGACGTGGGCGCGCCGGGCATCGTGGACCTCCGCCGGGTGCGTACCGTTCTGCGGTGATGGTTCTACGCGCCAGCGGCCCACCGGAGCCCATTCCCGTCGTCACCGGCGCCGGCTTCGATGGTGGAGCCGGCGCCGATGACTTGTTGGCGCAGTACCGCGCGGTTCGCGCGCAGAAATCGCTGTTCGACGTGCGTGACGGGCCCAGCAGCGGTTACGACGAGTTCGTCGACCCGGCCGGTAACGTGCGCCCCGCGTGGCAGGAACTGGCCGAATGCGTGGGGGAGCGCGGCCGATTCGGCCTCGAGCGGCTGCGAACGGTGGTGCGCGGCCTGGTCGAGAACGACGGCATCACGTTCGTCCAGGTGGACCATCCCGGTGGGCAGCAGCGCAGCGGCCAGGCGGGGAGTTCCAGCGCCGACGCGGTCACCAACGGGGACGGCACCCAGGTTCCCGGCCCGTGGCACCTCGACGCGCTGCCGCTGCTCATCTCGTCGGCGGACTGGGACACCCTGGAATCCGGTCTGGTGCAACGCTCCCGCGTCCTCGACGCCGTCCTGACCGACCTGTACGGGGCGCGCCGGTCCATCATCAGCGGGGTGCTGCCGCCGCAGTTGGTGTTCTCCCACCCCGGTTACCTCCGCGCCGCGCGTGGCATCGCGGTGCCGGGCCGTCACCAGCTGTTCCTGCACGCGGTCGACGTCAGCCGCGACGGGTCGGGCGAGTTCCTCGTCAACGCCGACTGGACGCAGGCGCCGTCGGGGGCCGGCTACGCGTTGGCCGATCGGCGGGTCGTCGCGCACGCGTTCCCGGATCTGTACGAACGGATCAGCCCGCGGCCGGCGTCACCGTGGGCGCAGGCGCTGCGACTGGCGCTCATCGACGCCGCACCGGAATCCGCGGAGGAGCCGGTCGTCGTCGTGCTCAGCCCGGGCATCCACTCCGAGACGGCCTTCGATCAGGCCTACCTGGCGAGCCTGCTCGGCTTCCCGCTGGTGGAGAGTGCGGACCTGGTGGTGCGCGACGGCAAGCTGTGGATGCGTTCCCTCGGCACGCTCAAGCGTGTCGACGTCGTGCTGCGCCGGGTGGATGCCGCCTATGCCGATCCGCTGGACCTGCGGGCGGATTCGCGACTCGGCGTCGTCGGCCTCGTCGAGGTGCTGCGTCGCGGCGCCGTCACCGTCGTCAACACCCTCGGTAGCGGCATCCTGGAAAGCCCAGGGCTGCAGCGCTTTCTGCCCGAGCTCGCCGAGCTTCTGCTCGGTGAGCGGCCGCAGTTGAACATGGCGCCGATGTACTGGGGCGGCATCGACGTCGAAAGGTCGCATCTGCTGAACCATCTGCCGTCACTGCTCATCCGGCCGGTGACGGGGGGTGAGCCGATCGTCGGCCCGTCGCTGTCGACCGGGGAGTGCGACGAGTTGGCGGCGCGCATCGGCGCCACCCCGTGGCAGTGGGTGGGTCAGGAACTGCCGCAGTTCTCCTCGGCGCCAACGGATCATGTGGCCAACGGCTTGTCACCGGGGAGTACGGGCATGCGGCTGTTCACGGTTGCGCAGCGCGGCGGTTACGCGCCGATGGTCGGCGGTCTCGGCTACCTCCTTGCTCCGGGCAATGCCGCCTACCGGATGAACACCATTGCCGCCAAGGACATCTGGGTCCGCACGCCGACCCGGGCCACCGCCGAGCGTACGCCCGTGGCCTCGGTGGAACTGCCCGCGATCACACCGAGCCCGACCGGCGCGATCAGCTCGCCGCGTGTGTTGTCCGACCTCTTCTGGCTCGGTCGCTACTCCGAACGCGCGGAGAGCATGGCCAGGCTGCTCAACGTGACGCGGGAGCGGTACCACGAATTCCGTTACCGCCAAGAGATGCCGGGCAGTGAGTGCGTGCCGGTGCTGCTCGCCGCGCTCGGGCGCATCACCGGCACCGACACCGGGGCCGCGGGGGACGACGCCGAGATGATCGCAATCGCGCCAACCACGCTGTGGGCGCTGACGGCCGACCGTCATCGCGCCGGGTCCCTGGCGCAGTCCGTGGAACGACTCGGGCTGGCCGCCCGCGCCGTGCGCGACCAGATGTCGAACGACACGTGGATGGTGCTCGCCGCGGTCGACCGTGCCGTCATGCGTCCTTCGGTGACGCCGCCGGATTCCCACACCGAAGGCGAGGGCTACCTCGCGGCGGCCCACAGTCAGACCCTCGCGGGGATGCTGGCGCTGTCCGGCGTCGCGGCGGAGTCGATGGTGCACGACGTCGGCTGGACGATGATGGACATCGGCAAACGCATCGAGCGGGGGATCTGGCTGGCCGCGTTGATGCGCGCGACGCTGACCACGGTCCGAAGCCCAGGCGCCGAGCAGACCATCACCGAGTCGACGCTGGTGGCGTTCGAGTCGTCGGTAAGCTACCGCAGGCGCACCCTCGGCAAGGTGAGCGTGGCCGCGGTGGCGGACCTGGTGATGTTCGACGAGGAGAATCCGCGCTCGCTGGCGTATCAGTTCGAACGGTTGCGCGTGAACCTCAAGGCGCTTCCGTCGTCCTCGGGATCGACCCGCCCCGAGCGGCTCATCGACGAGGTCGCCGCGCGGCTGCGTCGGCTCGATCCCGCCGACCTCGAGTACATCACCGACGGCACGCGGGCCGAGTTGGACGGCCTGCTGAACGGAATTCACGCCGATCTGCGTGAGCTGTCGCGTTTGATCACCGCGACGCACCTGTCGTTGCCCGGCGGAATGCAGCCGCTGTGGGGTCCCGATGAACGGAGGAGCCTGCCGTGACGTCCGGCGGGCAGGAGCGCAGCGACTCGGGGGATGGGTACGGCGGGCAGGAGCGCAGCGACTCGGGGGATGGGTACGGCGGGCAGGGGCGAAGCGACCGGGGATATGAAATGGGCCCGACCTCCGTCGTCGCCGGCAGGACCTACGAGGTGACGCACCGGACGATGTATCACTACTCCGACGACGTCACCAGCTCCTACGGCCGCGGCTTCCTCACGCCGCGTGACTCCACCCGGCAGCGCTGCCTGTCCCACGAGCTGGTCATCGAACCCGAGGCAGCCGACAGTTCGACGAGTCGGGACGGCTACGGAAACGTCAGCTCGTACTTCCATGTCACCCAACGTCATCGGGCCCTGACCATCACCAGCCACTCGGTCGTCGAGGTAGACCCGCCGCCCGCGGGGCTCTATTCGAGTGGATCGGCCCTCGCGCCGTGGGAGATCGCGCGTCCCGTCGGCACCGATGGTGCCCTGGCGGTCGAGTTCACCCTCGACCTCCAGCAACCCGAGATCACCGAAGCCGTCCGCGGTTACGCCGCACCCAGTTTCCAACCCGGGCGACCCTTGATCGAGGTGCTTCGGGACCTCAATCACAGGATCAATCACGACTTCACCTATCGCTCGGGCTCGACGACGGTGTCCACCCGGGTCGCCGAGGTTTTGGCTGCTGGTGAGGGGGTATGTCAGGATTTCGCGCGGCTCGCGATCGCCTGCCTGCGCTCGAATGGTCTCGCCGCCAGCTACGTCTCAGGCTATCTCGCGACGGACCCGCCTCCTGGAAGGGAACGCATGGTCGGGATCGATGCGACACACGCCTGGGCATCCGTGTGGACACCGCAGAATCAGTGGTTGGGGTTCGACCCGACCAACGATCAAATGGTCGACGAGCGTTATGTCGTAGTCGGTTTCGGCCGCGACTACGCCGACGTCCCACCGCTGCGAGGCATCATCTACACCGACTCGGAGAGCAGCAAGATCGACGTATCCGTCGACGTGGCGCCCTTCGACGGAGGAATCCTTCATGCGTGACTTCATCTGCCCCAACTGCGGCCAGCACCTGTCGTTCGAGAATTCGGTGTGCCTGGCATGCAAGAGCAAACTGGGCTTCTCTCTCGACGACATGGCCTTCCTGGTCATCGCGTCGGGCGCCGAGAGCGAGCATGGCGGCGCCGTCGACGCCAGCGAGTACCAGCTGTGCGCCAATCTGCATGCGGCCGAATGCAATTGGCTGGTGAGAGTGGACCCGGTGCCAGGGATGTGCACGTCGTGCGCGCTGACCCGCCTGCGCCCCAGAGACGCCGACAAACCGGCCATGGCGGCCTTCGCGATCGCCGAGAAGGCCAAGCGGCGGTTGATCGTGGAGCTGGTGGACCTGAAGCTGCCCATCGTCGGACGTGATGAGGACCCGAACTACGGCCTCGCGTTTGATCTGCTGTCCAGTGCGTTCGAGAAGGTGTTCACCGGTCACGAGGACGGCGTCATCACCCTCGACCTCTCCGAGGGCGACGACGTGCACCGCGAGCAGCTGCGCATCGCCATGGACGAGCCGTACCGCACGTTGCTCGGACACTTCCGCCACGAGATCGGGCATTACTACTACTACCGACTCGTCGGCACGGCACCGGAGTACCAGGAGACGGCCCGCGAACTGTTCGGCAAACCCGAGGCCGACTACCAAGCGGCACTGGACCGGCACTATAGCCAGGGTGTGCCGCCCGGCTGGGAGCGCAACTTCGTCTCGTCCTACGCCACCATGCACCCCGCCGAGGACTGGGCGGAGACGTTCGCGCACTATCTGCACATTCGCGACACGCTGGACACCGCCGCCGCCTTCAGCTTCGCGCCTGCCTCGGCGACGTTCGAGCGACGAAACCTGGGGCCCAGCGGATTCGATTCGATCATCGACATGTGGCTGCCGCTGTCGTGGGCGCTCAACATGGTGAACCGGTCCATGGGCCACGACGATCTGTACCCGTTCGTGCTACCGGCGAAGGTGCTCGAGAAGATGCGGTTCATCCACACCGTCATAGACGAGGTGACGTCGGACCCGGCCAAGCTCGCGGCCGCCGCCGGTAGCGCGGGCTAGCCGCGCACGAACCCGCCGTCCAGCAGGCTCTGGGCGGTGGCGACCAGGGTGTCGGCCACTGGACGCGGTTGCCAGCCAAGCACTTCGATGGCCTTGGTGGCGCAGATCAGTTGGGGTTCTCCGAGCAGGCCGGCGCGTTCCCGCAGTGCGGGCACCACGAGGGCGGCCGTTCGCACCAGCCAGTCGGGTGCCGTCCGCCGTGGCACGCGACGTCCCGCGGGACCGAGCCGGGATCGCAGGATTGCTGCAATCTCTGGAGACGTCATGAGTTGACCGGCTGCGGCCACGAACCGCTGACCGACGGCGAGCGGGTTCGTCAGCGCCATGACGTGTAGATCGGCGACGTCGCGGACGTCGACCAACGCGAACGACGCGTGGGGCAGTGCGGGCGGCGTGCCGTTCAACAGCCCCTGACGATCTGCACCGACGTGGCGAGCTCAGCTCGATGTCGTTGGCGGCGGCGAAGGCCCACGCGTCGCGCTCGGCGAGCGCCTTGGACTTCACGTACGGGGAGTTGGGTGTCGACGGGTCGGTCCAGTCGGTCTCGTCGTAGGCCGCGCCGGCAGGCTTCGGGCTGTACCCGACGGCTGCGAACGACGACGTCATCACCACCCGTCGGACACCGGCATCGGTGGCTGCGCGATGTACCCGCAGGGTCCATTCGCGCGCGGGGAGCCATGGGTGGTTGCCGCCTCGTCCTCGAGCAAGCGCGCGCCGAGGTCCATCACTGTCGCGATGATCTCCCGTTCGGCTGCGACGTTACCGTCCTCGCTGGCCTTGGCAGTCACGTAGCGCTCCCGAAATCGCAGCGGGTGGTCGTTGTGCAGCCTGGCCGCGTGCGCCGCGAACAGCCTGCGCTGATCGGCGGCGTCTGGTACGACATCGAGACCAAGCTCGCCTGAATCACGTGGAGCAGCCGTATCTGTCCGTATCAATGTGTGACGGATCAATGTGTGACGGTGGTTTGGGTCCAGGGATTGACCTGCAGGCAAATATCAAGGGAGCATCACGCGCATGATCCAAACTCGCGGGTCCCGCTTTCACGCGGTGCTGTTCGTTGGTATCTCCGTGCTGGGTCTCACTGGCTGCGGCGACGGTAAGTCAACGGTAGATGCGGATAGCGCACAACAGTCCGTCAAGGACGCCGTCGCGAAGAACACAGATGTCACTGTGTCGACCGTTGAATGCCCCTCCGACGTCGAGGCAAAGGTCGATGTGACGTTCGACTGTACGTACACCACATCTAAGGGCGTGGACTTCGTCGCGCACCTTACGATCACGAAGGTCCAAGACAAAGTGGTGCTTTTCGACATCACTTCCGATCGCGCCTAGACCGCGTCGAGGTCGGGGGCCCAGGCCACGCCGTTGATGTGGCCGCCTCCGTCCACGAACAGCGCGTTGCCGGTCAGGTAGCGCGCGCCTTCGGACGCCAGGAACACCGCGACGGGTGCGATGTCGTCGTACGGATCACCCATGCGCCCCATCGGATTGGCAGCGTCGGCCAGTGCTTCCAGTTCCGGGTAATCGCCGATGGCGCGGAGGAAGGCGCGACTCTTGGCAGCCGGGCACATCGCGTTGACGGTCACCCCGGCCGGTGCCCACTCCCTGGCGGCCGTGCGAGTCAACGCGCGCAGCGCCTCCTTGGCGGCGTTGTACTCCAGGGATCCCATGTGGGCGTTGACACCGTTGAGGCTGCACATGTTCACGACGCGGCCCCAGCCGCGTTCCTTCATGTGGCCGAACGCGGCGCGCATGGCCCAGAACGGACCGTAGTAGCCGACCGCGATGCCACTCGCGAGTTGATCGTCGGTCTTCGACTCGACCCGACCGATCGCCCCGCCGCCCCAGGCGTTGTTCACCAACACGTCGATCGACCCGTACTCCGAAACGGCTGCGGCGACTACGGATTCGACCTGAGCGCGGTCGTACACGTCGGTGCGGACGAAGAGGCCCCCGATCTCGGAGGCGACGGCGCGGCCTGCCTCCTCGTCGAGTTCGGCAACGACCACCCGGGCGCCCTCGTCGGCGAAGCGACGTGCGATGCCCTCACCGATGCCCGCGCCCCGCCCGTGATCAAGGCGACCCGGTCGTCCAGTAGCCCGCTCACAGGGCTCGACCAGTGACGCCGGACGAGAGCAGGCGCCGCGCATCGGTTCCGCCGTCGAGCGCGCGGGTGGTGCGGTGCACGATCTGCCAGCGCCCGTTCATGCGGTGCAAGCGGAAGTGGTTGGCACCGGCGCGATACACGTTGAAACCCTTGGTGCTCTTGACGAGCAACGCAGACTCGCACACCGCCACCGCGTCATCCCCGTCGACGGTGACGACGGCGGGGCCCAGGAAGTGACAACAGCCCCGCCCGATCAGTCCCTGATGCGCATCCGACCGGACCATCGCCGCCACGTCGTCTCGGCTGCGCATCGGCCAGCCTTCGACGTCGTAGGTACCTTCGACGGCCCACAGGTCGGCGGTGGCGTCGGCCTCGCCTGCGTCGACTAGGGGACCGTAGGACGCGATCATCCTTTCGATCTGGCGTTCGTCTTCGATGCGACTCAGTCGTTCCGCGAGCTCTGCCAGCTGTTCCTCGATCACGGTGTCAGCCCTCGGTGTCGTCGGCGAGCGCACGTAGCGCCGCGAGTTGGTCGCAGTAGTGGTCGGCGGAGTCCGCCGCGATTGCGCAGGTGACGGCGGTCGCGCCGAGGTCGTCCAGGACCTTCAGCCGTCGTCGGGTGTCGTCGCGGGCGCCGAGTGGGTCGACGGGGCCGCATGCCAGCACCACGTCGAATCCCTCCGGAAGATCAACGGCGGCAAGCATTTTGGCCAGTTCGTCGGGGCCCAGCCCGAACGGCATCCAACCCTGCGCGAGGGTGGCGGCACGCCGCAGCGATCGGCGGGTCCGCCCACCCACCCAGATGGGTACGTGCGACTGGACCGCACACGGGTCCACGATCACGGAGTCGTAGCGGTAGAACTCGCCGTCATAGGCGGGGGTATTGGTGGACAGCGACGCGTGCAGGGCGCGGATGGCGTCGTCGGCCCGCGGCCCCCGATCGTCCCACTCCGCCCCGAGCAGCGCGAATTCCTCGGCCAGCGAACCCACTCCGACGCCGAGGACCAACCGGCCACCGCTCACGCGGTCCAGGGTGCCGTAGCGCTTCGCGATCTCCAGTGGATGGTGGTATCCGAGCACCAGGACCGCCGTCACCAACCGAATGCGCGACGTGCGGGCGGCGAGGAAGCCGAGCGTCGCCAACGGGTCCCAATAGGTGGATCCCCGTTGGGCCGCAGCGTCCCTTGGGACGACGACGTGCTCGGGGCACGTCAGGAAGTCGAATCCGAGATCGTCGGCCACCGCCGCGATGCCGGCGATCTGCTCGATGTCCCCGTCGCGTTCCCAGTCGGACGTCGCTCCCGGTAGTCGCATCACCACGGGGGTCGACAGTCCGATTCGCACGCCCGGGTTGTACCGCGGGCCAGGCCTGCCCGGGGCTTGCGTCCCGATCACCGGGACCGTTAGCGTGTTCGACTGGGTAGAACCAATTCTTGTCAACGGCGGAGCGCGCAATGACGATGGTCGACCGGGTGACCTCGATCATCGACGTGTTCGATGACGCCACCACGGGTCTGAGTCTCGATCAGATCGCTGATCGGGCAGACCTGCCGCGGTCGACGACACACCGCATCCTCGATCACCTGGTCCGGTTGAAATGGCTGTGCCACAACGAAAATGGCTATGGACTGGGCGCCAGGGCCATGTCGTGGGGTGCGGGCGACGCGGCCGATCTGCGGCTGCGCGAGGCCGCCGCACCGGCCCTGCACCGACTCCACGTCCTCACCAACGCCGTGGTGCACCTCGGCGTCCTCGACGGCGATGACGTGCTGCACGTCGACAAGCTGGGTGGGGCGTCTGCGGACCGGGTGCCGACCAGGGTGGGCTCGCGAAGCCGGGCTGAGCGCGTCGCACTGGGCCTGGCAATCCTGGCCGCGCGGCCGCCGGAGGACGTCGGTCTGGATGCGAGCGTCGACCTGCACCGCGTGCGCCGCGCCGGGGGACTGATACGTGCGGGTGACTATGCGCCTGGCCTCACGTCGGTGGCGGCGACCGTCGACGCGCGGGCCGCGGTCGGAATAGTGCTGCCCGACAACGTCTCCGGTCATCGCCACCTACCGCTGGCCCTCGATGCGGCAGCTCGCATCCGTCGCGCGCTCGGCTAGCGCGGGCCGATGAGCTTCTGCATGAAGCGATGCGTGCCCAGCACCACCTTGGCGCGGTCGACCCCGTTCCTTCGGGCGACGTCGGCGTCATTGCCGCCCGCGATGAACACCGGACCGTGCGCCAACTGCTCGAGGCCCTCGCGAGCGACGTCGGCCGGCTCGGCCACCTTCAGGCCGGGGACGTCGAAGTTCAGGCCGACCCGTTCCATCGCGGGTGTCCTGGTGACACCGAGCACCAGTTCGAGGACATGCACGTCGTACTCGCGCAACTCCAACCACAGACTCTCGGCGAAGATGCGTCCGAATGCCTTGACGCCGCCGTACACGGTATGGCGCACCGACCCGAGGTAACCCGCCATCGACCCGACCAGCAACAGACCCCCGCGCCGGCGGTCGCGCATCGGGCGGCCGAAGTGTGAGACCAGCGCCATCATCGCCCCGAGATTGAGGTCGAGAACGCGTTGGAAGGCGTGCAGATCGCCGTCGAGGAACTCCTCGCTGTACGTGTTCGCGCCCGCGTTGAAGATCAGCAGACCCACGTCGAGGTCAGCCGTCGCTTCGGCGATCAGGTCGATGCTGCCTGGTTCGACGAGGTCCGCTGCCAGTGTGCGCACCTCGACGCCGAGCTTGCGGCAGGCGTCCGCCGTCGCCGCCAGCGGACCCGGCTTGCGGGCGATCAGGACGAGGTTGATCCCGGACTCGGCGGCGAGCCGGGCGAATTCGGCGCCCACACCCTCGGATCCGCCCGCGATCAACGCCCACGGACCGTATCTGGCTGCGTCGAGCATCCGGCGATCGTCGCAAACCGACCCGTCAGCCGGCCGCGTCGTCCCGCTGAGCGGTACACGCGCGGCGTGCCCGCACGCCGTGCCGATACTGGCGGGATGGCGCGAATCGGTGAGCGGCGGTCTCCTGCTCTGCCGTCGACCGATGACCAGGAGGCCCGTCGCGCCGCCATCCTCGAGGCGGCCACCCGGCTCGGACGGACCAGGGAGATCGATCGGATCGCCGCCCACGAGATCGCCGCAGACGCCGGGGTGGCCCTTCGCACGCTCTACCGGTACTACCCGTCGAAGTACCACGTCTTCGCGGCCGTGCTCAATGCCCAGGTCGCCGCACTTGCCACACCTGCCGGGCACGTCCGGGCACCCGTCGACCCCGCCGAGGCGATCGGCGACCTGATGGCTGGGGCATGCCGGAACCTCCTGCGGCACCCGCACCTTGCGCACGCGATGATCACCTCCACCCAGGCCGTGCGGGCACGCGCCGGCGCCACCGGAGATCACGCCATGCGCGACCTGATCCTCGCGACCGCGGGGGTGGTGCACCCGACCGAGGACCACCTTCGCGCCGCCCGGCTCGTCGAGCAGGTGACGTTCGGCGTCTTGACCTGGACGGTGGGCGGTGAACTCGACGCACTCCAGGCGGTTGCCGACGTCCAGCTGGCATGCCGGTCACTGATCGGTCACGGATTCGGCGCGGCGACGGACTAACCGCAGCGATCGTTCCTAGGCTCGCCGTCGTGAACGATCGATACGGCTCCGACGTCCTGGCCCGAAATCCTCACGCCCCCAAACGCGTGCGCTCCACCGAGATGGCAGCCGACATCGGTCTGGTCGTCGAGGACTTGCAGACCGGGTATGTCGGCGCCATCGTCCGCGTCGAGTACGGCCGCATGGAGGTCGAGGACTTCGACGGGCACAGACGCCCGTTCCCGGTCGGCCCAGGTTATCTCGTCGACGGCAAGCCGGTGATCCTCACCCCGCCCAAGCCGAAGGCGGTGGCAGGCCCGGCCCGGACGGCGTCGGGCTCGGTTGCCGTCGCAGGCGCGCGAGCGAGGACGGCGCTGGCGAGCCGCATCTACGTCGAGGGTCGGCACGACGCCCAACTCGTCGAGCAGGTCTGGGGCGCCGACCTCCGCGTCGAGGGCGTCGTCGTCGAATACCTAGGCGGCATCGACGATCTCGCCGCCATCGTGCGGGACTTCGAACCGGGCCCCGACCGTCGGCTCGGCGTTCTCGTCGACCACCTCGTCACCAGGTCCAAGGAGGCCCGCATCGCCGACGCGGTTAGGCGTGGTCCCGGCGGAGAGCACACCCTGGTGGTGGGCCACCCCTACGTCGACGTCTGGCAAGCCGTGAAGCCCGCGCGCCTCGGTCTGAAGCAGTGGCCCGTCATTCCGCGCGGCGTGGAGTGGAAGCACGGCATCTGCGACGCGCTCGGGTGGCCGCACTCGAACCAGGCCGACATCGCCGCCGCCTGGCGACGGATCCGGGGCACGGTGCGGGACTGGAACGACCTCGAGCCGGCGCTCATCGGTCGCGTCGAAGAACTGATCGACTTCGTCACGGCTCCCTGACGAACCGCGGGGGATCCGACAGGAATGTCCTGCCGCGCGGTGCGAATTCCGGACGGACGCGTACCGATGGTGGACGCGGACACGGGAATGGGACATCATCCGTGGCATGTCAGTGCCACCGCCGCCCTACGGTTCGGATCCGCCATACCTGCCGCCTCCTGATTCGGATCCGTCGTTGCCGCCCCCGGTCGGTTCGTACGACGCTCCGCCTCCACCGCCTCCCGGGCCCTACGGATCACCGCCGCCGTACGGCGGCTATCCACCGCCGTACCCCGCCGGGCCGTTCGGTGTGGACGCCTACGGTCGGCCGCTGTCGGACAAGAGCAAGCTCGTCGCGGGCCTCCTGCAGCTGTTCCTCGGCACCTTCGGCATCGGACGCTTCTACCTGGGTTACACCGGTCTCGGCGTGGCGATGCTGCTGCTGTCGTGGTTGACCTGTGGAATCTGGCCGCTGATCGACGCGATCCTGATTCTGGTGGGCAGGGTCCCAGATTCGGACGGACGCACGCTCCGCGACTGAGGTGCTCTCTGGGTTCGGCGGCGTCGACACGTCGTGGTAAGCCTGTCCGGTGGCCGATGGTCTGTTCGACGTGGCTCCCGAACCGGGCGAGGGTGAGGGCATCCCCGGTGGCGGGCCGTCATCCCCGCTGGCCGTCCGGATGCGCCCGGCAGGCCTCGACGAGGTGGTCGGTCAGGACCACCTCCTGCGCGACGGGTCTCCACTACGGCGCCTCGTCGACGGTTCCGGGGCGGCGTCGGTCATCCTCTACGGACCACCGGGCACCGGCAAGACGACGCTCGCCTCGCTGATCTCCCAGGCGACGGGACGCCGGTTCGAGGCGCTCTCGGCGCTGTCGGCGGGGGTCAAGGACGTCCGGGCCGTCATCGACGTCGCGCGTCGGGCCGCGGTACACGGCAAGCAGACCGTGCTGTTCATCGACGAGGTGCACCGGTTCTCCAAGACTCAGCAGGATGCCCTGCTCGCCGCCGTCGAGAATCGCGTGGTGCTGCTCGTGGCGGCGACCACCGAGAACCCGTCGTTCTCGGTGGTGGCACCGCTGCTGTCACGCTCGCTGATCCTGCAGCTGCAGCCGCTCGGCGCCGACGCGGTGCGGGTGGTCGTCGAGCGTGCCATCGCCGATCCGCGCGGCCTCGGCGGGTCGGTATCCGTCGACGCCGACGCCGTCGAACTACTGGTGCAGCTCGGCGCCGGGGACGCGCGACGCGCGTTGACCGCGCTGGAGGTCGCCGCCGAGGCGGGCGAGCACGTAACGGTCGAGGTCATCGAACAGTCGCTCGACAAGGCCGCCGTCCGCTACGACCGGGACGGCGATCAGCACTACGACGTCGTCAGTGCCTTCATCAAGTCGGTACGCGGGTCCGACGTCGATGCCGCGCTGCACTACCTCGCGCGGATGCTGACCGCGGGGGAGGACCCCCGCTTCATCGCGCGCCGGCTGACGATCCTGGCGAGCGAGGACATCGGGATGGCCGACCCGACGGCGCTGCAGACCGCCGTGGCCGCCGCGCAGACCGTGCAATTGATCGGCATGCCCGAGGCACAGCTGACGCTCGCCCACGCCACGGTGCACCTGGCGACGGCCCCGAAGTCCAACGCGGTGACGATGGCACTGTCGGCAGCGATGGGGGACATCAAGGCGGGAAAGGCGGGGCTGGTGCCGCCGCACCTGCGGGACGGCCACTATTCGGGAGCGGCGGCACTGGGCAATGCGCAGGGCTACTCGTACCCCCACGATGACCCGGATGGCATTGTGCCGCAACAGTATGCGCCCGACGAGCTGGTTGGCGTCGACTATTACCGGCCGACGACGCACGGCGCCGAGCGTGACATCGCCGGACGGCTCGACAAGTTGCGGGCGATCCTCCGCCGGAAGCGGTAGCTCAGCGCCCATCGCCGCAGCCTTGACATCCGGGCGAGCAGCGGCTTGACTTGTATTCAACCAATTGATTGATCAATGCATAGGTTGATTAGTGGACCACGAGAGTGACGGTGGCGAGGAGCGGCTGGACCGCGCCTTCCTGGCGTTGGCGGATCCGGTGCGCAGGGCCATCGTGGCGAGGTTGTCGCGCGGACCCGCAACCGTGAACGAACTGGCCGAGCCCTTCGCCATCACCAAACAGGCGGTGTCCAGACACATTCAGGTGCTGGAGCAGGCGGGTCTGGTGACCAGGACCCGCGAGGCGCAGCGCAGGCCCGTGCATTTGGACGCCGCGGCACTCGAGCAGCTGACGAGCTGGATCGACCGGTACCGATTGGACGCCGAACGCCACTACCGCCGGCTCGACGTGCTGTTGGCCCAGATGACCGGCCAAGAGAAATGACAGAACAAGAGAAGGGAATCGCACGATGACGAACGCACTCGACCTGGTGGCACCGGTCGACACCCTGGCCATGGACTTCACCCGCGACTTCTACGCTCCCGTCGAGGCACTGTTCCGCGCCCACGCCGACCCCGACCTCGTCAGGCAGTGGCTCGGTCCTGCTAGCAACGAGATGTCCGTCGAGCGTTGGGAATTCCGGACCGGCGGAGGCTACCGGTATCTGCACCTCGGACCCGATGGCGACGAATACTGGTTCAACGGCGTCTTCCACACCGTGCGTGACGACGAGCTCGTGATTCAGACGTTCGAATTCGAGGATGCGCCCGACATGGTCAACATCGAGTTCCTGCGGTTCGAGGATCTCGGCAACGGCCGCAGTCGGCTGCGTGGCAGGTCGATCTGCCCCAATACCGAAGCGCGCGACGCACTCCTGTCATCCGGCATGGAGGGCGGCATGACCGAGGGTTACGAGCGCCTCGACGCTCTGCTCGCGACCGGCTGACCGCGCAGTGACTCGTGCAACGCCTGGGTGGTGCAGCAGGTCCGCCTGGCGGACTAGCGGCGCATCATGCCCGTCCGGCGACGTCCCATGAGCCCGGCGACCAACGCCACGCCGAGTGCGGCGACGATCACCTGGACCAGCAGTTCCATCCAATCGATGCCGCTGGTTGCGGTCGGGATGCTGAGCTGCCGCGCCAGCCACGTGCCGATGAGCGCGGACACGATGCCGACCAGAATCGTGACGAGCAACCCGATCGACTGCTTGCCGGGAAGGACGAGGCGCCCGAGCACGCCGACGACCACGCCGATGAGGATCGCGGTGATGATGCCTGTGGGTGTCATTGCACTTCACTTTCGTTCGAGGTGACGGCCATTGAGCTGGAACAGCAATACCCCGGAGGCAGCGAAATAAACGTCGGCGTGAATAGATCTGGGCCGTACCCTTTCCCATGTGAACACCGAGTTGATCGACGTGGACACCTCCGGCCGCCGCACCGTGGATCTGACCGACGCCGTCCGTACCTTCTGCGCTCATCGCGGCGACGGGTTGTGCAACGTCTTCGTGCCGCACGCGACGGCAGGTGTCGCCATCCTCGAGACCGGCGCCGGATCCGATGACGATCTCATCGACGCCCTGGAGCGACTCCTGCCGCGTGACGATCGCTACCGCCACTCCCACGGCTCACCCGGACACGGGGCCGATCACGTCCTGCCCGGCATCGTGGCGCCGTCGGTGACGATCCCCGTCCAGGCTGGTGAGCCGCTGCTCGGCACCTGGCAGAGCGTCGTGCTGGTCGATCTGAACAGGGACAACCCGCGACGGTCCGTGCGAATGAGCTTCATCGGCGGCTGAACCGCCACCGCCTGCCACGCGGGGCAAGGTCCGGACCGCGCCGTTGCAGCGCGACCGGGGCGGGCCGGTACTGTGATGCGGTCGAGATCGGCACCCGACCGACCAGGAAACCAAGATCGCGAACCCATGCCTCGGATGATTAAGGACAGCAGCACGTGCAGACACACGAGATCAGGAAGCGCTTCCTCGATCACTACGTGAACGCAGGCCACAGCGAGGTACCGAGTGCGTCGGTCATCCTCGACGACCCGAACCTGCTGTTCGTCAACGCAGGCATGGTGCAGTTCGTCCCGTTCTTCCTGGGCCAGCAGCGGCCGCCGTGGGACCGCGCGGTGAGCGTCCAGAAGTGCATCCGCACCCCCGACATCGACGAGGTGGGCATTACCACTCGCCACAACACCTTTTTCCAGATGGCGGGCAACTTCTCCTTCGGTGACTACTTCAAGAAGGGCGCCATCGAGTTCGCCTGGACGCTGTTGACCAACCCGCAGGACCAGGGTGGTTACGGCTTCGACCCCGAAACGATCTGGGCGACGGTCTATCTCGACGACGACGAGGCGATCGCGCTGTGGCAGGAGGTGGCCGGGCTGCCGCTCGAACGCATCCAGCGCCGCGGCATGGCCGACAACTACTGGTCGATGGGCATTCCCGGCCCGTGCGGGCCGTCGTCGGAGATCTACGTCGACCGAGGCCCCGAGTACGGCGTCGACGGCGGCCCCGAAGCCAACGAAGACCGCTACATCGAGATCTGGAACCTCGTGTTCATGCAGAACGAGCGGGGTGAGGGCACCGGCAAGTCCGACTTCGAGATCCTCGGACCGTTGCCACGCAAGAACATCGACACCGGCATGGGTGTCGAGCGGGTCGCCTGCCTGCTGCAGGGCGTGGACAACGTCTACGAGACGGACCTCGTCCGCCCAGTGATCGATCTGGTCTCCGGCATCGCGCCACGCGGTTACGGCGCGGGCAACCACGACGACGACGTCCGCTACCGCATCATCGCCGACCACAGTCGTACCGCGGCGATCATCATCGGCGACGGGGTGACGCCCGGCAACGACGGTCGCGGTTACGTGCTGCGCCGCCTGCTGCGTCGCGTCATCCGGTCGGCCAAGCTCCTCGGCATCGACACGCCCATCGTGGGTGAGCTGATGGCATGCGTCCGCGACGCCATGGGCCCCTCGTATCGCGAGCTCGTCACCGACTTCGATCGGATCAACCGCATCGCCGTCGCCGAGGAAACCGCGTTCAACCGCACGCTCGCCTCCGGCTCACGACTGTTCGAGGATGCGGCCAACTCCACCAAGGCATACGGCGTCTCGGTGCTGTCCGGCACGGACGCGTTCACATTGCACGACACGTACGGCTTCCCGATCGAACTCACCTTGGAGATGGCGGCCGAGACCGGTCTGACCGTCGACGAGGAGGGCTTCCGAGGCCTGATGGCCGAGCAGCGTCAGCGCGCCAAGGCCGACGCCGCGGCACGCAAGCATGCACACGCGGATCTCTCGGCTTACCGGGAGTTGGTCGACGCCGGACCCACCGAGTTCACCGGTTTCGACGAATTATCCTCCGAGGCAACGATTCTCGGTATCTTCGTCGACGGCAAGCGGGTACCCGTCGTCGCGCACGACGGGGCAGCCGCGGAGCGCATCGAGTTGGTGCTCGACCGCACGCCGCTGTACGCCGAATCCGGCGGCCAGATCGCCGATGTCGGCGCGATCACCGGCACCGGGTCCAGCGGTGCCGCCAAGGCGGCCGTCACGGACGTGCAGAAGATCGCGAAGACGCTGTTCGTGCATCGCGTCAACGTCGAGTCCGGTGAGTTCGTCGAGGGCGACACCATCGTCGCGGCGGTCGATCCGAAGTGGCGTCACGGCGCCACCCAGGGCCATTCCGGCACGCACATGGTGCACGCTGCGTTGCGACAGGTACTGGGTCCCAACGCGGTTCAGGCTGGCTCGCTGAATCGACCCGGTTACCTCCGGTTCGACTTCAACTGGCAGGGCGCTCTCACCGACGAGCAGCGAGAGCAGATCGAAGTGGTCACCAACGAGGCCGTCGAGGCCGACTACGCGGTGAACACCTTCAACACCAAACTCGAGAAGGCGAAGGCCATGGGCGCCATGGCGCTCTTCGGCGAGGCGTATCCCGAGGACGTCCGCCTGGTGGAGATCGGCGGACCGTTCTCGCTGGAACTGTGCGGCGGCACCCACGTGCACAACTCGGCCCAGATCGGACCGGTGACGATCCTCGGCGAGTCCTCCGTCGGCTCGGGCGTGCGCCGCGTCGAGGCATACGTCGGACTCGACTCGTTCAAGTACCTGGCCAAGGAACGCGCACTGATGGCCGGCTTGGCCTCGTCGCTGAAGGTGCCCTCGGACGAGGTGCCCGCGAGGGTTGCCAACCTCGTCGAACGGCTGAAGGCCGCCGAGAAGGATCTCGACCGGTCCAGGTTGACCAACGCGCGGGCAGCCGCAGCGAACGCCGCCGCGGGCGCAGAGGTCGTGGGTAAGGTGCGTGTCGTGGCACAGCGCATGGCCGGCGGCATCTCGACCGCCGATCTGCGCAGCCTGGTCGGCGACGTCAAGGGAAAGCTCGGTTCGGAGCCCGGCGTCGTGGCCCTGATCGCCGAGGGCGACGGCGACACCGTGCCCTACGTGGTGGCGGTCAACCCGGCCGCGCAGGATCTCGGCCTGAGTGCCAACGATCTCGTCAAGGTGCTGGGCGCAGCCGTGAACGGGCGTGGCGGAGGCAAGGCCGATCTCGCGCAGGGCTCGGGCAGTGGAGCGTCGAGCATCGACGCGGCGCTGTCGGCGTTGCTCGCAGAGATTGCCCGGAGTTGAATCGGTTGGCCGAGACCGAAGACCGTCAGCCGGACCGGCCGGGCGGTGACGACCCCGGACGCGGTCGTCGGCTCGGGGTCGACGTCGGCACCGTGCGCATCGGTGTCGCCACGAGCGATCCCGACGGCATCCTGGCCACCCCGGTCGAGACGGTGGCCCGGGATCGCAGAGACGTCAAGGGCAAGCACATTCGTCGCCTTGCCCAGCTCGCCGACGAATTCGCCGTGGTCGAGGTCGTGGTTGGTCTGCCACGTACCCTCGCCGACCGGACTGGACCCTCGGCGCTCGACGCGATCGCGGTCGCCGATGCCCTAGCCACCAAAATCACCCCGGTCCCCGTGCGAATGGCCGACGAGCGGCTCACGACGGTGACCGCCCAGCGGTCGCTGCGGGAGGCGGGCGTCCGTGCGAGGGGACAGAAGTCGATGATCGACCAGGCGGCTGCCGTCGGCATCCTGCAGACCTGGCTGGACCAACGGCGAGTCGCCCTGGCGGATGACGACGGGGCGGCCGATGCCTGACGATTGGGGTCGCGAGCGCACGGAGCCGGAGGCCGTCGGGCGACCGCGCAGGACGATGAGCCGCACGGAACGGGCCCGCGCCAACCGCAACCGCCGTAGACGCCGCAACATCACGGTCTTCTCGGTGGTTGCGCTCGTCGTCGTCATCGTCGGCGCCGTCTTCTTGGGATCCCGGATGTGGCATGGGATGTTCGGCAACCCGAGCGACTACCAGGGCGACGGGGTCAACGACGTCGTCGTGCAGGTCCGCACCGGCGACTCCACGACCGCGATCGGCAAGACCCTGCAGGACGGCGGCGTCGTGGCCACGTCGCAGGCCTTCGTCGACGCCGCGGCGGGCAATGCGGCGATCTCCGCGATCCAGCCGGGGTTCTACAAGGTGCGCACCGAGATTCCCGCGGCAAACGCCGTCTCCCGCCTCGCGGACCCGCAGAACCGGGTGGGCCGGCTGGTGATCCCCGAGGGCCGCCAACTCGACGACATCACCGACGTCAAGTCCGGTGCGGTGACGAAGGGGATCTTCTCGCTGGTCGCCGACGCGACGTGCGTCACCCTCGACGACCAGCAGAAGTGCGGCCTCACTGCTGACGACCTGACGAACGCCGCCGGCGCGGCTGATCTGGCGGCCCTCGCGGTCCCCGCCTGGGCGGTCGACCCCGTCACGGCGCTGGGCGCCGACCATCGGCGCCTCGAGGGTCTCATCGCGCCGGGCACCTGGAACGTCGACCCGTCGGCACCCGCCCAGGACATCCTGGCGACCTTGATCGCCGCCAGCACCACGCAGTACGAGCAGAACGGGTTACTCGAGGCCGGGAACGCCGAGAACCTGTCGCCGTATCAGATCCTCGTAGTGGCGTCGCTCGTGCAGCGCGAGTCCAAGCCGCAGGACTTCGCGAAGGTGGCCAGGGTCATCTTCAACCGGCTGATCGCCCCCGATCATCGGCGGTTGGAGTTCGACTCGACGGTCAACTACTCGCTCGACCGCCAGGAGGTCGCCACCACCGACGCCGACCGCGGCCGGAACACGCCCTGGAACACCTATGTGCGCGAAGGACTTCCGGCGACGCCGATCTGCTCGCCGGGGCAGCCGGCACTCGCCGCTGCCGAGAGTCCCCAACCGGGCGACTGGCTGTACTTCGTCACCATCGACATGCAGGGCACCACGCTCTTCACCCGTGACTACAAGCAGCACCTGGCCAACATCGAGCTCGCCCGACTAAACGGTGTGCTCGATAGCGCGCGATGAGCCGAAAGGCGGCGGTCCTGGGCTCGCCGATCGCCCACTCGCGGTCACCGCAACTGCACCTGGCGGCCTACCGCGCCCTCGGACTGGACTGGTCCTACGAGCGCATCGAGTGCACGGCCGACGAATTGCCTTTGCTGGTGGGCGGATTGGGTCCCGAGTGGGTCGGCCTCTCGGTCACGATGCCCGGCAAGTTCGCCGCGCTGCGGTTCGCCGACGAGCGAACCTCCCGCGCTGAACTGCTCGGCTCAGCGAACACGCTCGTCAGGACGCCGACGGGCTGGCGCGCGGACAACACCGACGTCGACGGGGTGACGGGCGCGCTCGGTTCGGTGTCAGGCAGCGCCGCGGTGTTGGGCTCCGGCGGGACCGCCCCTGCCGCCGTCGCCGGACTCGCCGAGCTTGGCGTGCAGGACATTTCGATCGTCGCGCGCAACCGCGAGAAGGCCGCGCCACTGCTCGAACTCGGGGCGCGGCTGGGCGTTCACACCCACTGGGTGGAGTTGGGCACACCGCTCGTCGGCCTCGGCGTCGTGGTCAACACGGTCCCGGCCGACGTGGCCGCCCGGTACGCCGACACCCTCACGATGGCGACGGTGCTGCTCGACGCGATCTACGACCCGTGGCCGACGCCGCTCGCCGAGGCGTTCGTCGCTGCGGGTGGCCGCGCAGTCAGTGGATTGCAGATGCTGCTTCATCAGGCGTTCGCGCAGGTCGAGCAGTTCACCGGCCGGCCCGCGCCGAAAGAGGCGATGATCGCCGCACTGGGGTCGACCTAGGCTTCTCCCGTGGGGGGAGCGATCGCCGGTGGGTGTGCTCTGACATGGCTGACGGCGCTGACCGTCTACGACGTCAGGGAGCGGCGGTTGCCGAATGCGTTGACGCTGCCCGGCGCGGTGGTCGTGCTGGTCGTCGCAGGGCTCGCCGGGCGTGGGCCCGCCGCGCTGCTCGGGGCGATCACCCTCACCGCGCTCTACCTCGTCGTCCATCTGATCTCCGCCGCGGCGATGGGCGCCGGTGACGTCAAGCTGGCGCTCGGTGTGGGCGCGCTGACGGGCGCTTACGGGGTTGACGCGTGGGTGCTCGCGGCGATCGCGGCGCCGCTGCTGACGGCGCTGTGGGGGATCGTCGGCCTACGGTCGCGGGGCACGGTGCCGCATGGCCCGTCGATGTGCGTGTCGGCGATCGCTGCGGTCGCCCTGGTGCTCGCGTAGCCCTACCGTGACACCGGGAGGAAACACGGACCATGCCGACACGCACCGCGACGCCGGACGACCTGGACGCCATCGCCGAGATCTACGCCCACTACGTCCGGGCCAGCGTCGCGACCTTCGAGATGGACCCGCCGGATCGAGCCGAGTGGCGTCGGCGCTTCGACGCGATCACCGAAGGCGGACTGCCCTTCCTCGCCACCGAACGCGATGGAGTAGTCGCCGGGTACGCCTACTGCGCGCCCTGGAAGACGAGGCCCGCGTATGCGGCCACGGTCGAGGATTCGGTGTACGTCGCACCGTCGGCGCTCGGGCAGGGCTGCGGCTCCGAGTTGATGCGCGCGCTTCTCGACGCATGCGGCTCGGCAGGCATCCGCGAGGTGATCGCGGTGATCGCCGATTCGGGTGATCCGGCCTCGGTCCAGTTGCATCACCGCTTCGGCTTCACCGACGCAGGCCGCCTCGTGCGCGTGGGCTACAAGCACGACCGCTTCATCGATACGTTGCTGCTGCAGCGCAGCCTGGCTTGACGGATTACGTCAGGTCGAGGGCGTCGTGGGAAGATGGGACGCGTGTTGCGATGGACCACAGCTGGTGAATCCCACGGCCGCGCCTTGGTGGCCATGGTCGAGGGCATGGTCGCCGGACTCGAGATCACGTCGGGGGACATCGCCGGGCAGTTGAAGCGGCGCAGACTCGGCTACGGACGAGGCGCCCGGATGAAGTTCGAAGCCGACGCCGTCACCGTGCTGGCCGGCGTACGTCACGGCTTGACGCTGGGCGGTCCGATTGCCATCGAGATCGGCAATACCGAGTGGCCCAAGTGGGAGACCGTGATGGCCGCCGACCCGGTCGAGCAGGCCGAGCTGGACGGCGCGCGCAACGCTCCGCTCACCCGGCCACGGCCTGGTCACGCCGACTACGCGGGCATGCTCAAGTACGGCTTCGACGACGCCCGCCCGGTTCTCGAGCGCGCGAGCGCCCGCGAGACCGCCGCCCGTGTTGCCGCAGGCACCGTCGCCAGGGAGTTCCTGCGCCAGGCACTCGGGGTCGAGGTCCTTTCGCACGTCATCTCCATTGGTGCTTCGGCGCCGTACGACGGCCCGCCGCCGCGCCCGGAGGACCTGGACCGGATCGACGACAGTCCGGTCCGTGCCTTCGACGAAGCGGCTGAGCAGTCCATGATCGCCGAGATCGAGGCGGCCAAGAAGGACGGTGACACGCTCGGCGGCATCGTCGAGGTCGTCGTCGACGGACTACCCATCGGGCTGGGGTCCTTCACCAGCGGTGACAATCGGCTCGACAGCCAGCTTGCGGCCGCGGTCATGGGCATCCAGGCCATCAAGGGCGTCGAGATCGGTGACGGGTTCGAAACCGCGCGTCGCCGCGGCAGCGTCGCGCACGACGAGATCTATCCCGGCCCCGGTGGGGTGATGCGCTCGACCAACCGCGCAGGCGGGCTCGAGGGTGGCATGACGAACGGTCAGGCGCTGCGAGTCCGCGCCGCGATGAAGCCGATCTCGACGGTCCCCAGGGCGCTGGCCACCGTGGACATGATTACCGGCGACGAGGCCGTCGCGATTCACCAGCGTTCCGACGTCTGCGCGGTGCCCGCCGCCGGCGTCGTCGTCGAGACGATGGTGGCGCTGGTGCTCGCCCGCGCCGCGCTGGAGAAGTTCGGCGGTGACTCGCTGGCCGAGACGAAGGCCAACGTCGAGGGCTACCTCGCCTCGATCGCCGCGCGAGATCCCGCCCGGGCGTCGGGCTGATGGCCCCCAAGGCCGTGCTCGTGGGCATGCCCGGATCGGGCAAGTCCACCATCGGGCGCCGCCTGGCCAAGGCGCTCGACGTCCCGCTGCTGGACACCGACGCGAAGATCGTCGAGACCACCGGCCGCTCCATCGCCGACATCTTCGTCGAGGGTGAGGCGGAGTTCCGGCGGATCGAGGCCGACGTGGTGCGAGCGGCCCTCGCCGAACACGACGGGATCGTCTCGCTCGGCGGGGGCGCGATCACCACGCCGGAAGTGCGCGAAGCTCTGGCGGGTCACACCGTCGTCTATCTGGAAATCACTGCAGCCGAGGGCATTCGGCGTACCTCCGGTGGCGTCACCCGGCCGCTGCTCGCCGGTGCCGATCCCGGTGAGCGGTTCCGCGAACTGATGACGCAGCGCGTCCCCCTGTACCGGGAGGTGGCGACGGTGCGGATCAACACCAATCGCCGCAACCCCGGGGCGGTGGTGCGCCACATCGTGCAGCGGCTCGAGACCGCGCCCGTCGACCGCCAGCAGGCGCGCCGCCGCCGTCGGCCGACGTGGCGTCGGCTTCCCACCGTTCTCAACCCGGCACCCACCACCGAGGCGCCGCCGAGCCCGGCGGCGCTGGCCCGTCGAGCGGAAGCGCGCAATGACTGAACCCGTGACCGTCGACGTGCTCGTGGACCGGCCCTACCCGGTGATCATCGGGACCGGGTTGCTCGACGATCTGGCGCGCGTTCTCGATGGACGTCACAAAGTGGCGATCCTGCATCAGCCGGTGCTCAACGAGACTGCTGAGTCGATCCGCAAGCACTTGGCCGACAAGGGAATCGACGCCCACCGCATCGAGATCCCGGATGCCGAGGCGGGTAAGGAGCTGCCGGTCGTCGGCTTCATCTGGGATGTGTTGGGCCGCATCGGCATCGGCCGCCAAGACGCCATCGTCAGCCTGGGCGGGGGAGCGGCCACCGACGTCAGCGGGTTCGTCGCCGCCACCTGGCTGCGCGGCGTCGACGTCGTGCACGTACCCACCACGCTTCTCGGCATGGTCGACGCCGCGGTCGGCGGAAAGACCGGCATCAACACCGATGCGGGCAAGAACCTCGTCGGAGCCTTCCACCAACCGCTCGCGGTACTCGTCGACCTCGCCACGCTGGAGACGTTGCCGCGCAACGAGATCGTCGCAGGCATGGCGGAGATCGTGAAGGCCGGATTCATCGCCGACCCGGTGATCCTCGACATGATCGAGGCCGACCCCGAGGCGGCCCTCGACCCCGCCGGTTCCGTGCTGCCCGAACTCATCCGGCGGGCCGTCACGGTCAAGGCCGAGGTCGTCGCCGCGGACGAGAAGGAATCGCAACTGCGCGAGATCCTGAACTACGGACACACCCTCGCGCACGCGATCGAGCGTCGGGAACGCTACCGGTGGCGCCATGGCGCCGCGGTGTCGGTGGGACTGATGTTCGCCGCGGAGCTGGGTCGGCTGGCGGGTCGTCTCGACGACGCGACGGCTGACCGTCATCGCTCCGTCCTGACGGCTCTCGGACTTCCGACGACCTATGACGCCGATGCGCTGCCGCAGTTGCTCGAGTACATGGCGGGTGACAAGAAGACCCGCTCGGGCGTCCTGCGATTCGTGGTTCTCGAGGGCCTTGCCAAGCCGGGCAGGCTGGAGGGCCCGGATCCCGCGCTGCTGGTTGCCGCCTACTCGGAGATCGGAGTCCGCCAGTGACCATCAACGTGTTCAACGGCCCCAACCTCGGCAGACTTGGCAAGCGCCAACCCGAGGTCTACGGCAACACCACCCACGACGACCTGGTCGCGATCATCGAACGCGAAGCCGCCGAGCTCGGCTTGACGGTCGTCGTGCGGCAGACCGACAGCGAGGCCGAGCTGTTGGGCTGGGTTCACGCCGCCGCCGACGCGAAGGAGCCCGTCGTGCTCAACGCCGGCGCGCTGACACACACGTCGGTGGCCCTTCGGGACGCGTGTGCGGAACTGACCGCGCCGCTGATCGAGGTGCACGTCTCGAACGTGCATGCGCGCGAGGAGTTTCGGCATCACTCATATCTGAGTGGGATCGCCACGGGGGTGATCGTCGGTCTCGGCGTGCAGGGCTACCTGTTGGCGCTGCGGTACCTGGCGAGCCTGAGTTAGGGGCGTTCCTCGACCTTGGTCGGCGCGGTCTCGCCCGCCGGAACGGTCGCGCCCTCGTCGACCCGGTCGTCGTGGACGGCCGCGAAGACATCGGTGTCGGCTCGGTCACCGTCGATACGACGCTGGATCGGGGGAGCGCTGCGGTCCACCAGTGCGCGGCCCAGAGCCACGCCGGCGATGGCGAAGGCGAACATCAGCAGCGCGGTGAACGCGGCGAACGTCGTGACCTCGTTGAGCAGACCCTGCGCGTACAGGTTCTCGTAGAACAGCGAGATGAACCAAGCGACGAAGCCGGAGACGATGCCTGCGAACAGACCTGCCAGGAGCCACGTCATGGCGAGATCGCCGCGACGGTCGGGGTCGGGGTTCGCCCGCGCGTCGGCGCGGCCGTCCATCAAACCCCAGAGGAACGCTGCGATCGCGAACACTGCGACCAGGAGAATGCTGATGTACAGCGCCTGACTTTCCATCAAGTTGATCAGGGCGCCCTGAAGCAACCGGACGATGACCATCAGCGCAGCGAACACCAGTCCGCGCAGCAACCACTTACTCATGAGGGCACAGCGTAGCGAGTACCGTCATGAGCTGTGACGATTTCCCAGCGCAGGGCTCGCTTGCGTCGCAGACTGGCCGCCGCCGAGTTGGACGCAATGCTGGTAACGGACCTGGTCAACGTGCGTTATCTCTCCGGATTCACCGGTTCGAACGCGGCGCTGCTCATTCGTGTCGACGACGAGAGACCCGTGTTGGCGACCGACGGCCGGTACCGGACGCAGGCCGCGGAACAGTCTGCCGACGCCGAGATCGTCATCGAGCGGGCCTGTGCGCCCCACTTGGCGGCATCTGCGGCCGCGCGTGGCGTGCGGCGACTGGGGTTCGAGAGCCACGTGGTGACGGTCGACGGCCACACCCTGATGGCGAAGGCGGCGGGCGACGTCGAACTGGTGAGGGCCGCCGGCGCCGTGGAGGCCCTGCGAGAGGTCAAGGACGCCGGCGAGATCGCACTGCTGCGGTTGGCGTGCGAGGCCGCCGACGCGGCGCTCGCGGACCTGGTCGCCGCGGGCGGACTGCGGCCCGGTCGGACGGAGAGGGAGGTCGGCCGGGACCTGGAGTCACGGATGCTCGACCACGGCGCCGACGGTGTGTCGTTCGAGACGATCGTCGCCGCGGGCGCGAACTCGGCGATCCCACACCATCGTCCGACCGACGCGATGCTTGCCGCAGGCGACTTCGTCAAGATCGACTTCGGTGCGCTCGTCGCGGGCTACCACTCGGACATGACCCGCACGTTCGTGCTGTCGCCCGTCGCGCAGTGGCAACTCGACGTCTACGACCTGGTGTCGACCGCGCAGCGGCTGGGGCGGGAGGCGTTGGCGCCGGGTGTGTCACTGTCCGGGGTGGACGGCGTGTCGCGGCAGGTCATCGCCGATGCGGGGTTCGCGGAGAACTTCGGGCACGGTCTCGGTCACGGGGTCGGTCTGCAGATCCACGAAGCGCCGGGAATCAGTGCGTCATCCGCCGGTACACTGCTTGCTGGCTCCGCGGTGACCGTGGAGCCCGGTGTCTATCTACCCGGCCGCGGCGGCGTCCGCATCGAGGACACGCTGGTCGTGGGCAGTGACGATGCACCCACACCCGAGTTGCTGACCCGGTTCCCCAAGGAACTGGCAGTGCTTTAGGCACTGACAGACAGACATAGAGCTAGGAGTAGTACCCCCGTGGCATCGACCGCCGACTTCAAGAATGGGCTCGTCCTGCAGATCGACGGCCAGTTGTGGCAGATCACCGAGTTCCAGCACGTCAAGCCGGGCAAGGGCCCCGCGTTCGTGCGCACCAAGCTCAAGAACGTACTGTCCGGCAAGGTCGTGGACAAGACGTACAACGCCGGCGTGAAGGTCGAGACCGCGACCGTCGACCGTCGCGACACCACATACCTGTACCGCGACGGCAGCGACTTCGTGTTCATGGACGCCCAGGACTACGAGCAGCATCCGCTGCCGGAGTCTCTGGTCGGCGATGCGGCGAATTACCTGCTCGAGGGCATGCCGGTCCAGGTGGCGTTTCATGACGGCGCACCTCTGTATCTGGAACTGCCCGTCACGGTCGAACTACTCGTTGCCAGCACCGAACCCGGTCTGCAGGGCGACCGCTCCAGCGCGGGCACCAAGCCGGCCACCATGGAGACGGGCGCTCAGATCAACGTGCCGCTGTTCATCAACACCGGCGACAAGCTCAAGGTCGACTCCCGCGACGGCAGTTACCTCGGTCGCGTCAATGCCTGACGGCACGGGGAGTCGGGTGAATGCCTGACCGTCGCGGAGACCGTGGCCGCCATCAGGCGCGCAAGCGGGCGGTCGATCTGCTGTTCGAGGCGGAGGCGCGCGGGTTGACCCCGGCCGAGATCGCCGACGGTCGAACCTCGTTGGCGGAGGGTGACTCCGAGGTGTCCACCTTGAACCCGTACACCGTGACGGTCGCGCGTGGCGTCACCGAGCACGCCGCGCACATCGACGACCTGATCTCTGCTCACCTGCAGGGCTGGACGCTGGAGCGGTTGCCCGCCGTCGACCGGGCGGTGCTTCGGGTCGCGGTGTGGGAATTGCTGCACGCCGACGACGTTCCCGAGCCGGTGGCCGTCGACGAGGCAGTCGAGTTGGCCAAGAGCTTGTCCACCGACGAGTCACCGGCGTTCGTCAACGGCGTCCTCGGCCAGGTGATGCTGGTGACTCCGCAGATTCGCGCTGCCGCGGCTGCCGTCCGGAGTACCCCCGAGGGAGCTTGATGGCGGTACCGCAGGACTGGGCGCCGTACAGCACCCTCGACCAGGCGGCCAGGGTCTACCTCCGGGATGCCGAGCTGGCGCTGGACCAACTGTGGGCGTTGGTGGACTTCTCCGCGATCAATTCGTTCGTCATGTCCCACGGCGCCAGCGAGGACGCCTGGGGTGAGGCCGTCTGGCAGGAGGTCCTGCTCACCGACGGTCGTCGCCTCATCATGTGGCGCGCCGACGACGAACTGTTGACCGACGAGGACCACGCGTCCCGGCGCCTCCCCAACGCTTCGGCGCGGACGATTCTGCTGTCGACGATCACCGACCACATCCTCACCACCGAGTTCGAGGTCCTCGACGACGGAACCCGCAGACTCGCCGAAGTCCGCCTGCGGATGTACACCCAACTGTTGACGCGCACGCGGCAGAAGTCCGCGGTCGACACCGACCTGTTCTGTGAGTCCTTCCGCTACACCAAGACGGTCGACGACGGCGGGCTGGCTCAGATGCAGAGGCTGCTGCAGTTCGGCCGTGTGTTATGACAATCGACGTGACTCACCCGGCGGTCGCGTAGTCGGGCAACTCGATGGAATCCGCGGTCGTGAACGACTTCTTCGCCTACGAGGAGGGCATACTCAGTTCATGACCATTGAACGTGATGACGTGCGCCGACTGCTCGACGCCGACGACGATGCGGTTCTGGTGCTCATCGAGGGACGCGTCCTGGTGATCGGTCGTAGCGAACTCGACGACGATGCGCATCGCGGTGCCCTGCAGGTGATTTCACGAGCGGAGCTGCTGGAGCGCGTCGGTCGCCGCGCTGACTTCTCCGATGACGACCTGACCAGACAGGCGGCGATCCTCGATGCCGAGGTGTCCGAACTCGGCGGCTGACGGGCAGCCTGGCGCAAGGGTCCACGCACACAACCGAATCGTTACGACTCCAGGGCTTGGTACGTGCGGCGGACGAACCGCGGCTGAGCCGCCTGAAGCTTGGCCAGCGAGGTATTGCCGGCCACCGCTGCGGCTGCTGCGTCCGAGCTGAGGTCGGGCAGGTTCTGGATGAGGTACAGCATGATCAGATCCGCCGAGGGATCGGCCTGCCACCACGTGCCGTAGGCCCCGGGCCAACTGAACGTGCCGAGCCCGCCCGGCCCGAACAGCTGGCGAGACTGTGTGGCATCGGTGACGACGGACAGGTTCAGGCCGAAACCGCGTCCTCGCCAGAACGGCATGCCCAGGAACGGATGCGTCTTCTGCTGGTCGGTCAGCCGGTCCGTTCGCATCAGCCGCACCGATTCCTCGGAAAGCACTCTGACGCCGTCCACGGAACCGCCGCCGAGCAGCATGCGGGCGAAGGCGAGATAGTCGTCGGCGGTCGACCAGAATCCCGCTCCGCCGGTGCAGAACGTCGGCAGGGTCACCGGCGCCGGGCCCATGACGTCGTCTCGCAGGGTGCCGTTCTCGTCGAGCTGGTACATGGTGGCCGCCCGCCTACGACCTTCGTGGCTCACCGCAAACCCGGTGTCGGACATGCCGAGCGGCTCCAGGATGCGCGCCGCCAGCACCTCCGCCAGCGGTCTGGCCTCGATCCTGGACAGCGCGATGCCCAGCACGTCGGTCGCGTGGCTGTAGGTGAGGCGTTCACCGGGCTGATGGGCCAGCGGCAGCCGCGCCAGTTCGGCGAGCCAGCGGTCCTGATCCTGTCGGAACATCAGCGTGCCGTACGCCCGGCCCAGCGGCGGGCCGACCGAAAACGTGTAGGCGAGCCCGCTGCGGTGCGTCATGAGGTCGTCGAACGTGATCGGCCGTCTCAGCGGCACCGTCGCCTCGAGCGGACCCGCGGGGTCGGCCATCACTCGCACGTCGGCGAGCTCGGGCAACCACTTTGCGACCGGGTCGGTAAGAGCGAACGTGCGTTGCTCGATCATCGACATCGCCGCGGCCACCGTCACCGGCTTGGTCATCGAGGCGATCCGGAAGATGGTGTCGCGCTGCATCGGCAACCCGGCATGGACGTCGCGGTGGCCGAGTTCGTTGACCTGCAACACCTTGCCCGCTTGCCACACCATCGTGACGGCGCCTGCCAGCATGCCGGCGTCGATGGCGTCGCGGATGGACGCTTGGTTGTCATCGAGATTCACCGGGTCAGCTTAGTCAGCGTCGTCGAGCCGCACGCGGGTGCTAAGCTGCCGCGGAAGTTCGACGTCCTTTAACGATCCGTCCCGAGAGGCGGAGAAGGAGGTCCAGGTCAGTATGGCTGCACCCAGCCCCGACCGGGAATTGATGTCCGCCGCAGACGTGAGCCGGACCGTCTCCCGCATCGCTCATCAGATCATCGAGAAGACCGCCCTCGATGGCGCCGACGCGCCGCGCGTCATCCTCCTCGGCATTCCGACCCGAGGCGTGACGTTGGCCGCCCGGCTCGCCCACAACATCACCGAGTTCTCGTCGGTCACCGTCCCCGCAGGTGCCTTGGACGTCACGCTCTACCGGGACGACCTCAACTTCAAGCCACCCCGCCCGTTGGAGGACACGTCGATCCCCGATGGCGGCATTGACGACGCGGTGGTCGTTCTGGTGGACGACGTGCTGTACTCCGGCCGCACCGTGCGGGCCGCGCTCGATGCGCTGCGCGACCTCGGCCGCCCGCGCGCGGTTCAACTTGCGGCCCTGGTCGATCGGGGTCATCGTGAGCTTCCCTTCCGCCCCGACTACGTCGGGAAGAACGTGCCCACCTCCCGCAACGACAACATCAAGGTGCTGTTGACCGAACACGACGGCCGCGACGGCGTGCTGATCGCGAACACCGGGGGTCCGGCCCGGTGAGCACCAGGCACCTGCTCTCGGCGGCCGACCTGTCCCGCGACGAGGCGACCGCGATCCTCGATGACGCCGACCGGTTCAGCCAGGCGCTCCTCGGCCGGGAGGTCAAGAAGTTGCCTACGCTGCGCGGGCGCACCGTGATCACGATGTTCTACGAGAACTCGACCAGGACGAGGGTGTCGTTCGAGGTCGCGGGCAAGTGGATGAGCGCCGACGTCATCAACGTCAGCTCGTCGGGATCGTCGGTGGCCAAGGGTGAGTCGCTGCGCGACACCGCCCTCACCCTGCGGGCCGCCGGTGCCGACGCGCTGATCATCCGGCACCCGGCTTCCGGTGCGGCGCAACAGCTTGCGGAGTGGACGCTCGAGGCGAACGACTCCGGGCCCAGCGTCATCAACGCCGGTGACGGGACGCACGAGCATCCGACCCAGGCGCTGCTCGATGCGCTGACCATCCGCCAGCGACTGGGGTCGGTCGAGGGCAAGCGCGTCGTCATCGTGGGCGACGTGCTGCACAGTCGCGTGGCGCGTTCGAACGTGCTTCTGCTGGCCACGCTCGGCGCGGAGGTGGTGCTCGTCGCGCCACCGACCCTGCTGCCGATGGGTGTCGAGACGTGGCCGGTCACGGTGTCCCACGACCTGGACGCCGAACTTCCCGCCGCGGACGCGGTGCTCATGTTGCGCGTGCAGGCCGAGCGGATGAACGGCGGCTTCTTCCCGTCGGCAAGGGAGTACTCGGTGCTCTACGGGCTGTCGGAGAAGCGGTCGGCCAAGCTCGCCGCCCACGCGGTGGTCCTGCACCCCGGGCCGATGCTGCGCGGCATGGAGATCGCGTCCTCGGTGGCCGACTCGTCGCAATCAGCGGTGTTGCAACAGGTTTCCAATGGCGTCCACGTCCGGATGGCGGTGCTGTTCCATCTGCTCGTCGGCGCGGGTTCAGAGGTGAATGCTTGAGTGTTTCGGTCCTACTACGGGGCGTGCTGCTCTACGGCGAGGGTGAGCCCGTCGACGTCCTGGTCGACGATGGTCAGATCGCCGAGATCGGCGCCGAGATCGGCGCTCCCGACGACGCAGACGTGATCGACGCCCGCGGTCAGGTCCTTCTGCCCGGCTTCGTCGACCTGCACACCCATCTTCGCGAGCCCGGCCGCGAGTACGCCGAGGACATCGAAACAGGCTCGGCCGCAGCAGCTCTCGGTGGTTACACGGCGGTGTTCGCGATGGCCAACACCGACCCCGTCGCCGACAGCGCCGTCGTCACCGACCACGTCTGGCACCGAGGACAGCAGGTCGGCCTGGTGGACGTGCATCCGGTCGGCGCGGTGACCGTCGGACTCAAGGGCGCCCAACTCACCGAGATGGGCTTGATGGCCGCAGGAGTGGGCCGGGTGCGGATGTTCTCCGACGACGGCATCTGCGTGCACGACCCGCTGGTCATGCGGCGTGCGCTGGAGTATGCCAGCGGCATCGGCGTGCTCATCGCCCAGCACGCCGAGGAGCCGCGACTGACCGTCGACGCCGTCGCCCACGAGGGGCCGAACGCCGCCCGACTCGGGCTGGCCGGCTGGCCGCGATCCGCCGAGGAGTCGATCGTCGCGCGCGACGCCATCCTCGCTCGCGACGCGGGAGCGCGCGTGCACATTTGCCACGCCTCCACCGCCGGCACCGTCGAGCTGGTGAGATGGGCCAAGGAGCAAGGCATTTCGATCACCGCCGAGGTGACGCCGCATCACCTGCTGCTCGACGACGCGCGGCTCGAGTCCTACGACGGGCGCAACCGCGTCAACCCGCCGCTGCGCGAGGCCAGTGACGCGCTGGCACTACGGCAGGCGCTCGCGGACGGCGTCATCGACTGTGTCGCGACGGACCACGCCCCCCACGCCGAACACGAGAAGATGTGCGAGTTCGCGGTCGCCCGCCCAGGCATGCTCGGATTGCAGACCGCGCTGTCGGTCGTCGTGGAGACGATGGTGCAGCCGGGCTCGATGACGTGGCGTGACGTCGCGCGCGTGATGAGTGAGGCACCCGCAGCCATCGTCGGACTCCCCGACCAGGGCAGGCCACTGGAGGTGGGCGAGCCCGCCAACCTGACGGTCGTCGACCCCGACGCCACCTGGACGGTGAGTGGAGCCGACCTGGCCAGCCGGTCGGAAAACACCCCCTATGAATCGATGACCCTGCCCGCCGTCGTGACGCTGACGCTGTTGCGCGGCAAGGTCACTGCGCGGGATGGGAAGAGCCCGGCATGAACACCCCTACTCTGATCGCGTTGCTGATCATCGCTGCGCTGCTGGCCCTCCTGATCGCCTTCTTCATCCGACAGATGCTGCGTGGCTGGCTGCACCGCGCCCAGCGGCAGGCGGAGATGATTGGCTCACTACCGCCGCTGCCCGACACCGTCGGGCCCGTGATCATCCCAGCCACCAAGGGGCTGTACGTCGGCAGCACGATCGCGCCGAGCTGGCAGGACCGCATCGCCGTGGGGGATCTCGGCTTCCGGAGCAAGGCCGTTCTGACCCGTTATCCCGAGGGAATCATGCTGCAGCGCACGGGTGCCGGCCCGATCTGGATTCCGGATGAGTCGATCACCGCGATCCGGACCGAGCGCGGCATCGCCGGCAAGGCGCTGACGCACGACGGCATCCTCGCCATCCGCTGGAAGTTGCCATCGGGCACCGAGATCGACACCGGGTTCCGCGGCGACGACCGCCGCGAACTCGCCAATTGGATAGAGGAGGCCGCATGAGCGAGGAGCGAAGCGGATCGCGCAGCGTCGGTTCGAAGGCCGTGTTGGTGCTTGACGACGGTCGGGTGTTCACCGGCACCACGTTCGGCGCGGTCGGGCAGACGCTGGGGGAGGCGGTGTTCTCCACCGGCATGTCCGGCTACCAGGAGACCCTGACCGACCCCAGCTATCACGGCCAGATCGTCGTCGCGACGGCGCCGCAGATCGGCAACACGGGCTGGAACGATGAGGACGGCGAAAGCCGTGGCGACAAGATCTGGGTCGCCGGATACGCCGTTCGAGACCCGTCACCGCGCGCCTCGAACTGGCGAGCCACCGGAACGCTCGACGACGAACTCGTCCGCCAGGGCATCGTCGGGATCGCGGGCATCGACACCCGCGCTCTCGTCCGTCACCTTCGCACCGCGGGGTCGATGAAGGCGGGCGTGTTCTCGGGCGATGCTCTGGCTGACGTCGACGAACTGTTGGCTCGCGTGGGCAGCCAGCGGTCGATGCTGGGTGCCGACCTCGCGGGCGAGGTGAGCACCGATTCCACCTACGTCGTGGAACCCGATGGGCCGCAGCGCTTCACGGTCGCTGCCCTCGATCTCGGCATCAAGACCAACACGCCGCGGAACTTCGCCCGGCGAGGTGTCCGGACCCACGTACTGCCGTCGAGCACCACCTTCGACCAGCTGGCCGCGCTCGAGCCCGACGGCGTGTTCCTGTCCAACGGTCCAGGAGACCCGGCTACCGCCGACCACGTGGTCGAGGTGACGCGGAACGTACTCGCGGCCGGAATCCCACTGTTGGGCATCTGTTTCGGCAACCAGATCCTAGGCCGCGCGCTGGGCCGCTCGACGTACAAGATGACCTTCGGTCACCGCGGGATCAACGTTCCGGTCATCGACCACACCACCGGTCGCGTCGCGATCACCGCGCAGAACCACGGCTTCGCCCTCGAAGGCGAGGCGGGCGAGGAGTTCGACACCCAGTTCGGTCGTGCCGTCGTCAGTCACACCTGCGCCAACGACGGAGTCGTCGAAGGCATCAAATTGCTTGATGGAAGGGCGTTCTCGGTGCAATACCACCCCGAGTCGGCGGCAGGTCCGCACGATGCCGAATACCTGTTCGACCAGTTCATCGATCTGATGGCGGGGGAGAAGTGAACCCCTTCTCCGCGCACCCCTCCTCCGCGTACCCCTCCTCCGAGCACCCCTCCTCCGCGAGCGTGCGTGTCTGCGGCGCGACACGCCGCGTCGAGGCCGACAAAGCGCACGCTCGGCGGAGCGGTCGGATGCACAGCGCCGCGCCGAGCGTGCGCAAACTCAGATCACTAGGCGGCGTGTCGGCCGCAGACACGCACGCTCGCGGGAAGTTGGGGGGTCGTTAGATGCCACGTCGCGCAGATATCAACCACGTGTTGGTGATCGGGTCCGGGCCGATCGTGATCGGTCAGGCCTGCGAGTTCGACTACTCGGGCACCCAGGCCTGCCGCGTGCTACGCGCCGAGGGCCTGCAGGTGAGCCTGGTCAACTCGAACCCGGCGACCATCATGACCGACCCCGAGTACGCCGACAACACCTACGTCGAGCCCATCACCGCCGCGTTCGTCGAGAAGGTGATCGTGCAGCAAGCGGAGCGCGGCAACAAGATCGACGCGCTGCTCGCCACGCTCGGCGGCCAGACCGCCCTCAACACCGCCGTTGCACTCTACGAGAACGGCGCACTCGACCGACACGGTGTCGAACTCATCGGCGCAGACTTCGAAGCCATCCAGCGTGGCGAGGACCGGCAGAAGTTCAAGGACATCGTCGCCAAGGTCGGTGGCGAGTCCGCGAAGTCGCGCGTCTGCTTCACGATGGACGAAGTCCGCGAAACGGTCACGGAACTCGGCTTGCCGGTCGTGGTGCGGCCGTCGTTCACGATGGGCGGCCTCGGTTCCGGGATGGCGCACAGCGCCGACGACCTCGAGCGGATGGCGGGCGACGGACTGGCCGCGTCCCCAAGCGCCAATGTGCTGATCGAGGAATCCATCTTCGGGTGGAAGGAGTTCGAGCTGGAGCTCATGCGCGACAGCCGCGACAACGTGGTGGTGGTGTGCTCCATCGAGAACTTCGATCCGATGGGCGTGCACACGGGTGACTCGGTCACCGTCGCGCCGGCGATGACGCTGACCGACCGCGAGTATCAGAAGATGCGCGACCTCGGCATCGCGATTCTGCGGGAGGTCGGCGTCGACACGGGCGGCTGCAACATCCAGTTCGCCGTCAACCCGTCCGATGGGCGACTCGTCGTCATCGAGATGAATCCGCGCGTCTCGCGATCGAGTGCCTTGGCGTCGAAGGCCACCGGATTCCCGATCGCCAAGATCGCCGCCAAGCTGGCGATCGGCTACACGCTCGACGAGATCGTCAACGACATCACCAAGGAGACCCCGGCCTGTTTCGAGCCCACGCTCGACTACGTGGTCGTCAAGGCGCCGCGGTTCGCGTTCGAGAAGTTCCCCGGAGCCGACCCCACGCTGACGACCACGATGAAGTCGGTCGGTGAAGCGATGTCGTTGGGCCGCAACTTCATCGAAGCGCTCGGCAAGGTCATGCGCTCCCTCGAGACGGGTCGAGCCGGCTTCTGGACCGGCGATGACCCCGACCTCTCGGTCGACGAGTTGCTGCAGCGGCTCAGGACACCGACGGACGGCCGCCTGTACGACATCGAGCAGGCGCTGCGGCAGGGTGGCACGGTCGAGCAGGTGGCCGAAGCCTCTGGCGTCGACCCGTGGTTCGTCGATCAGATCAACGGGTTGGTCACCCTGTGGACCGACCTGCGCGCCGCGCCCGTGCTGAACGAGGAAATGTTGCGCACCGCCAAGCACAGCGGCCTGTCCGATCGCCAGATCGCCGCGCTTCGGCCCGAACTGGCGGGTGAGGATGGCGTCCGGACGCTGCGACGACGGCTGGGAATCCACCCCGTCTACAAGACGGTGGACACGTGCGCCGCCGAGTTCGAGGCCAAGACGCCCTATCACTACAGCAGCTATGAGTTCGATCCCGCGGCCGAGACCGAGGTGGCGCCGCAGACCGAGAAGCCCAAGGTACTGATCCTCGGGTCCGGTCCCAACCGGATCGGCCAGGGCATCGAGTTCGACTACAGCTGCGTGCACGCCGCCACCACGCTGAGTGAGGTCGGTTTCGAGACCGTCATGGTGAACTGCAACCCGGAGACGGTGTCGACCGACTACGACACCGCCGACAGGTTGTACTTCGAGCCCTTGACGTTCGAGGATGTGCTCGAGGTGTACCACGCCGAATCCGCCTCCGGGGCAGGAGGACCCGGCGTCGTCGGGGTGATCGTGCAGCTCGGCGGCCAGACCCCGCTGGGCCTGGCTCAGCGTCTGGCCGACGCCGGCGTGCCGATCGTCGGGACCAATCCGAAGGCGATCGACCTGGCCGAGGACCGTGGCGAGTTCGGCGAGGTGCTGCGAAACGCCGGGTTACCTGCACCGCGCTTCGGCATGGCGACGAGCTTCGAGCAGGCCCGGCGCATCGCTGCCGACATCGGCTACCCGGTGCTGGTGCGGCCGTCGTATGTGCTGGGCGGTCGAGGCATGGAGATCGTGTACGACGACGAGACCCTGCGCGGCTACATCACTCGCGCCACTGAACTCTCGCCAGAACACCCGGTGCTGGTCGACCGGTTCCTCGAAGATGCGATCGAGATCGACGTGGACGCCCTGTGCGACGGCGCCGAGGTGTACATCGGCGGTGTGATGGAGCACATCGAGGAAGCCGGCATCCACTCGGGTGACTCGGCGTGCGCCCTGCCGCCGGTGACGCTGGGCAGGCAGGACATCGCTGCGGTCCGGCACGCAACCGAGGCCATCGCCCACGGCATCGGCGTGGTCGGACTGTTGAACGTGCAGTACGCGCTGAAGGACGACGTGCTCTACGTGTTGGAGGCCAATCCACGCGCGAGCCGCACGGTGCCGTTCGTCTCGAAGGCCACCGCGGTGCCGCTGGCGAAGGCGTGCGCACGGATCATGTTGGGCGCCAGCATTGCTCAGCTCCGGGAGGAAGGCGTCCTCGCCGCGACGGGCGACGGAGCCAGCGTCTCGCCGAACGCTCCGATCGCGGTCAAGGAGGCGGTGCTGCCGTTCAACCGGTTCCGCAAGGCGGACGGCTCACAGGTCGATTCGCTGCTGGGGCCCGAGATGAAGTCGACGGGCGAGGTGATGGGCATCGACCGCGACTTCGGCACGGCATTCGCCAAGAGTCAGACCGCGGCGTACGGCTCGCTGCCCGCCGAGGGCACGGTGTTCGTCTCGGTGGCCAACCGCGACAAGCGCTCGCTGGTGTTCCCCGTCAAGCGGCTCGCCGATCTCGGATTCAGGGTTCTCGCCACGGAGGGAACCGCGGAGATGTTACGCCGCAACGGTATACCCTGCGACACGGTGCGCAAGCACTTCGAGGAGCCCAGCCCCGACAGGCCGGCGATGTCGGCGGTCGAGGCGATCCGGGCCGGCGAGGTCGACATGGTCATCAACACGCCGTACGGAAACTCCGGCCCGCGCATCGACGGCTACGAGATCCGGTCGGCGGCGGTGGCCATGAACATTCCCTGCGTCACGACGGTGCAGGGGGCCTCGGCGGCGGTGCAGGGCATCGAGGCGGGCATCCGCGGCGACATCGGCGTGCTGTCGCTGCAGGAACTGCACAGCAGGCTCGGCGCTTGGACATGACAGGCTTCGGCCAGCGGTTGGCCGCCGCGATGGCTGACCGTGGCCCTCTGTGTCTGGGTATCGATCCGCACCCGGAACTGTTGAGGGCGTGGGGATTGCCGGTCGACGTCGACGGGCTCAACGCGTTCTGCGACGTGTGCGTCGAGGCGTACGCTGGCTTCGCCATCGTCAAGCCGCAGGTGGCGTTCTTCGAGAGTTACGGAGCAGCAGGCTATTCCGTGCTCGAGACCGCCATTGCCGAGCTACGCGACGCAGGCGTTCTGGTGCTCGCCGATGCCAAGCGCGGTGACATCGGCACCACCATGGCGGCCTACGCGGCCGCGTGGGCAGGCGACTCGCCGCTGGCGTGCGATGCCGTAACGGCGTCGCCCTACCTGGGGTTCGGGTCGCTGCGCCCACTGCTCGACACGGCCGCCGAGCACGACCGCGGAGTGTTCGTCCTGGCCGCGACGTCCAATCCCGAGGGTGCGAGCGTGCAGCTCGCCGTGGCCGATGGGCGGACGGTCGCCCAGTCGATCGTCGACGACGTCAGCGCTGAGAACCGTGCTGCGGGAGCGGGTTCCGTCGGTGTCGTGGTGGGCGCCACGCTGGCCGACGTTCCAGACCTCAGCGACGTGGGGGGACCGGTACTCTTGCCGGGGGTCGGCGCGCAGGGCGGCCGACCGGACGCGCTCCGCGGTCTCGGCGGGGCGGCGCCGGGAACGCTGTTACCGGCGGTGTCCCGCGAGGTGTTGCGGGCTGGTCCCGACGTCTCGGCCGTGCGGGCGGCGGGGGAGCGCATGCGGGACGCCGTCGCCTACCTCACCGGCTGACCCAGACCCGAAGACGGCGGCCCACCGCTGCCGGTGACCCGCCGCCTCGTCGTCTGTTGGCTTACAGCGGAATCCACATGCCGAGGAACCAGAAACCCCAGCCTGCAACGTTTTCGTCGGGCATCGGGGTGACCTGCTGGCCGTTCCAGTTGAACGGCTGGTGATCCTGACGGCCCTGGTCGACGTCCCGGTTCTGCCAGTTGGCAGGTGCGGGATTACCGCCGCCATCGTTGCCAGGTCCCCGGTTGTCGTCGTGCTGGTCCTGGCCGCAAGGCGGCCTGTTCGGTGCGTTGCACTGTTGCCCAGGATCGGCGACTGCCGTACCGAGGCCCACGCCGAACAACCCGGCGAGCCCGACTCCGGCAGCCAGGGTCGATGCGTACAGGGCCCTCTTGAAAGCCACTACGTCACTCCGCATCTCGTCGGTGCGGACGATTTCGCCTCACACGCGAGACATTGAGTGCCTCCGATGAGCCCGCTCCGTGTCGAGGGTGGGTGCGCGCTGTGCATTCGACAATAGTACGAAAACCGTTTGCCATCAGGGATTGCGGAGACCTTCCGACCAGGAAGAACGAATTCGGGCGGCCTCGAGTTGATGCGAGCATCTCGGATGCGACGAAGCGGCCGGTGGTGTCAACACCACCGGCCGCTCCATCGCCGAGAAAGTCGGTCAGACCGTCACAGCGGAATCCAGATGCCGAAGAACCAGAAGCCCCAGTTGTTGTAGTCCTGGTTGTAGATCGGCTGTACCCAGTTGCCGTTGTAGTTGAACGGCTGGTGATCGAACCGACCCTGGTCGATACCGCGCCATCCGAGGTCGGGAGGCGGCTGTCCCCACTGAGGCCCGCCAGGGCCTCCGTGGTAATCGGGACCGCCGCCGCCAGGCCCACTGGTCCGTGGTCGTCTGGTCCACCGGGTCCGCCCCATTGGGGCCCGCCGGGTCCATCGAAGCCGCCTGACCCCCGCCACCGTTCGGTCCGCCTGGACCGCCGGGGCCGCCTTGCTGCTCTGGCGGCGGCCCGCCGGGCCCGCCGCGATCACCCTGCTGCTGGGGTGGCGCCCCGCCAGGTCCGCCGCCACCCGGCCCGCCCGGACCTTGGCAGTTGCCAGACTGTGGCCCGCACGGCGGGGGGCCGCCGGGCTGGGCCGCCGCGAATCCGACACCCGCGGTGAAAATGGAGAGGCCGACGCCGACGACGATGGCGGAAGCACAGATAACAGTCTTGAGATGCATGGCAGCTTCCCTTCGAGGTTTCGATGGAGAGGGATAGGCCCCGACAGCCGCACGCTATGGACTCGAGCTGTGTGTCAGCTATTTCCTGCGTATGAGTGGCGTACGTGACGCACGCAACCCAAGTGACGGGCGGGGTCTGGCCGCGGTTCGACTCGGCGTCTCCGACACGCCCGACATGCCATGACCAGCGAAATTCTCATCAAACGGGTGCCACGGCGTGACACCTCGGTCCGCCGGCAGCCGCCCCGCCCGGCTCCGGGACTGCTGAATACCACCCAAAACCACTGCCATGCAGGCACAACGCCGCCATTGGCGATCTTCACGAGACCCGTGTCGACAGGCTGGCTGGATTCGGATGATTGCCCTACACGCTGCGCTTTTGACCCGGTAAGTCGGGGGGTGGGGTTAGCTTTCGTCAGCGGCCGTGGGTACGGTCGTCGTCGCTGGCTGGTTCTCTAACCAGTCAAGACACAAGTAAATGATGGCCAGTACGAAGATGGCGAGAGACGGAGGAACCCGTGGCCCTTCCCCAGTTGACCGACGAACAGCGCGCGGCAGCGTTGGAGAAGGCTGCTGCCGCACGTCGAGCGCGAGCTGAACTGAAGGATCGACTCAAGCGCGGCGGCACCAACCTCAAGCAGGTCCTCAAGGACGCTGAGAGCGACGAGGTCTTGGGCAAGATGAAGGTTTCCGCGTTGCTGGAGGCGTTGCCGAAGGTTGGCAAGGTCAAGGCGCAGGAGATCATGACCGAACTCGAGATCGCACCGACCCGCCGCCTGCGCGGCCTCGGAGATCGTCAGCGCAAGGCCCTGCTGGAAAAGTTCGACTTCACGGCAGATTAGTGCCGGCGAGGGACCGGGCGGCGGTTGCGGTGAGTCGAATCGTCGTGCTGTCCGGTCCCTCCGCAGTCGGTAAGTCGACCGTGGTCCGCTGCCTGCGCGAACGGGTCCCGGACCTCCACTTCAGCGTCTCGGCGACCACCAGGGCGCCCAGGCCGTGTGAGGTCGACGGTGTGGATTACGCGTTCGTCACCCCTGAGCGGTTTCAGCAGCTGATCGATGACGGCGCGCTTCTCGAGTGGGCCGAGATTCACCGTGGCCTGCACCGCTCGGGAACGCCTGCAGAACCCGTCAGAGCCGCTGCGAGCGCCGGATTCCCGGTGCTCATCGAGGTGGATCTCGCCGGGGCGCGGTCCGTGAAGGCCGCCCTGCCGGAGGCGATCACCGTGTTTCTGGCCCCTCCGAATTGGGAGGCGCTGGAGTCCCGATTGGTCAGGCGGGGCACCGAGAGTCCCGAGGTGAGGGAGCGCCGACTCGCCACCGCACGCGACGAACTCGCTGCCCAGAACGACTTCGACGTCGTCGTAGTCAACGAGCAATTGGAATTTGCCTGCTCAGAATTGGTATCCTTGCTGACGGGCAAAACGCCGGATCCGGCGTGAACACATCGAGCAGTTAGCTAGCCCTCAAGCGAAAACGCCAGGAGACAACTTCGTGACAACCCCTGTCGAGAGCACCGACTCCGACGCCGCCAACGCCTACGACACCCCGCTGGGCATCACCAACCCGCCGATCGACGAGTTGCTGTCCCGCGCGTCGAGCAAGTACGCACTAGTGATCTATGCCGCCAAGCGGGCGCGCCAGATCAACGACTACTACAACCAGCTGGGCGACGGCATCCTCGAGTACGTCGGCCCGCTCGTCGAGCCGGGACTCCAGGAGAAGCCGCTGTCGATCGCAATGCGCGAGATCCATGGCGACCTGCTCGAGCACACCGAGGGCGAGGGCTAAGCCCCCCGCACCGGCCATGAGCCTCTCGGGCGAAGAGTGGAAATGAGCGAGCGGAAGCGGATCGTCGTAGGCGTCGCGGGCGGCATCGCCGCCTACAAGGCGTGCACCGTGGTCCGCCGGCTCTCGGAAGCCGGCCACTCCGTTCGCGTCGTTCCCACCGAGTCGGCGCTGCGCTTCGTCGGCGCCGCCACGTTCGAGGCACTTTCAGGGCAGCCGGTACGCACCGGTGTCTTCGAAGACGTCAGTGAGGTTCCGCACGTCCGCATCGGCCAAGAGGCCGACCTCGTGGTCGTCGCTCCGGCGACGGCCGACCTGCTGGCCCGTGCCGTCGCCGGCCGCGCCGACGACCTGTTGACCGCCACACTGCTCACCGCGAGATGTCCGGTGCTGTTCGCGCCGGCCATGCATACCGAGATGTGGTTGCACCCCGCCACCGTCCACAACGTCGAGACGCTGCGGCGCCGGGGGAACGTCGTGCTCGAACCCGCGTCGGGCAGGCTCACCGGATCGGACAGCGGCGCAGGCCGGCTGCCCGAGCCCGACGAGATCTCGACGCTCGCCCAGCTTCTACTCGACCGTCCCGACGCGCTGCCCTTCGACCTCGCAGGGGTGAAGGTGCTCGTCACCGCCGGTGGCACGCGTGAACCATTGGACCCGGTGCGCTTCATCGGCAACCGGAGTTCGGGCAAGCAGGGTTACGCGATGGCCCGCGTTGCCGCTCAGCGCGGCGCGGACGTCACCCTGATCGCGGGCAACACCGCGGGACTCGACGACCCTGCGGGTGTCGACGTCGTGCACATCGGCTCGGCGAGCCAACTGCAGGACGCAGTGTCCAAGCACGCGCCGTACGCGAACGTGCTCGTGATGGCCGCTGCCGTGGCCGACTTCCGGCCCACCCAAGTCGCGTCCAGCAAGATCAAGAAGTCGCACGAGCCGGGCGCCGAGGCCGCGCCGGCGATCGAGCTCACGCGGACCGACGACGTGCTGGCGGGCTCCGTCCGGGCCCGCGCCGACGGTCAGCTGCCCAACATGCGGGCCATCGTCGGATTCGCCGCCGAGACGGGTGACGCCAACGGCGACGTGCTCTTCCACGCTCGGGCGAAACTGCAGCGCAAGGGGTGCGATCTTCTGGTCGTCAACGCCGTCGGTGAGGGCCGCGCGTTCGAGGTGGACAACAACGACGGCTGGCTGTTGGCTGCCGATGGCAACGAAGTTGCACTGGAGCACGGTTCGAAGACATTGATGTCGAGCCGTATCGTGGACGCGGTCGTGGCGTTCCTCGGGAACCGTGCCGGGTGACGGCTTCGACAGCGACACGCTGCACATAAGTGTTGTGTCGCGGCAGGGCGCAGGCTTGGCTGCAGCAAGGCATCGATATGATTCGCACAACTAAGTTTCGGAGAGGGATGACACCGTGAGCAAAGGTCGGCTGTTTACCAGTGAGTCGGTGACAGAGGGACACCCCGACAAGATCTGTGACGCCATCAGCGACTCGGTGCTCGATGCACTGCTCGCGCAGGACCCTAAGTCACGCGTCGCAGTCGAGACGCTCGTGACGACCGGTCAGGTGCACGTCGTCGGTGAGGTCACCACGACGGCCAAGGAAGCGTTCGCCGACATCCCGAAGACCGTGCGCGCGCGCATCCTCGAGATCGGTTACGACTCGTCGGAGAAGGGCTTCGACGGCGAGACCTGTGGCGTCAACATCGGCATCGGTGCTCAGTCGCCCGACATCGCGATGGGAGTCGACACCGCGCACGAGGCGCGGGTCGAGGGTGCAGGCGATCCGCTGGACGCGCAGGGTGCCGGCGACCAGGGTCTGATGTTCGGCTACGCCATCAAGGACACGCCCGAGCTGATGCCGCTGCCGATCGCGTTGGCGCACCGCCTCGCCCGCAGGCTGACCGAGGTCCGCAAGAGCGGCGTGCTGGACTACCTGCGGCCCGACGGCAAGACCCAGGTCACGGTCCAGTACGACGGCACCACCCCGGTCCGCCTGGACACCGTCGTGCTGTCCACCCAGCACGCCGACGGCATCGACCTCGAGGCCGGTCTGACGCCGGACATCCGCGAGAAGGTCGTCAACACCGTGCTGGCCGACCTCAATCACCAGTCCATGGACACCTCCGACTACCGACTGCTGGTGAACCCCACCGGCAAGTTCGTCCTCGGCGGCCCGATGGGTGACGCCGGCCTGACCGGCCGAAAGATCATCGTCGACACCTACGGCGGCTGGGCCCGTCACGGCGGCGGCGCGTTCTCCGGCAAGGATCCGTCCAAGGTGGACCGTTCCGCCGCGTACGCGATGCGGTGGGTGGCCAAGAACGTCGTCGCAGCCGGCCTGGCCGAGCGCGTCGAGGTCCAGGTTGCCTATGCGATCGGCAAGGCCGCCCCGGTCGGGCTGTTCGTCGAGACCTTCGGCTCGGAGACCGTCGATCCGGCCCGCATCGAGAAGGCCATCACCTCGGTCTTCGACCTACGGCCCGGCGCCATCGTCCGCGATCTCGACCTGCTGCGGCCGATCTACGCGCCGACCGCCGCCTACGGCCACTTCGGCCGCACCGACATCGAGCTGCCGTGGGAGCAGACGAACAAGGTGGACGAACTGAAGGCTTCCGTCTAAAGGCTCGACAGCCAAGCTGACGCAACGGCCCTCATCTCCCTCGCGGGATGGGGGCTGTTGCGTTTCGTCCCGCGCCCGGCACGCGATTCCAGCAGGATGGTGGTCATGGATCACGTGACCTTCGTGCCAACGGTGGATCAGCTTGCCTACACCTTCGGTGGTGCGGCGCCGGTGATGCGGATCAAGCCGGGCACGGCACTGACGCTGTGGACCGAGGACGCCTACGGCGGTCGGATCACCAGCAAGGCGGACGTCGCCACCACCGCCTTGGACACCGAGGACCTCAATCCCCAGACCGGTCCGTTCTGGATCGAGGGTGCCGAGCCGGGGGACACGTTGGCAGTGCATCTGGTCGATCTGACGCCGGCGCGGACCTGGGGCGCCTCGACGCTGATCCCGTTCTTCGGGGGGCTCACCAGCATCCCGGTCAACCCGACGCTGCAGGACCCACTGCCCGAGCGCACGTACATCTATGACTACGACGCCGGGACGGGGACGCTGGGTTTCTCGGCACTGGCCAGTGACTTCCAGTTACGCCTGCCCGCCAACCCCATGCTCGGCACGGTCGGCGTGGCGCCGGCCAGGCGCGAGGTGCGGACGTCACTGGTGCCGGACTACTTCGGCGGAAACATGGACAGCCCCGAAATGGCCACCGGCGCAACCTGTTATCTGCGCGTGAACGTCGCCGGCGCCCTATTCTCACTCGGCGACGGCCACTACCGGCAGGGCGAAGGCGAATCGTGCGGCACCGCGGTGGAGGGCGCGATGCACGTCACCGCGATCGTCGATCTGACCAAGGGCGGTGGTCCGGCCTGGCCCAGGATCGAAACCGACACGCACCTGATGTGCATCGGTTCCGGGCGTCCGCTCGAAGAGGCGTGGCGGGCGGGTCAGGTCGAGATGATCGGCTGGCTGGGCCAGTTGTACGGTCTCGACCGCCTCGACGCGTACCAACTGCTCAGTCAGATCTCGCAGGTGCCCATCGCGAACGTCGTCGACACCAACTACAGCGCGGTGACCAAGGTCGACAAGCGACTGCTGCCGAGGGTACCGGCCTACGACGGAATCCATGACGAAATGCGAAGTACCGCAAGGTCACTCGGCTCGATCTCGTACTGACCCACCCGCAGACGACAGACGGAGACAAAGTGGAACTCGGACTGGCAGGCACGCGATTCCTGGTCACGGGAGGCACGCGCGGGATCGGCAGGGCCGTGGTCGACGGACTCCTGGCAGAGGGTGCCGCCGTCGCGTACTGCGCCCGCACGGCGGAGGCGGTGTCGCAGACGGAGTCCGAATTGAAGGCCAGCGGGGCCACGGCAATCGGGACGGCCGTCGACGTCGGGGACGCCGAAGCGCTGAAGAAGTGGGTGGACGACAGCGCGACCGCCCTCGGTGGCATCGACGGCGTGGTCGCGAACGTCAGCGCCCTCGCGATACCCGACACCCAGGAGAACTGGCGCTGCAGTTTCGACGTCGACCTGATGGGCACGGTCGGTCTGGTGGAGGCGGCGCTGCCGCACCTGCTGGCGGCCGACTCGGGTTCCATCGTGACGATCTCGAGCGTGTCCGGGCGCGAGGTCGACTTCGCCTCGGGCCCCTACGGCACCATGAAGGCCGCGATCATCCACTACACGCAGGGCCTGGCCTACAACCTCGCGGGAAAGGGTGTGCGCGCGAACACCGTCAGCCCGGGCAACACCTATTTTCCCGGCGGAGTGTGGCCGTCGATCGAGGAGAACGATCCAGAACTCTTCGCCACGGCACTCGGTCTCAATCCGACGGGCCGGATGGCAACGCCGCAGGAGGTCGCCAATGCCGTTGTCTTCCTGAGTAGTTCGGCGGCGAGCTTCATCACCGGCACCAACCTCGTCGTCGACGGCGCGCTGACTCGCGGCGTGCAGTTCTGATCGCTTAGGCGCTGAACTCGTAGTCGGCGAGCGGAAAGCGCCGGCTGCGCCAGATCGCCTCTGCGGTGGTGGTGGGTCGGAGCGGCACGTCACCGTTCTGGTCGAAGTAATAACTGTTGGCCAGGGCGCAGCTGTCCTGCCAGAAGATCTGGCGGTGTCGCTTGCGCATCATCTCGGCGAAGAACCGGTCGTTGGCCTCCTGGGACACCTCGACCCGGGTTGCGGCCTCGCTGGACGCCTGCTTCAGGCACCTGACGATGTGGTGCGTCTGCGTCTCGATCAGGGCGAAGTACGACGAACCGACGTAGCCGTAGGGGCCCATCACGGTGAAGAAGTTCGGAAAGCCCGGGACGCTGACACCCTCGTAGGCCTGCAGGCGTTGTCGTGACCAGAACTCGGCCAACGAGCGTCCGCCCGCCCCGGTGACGGGGAAGGTCGGGATGCTGTCGACGTCCATCACCTTGAAGCCGGTGGCCAGGATCAGCACGTCGACGTCACGCGTCGCCCCATCGGTGGTGGCCACGCCCGAGCCGGTGACCTTGTCGATCGGCTCGGTCACCAACTCCACGTTGTCGCGGTTGTACGTCGACAGGTACGTGTTGTGAAATCCGGGGCGTTTGCACCCGACCGCGTAACGCGGCGTCAGCTTGTCGCGGACCTCCGGATCGTGCACCTCGCGCTGGAGGTAGGCCCTGCCCGTCTTCTCGGCGCGTTTGGCCAGCGGGAGCAACGTGTAGTACTGCGCCGAGATCGTGAACGTGAGCTCGACGTAGGCCTGGCTGAGGGCTCTCTGGATCACCTTGCCGCCGGGGATCCGCATCGCCCAGCGTGCCGCCGCAGGAAGGGGGACGTCCAGCTTCGGCATGCACCAGATCGGCGTCCGCTGAAACACGGTGAGTTTCTCGACGTTCGGGGCGATCTCGGGAATCACCTGCACCGCGGACGCGCCCGTTCCGATGATGGCGACGCGTTTGCCGGACAGGTCCTGCGAGTGGTCCCATCGCGCCGTGTGCATCGTCATGCCCGCGAAGCTGTCGACGCCGTCGATGTCGGGCAGGTTCGGCACCGTGAGCACACCGCTCGCGTTGACGAGGAAACGCGCCGTCAGCGCCTCGCCGGTGTCCAGATCGATTCGCCAGCAATCGGATTCGTCGTCGAACACGGCTGCGGTCACCTTGGTGTTGAACCGGATCTTGCGACGCAGCCCGTACTTGTCGACGCAGTGGTCGGCGTACGCCTTGAGTTCGCGGCCGGGAGCGTAGGTGCGAGACCAGTCCGCGCTCTGCTCGAACGAGAACTGGTACGAGAACGACGGAATGTCCACAGCGATGCCGGGATAGGTGTTCCAGTACCAGGTTCCGCCGGGCTCCTCGCCGGCCTCGATGATCTGGTAGTCCCCGAGACCAGCCTTGTCGAGCTGGATCGCCGTGCCGATGCCGGAGAACCCGGCGCCAACGATGATGGTGTGGAAATCGGGTCCGGTCATGCGCTGTTGCCTCCGTCTGCGTCGACGGCGACCAAGTTACTCTGGTCGCACCAGAGTCGCTCGAACGGCCAGCGCCCGTCGGTCTTCGCGGCGTCGACGTGACGCATCCCGTGCTCGCGCATCCGGCCGTCGTCGATGAGACGCTTCACCCGTTCGACATTGGACTTCGACCAGGCGCTCTTGGGCTTGCGCGGGCTGAACCTCTGGATGCGGGAGATCTCGTCGTGCCCCCGGGCCAGGCTGTCGGTCCAGCCGAAGCACAGTGCGATCTCGACGGCCTCGCCGTATGTCAGGGGCACGTCGCCCGCAGCCTTGTTGAAGAGCCGCACCCACACTTCGCCCACCGAGTCGTGGTTGGTCGCCAGCCACTGTTCCCACTGCCGGGGCGATCGGACGTCGAGCACGTGCCGGTCGGCCGACGGTTCGTTCATCGCCCGGCGTGCAGCGCAGCCTTCAGCGCAGCCAGTCCGCGATCGGTGGCCTCGGTGGCTGCAGGCGACGCCATCGCCAGGCTGACGTAACCGTGCACCATCGTCGGTTCGTTGCTCAAATGGACGGGAACACCTGCGGCAGAAAGCATTTCGGCATACTTTCCCCCGTCGTCGCGTAGTGGGTCGTGCTCTGCAGTGCCGATGAAGGCCGGTGCCAGGCCGGTCAGTGTCGCGGCGTTCGCCGGGGCGACGTCGGTGGGGTGCGCCTTCGGATCGGACATGTCGAGCCCGGGCAGATACCAGGTCAGGAACGCCGTGGTCACGTCCGCGTTGAGGATCGGTGCGTCCGCATTCTCGGTGAACGACGGCGCCGACAGATCGCCGACCGCGATCGGGTATCACAGCAACTGGAAGGCCAGCGCCGGACCGCCGGCATCCCGCGCCCGCAGCGCCATCACCGCAGACAGGTTGCCACCGGCGGAATCTCCGGCGACGGCGATCCGAGAGGGGTCACCGCCGAGTTCCGCGGCGTGCTCACCAACCCATTGCAACGCCGCCCAGGCATCGTCCACACCCGCGGCGCCCGGGCGACGTGATCGTGGGTGTCGAGGTCGCCGATCGCCCAGCCGCCACCGTGATAGAAGACCACGACCGGGAGATCGTGGTGACTGTCGATCGGCGGCCAGTAGATGCGGACGGGGATGTCGTCGAGGTCTCCATACCCGACCGTCCGCTCTTCGATTCGCATGTCCGGCAACATCTCCGCGGGCGGCTTCATCGCACGGAACCTCTCGCGCGCCACCTCGACGCCGTCGTCGATGGTGAACTCCAGCGGTATTTCGTCGAGGAGCGCCTTGAGGATGGGATCGATACCGGGCCGCGTCATCGAGGTGTCCGTCATGTGCCTCAGGCTAGCGCGCGACGAAGCGCTGACAACCCCCGCTCGACGGCATCGGTGGCGGCGGGCACGACGCCGGCGTACCCGAGGTAACCGTGCACCAGCGTCTCGGCGTCGTGCACTTCGACGGGTACTCCGGCGGCTGTCAGCAGCTCGCCGTAGCGGGCACCGTCGTCGCGGGCGGATTCTTCAGATCCTGACCGCGGGCATGCCAGCGGGAGAACTCACCGACTGCGTCGAGCGACAGGATCGGCGCGTCGGCGTTCTCGGTGAACGACGGCAGTGACGTATCCCAGGTGGTCGCCGGATACCAGAGCAGCTGGAAGGCGATCGGCGGCCCGCCTGCGTCACGCGACAGTTGTGCGACGACCGCCGCGAGGTTACCGCCCGCGGAGTCGCCCGCCACCGCAAGCCGCGCCGCGTCGGCCCCGAGGTGGTCCGCGTGCTCGGCCACCCACTGCGTCGCAGCCCATCCGTCGTACACCGCCGCCGGGTACGGGTGCTCGGGTGCCAAGCGGTAGTCGACGGATACCACCAGTGCGCCCGATCCGACCGCGTGCCCACGGGCGTCTCCGTCGTAACTGTCGCGGTCGCCGACCACCCAACCGCCGCCGTGAAAGAACATCACCACCGGTACGGCCCCGTCGTCGGCTTCGGGTGGCCAGCACAGCCGGATCGGCACCGGGCCGCCCGGTCCGTCGATCGTCCGGTCCTCGACGCGCGCAGTTCCTGGTGAACTGGGCGGCGGGACAGGTCGCGGAACCTTTGCCGGGCCGCCTCGGGACCTCCGTCGGTTGTCAACTGGAAGGGCACCGCTTCCAGTACCTTCTGCAGGATGGCATCCAGACCGGGCTTGTCGGCGACGTCGTCGCCTGAGTGGTCGGTGACGGGCATCGCCTCACCGTACGCATCGCGCAGCACGCGAACGCTGTGGGGCGCAGCGTTGGTCGTCGGCGCTGCGTACGGGATCCTTCTCGTCCTCACGGCACTCCGATTGCCCGCCGGCGCCGAGCTCACCGGCCAGTTCGGCCTGCAACCCGCCGTCAAGGCCTTGGCCGCGGCGCTGCTCGCCGCCGCGGCGCTCAGCCACCCCGTGCGCCGTGAACGTCGCTGGTTGATACCCGCCCTGGTGTTCTCGGCGGCGGGTGACTATCTGCTCGCGATGCCGTGGTGGCCCCCGTCGTTCGTGCTCGGGCTCGGCGCCTTCCTCGTCGCGCACCTGTGCTTCCTGGCCGCGTTGCTGCCATCGGCCACCAGAACGCCATCGAGGGTGGCGGCCGCGGTCGTGGTGTGCGTCGCCTGCGTGACGCTGCTGGTCTGGTTCTGGCCGCAGCTGATCGCCGAGGGAATGGCGATTCCGGTGATCCTCTACATGGTCGTCCTTGCCGCGATGGTGTGCGCGGCCCTCTTGGCGCAGCTCCCGACCCCGTGGACCGCACTGGGAGCGGTGTGCTTCGCGATGTCCGACGGCATGATCGGGATCGGCAAGTTCGTGCTGCGGTCCGAAGTCCTCGCGGTACCGATCTGGTGGGCCTACGCGGCCTCGCTGCTGTTGATCACCGCCGGATTCTTCTTCGGCCGCGGTCGACCGGCGTCGGAGCGCTCTGCTACACCACCTGCGTGACCGAAATGAGGCAGGCGGCCGAGCACGAGCCCATCGCTCGGGTGCTGCCGATGCTCTCGGTGCCCCATCTCGATCGCGACTTCGACTACCTCGTCACCGCCGAACAGTCCGACGACGCGCAACCCGGAGTACGGGTCCGGGTGCGCTTCCACGGCAGGCTGGTCGACGCCTTCATCCTCGAAAGACGTTCCGACACCGACCACGACGGCAAGCTGGGTTGGCTGGACCGCGTCGTGTCCAGCGAACGGGTCTTGACCCCCGACGTCCGCAGGCTGGTCGACGCGGTCGCCGCCAGGTATGCGGGCACCCGGGCCGACGTGCTCCGACTCGCGGTCCCGCCGCGGCATGCGAACGTCGAGAAGCAGCCGACGCCGGACCCACCCACGCCGACGGCGCGAACGGTCGATCCGGCGGCCTGGGCAGCCTACGGCCGCGGTACGCAGTACCTCCGCGCACTCGGCGAGGGCCGGGCTGCTCGCGCGGTCTGGCAGGCGCTACCGGGGGAGCAGTGGACGGACCGGCTTGCCGAGGCCGCTGCAGTCGTCGTCCAGTCGGGCCGTTCGGCGCTGGCGGTCATGCCGGACCAGCGTGACGTCGACGCGCTGTACGCGGCCGCGGTCCGACACGTCGACGACGGTGCCGTCGTCGCGCTGTCCGCAGGGCTCGGGCCGTCGCAGCGCTACCGTCGGTGGCTGTCGGTGCTGCGGGGACATGCGAGGTTCGTCATCGGCACCCGCAGCGCGGTGTTCGCGCCGGTCGCCGACCTTGGGTTGGTGATGGTGTGGGACGACGGCGATGACACCCTCTCTGAGCCGCGGGCTCCGTACCCGCACGCGCGCGAGGTCGCGATGCTGCGCGCACATCAGCTGCGGTGCGGGGCGTTGATCGCCGGCTACGCCCGCACGGCGGAGGCGCAGGCCCTGGTCACCGGCAAGTGGGCGCATGATCTGGTGGCCAGTCGGCCGGTGGTGCGGGCCCGCACGCCACGGGTGGTCGCGCTCGACGACAGCGGCTTCACGCAGGAACGCGACGCCGCCTCCCATACCGCGCGGTTGCCGTCGATGGCGCTCGACGCGGCACGCGCGGCCCTGAGGTCCGACCATCCGGTCCTCGTGCAGGTGCCGCGGCGCGGATACGTGCCCGCGCTCTCGTGCGGCAAGTGCCGGACGATCGCCAGGTGCAGGCACTGCACCGGTCCCATGTCGCTGCCCGACCGCGGGGTCGGAGCCGTCTGCCGCTGGTGTGGCCGCATCGAGGCGGCGCTGCGTTGTGTCCGTTGTGGTTCCGACGCGGTGCGTGCCGTCGTCGTAGGTGCGCGCCGCACCGCCGAGGAGTTGGGACGGGCCTTCCCGGGGACCACCGTGATCACCTCGGGCGGTGATGCGGTGGTGTCCGAGGTGCCTGCCGCGCCATCCCTGGTCGTCGCCACGCCGGGGGCCGAGCCCGTGGCGCCCGGCGGATACGGCGCCCTTCTGCTCCTCGACGGCTGGGCCCTGCTCGGGAGGCAGGACCTACGGGCCTCCGAGGACGCCCTGCGTCGGTGGATGGCCGCAGCGGCCCTCGTCCGACACCGCGGCGACGGTGGCGTCGTGGCCATCGTGGCCGAATCGGCGATCCCGACCGTCCAGGCGCTCATCCGCTGGGATCCCGTCGGCCACGCCGAATCCGAACTGGCTGCGCGGGCCGAGGTCGGCTTGCCGCCCGCGGTCCACATGGCCGCCGTGGACGGAGATCCCGCCGCGGTCACGGCTCTGCTTGCGGCAGCGCGTCTTCCGGCCGACGCCGACGTTCTCGGTCCCGTCGAGCTTCCACCCGGTGCCCGTCGACCACCCGGCACGGAGCGTGAGGCCGAGGTGAGCCGGATGCTCGTCCGGGTGCCTCGCGACACCGGACTGGGGCTGGCCTCGGCGCTCCGTCGCGCCACCGGAGTGTTCAGTGCCCGCCACGATCAGCCGCCCGTTCGTGTGCAGATCGACCCGTTGCACATAGGGTGAGGCGAACGCAGGCGGGCGGGGGGTGTCGTGAAGCGGGTACTCGGGTGGTTGATCCTGTTGGGCCTCATCGCCGTTGGACTGCTCTGGCCCATTATGTTCCAGACCGTCTCCGCCCCCCAAGCCGGTGACGATCCCGTCGTGATCAGTGACTACCGGGTCGACTTCACCATCGGAGCCGATGGAAGGCTCAACGCGGTCGAAACGATTCGGGGCGAGTTCCCGTCGGGTCGGCACGGGATCTTCCGCTACTGGGACGTCGCCAATCAGAACAGCCCCCGGGTGCGTCAAGAGCCGGAGATCACGTCCATTCTGATGGATGGCGAACCGGTGCCCTATCAGCTGCTGTGGGAATCGGGGGACAGGTTCCGGGTCGCCAAGATCGGAGATCCCGACAGCACCCTGCCGTGGGGCACGCACACCTACGAGCTCCGATACGCCATCCCCGGCGTCCTCGACCCCGGAAGTACCGGCGAGAACAGAGGCTTCGCCAACGTCGTCGGCGATCCAGACTCGACGTCGGTGTTCTTCTGGAACGTCATCGCGCCGTCGTGGAACAACGTGATCCAGCGAGTCCGTGTTCGCGCGACGCTGCCCGCCGACGTCACGGGCGCCGAGTGTTCCGTCGGCTTCGGCACCGGGCGCACCTGCGACGGGCTCGCGGTGTCCAGCAACACGGTCGAATTCGGTGCGCAGAACTTGGCGCCCCGCACGCCGGTCACCCTGAGGGCCGGCGTCGACGTGCCGACCCCGTCGCGAATCAGCCTGCCGTGGTCCTACGAGTGGGACCGCGTCCTGGGTCGTTCGTTCGGCGGCATCGCCTGGGTCTTCGGGCTTTCGGTCGCGGGCGCGCTGGTCGCCTACCTCTGGTATCGCACCACGGTCGAACCGGACCCCGGCTTCCCCGTGCAGTACGGCCCGCCCCCCGGCCTCGGGCCGGTGCAGACCGAGTACATCCGTACCGAGGCGGTGCCGAAGAACGGGCTGACGGCCACTCTCTTCCATCTCGCCGAGCGAAAGCTGATCGACCTCAGGCAGGTCAACGACAAGCAGTGGAACGTGCGCGGGACGGCGGAGCGCGCGGCGTGGGCGGACGTCGACCCGGTCGGCATCGCCGTCGCGTCCGCCCTCAAGGTGATGGGTCCCGGCAAGGAGTTCGAGGCCAAGAAGACGGTCACGGCGGGGAAGAAACTCACCGCGGCGAAGACCGACATGGCCGCGGCAGTTCAGGCGTGGGCGATCGGCGACGGGCTGATCGTGAAGCGCCGGAAGGAACTCTGGGTGCGCGCGGCCAACTCGCTGGCCCTCGTCCTCGCCGTCTGCGGTTTCTTCCGCTGGGGCTTTCCCGCCACCATGTGGGGGCTGCCGTTCATCACGTTCCTCGTGTTCTCGAGGCGATCCTGGTCTGACGGCTTGGGCACTCGGCGAACGGATGCGGGGCGCCAGTTGTGGTCGCAGGCAGGCGGATTCCACCGTCTCCTGTCCACCGATTCGGCGGAGACGCGGTTCGACTTCGCGGCGCGCAAGGACCTCTATACCGCCTACATCCCGTTCGCCATCGCAACAGGCGCCGCGGCGATGTGGGCGAAGAAGTACCAGGAGACGGTGGGAGCCGTTGCTCCGCAACCAGATTGGTATAATTCGTCGTCGACGTCGAGCGGCTGGGGTCTCAGCGGGCACTCCAGTGGGCCGGACTTCGACAGCTTCGAATCGGCGTTGTCGTCATCCATCGGTGCTTACACTGCATCGCAGTCCTCGTCGTCGTCAGGTGGCGGTAGCTCCAGCAGTGGGGGCGGTGGCGGCGGTGGCGGTGGAGGAGGAGGAGGCGGCTCGTGGTGAGCTACGTGCTGATCTTGGTTGTGGTACTGCTGGTGCTCGTACTCGTCGGTTTCATCATGGGCTACAACAAGATTCGCTCCGCCGACGTCCGGGTGTCGGAGGCGCTGTCCGGCATCGACGTAGAACTGACCCGCCGGGCGTCGCTCATCCCCAGCCTGGTGCACACGGTGCAGACGTTCACCGCCCACGAGAAGAGTGTGCTCGACCACGTCACCGATGCGCGTGCCGCGCTCACTTCCGCCACCGGCGGGAAGTCGGTCGCGCAGCGCAGCGCCGCGGAACGCGAACTGGACACCGCGCTGGGACCACTTCTCGCACTGGGTCAGACGTACCCCCAACTCAACTCGTCGAGCAACTTCCTGAACCTGCAGGACAACCTCGCCGACACCGAGAACAAGCTCGCGTTCGCCCGCCAGTACTACAACGACGCGGTCGCCACGCTCAACAAGGCCGTCACCACCATTCCGTGGATGTTCGTCGCGCCACTCGCCGGAGTGTCCGAACGCGAGTACTACCAGCTCCCCACCGGATCAAGCGGATAGCTCGTGCGCATCATCTTTGCGGGCACCCCAGAACCCGCGCTTCCGTCACTGCGGCGGCTCATCGACTCTGCACACCACGACGTGATCGCCGTGTTGACGCGACCGGACGCCGTGTCCGGTCGACGTGGACGCTCTTCGCCGTCACCCGTGGCGCAACTCGCAATCGACAACGGCATCCCGGTGTTGCGGCCCGACAAGCCCAACGGCGCCGAATTCGTCGCCGAGCTCCACGATCTGGCGCCCGACTGCTGCGCCGTGGTGGCGTACGGCGCACTTCTGCGCGAGGGGTTGCTGGGAGTGCCGCCGCTCGGCTGGATCAACCTGCACTTCTCGCTGCTTCCTGCGTGGCGGGGCGCGGCGCCCGTGCAGGCCGCCATCGCGGCGGGCGACGAGGTGACCGGTGCGACCACGTTCCGCATCGAGCCGAGTCTCGACTCGGGACCCGTGTTCGGCGTGGTCACCGAGACCGTCCGGCCGACGGACACCGCCGGGGTCCTGCTCGAACGGCTGTCGGTCTCGGGGGCGGCGCTCCTGGAGAAGACACTGGACGGCATCGCGGACGGCTCGCTGGCCGCGGTACCGCAGCCGGCCGACGGTGTCACCGTCGCGCCGAAGATCACGGTCGAGGAGGCAAGGGTGCGCTGGGACCTACCCGCTCGGGTGGTCGATCGAAGGATCCGCGCCGTGACACCCTATCCCGGGGCGTGGACCATGGTCGGCGACCTTCGCGTCAAGGTCGGCCCGGTCACCCTCGCCGAGGGGGAACCGTTGCCGCCCGGCATGATTCGTGTCGGCCGCCAAGGGGTTCAGGTCGGCACGGCGTCGGTTCCGGTGCTTCTCGGCGACATCCAGCCTCCCGGCAAGAAACCGATGAAGGCCGCCGACTGGGCCAGGGGCGCACGCCTCGACGAGAACGCGAGTGCCCAGTGAGTCGCCCGCAGGGCGGCCGGCGCCCACCGCGCAAGCCGCTCGATCCGGCCCGCCGAGCGGCGTTCGACGTGCTGCGCGCCGTCTCGGAGCGCGACGCCTACGCCAACCTCGTCCTGCCCGCGCTGCTGCGTGAACGTCACGTCGCCGGGCGCGACGCCGCCTTCGCCACCGAACTCGCCTACGGGGCCTGCCGCGCGCTCGGTCTGCTCGACGCCGTCATCGTCCACGCCGCGAACCGCCCACTCGACCGCATCGACCCAGTGCTGCTCGACCTGCTGCGGCTCGGTACGTACCAACTGCTGCGCACCCGGGTGGACGCCCACGCCGCCGTCGATACCACCGTCGAGCAGGCGGCCATCGAATTCGACACGGCGCGTGCCGGATTCGTCAACGGGACGCTGCGGACGATCGCGGCCCGCGACGAACAGTCCTGGGTAGCCGAACTGGCGCCGGCCGCCGATACCGACCCGGTCGGCCACATCGCCTTCACCCACGCCCACCCGCGGTGGATCGGACAGGCGTTCGCCGACGCCCTCGGCGCGGATGCCGCCGAACTCGGCGCGCTGCTCGCCAGCGACGACGATCGCCCACTGGTGCATCTGGCCGCCCGGCCCGGCGTTCTGACGGCAGAGGAGTTGGCGCAGGCCGCCGACGGCGAGGTCGGGCGCTACTCGCCGTATGCGGTTTACCTGTCGGGTGGTGACCCCGGTCAGCTAGTCGCCGTACGCGACGGGGCGGCGCAGGTGCAGGACGAGGGCAGTCAGCTGGTGGCCAGGGCGCTGACATTGGCACCCCTCGACGGCACTGACGGACGGTGGCTGGATCTGTGTGCGGGCCCCGGGGGCAAGGCGTCGCTGCTGGCCGCCATCGCCGCCGAGTCGGATGCACGCGTGACGGCCGTGGAGCCGACGCCGCACCGGGCCGAACTCGTCGAGCAGGCGGTGCGCGGTCTGGACGTCGAGGTGCTGCGCGTCGATGGACGCGAGTCGGGACTGCCCCCAGAGTCGTTCGACCGGGTGCTCGTCGACGCGCCGTGCACGGGGCTCGGTGCGCTGAGGCGCAGGCCGGAAGCGCGGTGGCGCCGCCAACCGGGTGACGTACCTGCGCTCGCGAAGTTGCAGAAGCAATTGCTGGCCGCCGCCATTGCGCTGACGCGCAACGGCGGCATCGTGCTGTACGCGACGTGCTCGCCGCACCTGGCGGAGACGGTCGGTGTGGTGGCCGACGCGCTGCGCCGCCAACCCGTGCGAGCGATCGACACCCGACCGCTGTTCGATGCAGGAGTCACGCCGATGACGGATCTCGGCCCGGGCCCGCACGTGCAGCTGTGGCCGCATCGGCACGGCACGGACGCGATGTTCGCGGCGGCCCTACAGGTGCAGCGATGACCGTCCACCTAAGCTGACCGCCATGGCAGAACCCTTGATCGCGCCGTCGATTCTGGCCGCCGACTTCGCCCGACTGGCCGACGAGACCGCCGCCGTCGTCGGCTCCGACTGGTTGCACGTCGACGTGATGGACAACCACTTCGTGCCGAACCTGACGCTCGGTCTGCCCGTGGTGGAGAGCCTGCTCAAGGCGACCGACATTCCGATGGACTGCCATCTGATGATCGACGACCCCGCGCGGTGGGCACCTCCATACGCGGAGGCGGGCGTGTACAACGTCACCTTTCATGCGGAGGCCACCGACGATCCCGTCGGCGTCGCCCGCGACATCCGCGCGGCGGGGGCCAAGGCAGGTCTGGGCGTCAAGCCTGGCACCCCGATCGAGCCCTATCTGGAGATCCTCCGGGACTTCGACACCCTGCTGGTGATGTCCGTGGAACCGGGATTCGGCGGCCAGAAGTTCATCCCGGAGGTGTTGCCGAAGGTCGCCGCGGTGCGGAGGCTGGTCGACGCGGGCGAGTTGACGATCATCGTGGAGATCGACGGTGGAATCAACGCCGACACCATCGAGGCCGCCGCCGAGGCAGGAGTGGACTGCTTCGTCGCGGGGTCGGCCGTGTTCGGTGCTGCCGACCCGGCGCTCGCCGTGGAGAAGCTGCGGCGCCAGGCCGCGGCGGCCTCCAAGCACCTGATGGCATGAACGTCCAGGACGCCATGCGGTCGGCCATCGCTCAGGCCGACGGCGTCAAGGGCACGACGTATCCGAACCCACCCGTCGGTGCGGTGATCCTGGACCGCGACGGCGCCATCGCCGGGGTGGGCGCAACACAGCCTCCTGGCGGACCGCACGCAGAGGTCGTGGCGTTGCGACGGGCGGGGGAGCGCGCGGTGGGGGGTATCGCGGTCGTCACGCTGGAGCCGTGCAGCCATCACGGCCGGACGCCGCCCTGCGTGGATGCCCTTGTCAACGCCGGTGTTTCGGGTGTGGTGTATGCCGTCGACGATCCCAATCCGGTGGCGGCGGGCGGGGCGAAGGGGTTGGCCGAAGCCGGGCTGTCGGTCGAGGCGGGTGTGCTGGCCGACGACGTCGCCGGGGGTGCGTTGCGGGAGTGGCTGCACCGGCAGCGCACGGGGAGGCCGCACGTCACCTGGAAGTTCGCCTCGAGCATCGACGGGCGCAGTGCCGCCGCCGACGGCAGCAGTCAGTGGATCACCAGCGAGGCGGCGCGGGCCGACGTGCACCGACTCCGCGCGGTGGCCGATGCGATCGTGGTCGGCACCGGCACGGTGTTCGTCGACGATCCGACGTTGACGGCGCGACTGCCCGACGGTTCGCTCTCCAAGCGGCAACCCTTGCGCGTGGTGGTCGGCGAGCGGGAGATATCCCCCGACGCCAGGGTTCTCAACGACGACTCCAGAACCATGGTGATCCGCACGCGCGACCCGCACGAAGTGATTCAAGCGCTGTCGGACCGGACCGACGTGCTGCTGGAGGGCGGGCCGACGGTCGCGGGGGCCTTCCTCCGGGCCGGGGTGGTCGATCGCATCCTCGCCTACGTGGCGCCGATCCTGCTCGGTGGTCCGATCACCGCGGTCGACGACGTCGGCGTGGCGAGCATCGTTCACGCGCAGCGGTGGCGGTACGACGGCGTCCTCCGCCTCGGGCCCGATCTTCGAATGAGCCTGGTGCCGGGCTGAGCATCGGCAAACCCCGAAACCGGTGAGACCTGCAATTCCTTTGGCCGCCAATGTGACTCGCGTCACGCACGGAATACATCCGTTGGGGGACTCGTTACCGGTTTGAGACCTCAGTCGCCCCGCGGGGACCGTGTCGGCGTCCGTCGTCCCCGTAAAATTGGGTTCAGGTTCGCGGCCATCCCGGCCCGCTGCCCATCGAAGAAGGACGAGAGCAATGACTGCACTGCAGGACTGGCTCAGCTTTCGCCCCGTCGATCAGAGCACCATCATGGACATGGTCTGCCGCCCACTGCGCGCGGTATTGAGCACCCCGGACGTCGAACGACGCTCCGAACTCAAGCTGATGAACCCGGGCGTCGAACGCTGCTGACCCACTAACTCTGGGCGCCGACGATCTCCGTCGCGGCGTCCGGCTCCTCGGCGCGCTCATTCTTGCCGGTGATCAGCAGTCCGAGGACCGCACCCACCGCGCACACCACCATCGTGATGAAGAAGATCTGGCCGTACTGCATCGTGTAGGCCGTTCGCACGTTGGCGGCGAGCTGCGCGCCGATCTCCATCAGGTTGCTGCCCGTGGGTTTCGGCAGCTCTGCGAGGTATTGGTTGAACTTGTAGAGACCCCAGGCACTGAGCGACGCCAGCCCGATCAGCATGCCGATCATCCGCGCGACGACCACTGAGGCAGAGGCGATTCCGTGCTGGGCGCCGGGGACGGCCCGCAGCGTCGCCGACGTCAGCGGACCGATCACTAGGCCGAGGCCGATGCCGGCCAGCGCGAGATCGACGTCGAACGTCGGCAGGGTGAACAACCCCAGGTCGTGCCGCATAGAACGCACGTCGACGGTCCAATGGGACACCAGCCAGTACCCGAAGGAGGCGATTCCCAGACCGACGAACGCCACGATGCGGTCGCCGATCCTCGCGGCGATCCAGCCGCCGAGCAACGCCCCGATGGGCAGCGCGACCAGGAACCTCATCAACAGTCCGGCGGCGGGGATCTGGTCGAGGCCCAGCACCCCCTGCCCGAACAGTTCGACGTTCACCAGGGTGACCATCAACGCCGCGCCCGCACACAGCGAGGCGCCGAGAGCCGCGAGGAATGGTCGGAACCTCACACCGGTCGGATCGATGAGTCGGGTGCGGGCGAACTTCTCCCAGACGAAGAACGCGACCGCCACCACCAGCGCCGCACCCAGCACGGGCAGTCCCCAGCTCGGAAGGACCTGCTTGCCGTCGGGCGCCGGGTTGTACAGGCCGATGACCATGAGCCCGAGCGCGACGGCGAGCAGCACGCCGCCGACGACGTCCACCTTTTCTCGGGGACCGTCCTTGTCCTTGGACGGCAGGCTGAAGTGGATCATCACCATGGCGACGATCGCCAGCGGCACGTTGATCCAGAACACGTCGCGCCAGGTGCTCAGGGCCCACACCACCGCGATCCCGTACAGCGGTCCCAGCACGCTGCCGAGTTCCTGCGCCGCACCGATGCCACCGAGGACGGTGGCGCGGTTGCGCTCGGCCCACAGATCGGCGGCCAAGGCCAGGGTCACCGGCAGCAGCGCACCGCTCGCCGTGCCCTGGATGGTGCGGCCGATCACCATCGGGATGAGATCGCTGGACAGCGCGGTCACCACCGAACCCGCGGCGAAGCCGGCGAGGCTGAGCTGAAGGACCAGCTTGCGGCCGAACCGGTCGGAAGCCCTACCCAGCAGCGGCATGGCCGCGATGTAGCCCAGCAGGTACCAGGTGATGATCGGGGTGACGCGCTGGATCTGGTTCAGGGAGATCCCGATGTCCCGCATGATGTCGTTGATGATCGTGACGACGACATAGGTGTCGAGCGCACCCAGCAGAACGGCGAGCCCGCCCGCAGTGATCGCGATCCGCCGACTGGACGCGTTCGGCTCGGCGGTGCCGTGAGCCCCCGACATTAGGCGGCGGGCTTTGTGACGGTGACGCTCTTGCCCCAGTCACTCAGCGTCATCTGCACGCTGTTGCCCTGGCTCGGGTCGAGCTTGGCCTGCACCAGGTCGTGGTCACCGTCCTCCTTGATCCACGCGGTCGCGGGCACGGCACCGGTGGCGCCGACCTCGGCGAGACCGTTGACGGCCTCGGCGGTGACCTTGCCGCTGACCTTCACGGTGTCGACGCCGTTGATGGTCTCGCGTCCCTCGGACTTCGCCTCGGAGAAGTTGGCGAGCACGTTGGCCAGGCCGACGTCGGGGTTCAGGATCTTCGACACGTCGTAGATGTCGGCCGCGGGCCCGAAGTTGGTGAAGCTGCCCGGCGTCAGCGCGCCGTAGAGCTCTCCGTCCGCGACCACGAAGTCGACGTCCTTGAAGGTCTGGCCGAAGGCGATGATGCTGGCCTTGCCCTGGGCGGCGACCAACGGGGTGTTGGTCAGGTCACCGCTGAGGGTTTCGACGGGCAGCTCGGCGATCTTGCCGGTGACCGTCAGCTCGAGGTGAACGCTCTGCTGCTTCCGGGTGGTCTCATCGGAGTCCTTGAGCAGAGACGCTCCGTCTGGCAGTGGTGCGTCGGACTTGGTCGAGGAACTGCATCCCGCGATGAGCAGGAACGTAGCGAAGATGGACACGAGGACGGCAATGCGAGGGCGCGTCTGCATGGTTGCATCGTAGTGGGTGCGGGTGGGTGGACCTTTGCCCCGGGCACCGGGTAAGAGTGGAACAGTGCTGGTCTTTCGGCCCGTCCCCTCCGACTTCGGCGACGCTGCCGTGCTGGTCGCGGCGATGCTAGATGAGATGCGCGAACTGTACTGGGACCTCGGCGGAACCGGTTCGGGCGGCCTGGATCTCGACGCGTCCGACATGCCGAAGGCCGGGCCGACGGAATTGGGTCCGCCCGGCGGCGTCTTCCTCGTCGGCTACCGCAACGGGGTTGCGGTGTGCGGCGGCGGCCTCAAGCGACTGCCCGACGGTGCCTGCGAGATCAAGCGGATGTACGTCATTCCCGACGCTCGCGGGCAAGGCCTGGCGCGTCGCCTGCTGCACGCCTTGGAGGACGCCGTCCGCGCGCTCGGCTACACGGTGTCCCGGCTCGACACCGGGCCACGACAACCACACGCGCAGGGGCTCTACGAACGGGAGGGCTACGTCGCCATCGCCAACTTCAACGACAATCCGGTCGCCACGTACTTCGGGGAGAAGCTTCTGTAGTTCCGGCGGGCAGAAGCGAAGCGACCGGGGGATGAGTTCCGGCGGGCAGGAGCGAAGCGACCGGGGGATGTGTTGTGCCGCCGACTAGCCTGGTCTGCATGTTCACCGGCATCGTCGAAGAGTTGGGCGAGGTCGTCGGCAAGGAAGACCTGGCCGACGCCGCCCGTTTCGTCATCCGTGGCCCGCTCGTCACGACGGACGCCGGTCACGGCGACTCGATCGCCGTCAACGGCGTCTGTCTCACCGTCGTGGATCTACTACCCGACGGTGCGTTCACCGCGGACGTGATGGGCGAGACCCTCAACCGCTCCAGCCTTCAGGGTGTCGAGGTGGGCAGTCACGTCAACCTCGAGCGCGCCGCGGCTCTCAACAGCAGGCTTGGCGGACACATCGTGCAGGGCCACGTCGACGGCACGGGTCGCGTCGTGATGCGGACGCCGTCAGAACATTGGGAAGTGGTGCGGATCTCGCTGCCCGACACCTTGTCGCGCTACGTCGTGGAGAAGGGGTCGATCACCGTCGACGGCATCTCGCTCACGGTGTCCGGCCTGGGACCCGACTGGTTCGAGGTGTCGCTCATCCCGACCACGCTGCAGTTGACGACGTTGGGGCGGGCCGGCGTGGGCACCCCCGTCAACCTCGAGGTCGACGTCATTGCGAAATACGTCGAGCGACTGCTTTCCAGCAAGCCCTGATCGCAACGTCGGCCCTGTTCAGAGGGTCCGGCGGGAGCGGGCAATAAGTGCTGCCCCCGATTGGTTCATACTGAAGGACGTCGTGAAGACACTGATGGACTTGTATGGCGCATTGCACGATGGTTCAGATCGGAACGGCAAGGGTGGCAGGGATGACGAGGCTGGATTCCGTCGAAAGGGCGATAGCCGACATCGCTGCGGGCAAGGCCGTCGTCGTCATCGATGACGAGGACCGCGAGAACGAGGGCGATCTGATCTTCGCGGCCGAGATGGCCACCCCGGAACTCGTCGCGTTCATGGTCCGATACACGTCCGGCTACCTGTGTGTGCCGCTGTCGGGCGACGTCTGCGACCGGCTCGGCCTGCTGCCGATGTACGCGGTGAACCAGGACAAGCACGGTACCGCCTACACGGTGACCGTCGATGCGAAAAAGGATGTTGGCACCGGCATTTCGGCGTCCGACCGCGCAACCACGATGCGTCTGCTCGCCGACCCGGCCGCCATCGCCGACGACTTCACCCGGCCGGGACACGTCGTGCCGCTGCGTGCCAAGGAGGGCGGCGTACTTCGGCGCCCCGGCCACACCGAGGCAGCCGTCGACCTGGCCAGGCTCGCCGGCCTGCAGCCCGCCGGCGCCATCTGCGAGATCGTCAGCCAAAAGGACGAGGGCGCGATGGCCCAGACCGACGAGCTGCGGGTCTTCGCCGACGACCACGACTTGGCGCTCATCTCCATCGCGGACCTCATCGAGTGGCGGCGCAAGCACGAGAAGCACATCGTGCGCATCGCCGAAGCGCGCATCCCGACCCGCCATGGCGAGTTCCGCGCCGTGGGCTACACCAGCATCTACGACGACGTCGAGCACGTCGCTCTGGTCCGCGGTGACATCGTCGGACCCGGGGCCGGACCCGACAGCGACGGGCACGACGTCCTCGTCCGAGTGCACTCCGAATGCTTGACCGGGGACGTCTTCGGTTCCCGACGCTGCGACTGCGGCCCGCAGCTCGACGCCGCGATGGCCATGGTCGCCCGCGAGGGCCGCGGCGTGGTGCTCTACATGCGCGGACACGAAGGTCGCGGTATCGGACTCCTACACAAGCTGCAGGCCTACCAACTCCAGGACGCCGGCGACGACACCGTCGACGCCAATCTCAAACTAGGCCTGCCCGCCGATGCCAGGGACTACGGCACCGGCGCCCAGATCCTGGTCGACCTCGGGGTCCGTTCGATGCGGCTGCTGACCAACAACCCCGCCAAGCGCGTCGGTCTGGACGGCTACGGGCTGCACATCATCGAGCGGGTACCGCTGCCGGTGCGCGCCAACGCGGAGAACATCCGCTACCTGATGACCAAGCGCGACCGGATGGGCCACGACCTGACCGGGCTCGAGGACTTCGATGAGGCCACCAAGATGAACGGGTATGACGAGGCCGTCTACCTGCTCGGTGATCGGTTGCCCCCCACGGTGACCGATCTCGGGGGTGCGACCAAGTGAGTGCAGAGGGCGGAGCCCGATCATGAGCGGCGGTGCAGGCGTTCCGGACATGCCGGCCGTGGATGCCTCGGGGCTGACGCTGGCGATCGTCGCGAGCACCTGGCACACCAGCATCTGCGACGCGCTTCTCGAGGGTGCGCGCAGAACCGCGTCGGCATCGGGCATCGACGATCCCGACGTGATCCGGGTGCTCGGTGTCATCGAAATGCCCGTCGTCGCACAGCAGTTGGCCAAGTCGCACGACGCCGTCGTGGCGCTCGGTGTCGTGATCCGGGGTCAGACGCCACATTTCGACTACGTATGTGACGCGGTCACCCAAGGCCTGACCCGGGTGTCTCTCGACGAGGGGACTCCGGTCGCCAACGGCGTCCTCACCACCAACGACGAGCAGCAGGCTCTCGACCGTGCGGGCTTGCCCGGATCGGCGGAGGACAAGGGCGCGCAAGCGGCCGCCGCCGCATTGTCGACCGCGCTGACACTGCGCGACCTGCGCAAGAAATCGTGACCGGCACCGCTGCCGGCGTCGACCTCGAGGTCAAGCCCCACCTGACGCCCTACTTCGCCTACGGCGCTGCCTTTGTGATCGCCGGTGCCCACATCGCCGTCGGCTTCCTGCTGAAGATCGGCTCGTCCGGTGTGATCTTCCAGACCGCCGATCAGATCGCCATCGGATTACTGGGCGTCATCATCGGATGCCTGGTCCTAATGTTCGCCAGGCCTCGGCTGCGGGTCGGTCCCGATGGTCTCTCCGTGCGAAACCTGTTGACCTATCGACTCATTCCGTGGTCGGACGTCGTCGACGTATCGTTCCCGCCGGGAGCGCGCTGGGCGCGCGTGGACCTCCCCGACGACGAGTACATCCCCTTGATGGCTATCCAGTCCGTCGACAAGGAGCGCGCAGTCGATGCGATGGACAGTGTGCGGACCCTGCTGATGCGCTACCGCCCCGACATCAACCGACGCTCAGCGACATCGTGAGTTCCTTGGCCGTAGTCGACGCCTCGATGACTCCGAAACCCAGTTGCTCGTAGACCCCGCGAGCCGTGGCGTTGGCGGCGTCGACGCGCAAGGTCACGATGCGGGCCCGTTGACTGCGGGCCCAGTCGACGGCAGCGCCCACCAGATCGTGTCCGAGTCCTCGGCCGCGGGCGCCGGGTTCGAGCCACAGCGAGTACAGGTACACCGCTTCGACGCTTTGGCGCTGGGCGCCGATGAGCCCGACGAGGTGGTCGTCTATGAGCACCGCGAACTGGGCATGGGCGCGAAGCCGGCGGCGCCATTGAGCCGCGGTGAACGTGACTTCGTGGCGGTACTGCTGGTCGCCGGCGCCGAGGGTATCGGTCAGCGCGCGAAGCCGAAGGGTGGCGAACACACGCCAGTCCGATTCGGTGAGTCGGGTGACCATTGGGGCACTCATGCGGCGTCGCATGGCTCCTTCGTGAAGTACGTTAGAATGCGCTGATAGTGAACCATTTTCGCACGTCGGTGACCGCTGTGGAACCCGACTCCGGCACCCTGTGCGCCGCACAGCTGATCACGCGGCCCGGGACGCTGCTCACCATCACGATCCCGATGGCGGGTGGGCGCCAACCCGACGTCGACCGCATCTGGCACTACCTGCAGGAGGCCGCCGAGTTCTTCGGCATCCCCATGCCGGAGCCGACGGAGTTCACGGCCGCGCTCGCGGACTTCGCCGCCGAGCGAACGGGCCCGACGTTGATCGCTGCGAGCGTCACGATCGTCGACGGTGCCGGCGCACCGGAGATCCTGGTGTCGGGCACGGCGGTGCAGCCGCGGCGTCCCGATGCGGTGCGAGTCGCGGGTGACCAGTCGGTGCCGCAGGCGCACCGCCCAACGGACCCTTGGTGGCAGAGGATGGCCGCGCGGACCACGAGCAAGGGTGAACTCGATCAGCGCGAGCGCTGGCTGAACGGCAATGGCTACGCCGATGGTCTGTCCGACGGTGAGCCGCTTCTCGGCGCCCTCGTGTTCGAGACTCCCGACGGCGTCGTCGGCGTGGAGAACCCGGAGCCGACGTCCGTCCTCGATCAGCTGGCACACTGCGGTGTGATCGCGCCGATCGGCCGGGTCGCGGCGCCCCCGACCGACGCCGAGCGCGTGTGGTGGGTGTCGCCGCGGTACGAGACGCATCCGGTCGCCGAGCTCGACGGGAGGCGGTTCGCCGTGGAGATCGAGGCGGTACCGTCGTTCGCGAGGTGGTCATGAGCAACTTCGACCCGTCGTCGTTTCGGGCCATGACGATCGACGGCTACAACGTGTCCGACGACGGCACGTTTAGCGCGCATTACACGCTGCGCGGCAACGACTCTGACGACGTTTCGTTCGCCGAGGTGGTGGACTTCGGCGTTGCGGCGGGCGATCGGCGGCCCGACGACCGGCTGCTGCGGTTGTTGGCGCTGACCTGCTCACTGAGCTACTTCAAGGCCGCTGCTCGGCCGCGCATCGACATCGCATTTCCCACCCGTGGATTCGAACGTCACTACCTGCGCGAACTCATTGCGGGCGGACTCGGCGAATTCGCCTACCGCAACTCACTTCCCGACGCGTTGACGCCCGACGTCACGGGTCCCGAGGCGGAGGCGGTGGCTGCAAGAGAAGACGCTTGGGACGCCGATGCCGACCCGCTGGTACCCGTCGGGGGTGGCAAGGACTCGGTCGTCAGCGTCGAAGCGCTCAAGCGCCACGGGTTTCACCCGACGTTGTTCAGCGTCAACAAGTTCGATCCCATCGACCGGTGCATCGAGATCAGTGGACTCGACAGCCTCCGGGTGACGCGCCGCATCGACCCCAGACTCATCGAGGCCAACGCCCAGGGCGCCCACAACGGGCACGTCCCCGTCACGGCGATCAACAGCGTCATCGGGCTCATCGTCGCCGACGCGAACGGCCTCGGCCCGGTCGTGCTGTCCAACGAACGGTCGTCCAACGTCGGCAACGTCACCTGGCTTGGCCGCGACGTGAATCATCAATGGTCCAAGAGTATCTCGTACGAGTCGCTACTGCGGGACACCCTGACCGCATACGGGCTCAACCCCGACCGCTACTTCTCGCTGCTCCGGCCGCTCTCGGAATCCGAGATCGCCGACCGGTTCCGCAACAGCCCGCAGTACTTCCGCGACTTCATCAGCTGCAACCGCCCGTTCGCGATGGACTCGGGACGCCGGGGCGCCTCGTGGTGCGGACACTGCCCCAAGTGCCTCTTCGTGTTCGGACTCATGGCGCCGCGTCTGGGTCGCGCGGAGGTCGAAGCGATCTTCGGTCATGATCTCTACGCCGACGTAGACAACCGCCCCGGCTTCGAGGACATCGTCGGCCTCGGTGTGCACAAGCCGTTCGAGTGCGTCGGCGAATATTACGAGGCAGCCGAGTCCCTGGTCTCGGTCCTCGACGACGACGAGTGGCGCGGTGTGCCGCTCGTCGAGGAGTTCCGTTCCCGGCGTGACGAACTCGAGAAGGTCGCCGCGTCGGACGAATCGGAGCAGGAGGGGGCGACGGCCGTGAACTACGTTCCCGCGCGGTACGCCGCGGCACTGGCCGTGCCATGAGCCCATCACCGTCCGACCTCGACGGACTGACGGTCGGCATCTGGGGGTTCGGGCGCGAGGGCGTCTCGATGGCCAGAACCGCGGCCGCCGCTGGGGCCGCGCGCATCGAGGCGGTCGTCGACGTCGGCCGCCGCCCCTTCGAGGAACCGGAGGGCCTCGGCGAGTTGGGCGCGAACCTCGTGGTGTTCCGCGGCCCCGAGCATCTCGCCCGTTTGAACGCCTGTGACGTCGTCTTCGTCAGCCCCGGCGTGCCATGGCGCCAACCCGTCTTCGAGGAACTGCGCCGCTCGGGGATCCGGATCTCCAGTGCGGCCGACTGGTTCATGTCCCGGCACGGCTCGGCCACGATCGGCGTCACCGGCACCAAGGGGAAGAGCACCACGGCGTCGTTCCTCGGTCACCTCCTCCAACGGGTCGGTGTCGAGGCCGTTGTCGCGGGCAACATCGGCACCCCCTTGTCGGATCTGTCGCCGGCGGGTGGCGTCGTGGTCGTCGCCGAGTTGTCCAGCCAGCAGGCGGCGCTGCTCACGACGTCACCAGCCGTGGCGGTCATCACCAATCTCCATGAGGATCACTTGGATTGGCATGGCGACAAGGACTCGTACCACCTCGCGAAGGCGAACGTCTTCCGCCACGGCGCCCGCTCGCTGGTGACGACGCCGGAGGTGGTCGCAATCCTCGAGCGCCTGGGTACCATGCCGATCGAACCAGAGCTTCGACTCGTCGACCCCGCCCACGTTCGGCGCACCGAGGGCCGCGCGGTGATGACGTACGAGCACAACGTCGTGAACGGGGCGCTGGCCGCCGTCGCCGCAGCGGAGGTGATCGGCAGGCCCGTGACGGCCGCCGAATTCGATGGCGCCGTGGACACCTACCGGGGGTTGCCCCACCGACTGCAGACCGTGCGGACCACGGGGCGCATCCGATGGATCGACGACACCCTGGCGACGACGGGGGAGAGCGTCGCCGCGGCACTTCGGGCCATGCCCCCCGACGAGCACATCGCCTTGATCGTGGGCGGCATGGATCGTCAGCTGAACTACGACCAACTCGACGACTACCTGCGGGGCGGCGAGCGCCGAGTGTCCCTGATCCAATCGCCGACCAACGGCGTCGCCATCGGGCGAGGGTTCGCGCGCGAGCATCCGTCCCGCACCCACTTGGTGCACAGTCTCGAGGAGGCGGTGCACACGGCGGCGTCGCTGTCTGACGTCGACGTCGTCCTGCTCTCGCCGGGAGCGGCAAGCTACGACCTGTACACCAACTACGAGGCGAAGGCCTCCGCGTACTGCGGTTTCATCGATGCGCTGAACTGAGGGATCCGGGACGAACCCGTCCGGTGGCGTCCGCCTGTCGGACGGCGAACTAACCTGGAACCCGTGCCCGATCCAGCGACCTACCGGCCTGCCCCGGGCTCGATACCCCTCGAGCCCGGCGTCTACCGGTTCCGCGATCCGCACGGACGGGTGATCTACGTCGGCAAGGCCAAGAGCCTGCGAAACCGCCTCAACTCCTACTTCGCGGACCTGTCCGGACTTGCGCCGCGCACCAGGCAGATGGTGATGACCGCGGGCAGTGTCGAGTGGACGGTCGTCGGCACCGAAGTCGAAGCGCTGCAGCTGGAATACAACTGGATCAAGGAGTTCGATCCACGGTTCAACATCCGCTACCGCGACGACAAGTCGTACCCGGTTCTGGCCGTGACGCTGAACGAGGAGTACCCGCGGCTGTTCGTCTACCGTGGTCCGCGCCGCAAGGGCGTGCGCTACTTCGGTCCCTACTCCCACGCCTGGGCCATCCGCGAAACCCTCGATCTGCTGACCCGCGTCTTTCCGGCGCGTACCTGCTCGGCAGGGGTGTTCAAGCGGCACAACCAGATTGGTCGGCCGTGCCTGCTCGGCTACATCGACAAGTGCTCGGCGCCGTGCGTCGGACGGGTGAGTGCCGACGAGCACCGCAAGATCGTGCTCGACTTCTGCGACTTCCTGGCCGGCAAGACCGACCGGCTGGCCCGTGACATGGAGCAGCAGATGAACGCTGCCGCCGAGCAGCTCGACTTCGAGCGGGCCGCCCGGTTGCGAGACAACATCTCCGCCCTCAAGCGCGCCTTGGAGAAGCAGACCGTGGTGTTCGGCGACGGCACGGACGCCGACGTCGTGGCGTTCGCCGACGACGAGCTCGAGGCCGCCGTGCAGGTGTTTCACGTGCGCGGTGGGAGAGTGCGTGGCCAGCGCGGCTGGGTCGTCGAGAAGTCCGGTGAGCCAGGAAAGTCCGGTCGGGAACATCTCGTCGAGCAGTTCCTCACGCAGTTCTACGGCGACCAGGCGGAACTCGGCGGTGCCGCCGACGACCCGACCAACCTGGTACCGAGACAGGTCCTGGTTCCGGTGCTGCCCGACAACGCCGACGAGCTTTCGGCGTGGCTCAGCGGACTGCGTGGGTCGAACGTCCAGTTACGCGTGCCATACCGCGGTGACAAGCGTGCGTTGGCCGAGACCGTGCATCGCAATGCGAAAGACGCGCTGGCGCAGCACAAGCTCAAGCGCGCTGGTGACTTCAACGCCAGATCCGAAGCGCTGCAGAGCATTCAGGAGTTCCTGGGCCTCACCGACGCGCCGCTTCGCATCGAGTGTGTGGACATCAGCCACGTGCAGGGCACCGACGTGGTGGCGTCGTTGGTGGTGTTCGAAGACGGGCTGCCGCGCAAGTCGGACTACCGTCACTACGCCATCCGCGAGGCGGCCGGCGACGGGCGTTCCGACGACGTCGCGTCGATCGCCGAGGTGACGCGGCGTCGCTTCGCGCGGCACGTCGCCGACGTCCAGGCCCCGCTGACCGACGACGCTCGGCCCCGCAGGTTCGCGTACCCGCCGAACCTCTTCGTGGTCGACGGCGGCGCCCCCCAGGTGAACGCCGCCGCTGCGGTCCTCGAGGATCTCGGCGTCAACGACGTGGCCGTCATCGGGTTGGCCAAGCGCCTCGAGGAGGTCTGGGTTCCGTCGGAACCGGATCCGGTGATCATGCCGCGCAACAGCGACGGTCTCTACCTGCTGCAGCGCGTGCGCGACGAGGCGCACCGCTTCGCGATCAGCTACCACCGCAGCAAGCGGTCGAAACGGATGACGGCGTCGGCACTAGACTCCGTCCCCGGGCTGGGGGAGCGCCGGCGCAAGGCGTTGGTGACGCACTTCGGCTCGGTGGCCCGGCTCAAGGACGCCAGCGTCGAGGAGATCACCGCGGTCCCGGGAATCGGAGTGACCACGGCGAACGCCGTCCTCGAGGCACTCGGCGTGCCTACGATCAAGGACGAGGTGTCACCGATGACGGGCCAGGAGGCAGATCGCGCATGACCGAGCTCCAGGACGGTCGTGCCGACGACCGCCCGGCTGCGGGAATCGACGTCGTTCTGGTCACTGGGCTGTCGGGGGCCGGCCGGGGCACCGCTGCCAAGGTTCTCGAGGACCTGGGCTGGTACGTCGCCGACAACCTGCCGCCGGAGCTCATCGCCCGGATGGTCGAGCTGGGCCTCGCGGCGGGATCACGCATCACCCAGCTGGCCGTCGTGATGGACGTGCGCTCCCGCGGTTTCACCGGCGACCTGGAATGGGTGCGCCACGACCTGGCCACCCGCAACATCACTCCCCGCGTGCTCTTCCTGGAAGCGTCCGACGACATCCTCGTCCGCCGCTACGAGCAGAACCGACGCAGTCATCCGTTGCAGGGCAATCAGACTCTGGCCGAGGGCATTTCCGCAGAGCGCAGGATGCTGGCCCCCATCCGTGCGGCGGCCGATCTGGTGATCGACACCTCGTCGCTGCCGGTGCCCGCACTGCGCGAGACCATCGAGCGCGCCTTCGCCGCCGAGACGGTGGCGCACACCAACGTCACCGTGGAGTCCTTCGGCTACAAGTACGGCCTGCCGATGGACGCCGACACCGTGATGGACGTCCGCTTCCTGCCGAACCCGCACTGGGTCGACGAGTTGCGGCCGCACACGGGTCAGCATCCGGCGGTGCGAGACTACGTCCTTGGCCAACCGGGGGCGGCGGACTTCATTGACACTTACCATCGACTGCTGGACGTCGTCATCGACGGATACCGCAGGGAGGGAAAGCGCTACATGACCGTCGCGATCGGTTGCACGGGCGGCAAGCACCGCAGTGTCGCCATCGCCGAAGCCCTTGCGGGGCGGCTCGACGGTGACGACGATCTGACGGTGCGGGTGCTGCACCGCGATCTGGGTCGCGAATGAGCGCACGGATCGTCGCGCTGGGCGGTGGCCACGGGCTGTACGCGACGCTGTCCGCATTGCGACGGCTGACGCCACACGTGACGGCGGTCGTGACGGTCGCCGACGACGGTGGCTCGTCGGGTCGGTTGCGCAGCGAACTCGACGTCGTGCCACCGGGAGATCTACGAATGGCGTTGGCGGCGTTGGCATCCGACACCCCGCACGGTCATCTCTGGGCCACCATCATGCAGCACAGGTTCGGTGGCAGCGGGGCGTTGGCCGGCCACCCGATCGGCAATCTGCTGCTCGCCGGCCTGAACGAGGTGCTCGCCGACCCCGTCGCGGCCCTCGACGAACTCGGCCGCATCCTCGACCTCAAGGGCCGTGTGCTGCCGATGTGTCCGATCGCATTGCAGATCGAGGCGGACGTGGCGGGCCTCGAATCCGATCCCAGGATGAGCCGGGTGATCAGGGGACAGGTGGCGGTGGCCACCACCGTCGGCAAGGTGCGACGGGTGCGCCTGCTTCCTGGCAATCCGCCTGCGACACGGCAGGCGGTCGACGCGATCATGGCCGCGGATCTCGTGGTCCTCGGCCCGGGCTCGTGGTTCACCAGCGTCATCCCACACGTGTTGGTGCCGCAGCTGGTGGCGGCGCTTCAAGCCTCGGAGGCGCGCAAGGCCTTGGTGCTCAACTTGGTCGCCGAGCCGGGCGAGACGGCGGGTTTCTCCGCCGAGCGTCACATCCACGTACTGGCGCAGCATGCACCAGGATTCACCGTGCACGACATCGTCGTGGACGCGGCACGCGTACCGGGAGAACGGGAACGGGACCAACTTCGGCGAACCGCAGCCAGCCTCGAGGCTCTGGTTGAGTTTGCTGACGTCTCCAGACCTGGTACACCTTTACATGACCCGGCGAGGTTGGCTGCGGCGCTTGAGCGGGTGCGGTTGCGCGGTAGTGCACCCGTGGCGCCGACGGCGCCGACTGCTGCCGTGCGGTCGGTCGACGAAAGGTGACGATTTCGTGGCGATGACAGGCGAGGTCAAGGACGAGCTCAGCCGGCTCGTGATCAACTCGGTCAGCGCGCGCCGCGCGGAGGTGGCCGCATTGCTGCGCTTCGCCGGCGGTCTGCACATCGTGGCGGGCCGGGTGGTGGTCGAGGCGGAAGTCGACCTCGGGGTCATCGCGCGGCGGCTGCGCAAGGACATCCACGATCTCTACGGTTACAACGCCGTAGTGCACGTGATGACGGCCAGTGGTATTCGCAAGGGCACCAGGTACGTGGTGCGGGTGGCGCAGGACGGGGAGGCGCTCGCCCGTCAGACGGGATTGTTGGATCTTCGTGGCCGTCCGGTGCGCGGTTTGCCCGCCCAGGTCGTCGGCGGCAGCGTCGGCGATGCCGAAGCCGCTTGGCGCGGAGCGTTTCTGGCGCACGGCTCACTGACCGAGCCCGGTCGTTCGTCATCGCTGGAGATTAGTTGCCCGGGTCCGGAGGCGGCATTGGCTCTGGTCGGGGCGGCACGCCGACTCGGCGTCAGCGCCAAGGCCCGCGAGGTGCGGGGCAGTGATCGGGTGGTGGTGCGCGACGGTGAGGCGATCGGTGCGCTGCTCACGCGGATGGGTGCCCAGGACACCCGGCTCACGTGGGAGGAGCGTCGACTGCGTCGAGAGGTGCGCGCCACGGCCAACCGGCTGGCCAACTTCGACGACGCGAACCTGCGGCGGTCGGCGCGCGCGGCCGTCGCCGCCGCGGCCCGTGTCGAACGTGCGCTGCACATCCTCGGCGACTCCGTTCCGGATCACCTGTCGGCCGCGGGCAGGCTCCGGGTCGAACACCGTCAGGCGTCACTAGAGGAGCTGGGCAGGCTCGCGGAGCCGCCGATGACGAAAGACGCCGTGGCTGGTCGCATTCGGAGGCTGCTGTCCATGGCCGACCGCAAGGCCAAGCACGACGGCATCCCCGACACCGAGTCGGCTGTCACGCCGGACCTGCTCGACGACGCTTGATGCCGTGCACACCCTGAGGGTCGGTATGGCGCTGCCCGATCCGCCGTTCAACGGCATGGCGGGCGGCGGGGGACTCGACGTCGATCTGATGGACGCAGTGGGTGCGGCGATGGGAGTGGCGGTCGACGTCCTCGCCTACGAGGGCTCGGACTTCAACGGCATCTTCGACGAATTGGCCGCCGGTGTGTACGACTGCGTGATCGCGGGCACCACCGTGACCCCGGAGCGCGCCCGCAGGTCGGCCTTCGCGCCGCCGTATCTGGTGTCGGGCCAGTCGCTCGCCGTGAATACCGCCCGCTTCCCGACGGTCAGGTCGGTCGACGACCTCGCCGAGTTGACCATCGGCGTGCAGAGGGGCAACACCAGTCAGCCGATCGCCGAACGCCTCGTCGCTCAGGGCAAGGCCAAGGGCGTCCGCGTGTATGACTACGGCGGCATCCGCTCGGCGCTATCGGATCTCACCAATGGTGGCTGCGATGCCTTCATGAAGCTTGGGCCCGTGCTCACCGAACTCGTCAGGTCGGTCGTAGACGTCGAGGTGGTTCAGCGCGGAATCTCACGCGAGGACATCGCCATCGCCGTCGCACTGGGTGACGACCCGACGTTGGCGGCGATCACCGCGGCGCAGGCAGAACTCGAAGCCGACGGCACCCTGCAGGCGATGCGGCGCAAATGGCTCGGCAACCCGTACCGCGACCAGAGTCTGGCCGCCCGCTGACCAGCCTTCGCGTCGGGATGGTCGCACTACTAGGCTGATCCCCGAGCAATGTGACGCGGCAAGTGTCGGGTTGATACGCCGGAGCATCTTCGAGATCTAAGGAGCACGACAGTGACGGTTCGGGTAGGCGTTAACGGCTTCGGTCGAATCGGACGCAACTTCTTCAGGGCCCTGGACGCGCAGAAGGCGCTGGGCAACAACACCGACATCGAGATCATCGCGGTCAACGACCTGACCAGTAACGCGACGCTCGCCCACCTGCTGAAGTTCGACTCGATCCTGGGCCGGCTGCCCTACGAGGTCAGCCTCGAAGGCGACGACACGATCGTCGTGGGCGACACCAAGATCAAGGCCCTCGAGGTCAAGGCGGGTCCGGCAGAGCTGCCGTGGGGCGACCTGGGCGTCGACGTCGTCGTCGAGTCCACTGGTATCTTCACCAACGCCGCCAAGGCCAAGGGGCACTTGGACGCCGGAGCCAAGAAGGTCATCATCTCGGCGCCGGCCACCGACCCGGACATCACCATCGTGCTGGGCGTGAACGACGACAAGTACGACGGCAGCCAGAACATCATCTCCAATGCCTCTTGCACCACGAACTGCCTTGGACCGCTGGCGAAGGTCCTCAACGACGAGTTCGGCATCGTCCGCGGCCTGATGACCACGATCCACGCCTACACGCAGGACCAGAACCTGCAGGACGGCCCGCACGGCGACCTACGTCGCGCCCGCGCTGCCGCACTGAACATCGTGCCCACCTCGACCGGTGCCGCCAAGGCCATCGGCCTGGTTCTGCCCGAGCTGAAGGGCAAGCTGGACGGCTTCGCGCTGCGGGTGCCGATCCCGACGGGCTCGTGCACCGATCTGACCGTCGACCTCGAGAAGACGGCCAGCGCCGACGAGATCAACGCCGCGATGAAGGCCGCCGCCGAGGGCAAGCTCAAGGGCATTCTGAAGTACTACGACGCGCCGATCGTGTCCAGCGACATCGTCACCGATCCGCACAGCTCGATCTTCGACTCGGGCCTGACCAAGGTGATCGACAACCAGGCCAAGGTCGTGTCGTGGTACGACAACGAGTGGGGCTACTCCAACCGCTTGGTTGACCTGGTCGCGCTCGTCGGCAAGTCGCTCTGAAAGGCTAGACGTGTCGATCAAATCGCTTGAGGATCTGTTGGCTGAGGGCGTCGAGGGTCGAGGCGTGCTCGTGCGCTCCGACCTGAACGTCCCGCTGGACGACGAGGGCCACATCACCGATCCGGGTCGGATCCTGGCATCGGTGCCGACGCTGAAGGCACTGTCCGATGCGGGAGCCAAGGTCGTCGTGGTCGCGCATCTCGGACGGCCGAAGCATGGGCCCGAGCCGAAGTTCTCGCTCGCGCCGGTCGCCGCCGCGCTCGGCGAGCAGCTGGGAAGGCACGTTCAACTCGCCGGTGACGTGGTGGGCTCCGATGCGCTCGCACGCGCAGAGGGACTGACCGACGGTGACCTCTTGATGCTGGAGAACATTCGCTTCGAACCGCGGGAGACCAGCAAGGACGACGGCGAACGTCTCGCGTTGGCCAAGGCGCTCGCCGAACTCGTCGGAGACGACGGTGCGTTCGTGTCCGACGGTTTCGGTGTGGTGCACCGCAAGCAGGCATCGGTATACGACGTCGCGACATTGCTGCCGCACTACGCGGGCTCGTTGGTGGCCACGGAGGTCAAGGTGCTCGAGCAGCTGACCTCCTCGACCAAGCGGCCCTACGCCGTGGTGCTCGGCGGCTCGAAGGTGTCCGACAAGCTGGCCGTCATCGAGAATCTGGCCACCAAGGCTGACAGCGTCGTCATCGGCGGCGGGATGTGCTTCACCTTCCTTGCTGCCCAGGGGCTTTCGGTGGGCACCTCGCTGCTGCAGCCGGAGATGATCGACACTTGCAAGAAGATTCTCGAGGAACACGGCGACGTCATCCACCTGCCGGTGGACATCGTCGTCGCGGCGGAGTTCGCCGCCGACTCCCCACCGGAGACCGTGGCCGCGGGCAAGATCCCCGAGGACAAGATGGGCCTGGACATCGGCCCGGAATCGGTGAAGCGGTTCACCGCGCTGCTGTCCAACGCCAAGACCGTCTTCTGGAACGGCCCGATGGGTGTGTTCGAGTTCCCGGCGTACGCGGCGGGCACCAAGGGAGTCGCGGAGGCCGTCATCGGCGCCACGTCCAAGGGTGCGTTCAGCGTCGTCGGCGGCGGCGACTCGGCTGCAGCGGTGCGCCAGCTCGGCCTTCCGGAGGACGGCTTCTCGCACATTTCCACCGGTGGCGGGGCCTCGCTGGAATACCTTGAGGGCAAGACGCTGCCTGGTATAGACATTCTCGACACCTAGGAGACCCCCCTGTGCCCCGCAAGCCGCTGATCGCCGGCAACTGGAAGATGAACCTCAACCACTTCGAGGCCATCGCCCTGGTGCAGAAGATCGCATTCTCGTTGCCGGAGAAGTACTTCGACAAGGTTGACGTGACGGTCATCCCGCCGTTCACCGACCTGCGCAGCGTGCAGACCCTCGTCGACGGCGACAAGCTCAAGCTCACCTACGGGGCGCAGGACGTGTCCAAGCACGACTCCGGCGCCTACACCGGCGAGATCAGCGGCACGTTCCTGGCCAAGCTCGGCTGTACGTTTGCGGTGGTCGGCCACTCCGAGCGCCGCATCTATCACGACGAAGACGACGCACTGGTCGCCGCGAAGGCCGCGGCCGCCCTCAAACACGGGCTGACCCCGATCATCTGCATCGGCGAAGGACTCGAGATCCGCGAGGCCGGCGACCACGTGGCGTACAACGTCAACCAGCTGAAGGGCTCGCTGGCCGGATTGTCAGCCGAGCAGATCGGTGCGAGCGCCATCGCCTACGAGCCCGTCTGGGCGATCGGCACCGGCCGGGTGGCCAGCGCTGCCGACGCGCAGGAGGTCTGTGCCGCGATCCGCACCGCATTGGGCGAGTTGGCGACACCTGCCATCGCCGATACGGTCCGCGTGCTCTACGGCGGCTCGGTGAACGCCAAGAACGTGGGCGAGATCGTCGGGCAGGCGGACGTCGACGGAGCCCTAGTGGGCGGAGCGTCGCTGGACGGCGAGCAATTCGCCATCCTGTCGGCAATCGCCGCTGGCGGGCCCCTGCCCTGACCCGGCGTGGCGCCCGGTATTCTGGTGTCCATGATTTTCGCTCTGCAGATCACCCTCGTCGTCACCAGCTTCCTGGTGATCCTGTTGGTGCTGCTGCATCGGGCCAAGGGTGGCGGTCTCTCGACGCTCTTCGGAGGCGGCGTGCAGTCCAGTCTCTCCGGATCGACCGTCGTCGAGAAGAACCTCGATCGCCTGACCTACTTCGTCACCGGCATCTGGCTCGTCTCCATCATCGCCGTCGCCCTGCAGATCAAGTACGGCGCCTGAGCCGCAGAATCGCGGCCGTCCCCTCGGCGTGACCGTGTTCGGCCCAGCCAAGCGGTGTCGTGCCGTACTCGTCGTCGACCGCGTCGGGGTCGGCCCCGCACTCCAGAAGCGCCTGGACCAGTTCGACATCACCGATCCATGCCGCGTGGTGCAACATCGTGTGCCCGTCGACCGTGGCATCGAGATCACCGCCCGCGGCGGCCAGCGCCCGCACCCCGTCTGGCGTTCCGGCCGACGCGATCGGCGGCTCCAAACGATCTGGTCGCCACGGTGACGGCGAGTCCGCGGAGCGACCCTCGGTGAACCCGTGCGTCGCGAGTAGCGCGAGCCGGTCGGTGAACCCGCGGTCCCGCGCCCAGTCGACCTGACGCTGCACCATGTCGGTCGGGCTCTCCAGCGCCTCGCCGAGCCGTCGGTGCCATGTTCCGCCCTCGCCGTGACCGAGTCCGGATTCCAGGAGGATCCGCAGATGTCCGTCATCTCGGCCGAACATTCGGTTGTACAGGGTCTGCGCGTCGTTCGGATCCGCACCATGGACGAGCAACGCCAGGGCCAGGTCCTCACCGGCCGGGTGTCGGGGTTGCCTGCCGGGGCCTGCCTCGCCCTCACCGAAGCACAGGGTGAGCACGGTGAACGGGGTGGGCAGGCCGAGCCACAGATACCCGGCGTCCGGGTCCGCCCCGGCGTCGAGCAGGAGCCGAGCCGACGTCAACGGGTCCCGTTGCGGCACCCGCGAGGCGGCAAGGTGAAACAGCGCCGTCCACCCGAAGGGGCCGCCCTGACTGCGGGCGCCCTCCGGCCGGTCCTCGAGGTGTGCGCGCACTGCGGACGGATCGCCGACCGCTGCGGCGGCGTACAGATCTCGCGCGGGCAGGTCGGGGTGGGCGCGCAGCACGTCACCCGCGGCCGACCACCTGGCCGGGCCGTCGTCCTGCGAATACGTGAGGCACGCCAGCGACAGGAAGCGGGAGAGCGGGTCGTGGTCGGTGACGACCGTGGGGTCACGCCGCAGTTGCCCGGCCGTGCGCAGATATGCCCGCAGTCGCGGCCAGCTGCTAAAGCCGACCTTGCGGGCCACCACGTATTGAGCCGCCGTCAAGGCGAATTCGGTTGGCTCGCCGGGTGTCCCGTCGGGATGAAGTCGTGCCAACAGGGCGAGCGCCTCGTCATGGCCAACGGCGGAACGGTCGCGTACCGCGCGCTGCAGCCGACGGGCATCTCGGCGGAATCGGTCTAGGGAGGGATTGGTGGGCAGAGACGGGGCCATGGCGGCCTCCTTTCGTCAGCCCGGGGTCCGCTGCGTCGGGCCGAAAGGAGGACGGGCCTGATCGATTCTCACTCCAGGTGGGTTGAACCCATTTCCGCGGACCGGTGGCGCCCTGCACGCCACCGCCGACGCTACCCGTGCTGTCGATGCCGCGCACCGGAAGCTAGTCCTGCGCGTGACGAAGTTCGCCAGCCTGCCTCCGATCGCTTGCCGGGCTTGTCTTCGTATTTGCTGTAAAGGTGCCATGCTCGGCCGTCGCCAGCCGCCCCGGGTGTGCCCGGGCCGCGCATGCCGGGCTCGTCCTGCGGCCCGATCCCGGTACGTCGATACTGGAAACCATGGCCGATGCTCCCGATACCGCTCTCGCACCCATCGGCTCGGTTCGCCGAACCCAAGTGGGCCGTGAGGCGACCGAACCGATGCGAGAGGACATCCGTCTGCTCGGCGCGATCCTCGGCGACACGGTGCGCGAGCAGAACGGTGACGAGGTCTTCGATCTGGTGGAGCGGGCACGCGTGGAGTCGTTCCGGGTGCGCCGTTCCGAGATCGACCGCGCCGAGCTCGCAAGCCTGTTCGACGGCATCGACGTCCACGAGGCGATTCCCGTCATCCGGGCCTTCACCCACTTCGCGCTACTGGCCAACGTCGCCGAGGACATCCACCGGGAACGGCGCCGCGTCGTGCACGTCGAAGCGGGTGAACCGCCGCAGCGCAGCAGCCTCGCCGCCACCTATCTGAAGCTGGAGTCCGCCGAGCTGGACTCCGCGACGGTGGCCGACGCCCTCACCGGTGCGCTGGTATCGCCGGTGATCACCGCGCACCCCACCGAGACCCGCCGCAGGACGGTGTTCGACACCCAGCACCGGATCACCCAGCTGATGCGGCTCCGGATGCGCGGACATGCCCACACCGACGACGGCCGCAGCATCGACCTCGAACTGCGCCGCAACATTCTCACCCTGTGGCAAACTGCACTGATCCGGTTGTCGCGGTTGAAGATTCAAGACGAGATCGAAACGGGCCTGCGCTATTATCCGGCTGCCTTCTTCGAGGTCATCCCGCAGGTCAACGCCGAGGTCCGCACTGCTCTGCAGGCGCGTTGGCCCGAGTCCCACGTGCTCGAGAAGCCCATCCTGCGCCCCGGCTCCTGGATCGGTGGCGACCGCGACGGCAACCCGAACGTCACGTCCGAGGTCGTGCGGCTGGCGACCGGCAGTGCCGCTTACACCGCGCTCGCGCACTACTTCGTCGAGCTGACCGCGCTTGAGGAGGAACTCTCGATGTCGGTGCGGCTGGTGCACATCAGCGACGAGCTGCGGGCGCTGGCCGACACGTGTGGCGAGCCGGCGCGCGCCGACGAACCGTACCGGCGCGCGCTCAGAGTGATGCGCGGCCGTTTGACGGCGACCGCCGCCGAGATTCTGGACCGACAGCCGGAGCATGAGCTCGACCTGGGGATGGAACGCTACGAGACGCCGGAGCAGTTCCTGGCCGATCTCGACGTCATCGGCGCATCCCTGCGCGCCAACGGCAGCGCGGTACTGGCCGACGACCGCTTAGCCCGCTTGCGAGAAGCCGTGCACGTCTTCGACTTTCACCTGTCTGGGCTGGACCTGCGGCAGAACTCCGAAGTGCACGAGGAGGTGATGGCCGAGCTGCTGGCCTGGGCGGGTGTGCATCCCGACTACCGCTCGCTGCCGGAGTCCGACCGCGTCGAGATCCTGGCTGCCGAGCTGGCCACCCGTCGGCCGTTGGTGAGCCTCGGCGCAAAGCTGTCGGAACTCGCGCGCAAGGAGCTGGACATCACCGCTGCCGCCGCGCGGGCGGTCCGAGTGTTCGGCCCCCAGGCGGTGCCCAACTACATCATCTCCATGTGCCAGTCGGTGTCGGACATGCTCGAAGCGGCGGTCTTCCTGAAGGAGGCCGGCCTGCTCGACGCCTCGGGAGAGGAGCCGTACAGCCCGGTCGGTGTGGTGCCCCTGTTCGAGACCATCGACGACCTGCAACGCGGATCGGCGATTCTGGAAGCGGTCCTGGACATTCCGCCGTACCGGGCGCTGGTGCACGCCCGCGGTGAGCAGCAGGAGGTGATGCTTGGGTATTCCGATTCGAACAAGGACGGCGGCTACCTCGCCGCCAACTGGGCGCTCTACCGTGCCGAGCTCGACCTCGTCGAATCCGCCCGCAAGACAGGAATTCGCTTGCGGCTCTTCCATGGTCGCGGTGGCACCGTCGGCCGTGGCGGTGGACCGAGCTACGACGCAATCCTGGCCCAGCCGCCCGGCGCGGTGAAGGGATCGTTGCGCATCACCGAGCAGGGCGAGGTGATCGCCGCCAAGTACGCCGAACCGACCATCGCGCTCCGCAATCTGGAGACCTTGCTCGCGGCGACGCTGGAGTCGACGCTGCTTGACGTGGAGGGTCTGGGCGACGCGGCAGGACCCGCGTACGAGGTACTCGACGACCTGGCCGCGCGAGCCCAGCGGGCATACTCCGAACTGGTGCACGAGACACCGGGTTTCGTGGACTACTTCACGGCGTCCACGCCCGTCAGCGAGATCGGCGCGCTGAACATCGGCAGCCGTCCTGCCTCCCGCAAGTCCACCACGGCGATCTCCGACCTCCGCGCCATCCCGTGGGTGCTGGCGTGGAGCCAGTCTCGCGTCATGCTGCCCGGCTGGTACGGGACGGGCACGGCGTTCGAGGAGTTCATCGCCGACGGTGTGGAGGGCGCAAGACTCCACGTGCTTCGTGACCTGTACGAGAAGTGGCCGTTCTTCCGCTCCGTGCTGTCCAACATGGCCCAGGTGCTCGCGAAGGCCGACATGGGACTGGCGGCCAGGTACTCCGAACTGGTCGACGACGAAGCGTTGCGACACAGGGTCTTCGACAAGATCGTGGCCGAGCACGACCGGACCATCAAGATACTCCGGCTCATCACCGGGCAGGACGATCTGCTGGCCGACAACCCGGCGCTGGCCCGATCGGTGTTCAACCGGTTCCCGTATCTCGAACCCCTGAATCATCTGCAGGTCGAACTCCTGCGGCGGTATCGGTCCGGCGACGAGGGCGAACTGGTGAAACGCGGAATCCTGCTCACGATGAGCGGGCTGGCGACCGCCCTGCGCAACAGCGGCTGAGCGTCAGCGGCGCACGTAATCGACCCGAAAGAGCCCGGCTGAACGCGCGACGCCGCCGATCTGCGCGGGCACGGGGCGCGGATAGTCGTGCCACTGCGGCTTCATGTCGTACCGACCGAGAAGGCGAGTCATCGCCATCGCCATCGCGGACAACGAAAACGGTTGCGCCGGGCACGAATGTCTGCCCTGACCGAAGGCGGTCACCAGCATCGGCGAAGCCAGCCTGTCGCCGCGGAGGTGTTCACCAGGGGGAGCAGCGTGGCGATCGTCCACCCCGGGGGCACGTCGACGACGCCCGCGCCCGTATCGAAGGCGACCGGCTTCATCACGGCGCGGGCCATGATCGACCGCTGCGCCAACCGCGTGCTCTCCAGGGCGCAGCGCTGAGCCAGATCCGCATCGCCCGCAGCGACCTGCCGCATCTGCTCCGGATGCACCAGCAGATCGACGATCGCCCAGCCCAGCGCCGCCATCAGATTCGACATCGACGCGATGTGGATGAGCGCGACGTCCATCGCGATGCCACGCGTCCGGACCTCGGCCGTCTCCGATGCCCAGGCGTCGATGATCCGGCCGAACAGTCCCGCATCGGGCAGTGTCGCCGAATCATGCTGCCGCACGGCATCTTCGATTACCACGGTGACGTCGTCGAGCGCGGCGCGTTCAGCCCCCATGGCCGAGGCGGCCACCGCCGCCATGGCATCGGGATGCACGAAGGCCTCCGAGCCGTCGAGTACGTCGAACGCGCGCACCAGCCGTTCGAACGCCTCCCCGTCCGCACATCCGGGACCGGCCCACGACGCCAGTCCCATGCTGTGGCCCAGCCGCCGCGTCAGCGCGAACAGCTCCACCGACCCGCGTTCGCCCAAATCGACCTCCGTCGCGTCGAGCGCATGCTCGAGATGACCCAGGTACGACGACACGTCATCGCGCCGGAACAGCGAACCCGGTAGTAGCCGCCGTCCCGCGAACACCTCGTCGGGCAGTTGCGCCGCAGTATCAGATAGTCCGCGACGCCCTTGCTGGCCGCGTCCTCCGGCAACGCGTAGAACGACTCGACGCCGGTCGGGGAGAACGTGAACAGGTAGTGGCTCCCTGCGCTGCGCACCACGAACGAGTCACCGCACGCGGCGCGTGCTGCCGCAATCGCCTCGACCGCGTCGTCGACCGGGACGTCCCATGGCAGACCGACGCCGTCGGCCAGGGGAAGGACGTCGAGGGGCCCCGGCACTACGTTCGAACGCTCAGAGACCGGTGCTCTTGCGCACCGCGTTGACCGCGCCGCGGACGGCGTGCTCGGTCGCGGTCCACGGCGCCATCACCGATTCACCGAGACCCACGATGCGTTCGACGCGCTCCACGATGCCTTCGAGACGCTCGACCACGCCGATCAGCCGGGGCGCCAGCTCGTCGATGCGGGTGATGGTGTCGTTGAACCGTTCGAGGGTGGCGTCCAGACCGCTGGTCGACTTGTCGAGGTCCGTCAGCGTCTGCCCGAGGTCCGAGAGCAGAGCGTCCACCTGCTCCACGGTGGCATCGACGTTCAACGCGGCCTGGGTCAGCGTCCTGATGCGTTGCCGCGCCGGGGCCTGCCTGCGCCGACCGTCCCCTCTGTCTGCCATGGCAATCAGTATGCGGGCTGCTACAGGCTTGCCGCGGCCGCTTCGTCGAGGAGCCACACCGTCGCGTCGCGCCCCACCGCTCCCGCCGCGGGCACGTCCTCTGCGGCTGCGCCGGCCACTGCTGCCGCCACCGCCTCGGCCTTCTCGGCTCCGGAGACCACCAGCCACACCTCGCGCGAGCGGGTGACGGCGGGCAGCGTCAGCGTGATGCGTTTCGGCGGCGGCTTGGGGGAGTCGGCGACGCCGACGACCATGCGGTCGGCCTCTCGGGTGGCCGCGTTGTGCGGGAAGAGCGAGTTCACGTGGCCCTCACCGCCCATGCCGAGCAGGTGCACGTCGAATTCCGGCGTAGGCCCGCCGTCGACGGCGTTGGCGGCCAGCACCTGCTCGTAGGCCAGTGCGGCGGCGTCGATGTCGTCGCCGAACTCGCCGTCGCTGGCGGGCATCGCGTGCACGTTTGCGGCCGGAATGGCGATGTGATCGAGCAGCGCCTCGCGGGCCTGCTTGTCATTGCGATCGTCGTCGGCGGCCGGAACATAGCGGTCGTCACCCCAGAACAGGTGCACCTTCGACCAGTCGATCGCCTCGCCGTGATCGCCGAGGTGCTTCAGCAGCTTGACGCCGGTTCCGCCACCCGTCAGGACGACGTAGGCGACGCCACGCTTCGCGATGGCTGCGGCCATGGCGATCACCAGCCTGTCACCCGCTGCAGCAACCAGGGCGTCGGCGTCCGCGTAGGTCTCGATGACGGTGTCAGACATATTCCACCTTGTCGATGCCCTGCAGCGCCGCGAAGTAGATCACGTCGGCGTCGAGCCTGCGCATGTCCTCCGCCAGGCAATCGCGGGTCTCCCTGCGCGCCAGCGGAAGTTTGGCGTCGGGCTTCGCGGTGCGAGTCAGGGTCGCGGTGACGCCCTGCTGCGGCCTGCTGAGCGTGATCGTCTCGCTCGCGCGTACCAGTTCGACCTTGAGCTCGCCGACTGCCCGCCGCACCGGACCGTCGATGCGGCTGGCTAGCCAACCCGCCAGGATGTCGAGCGCCGGTTCCTCCTTGCGACCGGAGACCAGCGCCGACTGGATGTCCTCGTGCGGTCCCTGGTCCAGCGCCGAGGTGAGCATCGCCCGCCAGTAGGTGATCCGGCTCCACGCCAGATCGGTGTCGCCCGCCGTGTAGCCCTCCAGCCTGCTCTTGATGCACGCCAGCGGGTCGGTGCCGTAGGTCGCATCGGTGATGCGGCGGATGGCCAGCTGTCCCAACGGATCCTCAGCCGGCACGCGCGGGGCGATGTCCGGCCACCACGCCACCACCGGAGTGTCCGGCAACAGGAACGGCGTGACGACACTGCTGGCGTGGTCGGCCAGCGGGCCGGACAGCTTGAGCACGACCACCTCGCCCGCGCCCGCATCGTGGCCGACCCGAATCTGGGCGTCCAGCTTGGCATCGACGGCATCGCGGTCCGCCGGTAGCACCACGATCACGCGGCAGGGATGCTCGCGACTGGCGGCATTGGCCGCCTCGATGGAGTCTTCGAGGATGGCCTCGCTGGCGGGTGCGATGACCAGGGTGAGCACCCGCGCCATGGTGAACGCGCCGCCTTCTTCACGTAGGCCGTCCAGCTTCTTGTTGACCGCCGTGGTGGTGGTGGCCTCGAGATCGACGATCATGTTAGGGCCTCCGCCATTCCCGGCCGGTCCGGCGCAACATCTCCGACGCCGAATCCGGACCCCAGCCACCTGATTCATACGGGTCGGGTTTGCCATGTGATGCCCAGTACTTGAGCGCGGGATCGAGTATCTCCCAGGACAATTCGACCTCCTGGTTCACGGGGAACAACGACGGCTCGCCGAGCAGGACGTCGAGGATGAGCCGCTCGTACGCCTCGGGGGAGTCCTCGGCGAACGCCGATCCGTACGAGAAGTCCATGTTGACGTCACGGACCTCCATGGTGTGGCCGGGCACCTTCGAACCGAACCGAAGCGTGATGCCCTCGTCTGGCTGCACCCGGATCACGAGTGCGTTCTTGCCGAGTTCGTCGGTCATGGTCGCGTCGAAGGGGAGGTGCGGAGCTCGTTTGAAGACCAGCGCGATCTCGGTCACCCTACGGCCGAGGCGTTTTCCGGTGCGGAGGTAGAACGGCACCCCGGCCCAGCGTCGGGTGTCGACCTCCAAGGCGATCGCGGCGTAGGTCTCGGTGGTCGAGGTCGGTGAGAAGCCCTCTTCTTCGAGCAGCCCGACCACCTTCTCGCCGCCCTGCCAGCCTGCCGTGTACTGGCCACGGGAGGTGTTCTCGTCCAACGGTTCCGCCAGTCGCGTCGCCGACAGCACCTTGATCTTCTCGGCCTGCAGCTCGGCGGGGCTGAAGCTGACGGGCTCCTCCATGGCGGTCAGTGCGAGCAACTGGGTCAGGTGATTCTGGATGACGTCGCGGGCGGCGCCGACACCGTCGTAGTAGCCGCCTCGTCCACCCAGGCCGATGTCCTCGGCCATGGTGATCTGAACGTGGTCGACGTAGTGCGCGTTCCAGATCGGGTCGAACAGCTGGTTGGCGAAGCGCAGCGCAAGGATGTTCTGCACCGTCTCCTTGCCCAGGTAGTGGTCGATGCGGAACACCGACGACTCGGGGAAGACGCTGTTGACCACCTTGTTGAGCGAGCGGGCGCTGTCGAGATCGTGGCCGAACGGCTTCTCGATGACGACCCGACTCCACCGATCGCCGTCGGGCCGGGCCAGGCCCGACTTGAAGAGCTGTTCGCACACCATCGGGAACGCGTTCGGCGGAATCGACAGGTAGAACGCGTGATTGCCGCCGGTGCCACGCTCGGCGTCGAGTGCCGCCAGCTTCGCGGACAATCGTGCGAACGCGGCGTCGTCGTCGAACGTGCCCTGCACGAAGCGGATGCCCTCGTTGAGCCGGTCCCAGACTTCCTGACGGAACGGCGTGCGGGCGTGCGTCTGCACCGCCTTCAGCACGATGTCGCCGAAGTCCTCGTCCGCCCAGTCGCGTCGGGCGAAGCCGATCAACGAGAACGTCGGCGGCAGCAGACCGCGGTTGGCCAGGTCGTAGATCGCGGGCATCAACTTCTTGGTGGCCAGGTCGCCGGTCACCCCGAAGATCACCACCGCGCACGGACCGGCGATGCGCGGCAAGCGTTTGTCGAGCTTGTCGCGCAGCGGGTTCTGCCAGTCGGTGGGAGCAGACCCAGTGCCGGTCATTTGGCGGCGGCGTCCAACTGTCCCCGAGTCGCCTCGAGCAGCTCGCCCCACGACTTCTCGAACTTGTCGACGCCCTCGTTCTCCAGAACCAGGAAGACGTCGGTGAGATCGATGCCGATCGACGACAGCCTGTCGAACAACATCTGCGCGGCGCCTGCAGTCCCGCTGATGGTGTCACCCTTGACCTCGCCGTGGTCGGCCACCGCGTCCATCGTCTTCTCCGGCATGGTGTTCACGGTGTTCTTGGCGACCAACTCGGTGACGTAGAGCGTGTCGGAGTAGTCCGGGTTCTTGACGCCGGTCGACGCCCACAGCGGCCTCTGCACCCGCGCTCCGTCGACGGCCAGCGCGTCGAACCGCTCGCCGCCCACGAACACCTGTTGGTAGGCGGCATAGGCGAGGCGGGCGTTGGCGACGCCGGCCTGACCGCGCAATCCCAGCGCCTCCTCGGTCCCGATGTCCTCGAGTCGCTTGTCGATCTCGGAGTCGACGCGGGACACGAAGAACGATGCCACCGAGTGGATCTTGGACAGATCGTGGCCGGCTTCCTTCGCCTTCTCCAGGCCCGCCAGGTAGGCGTCCATCACCATCCGATGCCGCTCCACGGAGAAGATCAGGGTGACGTTCACCGAGATACCCTCCGCAATGACCGCGGTGATCGCGGGCAGGCCCGGCTCGGTGGCCGGAATCTTGATCAGAAGGTTCGGCCGGTCGACGATCTTCCACAACTCGATGGCCTGCAGGATGGTCTTGTCGGCGTCGCGTGCCATCCGCGGGTCGACCTCGATGGACACCCTGCCGTCGACGCCGTCGGACGCCTCGTAGGCCTTCGCCAGCAGATCACACGCGTTGCGCACGTCGTCGGTGGTCACCGTCCGGATGGTGGCGTCTACGTCGGCGCCGCGCTCGGCGAGTTCCTTGACCTGGTCGTCGTAGGCGTTCCCCTTCGACAGGGCCGCCTGGAAGATCGACGGGTTGGTCGTGACGCCCACGACACTACGAGTGTCGATCAGGTTCTGCAGATTGCCGGTCTGCAGGCGCTCACGCGACAGGTCGTCGAGCCAGACGGACACGCCTGCGGCGCTCAGTGCCGCGAGGTTCGGGTTCTGAGTCATGAGTGCTCCTCGTTGTCTTAGTTGTCGAGTGATCGTTCGGCTGCGGCCGCAACGGCTTCCGGCGTGAAGCCGAACTCGCGGAACAGCGTCTTGTCGTCGGCCGACTCGCCGTAGTGCTCGATCGAGACGATCTCGCCGGTGTCGCCGACCAGCTTGTGCCAGCTCTGCGCGACGCCAGCTTCGACGGCCACCCGCGCCGACACCTCCGGGGGCAACACGCTGTCGCGGTACTCCTTGGGCTGGCTCTCGAACCACTCCACGCATGGCATCGAGACGACGTAGGCGGTGATGTCCTTTTCCGCCAGCAGCTTCTTCGCCTCGACGGCCAACTGCAGTTCCGAACCCGTGCCGATGATGATGACGTCGGCGTCGTCGGCGGGGTTCCCGCCGCCGAGCACGTAGCCGCCCTTGGAGACACCCTCGCAGTCGGTGCCCTCCAAGACTGGGATGCCCTGCCGGGTCAGGATGAAACCGACCGGGCCGCTGCCGTTGCCGCGCGCGACGATGCTGCGCCACGCGTACGCCGTCTCGTTCGGGTCGCCCGGCCGCACCACTGACAGGTTCGGGATGGCCCGAAGTGCCGAGAGATGTTCGATCGGCTGGTGGGTCGGTCCGTCCTCGCCCAGTCCGATCGAGTCGTGCGTCCAGATGTAGATGGTGTCGATGTCCATCAGCGAGGCCAGCCGCACGGCAGGGCGCATGTAGTCGGAGAACTGCAGGAACGTGCCGCCGAAGGCGCGCGTCGGCCCGTGCAGCACGATGCCGGACAGGATCGAACCCATCGCGTGCTCGCGGATGCCGAAGTGCAGCACACGGCCGTACCAGTCCGCGGTGAAGTCCTCGGTCGAGATGGACGGCGGGCCGAACGACTTGACGTCCTTGATGGTGGTGTTGTTACTGCCCGCGAGGTCGGCCGAGCCGCCCCACAGCTCGGGAAGCTTGGGTGCTACGTCGTTGAGTACCTGCCCGAACGCGGCGCGGGTGGCTACGGCCTTGGATCCCGGTTCCCAATGAGTCACGTGGGCATCCCAGCCGTCGGGCAGCTCCTGGGCCAGCAGCCGGTCGAGCAGCTTCTTGCGTTCGGGCTCGCGCTCGGCCCACGCGTCGAACTCTGGCTGCCACTTCTCGTGGGCTTCCCGGCCACGGTCGACCAGCTTGCGGGTGTGCTCGATGACCTCGCCGCGCACCTCGAAGGTCTTGTCAGGGTCGAAGCCGAGCACCTTCTTGGTGGCGGCCACTTCCTCGTCGCCGAGCGCCGACCCGTGCACCCCGCCGGTGTTCATCTTGGTGGGGGCGGGATAGCCGATGATCGTGCGCAGCGAGATGAACGACGGCCTGTCGGTGACGGCCTTCGCCGCGGCGATGGCCTCCTCGATACCCGTGACGTTCTCGCCACCCTCGACCTCCTGCACGTGCCAGCCGTAGGCGCGGTAGCGGGCAGGCACGTCTTCGGAAAGCGCGATGTTGGTGTCGTGCTCGATGGAGATCTGGTTGTGGTCGTAGAACACGATCAGGTTGCCCAGCTGCTGCGTGCCCGCCAGTGACGATGCCTCGCTGGTGACGCCCTCCTCCATGTCACCGTCCGAGGCGATCACGTAGATGAAGTGGTCGAAGGGACTGCTGCCGGGGGCGGCGTCGGGGTCGAACAGGCCGCGCTCGTAGCGCGACGCCATCGCCATGCCGACGGCCGAGGCCAGCCCCTGTCCGAGCGGTCCGGTGGTGATCTCCACGCCCTTGGTGTGCCGGAACTCCGGGTGGCCGGGCGTCTTCGACTTCCACGTGCGCAGCGACTCGATGTCGTCGAGCTCCAGCCCGAACCCGCCGAGGTACAGCTGGATGTAGAGCGTCAGGCTGCTGTGGCCACACGACAGCACGAAGCGATCACGACCCAGCCAGTGCACGTCGGACGGGTCGTGTGTCATCTGGCGCTGAAAGAGCGTGTAGGCCAACGGCGCCAAGCTCATGGCGGTGCCGGGGTGGCCGTTGCCGACCTTCTGGACGGCGTCGGCCGCCAGCACGCGCACCGTGTCGACGGCGACCGAGTCGACGTCCGCCCAGTCCTCAGGATGGTGGGGGCGGGTCAGTTCGGAAATCTCTTCCACTGTGGTCACGAGCGAGCTCCTCCGGTCGGCAAGCTGTCCTTGAATACCCTAATGCGGATGAGCTCATCGCTGCAGGCCGCGTCACCCAAGTTGGTCGGGCGTTCACGTCGACCGACCCTGCATTGTCGGATGCACAGATCCACGGTCTACCATCCTCTGTAGTAGAAGCTGCGTGCTGCCGCGAATTACGAGGAGAACAACTGCGTGAGCATTCGCGAGCGCCGTCTCGTCCCTAGGGCGCCGAGCCGAATCCGCACCACGCTGTTGGCCTATCTGGCGTTGACCAAGCCGCGCGTGATCGAACTCCTGCTCGTCACCACCATCCCCGCGATGCTGCTGGCCGACCGGGGCACCGTCGATCCGATCCTGATCATCAACACCCTCTTCGGCGGCATGCTGGCCGCCGCGGGTGCCAACACGCTGAACTGCGTCGCCGACGCGGACATCGACAAGGTGATGAAGCGGACGGCGCTGCGACCTCTGGCGCGCGCTGCGGTGCCGACGCGGAACGCTCTGGTGTTCGGCTTGGTGCTCACCGCCGGGTCCTTCGCCTGGCTGTGGTGGACCACCAATCTGCTGTCGGGCGTGCTGGCCCTCGCGACCATCGCGTTCTACGTCTTCATCTACACGTTGCTGCTGAAGCGCCGTACCTCGCAGAACGTGGTCTGGGGCGGCGCCGCGGGGTGCATGCCGGTGATGATCGGCTGGTCCGCGGTCACCGGCACCATCGGTTGGCCCGCGCTGGTCATGTTCGGGATCATCTTCTTCTGGACGCCGCCGCACACCTGGGCCCTGGCGATGCGCTACAAGGACGACTACAAGGCGGCGGGCGTGCCCATGCTGCCGGTGGTGGCCACCGAACGGCAGGTCACCAAGCAGATCCTGATCTACACGTGGCTGACCGTGCTCACCACGCTCGCGCTCGGGTTGGCCACCGGCTGGCTGTACGCCGCGGTGGCCCTGCTGGCGGGCGCATGGTTCCTGACGATGGCGCATCAGCTGTACGCGGGCGTCAAGCGCGGCGAGCCGGTGAAGCCGCTGAGGTTGTTCCTGCAGTCGAACAACTACTTGGCCGTGGTTTTCTGCGCGTTGGCCGTCGACTCCGCGCTGGCGCTGCCGACGCTGTTCGGCTAGTTCGACTCCCAGCTTCCGCGACGCCCCTGCTTGATCCGCCCTTGCCGCTTCTTGTCTGCGAGTCGGCGTTCCTTCGAACCCCTGGAGGGCTTGGTCGGCCGGCGCGTCGGGGCAGGTGCCGCGGCGGCATCGCGGAGCAGGCGGGCCATGCGTTCGCGGGCCGCGGCACGGTTTTGCAGCTGTCCGCGATGTTCACTCGCCGTGACGGTGAGTACGCCGCCGGTGAGGCGGCCGCGCAGGCGACAGACCATCCGGTAGCGCAACCACTCCGGCACTGATTTCGAGTGAGCCACGTCGAAGGACAGCTCGACTCGGCTGTCTGCAGTGTTCACCCCTTGTCCGCCGGGTCCGGAGGACCTGGAGAACCGCTCGCTCAGCTCCGACCCGGGAATCACGAATCCCCGTGCCACCTCCAGGTCCCCGGCCACGTCGACCGGCTGCTAGGGAATCAACACCACGGAGCCGACGGTCTTGCGGCCCTGCAGGTCGGTGTGTGCCTTGGCGGCGTCGGCCAAGGGATAGCGCTCGCTGACCGTGACCGAGATGGCCTCCGTTGCGATGGCGTCGAGGAGTTCGCCAGCACGCCATGAGAATTCGTCGGGTGTACGCGTGTAGTGCGCCAGCGTGGGTCGGGTCAGGAACAGCGAGCCTGCGCTGTTCAGACGTTGCGGGTCGAACGGGGGAACGGGTCCGCTGGACGCGCCGAACAAGGCGAGCGTGCCGCGTAGAGCCAAGCTGGCCAGGCTGGCGTCGAACGTCGACGCCCCGACGCCGTCGTACACGGCCGAGACGCCCCGCCCGCCGGTGAGCTCGCGGATCCTGGCACCGAACTCTGCTGGGTCCTCCGGATAGTCGAGCACTTCCACGGCACCCGCCTGCCGGGACAGTTCGGCCTTCGCGGTGGTGGAAACGGTGGAGATCACCTTGACCGCCAGGCTGGTCGCCCACTGCGTGAGGATGAGTCCGACGCCGCCTGCGCCCGCGTGAACCAGGACCGTGTCGCCCTGCTGCACTGGATAGACCGACTTGAGCAGGTAGTGCGCGGTCATCCCCTTGAGCAGCGACGACGCCGCGACCTCGGCGGGGACGGCATCGGGCACGTAGGCCACGAAATCGGCAGGTGCGACGCAGTATTCGGCATAGGCACCGTCGGCTTGTGCAGTGACCACCCGATCGCCGACGTTGAGGGCCGCGACGTCGTCGCCGACGGCGGCGACCGTGCCGCAGACCTCGGTGCCGACGACGAAGGGCAGCTCGCGCGGATACTGACCCGATCTGAAATACGTGTCGATGAAGTTGACGCCGATGGCGTCGGCCTTGATCAGCACCTTGCCCGGGCCCGGCACCGGCTCGGGCTTCTCGACGTAGGTGAGGACTTCAGGGCCGCCGGTTTCGGTCACTTCGATCGCGTACATGCCACCTATCATTCCAACGTGAAGCTCGCACGGCCCGACGTTCGTCATCCCCGCATCGTCCTTGCAGGTTGCAGCGCCCTGGTCGAGGGCGACGGTGACGATGCAGGCCTGATTCCCGCGCTGCGGTCGCGGGGTCTGCACGCCCGCTGGCTGTCGTGGGACGACCCCGCGACCCTCGAGGCCGACCTCGTCATCCTTCGTGCGACGTGGGACTACACCGAGCGGCTCGACGAGTTCCTCGCCTGGACCCGTCGGGTCCACAACCTCGTCAACGCTCCTGCCGTGGTGGCATGGAACACCGACAAGCGATACCTGGCCGATCTCGCGGCAGCGGGCGTGCCGACGGTGCCGAGTGCGTTCTTCGCTCCGGGGGCGAAGGTACGCATCCCGGGCGGCGAGGTCGTGGTCAAGCCCGCGATCGGTGCGGGATCCGTTGGTGTGCATCGCTTCACCGATGCCGACCTGGCGCGCGAGCATGCGCTGGCGCTGCAGGCCGAAGGTCTGACCGCGTTGGTGCAGCCCTACGACCCGCGGATCGTGGACGGCGAGACCGCACTGGTGTTCATCGGCGGCCGCCAGTCGCATGCGTTCAACAAGGGGCCGCTGCTGCCGCCGCCTGGCGAACTGGCGGCGCTCGACGAATCCGGCACCTATGCCGAGGAAACCCTGCAACCCGCCGAACCCGACTTCGAGCTGTGGGACGTCGGGCACGCTGCGCTGACCGCTGCGTCGGCGAAGCTGGGCCTCGACGTCGGCGATTTGCTGTATGCCCGCGTCGACGTCATCGGGGGTCCGGACGACCCACGGCTGCTGGAACTCGAACTCGTCGAACCCTCGCTGGGCTGGCGCCAACTCGACGACGTCACCCGCGCGACGCAGCAACGCGAGTTCGCCCTCGGCGTCGAGTCAGCCCTGGATCGGCTCGGGCTCGGCCCGCTGTCGCATCGACGCCCATAGCGCCGACGTCGCCGCCGTGCAGGCAGCCGCACCGGCGACGTGCACCGCCACCAGGACTGCCGGCACACCGGTGTAGAACTGCACCGTCCCGACAATGCCCTGCAGCGCGACCAGCACGAGCACGGCGACCAGTCGCAGTGTCACCGGCCGCGGCGCACGCACGGCGAGCAAGGCGAAGCCGAGGCCGATCAGCAGAGAGAGATACGCGGCCACCAGCGACGAGTGCCGGTAGACCAGCGTGATGATGTCCAGACCCAGCCTCGGCACCGGCGCGTCGACGCTCTTGTCACCGGCATGGGGCCCGGCGCCGGTCACCATCGTGCCGGTGACGAGAACGACTGCGAGCGCCATACCGCTGAGAACGGTCAACTGGCGCAAGGGGTTCGGCACCAGGAGTTCTGGGACGCCCTCGTCGGGTTCGCCGATCTTGACGAACAGCAGAACCGACAACCAGACCATCGTCATGGACACCAGCAGGTGGATCGCCACCGTCCACCACAGCAGTCCGGTAAGGACCGTGATCCCGCCGATCACGGCTTGCGCCACCGTGGATGCCGGCATCAGCCAGGCGTAGACGAGCACTTCGCGGCGGCGACGTGCACGGGTCACGGCGAGCACGGCCAGGGCCGCCGTGAGGACGACGAGGAAGGTGATCAATCGGTTGCCGAACTCGACGGCCTGGTGGACGATCGGAACCTCGGCCACCGGGACGGGAGTGAAGCTGCCCGGGAAGCACTGTGGCCAAGTCGGACAGCCCAGCCCCGAGGCGGTGACGCGGACGATCGCGCCGGTGACGGCGATGCCGCCCTGAGTCAGGATGACCGCCGCCGCGATGATCCGTTGCGTTCGCAGGCTGGGCAGCGGGAGCACGTCGACGAGCCGCATCAGGAAGCGTCCGACGGCCATCGCCCGATCGTAGAGCAGCTGTAACTACGTGACGTAGTAGGGGGTGCTTGTCACGTGAAGCGGAACCAGCGCAACGCGCATAGCCCGGCCAGCGCGCCCCAGGCGGCCAGCACGGCGACGCCGAACCAGTCCACGGACACCGTCAAGGCCTGGGTGAGCGCCTCGGTCAGAGCCCCGGAAGGAGTCAACCGCGCCACGAACCGTGCGGTGTCGGAGACCATGCCGCCCTCGAGGTCACCTTCGAGCGTGAGCGCGCCCACCCCGGCGAATACGAACCACAGGAGGTTGGCGACCGCAAGAACGATCTCGGCCCGCAGCGTGCCGCCCAGCAGCAGACCGAGCGCGGTGAAGCCGGCCGTACCCAGTGCGATGATCAGTGCACCGAGGGCCAAGCCCGCGATCGCGGGGCGCCAGCCGAGTGCAAAACCGATGGCACCCAACAGAATCGACTGCAGGAAGACCACGGTGACGACGGCGAGCGACTTGCCCGCGATGATGCCCCACACCGGCAGCGCCGTCGCCCCGAGCCGCTTCAACGCGCCGTAACGACGGTCGAACGCCACCGCGATGGCCTGCCCGGTGAAGGCCGTCGAGATGACCGCCAGCGCCATGATGGCGGGCACGAAGGTAGCCGCCCGGTTGGGCCCGAACGAGCCCAGCGGCATGAGCACGAGCCCGACCAGCAGGGTGATGGGGATGAACATCGTCAGCAGCAATTGCTCGCCGTTGCGCAGCAGGAGCTTGAGTTCGAGGCGGAACTGAGCGGCCAGCATGTGCGGCACGGTCGCCGGACGCGGGTCGGGCGCGAACGTCCCCGGCTCGAAGCGATTGGTCACGGCCGCAACTCCCGCCCGGTGATGTCGAGGAACACGTCCTCGAGGCTGCGCTGTTCGACGCGCATGTCGGTGGCCAGCACGTCCAGCCGCGCACACCAGGCGGTGACGGTGGCCAGCACCTGCGGGTCGATCTCACCCTCGACGAGGTACTCGCCGGAACCGACCTCGCTGGCCTGGTAAGTCTCCGGAAGCGCCGAAATCAGAAGCGAGAGATCGAGTTTCGGCGGGGCGGAGAATCTCAGCTGATTCTCCGCGCCCCTGCCCATCAGCTCCGCGGGCGTGCCCTTGGCCACGGCGACACCGTGGTCGATGATCACCAGATGGTCCGCGAGTTGCTCCGCTTCGGTGAGCTGGTGCGTGGTGAGGACGACGGTGACGCCGTCGCGCCGCAGGCCGTCGATCAGGTCCCACACCACGATGCGCGCGTGGGCGTCCATGCCCGCGGTGGGCTCGTCGAGGAACACCAGTTCCGGGCGCCCGACCACGGCGCACGCGAGTGCGAGCCGTTGCTGCTGGCCACCTGACAGCCTGCGGTAAGTGGTCCTGGCCGCCTCCGTGAGGCCGAGGGTCGCCATCAACCACTTGGGGTCCAGCGGGTCGGCCGAGTACGCGGCGACGAGGTCGAGCATCTCGCCTGCGCGCGCCGCGGGATAGCCGCCGCCGCCCTGCAGCATCACGCCAATGCGTTCGCGAAGTCGCGCGTTGTCGACGAACGGGTCGAGTCCGAGGATCTCGATCGTTCCCGAGTCGGGTTTGAGGAATCCCTCGCACATCTCGACGGTCGTGGTCTTGCCCGCGCCGTTGGGCCCGAGCAGGGCCAGCACTTCGGCTTCGTGGACCTCGAGGTCGAGTCCGTCGACGGCGGTCGTCGACCCATACCGCTTGCTCACTCCCCGTAGTCTCACGGGGGTATCGGAACGGGAGGTCACGGTGACTCAGCGTAGGCGTCGGTCTTGGTGGCCGGTGGCGGAGACTCCGTCTCCTCGGCTTCGTTCGAGTCGGACACCGGTCGCCACGGCAGGCGGTTGTAGGTGATCGCGATGAGGATCAGCACGATGATCGTGCTGGCGATCGTCGCGTCGAGGATCTGGAAGAGCGCGAACCGGTCGCCGTTCGCCGTCGGTCCGAATATGCCGACGATCAGCGTGATCACGATGCTCGTGCCGCGGAATCCGGGTCGTGTCGCCCACGTCGCCAGGGGAATGATCGCCCACAGCAGATACCACGGCTGCACCACGGGAAACAGCAGCACCGTGGCGCCCAGCGCGACGCCGAGGCCGCCGATGGGGTGCAGGCGCCCGCGCAACACGGCCAGCAGCAGCCAGGTGACCAGGATTGCGATGATGATCACACCCATGGCGCGGGTGAGCCCGAGCACAGCGGTGGTGTGGTCGCCCAGTCCGAGGAGGTTGCCTACCTGGCCGGTACCCAGGGCGACGAGCGTCGGCGGAGACATCCACGACCGCACGACATTCGCGGTGCCGAGGGTGAACAACCAGCCGAAGCCCAGCCCGCTGGCCCAACCGATGAGCACCGTCACCGCGAGCGCGATCGCCGACACCAGACCGCCTGCCGTGACGAACGCGCGGAACGTGCCTCCCCACTTGCACGCCAGAGCCATCGCCACGAACCCCACCGCCAGCAGGGACGGCAGCTTCACCTGCGACGACAGGGTGATCAGCACCGTGCCGGCGACCAGCATGGCCAACGGCATCCATCGCGCCCACTCCTCACGGCCGCGGGGTCGGTGCAGTGGCCGCGGCACCAGCGCGCCCGCCGGGTAGTTGTCGCGAGTACGGCTGATCGCGCGGAGGGCGAACTCGGTGCCCGTCAGCATCAGGCCCAGCATCAGGGCCTCGTTGTGGATCCCGGCGACGAGGTGCATGAACAGCAGCGGGTTGCAGGGGCCCAGCCACAGGGCGCTGACCTCGGCCACCCCGCACCGGCGTGCCAGCCGTGGCGTGGCCCAGACGATCAACCCGACGCCCAGGAGCACGACGATGCGGTGGAGCAGGACTGCGGCGACGATGTTGTCACCGGTGATCTCGGAGATGCCGCGGCCGATCCACAGGAACAGCGGGCCGTACGGCGCGGGTGTCTCGCGCCAGAGGCTCGGCACCGACAGCGTGAAGACGTGGTCGAGCCCGAGGCCGGGCGCCGGTCCGACGCGGTAGGGGTCGAGTCCGAGGCGTGCGATCTGGCTCTGCGCGAGATATGAGTAGACGTCCTTGCTGTACATCGGAGGTGCGACGAGCAACGGCAGCGCCCACAGCAGCAATGTGCGGTCCAACTGGCTGCGTGACATGCGCCGACTTCCCAGCGCGAAGCGTCCGAGCATCAGCCAGGCGAGCGCCATCATGACCGCGCCCGTCGTCGTCATGGTCAGTGACACGGTCTGGATGCGCGACGGAAGATTGAGCAGCCGCACCCCGAACGTCGGATCCTGCACGACCGGCCTGGCGCCTGCGCCAAGGGCGCCGATGGCCATCAGCACCGTGCCGGTCGCGCCGAACACCCGGGTGCGGCGCAGCAATGCGACCTCGGAGGCGATCAATGGCGAGCCGACCGTCGTCTCGTCGGCATGCCACCGCGCGACGGCAGTGCTCAGCGACGGACGGCGGGCGGCCATAGACGCAGCGTAGTAAGTCGGCTATCTAAGGGTTGCCTTGCTAGACCCGTTTGCCGAATTCCGTCACAATGGTGTTGTGAAAATAAGTCCGAAGGCCGTGGGCGCGAACAGTGTCGCGTCGACCTCTGACGGCCACACCCGAAGCGCGATCGTTCAACTGCTGCTCGAAGGTCCTACGACGGCCGGTGAGATCGGCGATCGCCTGGGTATCTCGGCTGCCGGTGTGCGCAGGCACCTGGATGCTCTGGTCGATGGCGGCGATGCCGAAGCGAACGCTGCGGCGTCGTGGCAGCACAACGGGCGGGGTCGCCCCGCGAAGCGGTACCGGCTCACCGCCGCAGGACGGGCGAAGCTCGACCACGCCTACGACGACCTGGCCGTGGCCGCCATGCGTCAGCTGCGCGAGGTCGGCGGCGACAGCGCCATTCGCGCCTTTGCGCGGCGGCGGATCGACACCATCCTGTCCGGAGTCGAGGGCAGCAAGACCAAGGGTGACGTCGCGACCGCTGCCGACCGTGTCGCCGTAGCGCTCACGGGGGCCGGGTACGCCACGACCACGACGCGGGTGACCGGTCCGATCGACGGCGTCCAGATCTGCCAGCACCACTGCCCGGTATCGCACGTCGCGGAGGAATTTCCCGAGCTGTGCGAGGCCGAACAAGAGGCCTTCGCCGACATCCTGGGTACTCACGTGCAGAGGCTGGCGACCATAGTCAACGGCGACTGCGCATGCACCACGCACGTTCCGCTCATCTCCGAGCCCGCCCGGCGCACGGCCCGCGTCGAACCCACCCCCGCCAACCAGAATCAAGGAGCGTCACGATGACGACCACACCGGAGGCTTTGACCCAAGAGGAAACCATTGCCTCGCTGGGAACGTACGGCTACGGCTGGTCGGATTCCGACGTCGCGGGCGCCAGCGCGCAGCGTGGCCTGTCCGAGGCCGTGGTGCGGGACATCTCGGCCAAGAAGAGCGAGCCCCAGTGGATGCTCGACATGCGGCTCAAGGCGCTGCGCACGTTCGACAAGAAGCCGATGCCCAACTGGGGTTCCAACCTCGAGGGCATCCACTTCGACAACATCAAGTACTTCGTCCGGTCCAGCGAGAAGCAGGCCGCCACGTGGGATGACCTGCCCGCCGACATCAAGAACACCTACGACCGACTCGGCATCCCCGAGGCCGAGAAGCAGCGACTGGTCTCAGGTGTCGCCGCGCAGTACGAGTCGGAGGTCGTCTACCACTCGATCAGGGAGGACCTGGAGGCGCTCGGCGTCATCTTCCTGGACACCGACTCCGCGCTCAAGGAACACCCGGAGCTGTTCAAGGAGTACTTCGGCACCGTGATCCCGGCCGGAGACAACAAGTTCTCCGCGCTCAACACGGCGGTGTGGTCGGGCGGCTCGTTCATCTACGTGCCCCCCGGCGTGAAGATCGACTTCCCGCTGCAGGCCTACTTTCGCATCAACGCCGAGAGCATGGGCCAGTTTGAACGCACGTTGATCATCGTCGACGAGGGAGCCTCGATCCATTACGTGGAAGGCTGTACGGCGCCCATGTACAGCACCGAGAGCCTGCATTCGGCGGTCGTGGAAATCATCGTCAAACGGGGCGCGCGTTGCCGCTATACGACGATCCCGAATTGGGCCAACAACATCTACAACCTGGTGACCAAGCGGGCCATGGCGTACCGCGATGCCACCATGGAATGGGTCGACGGAAACCTGGGCAGCCGCCTGACCATGAAGTACCCCGCCGTGTACCTGATGGAACCCGGAGCCCGGGGCGAGATCCTGTCGATCGCCTTTTCCGGGAAGGGCCAGCACCAGGACGCCGGCGCAAAACTGGTGTTTTGTGCTCCGCACACCACCGGGCAGATCGTCTCCAAGTCGATCTCCAAAAACGGCGGCCGCAGCAGCTACCGCGGGCTGGTCAAGGTGGAGCAGGGCGCCAAGCACGCCAAGTGCAAGGTGGTTTGCGACGCCTTGATTCTCGACTCCCGCAGCCGCAGCGACACGTACCCGTATATCGAAGTTGCCGAACAGGACGCGTCCGTCGGCCACGAGGCCAGTGTTTCGCGGATCGGTGAGGAGCAACTGTTCTACCTGATGAGCCGCGGATTATCCGAGTCCGAAGCCAGCACCATGATCGTCAGCGGCTTTATCGAGCCGCTGGTCAAGGAGTTGCCGATGGAATATGCCGTCGAACTGAACCGGCTGATCGAATTGCAGATGGAAGGCTCGGTGGGTTGAAACGAGGAGTTGTTCCGCGCCGACCGGTTCCACGCACGACGATCACCGATCCAAGGCAC
>NZ_DASQEU010000043.1:0-20310 GCF_035633495.1 Mycobacterium sp. | reverse complement strand
ACTGGTGCTACACCTTCTACAATCACCAACGCCGGCACAGCGCCGCCGACGGGCTATCGCCCGTCAACTACGAGATCAGGGAATCCAAGACCAAGCCGGAAGCGGCATAGGAAACCCTCCACGATTTCGGGGGAACCACAGATCGCCGGGAGTGGATCGAGGCTTAGCTTAGGCGGAACCACATGGCGACTTCCTTGTGCGGCTGGGGCCTATGACAGGCGGTTTTCAGCGCCATCGGCAGGGCAGGCGACGGCAGAACGTCATATCGGGCGCGGGACGACCAAGACCGGAGTGTCGACCAGCTCGAGAACCTTCCGGGTGACCGTGCCGACGTAGGGTCGGCCGGCTCCCCGCACATCGGATCGGCCGATGACGAGGAGGTCGGCGCCCCAATTGCTCGCCTCCGTCAGCAGAAGCGCGGCCGGGTCACCTTCGAGGTGTGTCGTCTCGGCTCGCACGCCCGCCGATTGGGCTTCGGCACCGACATGTTGCAGGAGTGATTCCGCAGCTTTGTTGCGTCTGGTTGCCAGCTCGCTGTCACGTCCCATGCCGGCGAGCGCGCGGACGATTTCACCGTCGCTGGTGACGTGCACGAAACGAAGGTGCGCGCCGGTGCGCGCCGCGATCTCGACTGCGGCGCGGGCCGCGGCCAAGGCGGCCGGTGAGTCGTCGACGGCGACGAGGATCTTGTAGAGCATGGGCTCTGTCATGGCGTTCCTCTGCTGCTCCGGCTTCGCTCGTCGCCGGTGCGATTGCCGGCCGCCCAGCGCAATCGCACGGCGTCGTTGTGCTCGTCTTCCTCGAGCTTGAATTGCAGTTCGGCCAGGGCCTGCTGCAAGCGGGGTATCCACCGGTCTTCGATGGCGCGGAGTCGGCGACGAGTGGCAGTCTCTTGCGCCTCGAGAACACGTACTGCCGTCTCGATGGTTGCCTGCTGGACGGCGGCCTGTACCGCGCGTCGATAGCAGTCACGTGCCGCGACCAGTGCGGCGTTGCTGGGGGGCGGTGCGTCCGGCGAGGGGTCCGGCACGGTGCAGGTGGCCTCGGCCGGATAGCGCACTCCCATCGACTGCTCCCAGCAGATGCGGACCTCAGCGGGCGCCGGTACGGCGGCGAGCCTGACCGACCGCTGCCCGCCGAGCAGAACTCCACGCAACAGCCACATGTCCGCCTCGCGGCTCGCGGACTCCCACTCGGCGGCCATCCTGTCCTGTTGCAGCGCGAGTTGTTCCCGTTCGGTACGCAGGATGCGTAGCTTGTGGTCGAGCAGATCCGCGCCGTGCTGCGCGGTGGTGAGCCGATGTTGGAGCCACAGGCGACCGGCTCGTCCGGGGGGCATGTGCATGAGCTTGGCCATCGCGCTCACGGCCCCGCGGAGGGCTCGGCGTACCGGGCGTCGAGCACAGCGTTCGGAAGCATCGTGAGCTCCCGGCGCGGAAGAACACGCAGCGCCTCCCAGGCGCGGTCGAGTGTCTCGTCGAGTGTCCGCGACTCGTCGCGACGCTGGTTGAGCAGGCGCTGTTCCACCGCTTGTTGGAAGGATAGATACGAGCGGTCGGTGGCGCTGAGCGCGTCCTCGCCCACCAACTCGGCGAGCTCACGCGCTTGCCGGGCCCGGGCCAACGATGCCAGGACCTGAGCGGCCACGTCGAGGTGATCCTCCCGGGTCCGTGCTGGGCCCGCACCTTTGCGCATGAGTCTGGACAGGGAGTTCAGTGGCTCCACGGGCGGGTAGATGCCGGCGTCCTGCATGGTGGCCGAGAGGACGATCTGGCCTTCGGTGATGTATCCGGTGAGGTCCGGAACCGGATGGGTGATGTCCCCGGCGGGCATCGTCAACACGGGAAGCACGGTGACCGACCCGGGCACGCCACGGATGCGGCCGCACCGCTCGTAGAGCGAGGCGAGGTCGCTGAAGAGGTAGCCCGGATACGCCCGGCGGCCGGGTATCTCACCTCGTGCCGCGGACACCTCCCGCAGCGCCTCCGCGTAGGACGTCATGTCAGCCATCACGACGAGCACGTGCCGGCCCATGTCGAAAGCGAGATACTCGGCGACCGTGAGCGCGAGCCGGGGCGTCAGAATCCGTTCGACCACAGGGTCGTCCGCCGTGTTGAGCAACAACACCAGCTCGCCGGCGGCCGAGCGCGCCTCGAGCGCGTCTCGCACAGCGGCCGTGTCGAGGTGGGTCAGGCCCATGCCCGCGAAGACGACCGAGAACGGCGCATCACCCGCGGTGGACTGCGCGGCCACCTGAGTCGCGAGCTCGAGATGCGGCAACCCGGCAATCGAGAACACCGGCAGCTTCTGTCCCCGCACCACCGTGGTCAGCGCGTCGACGGCCGAGACCCCCGTGATGACCGGCTCAGCCGGCGGCTCGCGGTGCGTTGGGTTGAGCGGGAAACCCGAGACAGGAGCCCGCCGCACACCGAAGATCGGTGGCCCCCCGTCGACGGGTTCTCCCCTGCCGTTGCAGACCCGTCCGAGCCAGCCGGGTCCCACCGGGATGTGTAGGGTCTCCCCGGCGAAGCGGACGCGGGTGTCGGCGGGCCGGATACCCTCGGTTCCCTCGAGCATCTGGACGACCGCCAGGTCGCGGTCGACCTCGAGGACGAGCCCGTTCCGTACCTCCCCAGAACCCAGCTCGACGCGCGCGGACTCGTCCCAGCCCACGCCCGACACGCCGCGGACCACGAGCAGCGGCCCTCGCAGCTCGGCCACATCCGTGTACTCGAGCGCGCCGAACGTCGCGGCCGGCACGATGGAATTCGCACTCATGACAGCTTCCCGAGTCGAGTCAGCACGGCGTCCAGATGCTCCTGGACCCCCTGGAAGTCCTCGGGGCCGGTTTCCTGCGCAGCGCGCAGCACGCTGCCGAAGTCCGTCTCCTCGATCGCCGTGGCGGGTACCCCCGACTCGACGAGCGCGTCACACCGGTCGATGACGGTGAGGACGGCCTCGAGCAGCGCCGCACCCTTGGCCGCGGAACAGAAGACGTCGTTCGGGCTCAGCGCACTCTGTTGCAGCACCCCCTCGCGCAGCAGCCGCCCGGCCAGCATGACCACGCGCTCGGCACCCGGCATCGCTCCGATGCCGACCAGATCGGCGAGGGCGCCTAGCCGATCGGCGTCCGAGAGCAACGCGCTGACCCGTTCTCGGCGGTGAGCCCATGCCGGATCTCCCTTCCGCGTATGCCAGGCGCCCAGCGCGTCGGCGTCGCGCGAGAACGATCCCGACCACGCAACCGCCGGATAGTGCCGCGCGTAGGCCAGGTCCCGGTCGAGCATCCACACCGATCGGACGAACCGCTGCGTGTGCGCGGTCACCGGTTCGGTCATGTCCCCGCCCGGGGGCGAGACCGCACCGACGATGGTGACCGACCCTCGGCGCCCGCCGAGAGTGACCACATGCCCGGCCCGTTCGTAAAAGGCCGCCATCGCCGACGCAAGACTCGCGGGATACCCCTCCTCCGCCGGCAAGGCCCCGGTCCGAGACGCGAACTCCCGCAGCGCCTCCGCCCAGCGCGAGGTCGAGTCCGCAATGAGCACGACGTGATACCCCATGTCCCGGAAGTACTCGGCAACGGTGACACCGGTGTAGATGCTGGCCTCACGGGCCATCATGGGCATGTTCGAGGTGTTCGCGATGATCACCGTGCGGCGACTGAGCGGATCGCCGGTGCGAGGGTCCTCGAGGGCACTGAGCTCGGCGACCACATCGGCCATCTCGTTGCCGCGCTCGCCGCACCCGACGTACACGATCACGTCGGCGTCGCACCACTTGGCGATCTGCTGCAACAGCATCGTCTTGCCGGTACCGAATCCACCCGGCACGGCGGCACTGCTGCCGCGGGCCACCGGATACAGCAGGTCGAGGACCCGCTGCCCGGTGTGCAGGCCCTCGGCAGCGGTGAGGCGTTCGCGATACGGCCGCGGACGCCGGACCGGCCACAGGCTGGTGAGCCGAACGTCGACCCCGGCAACCGTCGCGGCCACCGCATCCGCGGCACAGCTGCCCGCCGTCGCGATGTGCTGCACCACACCGGCCGTGCCCGCAGGGACCAGGATCCGCAGCGGCAACGGAGTGTCGCCGCCGATCGATCCAAGCTCGTCACCCTCCGACACGATCGCGCCTTCGGCGACCGAGGGAGTGAACTGCCAGCGTCGGTCGGTGCCGGCTGCAGGTGCCGCGCCCGGAACCAGCCAGGTTCCGGCCTCGGACAACGGGCGCAGCAGACCGTCGAACACCGAGCCCAGAAGCCCCGGGCCCAGTTCGGCCGAAAGTGGTGCGCCGCGGGAAACGACTGCGGCACCCGGGGCCAAGCCGCCGGTGTCCTCATACGCCTGGACGGTGATCCGACGATCGGTGATGGCAACGACTTCTCCCGGCAGCTGCTGCTCACCGAGCAGCACAACGTCATACATCGCCACGCCGGCCAGACCCTCGAGCTCGACCAGCGAGCCTGATACCCGGGACACCTCCGCGCTCACGACGACCAGAGCCCTTCAACGTCCGCGCCCATCGTGTCGATCACGTGGTCGGCGAGGCCCATCAGGGTGTACAGCGCTCGCCGACCGTTCATCTCGGCGAGCACCCCACCTTCGGGGGGCTCGCTCACCACGGCGTCGGTCCCGAGCACCGTTCGGGCATGCCCGGCGAGACGGTCCCGCCACGGTCCATAACCGGGGTCGTCCCGTAGGGCGGACAACGCATGCACGACCTGGGAACGCAGCTCGTCGTAGGCCTCCCGTTGCGCGGCCAGTACGACCGTCCGGGCCTGGCGTCGAACCCGCGCACGCTCCGCAGCGAGCACCGCTGCGGCGTCGGATTCCCCCTCTGCGCGAGCTACGCCGCGGATTGCGTCGGCTTCGCGCTGCGCCGCCGCCAGGGTCGCGTCGGCGTCGGCATCGGCCTCTGCGACCACGCGTTCGGCCTCCGCTCGCGCCCGTGCCAACAGCTCCTCTCGGACGGGGGCGAGAGGATCGGCCAACTCAGGCGCCGCGGCAGCGGTTACGATGGCATGACCACCGTGAACGGGAGCAGCTTCGCTGTGCGGGCACTACCCAGGATGCGGGCCGCCCGAGAAGTCAAAATGACGACCTGGATGTCGTCGGGTAGGCTGCTCCAGGCGCCGTGGACCGCGTCGTCGCCCTCGGCCGGCAGGACGAGGACGCCGGCGAGTGCGTAACCGGACACCGCGGTTTCCTCGCCGATGACCGCGACACGTCCCATATCAGTCACCCTTTGCCGATCAGGATGATCGCGACGATGAGGCCGTAGATCGCAATTCCCTCGGCCAGTCCGACGATGACCATCGCGCGGCCGAACAACTCGGGCCTCTCACTCATCGCCGCCAATGCGGCGGCACCGGTGTAGGCCACGGCGAAGGCAGCCCCGAGGGAGGAGCCCGCCACGGCGATGGCGGCGCCGAGCAGCGCGGCCGACGACGAGGACCCGGACCCGCCCTCCTGCGCCACGGTCGTGGTCACCTCGGCCGCCCCGGTGCCGGCGGTGGCGATAAGAGCGAGCGCCGCGAGCGCGCCGACGAACACAAAGGCATTGAGGCCGACGAGGATTCGCACGGCGGTCCGATCCCGACGCCTCAGCAGCTGACGAGTCGCGGCGAACGCGGCGACGAGGACGGGCAGTGCAAGAAACCAGATCATCATGGTTTTCTCCCGATAGTGGCGCCGAATGGTGCCGAGCTGTTGGTGGACAGGAGTTCACCGGTGCGATCGGTGGCGACGTGCCAGGGTCGAAACGGACGGCCCTCGCCGGTGAAAATCCGGGAGAACAGCTCGTAGTACTCCAGACGCAGAGCCTGCACCCCGGCAACGAGTGCCTCGAGGCCGAAAGCGAGCACATTCCCGAGGACGAAGACGAGGACAGCAGCGGCCACCAGGACGCCACCCGACCGCCACAGCCCGGCCGTGCCGTCCCACACGATCTTTCCCAGTGCTGCGTGGGTGAGACCGAATGCTGCCAGGCGGGTGAAGGAGACCAGGTTGGCGCCGACCCGTATCACGGCGTCGAACACTTCGACGGAGGCTTGGGCGATGCCCGCACCGCCGCCACCGGCCGCGGCCAGAAATCCGATGTACGCCAGGGCGACGCCGCCCGCCATGACGAGGGCGCCGGCCACAATGACCCACCCGAGACGGCCGTTCGCGCCGAGCACGATGAGGCCCAGCCCGCCCAGAAGGGCGGCACCGGCGATTCCGGAGGGGGCACTCAGTGCCAGCGGCCACCCCCCCTCGCGCCAGCGGTTGACCGTGCCGATGATCTGGGCACCGGCAAGAAACACCGCGCCCGCACCCAACGCGACAGCCATCAACGTGACGGGTTCGTCGAGCGGGGCCAGCCACAGCACAGGAACCACTCCGGTGGGCCCGAAGAACTCCCCGTAGAGCAGCCCGAACACGATCGCGGCCAGCCCGGACCCGACGACGAATGGCCAGACCTTGTGGAACCGGGCAAGCGCGCGGGGTCTTCTGGCACGCATCAGGAACCCGAGAACGACGAGCAGGGCACCGTGTCCGGCGTCCCCGAACATCATTCCGAACATCAGCACATACGCAATACCGGCCAGCACGCTGGGGTCGACGTCGGCGTAGGGCACCGTCCCGTACGTCTCGACCAGCGGCGTGAACGATTGCCGCAAGCCCTTTCCGGGGTGCAGCAACGTCGGGGGGTCCACCCCACGCGGTGACGGGATCGGCACGACGCCAGCACCGACATCCGCCAGTCGGCTGGTCAGGTGCGGTAACTCCAAGGTTGGAACCCAGCCGGCCAGAGCGGCGATCTCGTGGCGAACGACGGCGTCGTCGGCGAGCGACACGAGTTCGGCCTCCCCTGCGAGCAGATCGTCCCGGCCGTCACGCTCGAGGTCAACCAGGTCAGGTGTGGTGGCGCTCAAACACGGATCCGGCGATCCACCAGGGCGCACGCCGAGGAGTCTGCGCGCGGCCTCGCTTCCGGCCCCGCCGGCGTTGCGTCCCGAGGTCGTGCGATCGATCTCGACGACGCCGGCGTCGGCAACGAGCACGAGCATGTCGCGCAGGACCGCCCTGGGGCACACGAGAGCCACCCGCTGCATGCGCACCGGTGCAGTGGCCTCACGCCACCCCATCGAAGGCCTCCAGTGTCGGTCCTGCGCCACCACGCGCCGCTGTTTCCAGCGCTGCCCGAACCCGCCAGGCGTCCACGGCCAACACCGCGAGGGCACCGACCACCGGTTTCCGGTCGTAGCCGGAACCGCGCAGCAAGGCGAACCCGTCCCGCTCGACCCGATGCCACCACGCGGCCTCCCCGCGCCAGAGGTCCTGACTCTGATCGAGGCCGTCGAGCACCCACCGGGCACCATACGGGAGGTCGTCGCGCAGCCCCGCCAGGTCGACCGGGCGGGCGGACAACGCACCGACGAATGCCGGTCCCAACACGTACGACGCGCGCAGCGCCAGAGGCTCCGTGAGCCTTTGGTCCTCGAGGGCGACCTCCTTGAGCACGAGCAGCGCCGCGCCGGCCCGCGCCCACCCGGCAGCCTCGGGCACATCCGCGATCACGGCATCGGCCCAGGCCAGGCGAAGTCCGAGAGCAAGCTCGCGCGGTGTTCTGCACCCACGCAGCTGCCAGCGCGACGTTTCTAGCACCTCCGCGATCCCGGTGAGTGCGGTCGCCGAAGACAGTCGCGACCACGAGGTGTCGAGCATCCCGAGCGAGTAGGGCGGATCTGTGGGCACGCCCTGCGGTGTCGACAAGCGTTGCAGCGTCGAGAGGTGCTCATCGAAGTTGGCCACCTCGAAACCCGCCGCGAAGAGGCGCACGACGTCCGCATGCCCACGCGGAAGCCACCCCGCAAGCACCCGCATGTTCCACAGCAACGAGGCGGCGACCGCGTGCTGGGCGGCGCCCAGACTCTGACCTGAGCGCACATCGTGTCCGTACGACGACGAAGCCAGCGCGGCCAGCGCCTCACTGAGTCCCGGTGACGTCGCAACCTCACGCGCCCCGGCCGCACCCAGGCGTCGTCTGGCCAGTGCCTTGGCGCGGACCACGCCCGCAACCCAGGGCGAGCTCACGAACCGTGTTCCTCTGAGGTGTCCAGCGCGGCCCTTGTCGCCGATACGACACGCTCGACGTACGACGGCATCTTTTCCGCGGCGCGGCGGCGCACAGCCATGGCATCCACCTCGGCGGCAGCCAGAGTCGCCGCAGTCTCCTCCTCGACATGCCGGGCGAGGCGAAGGGCGGCGTCTGCGCGTTCGGCCGCCGCTTGCCGGTGAGCGGCGGCGACACGAGCACTGGCCTGCTCCGCCGCGGCCTGCCGCCGTCGCTCGGCTTCACGCTGCGCCTCGGCACGGATCCGCGAGACTTCTTCCTGCACAATAATGAGCTGTGCGAGGACTGGCTCGAGCTCGGCCGACATCTCGGCCACCCGGTCTGCCGGGACACCGGTCGCCGTGGCCGCCCCAGGCGTCCCGGCGGACCGGAAGCGCTGCAGTATGTCTCGGGACCTTGGCATATGCCCTTCCGTTGTGGCGCTGGTGTTTGGCCTATACTAAACCGCGGGGTGCCAGGAGACCGGCGTGGAGTGGACGGTCGAGAAAGCAGCGGGATCAGCCAATTCACCGAGCTGGCCGCGCTTGCCGCGACCAGGTAAGCCGCTGGCGTAGCTCGATGCGAAGTCGGCCGGCCGCCCCACCCAACCAGCATCCCGGACCACCGCTCAAGAGGCTAGGCCGAGAAACACCATGAGCGACCGTTCAATGTCCGCCGTTAGCGCGGCGGATACGCGACCGACCCGCTGTCCGAGGTTGGACCGGCGGACTGTGGTGATCTTGTCGATCATGGCGTAGCTGGGCTGAGCGATTCCGGTGGTCGTCGGTATCGCGATTCGCGCTACGGTCGCGTCAGCCACAGTCGTGGTTAGTGGGATGACGACGACTGATTCGGTGGCGGAGAACAGGTTGTCTTGAATGATGAGCGCCGGGCGAGGTTTGGCGGCACAGACACCCCACGAGACGGTCCACAGCTCGCGACGGTTCACTCCTGATCGGTCAGGTCGGAGATCGCCTCGACGAAGTCCATGTCATCGCTGCGCCGGTCGGCTTCGGCCAGCGCCAGCGCTTCTCGGTGTGCCTCCGCAGCAAACCGTGACGACCGAACGTCGGGCAACCCACACTTGCACTGGGCGATACCCGCGTTCACGCATACGTTGGCGGTATTCGCTGGCTCGCCGTGTCGATGATGTACCCATGCCTCAACAGTGCATGAAACGCTGTTGCATGCAACAACAGCGTAAATAGTCGATGCCGAACATGTTTTCGAGGGGCGTTGCGCTACTCCTCGCGCTAGATACCCCCGTAAGGGTATGCAAAAAGGCGACTCCGAATCTCTTCGAAACCGCCTTGACCTCTATGTTCTCTTGTCGGGCTGACAGTGTCTGGTTTCACGGCATAGTTGGCAACTGTCTCGCTGACACACCTGACCATCAGGCCGGCGTCACAGCCTCGGGGGCTTTTTCGAAAAGATAGTGAAAGACCATCCACTCATTGCCGTCACCGTAGCCGAAGACCTCCGAGCAGAACAGCAGGAACATCCTCCATCGTTGCAGAGCGACTGACGCGGATGTGGGGCCGCCTTCCAGAGCGCGCAGGCACTCCTTGGCGTTCGCGTCAAGCTTCGCAAGCCATGCTTCGAGAGTTCTGCTGTATTGGCCCCCGTTGATGTCCCAGACGGTGGATTGCTTCAAGTCCGGCGGAAGGAAATACTCGAACAAGTCTCTGCTCGGCATGGTGCCGCCGGCGAAGAAGTACCTCCCCATCCAGTCTGTGGTCTTGAAGTCGTAGGCGAACCGTCGATTTCCGAGGATCTGCACCATCATTCGACCGTCGGGCTTCAACCACGAGCTCACCTTTTCCAGAACCATGTCGTAGTTCTTCATGTGCTCTAGCATTTCGCACGACACGATCACATCGAAGGCGCCGTGGAACGACGGGTCGTCAAATGTGCTTGCGTCCTCTTTGGCATTGATGAATCTGTCTGCGTGCTTGCGGTTTCGAGCCTTGATGAAGTCCTGCTGTGTGGCGCTGTTCGACAGGAAGGTGACGTGCACTCCGTCGTAGTTCTCGAGGACGTAGCCCCCGTGGGAACCCCAGCCGCAGCCAAGGTCGAGCAGTCGAATCGACTCGCGCTCCTTGATGAGCTCACTGAGTTTCAGATGTTCTTCGAGAAACGCGTGCAGCATGACGACTTCAGCGTCGGCGAGGCTCGTTGAGGGCTCCGGAAACAGGCAGCATGAGTACTTGAGATACGGCCCCAGCATGAGTTGAAAGAAGCGCGTAGGCACTTCATAGTGCTGGATGTTGGCATCCGCCTGGTGAGTGGCGCCGGCGCTGTCGCGCAGTTTCTCGAAGTACTTCTTCTTGTAGAACGCCTGCTTTTCAGCGTCTCCGCCGCACTCGAACGTCTTGACCCAAGTGGCGCACATCCCCCGGACCAGGATCCGCAGCACCGCATCGGGGAGAAGGCCACGCTCTTTGAGGGCCAGGACAGCGTTGAACAGGCGTTCCACGGTCAATATCAAAACATACACCGGCTCGCGGCGGGGCTGGAGCGACAGTTGCGAACTGGGCGAGAAGGTCCGCCATGGCTGTTCGTGCCCATCTACGGGTCGGCAGCTGGCGGGCTCATGTGGTCGGTGAACCAGTCACGCGCCAGTATCGCGACCCGCTCGAGGGTGCCTGGCTCTTCGAATAGGTGGGTGGCCCCGGGTACCACCGCGAGCTCGCACTCGCCGGGCATCACCGCTTGTGCCTGTCGATTCAGTTCGAGGACTACGTCGTCGCGTCCGCCCACGATGAGCAGCGTCGGCGCGTGAACGCGGGTCAGGTCTTGACCGGCGAGATCGGGCCGGCCGCCGCGTGAGACGACCGCCTCGACCTTCACCTGGGGATCGGCGGCGGCGCGCAGCGCCGCGCCCGCCCCGGTACTGGCCCCGAAGTAGCCGACGGGCAGCGACGCGGTGTCGGGCTGGGACGCCAGCCATGCGGTCACGTCGACCAATCGGCGAGCAAGCAGTGCGATGTCGAAGACGTTGGCGCGGTTGCGATCTTCCTCGGGCGTGAGCAGGTCGAACAGCAGCGTGGCGAATCCGGCCGTGTTGAGTACGTCGGCGACGAAAACGTTGCGGGCGCTGAATCTGCTGCTCCCGCTGCCATGGGCGAACACGACGATTCCCGTAGGATGCTCGGGAATCGTCAGGTGCCCGGCCACCGAAACCGGTCCGGCACTCACCCGCACCTCCTCGTCGCGCAAGGGCGGGTCCACAGCGCCTTGGTTGGCGACAGCCTCTCGAAAACCGTCGCGGGCGCGATCAAGCAGCGCGATCACCTCGTCGTCAGAGGTCTGGGCGAAGTTGCGGTATCCCTGCCCGACGGCGAAGAAGAACGCGGGGATGCTCAGGCACACCACCTCGTCCGCGTACTGGGCGAGGGCTTCGACGGTGTCGGCCGCGCCGATGGGCACCGCCAACACGACCCTGCTCGCGCCATGGGCTCGGGCGACCTGGCATGCCGCCTTCGCGGTCGCTCCGGTCGCGATGCCGTCGTCGACGATCACGGCGACCCGCCCCGCCAACGAGATCTGGTCACGTCCTCGGCGGAAGCGCTCCGATCGGCGCTGCAGCTCGGCCCGCTGCTTTTCCTCCACCGCATCCATGTCATCACTGCGCAGCTCCGCAGCACGCACGACGGAATCGTTGATCACCCGCGCGCCGCCCTCACCGATGGCGCCGAACGCCAGTTCGGGCTGATACGGCACCCCGAGCTTCCGCACGACAAGCACATCGAGCGGGGCGCTCAGTGCCGTGGCCACCTCGTAGGCCACCGGCACTCCACCTCGGGGGAGGCCGAGGACGACGATGTCCTGGCCGCGAAAGGAGTCCAGACACCGGGCCAGTTGGCGTCCGGCGTCGGCGCGGTCGTCAAAGTGCTTCACATCCTCGAGTGTGTCCCAGATCACGGGACGCCGATACGGACTTAGGTCCCTCAACCGGCACCAAGGCCAAAGAGCCGCAACACATCAGGCAAGTGACGAACCATGCAGGGCTGGCGTGTTCTACTCGGCCAGTTTGGCCGCGCCAAGGTCGGGGGCTCACCGTCCACGGCCAGCAGCACCTCCTGCGGTGCCCGACCGTTCCTATGCTGAACCTCAGTTCACTTCGATCGTGAAGGGCTATGCCGACGACTTGAGGCCCTTGTAGATGATCGGCACCAACTCCCCCAACAGCTTCTGCGCGAGCTCGGGGTTGTTGATGATCTGGGTGGACAATTCTCCCGAGGACGCCATTGCATCGATGACGGCAGTCATGAACTCGCTATGCAGGTCGGGACTGGCCGAGAACTGGGCCAGGGAGTTGTGCAAGGCCTGCTCTTGAAGGGTCTCGCTCTCTTCGAGCCGGTCCTTGATGTGTGTGACGACGTTCTTCACGCCTGAACGGAATCGGGGTGATCACCGGAGAACAGGTCGTTGATCTCTCGATGACCTCCGCAAGCGCCACCAGCTCCGGGTCTTTCACAGTGCCAGTCCCCGCCTCCTTGGCCGGTTCCAGGGGGACGCCGCCTGCGAGCTTGCCCGAGGTGGTGCCCTGTTCATGTGGGGCGATGTAGTCGAAATCCACCGTGGATAGGTCGATCTCGTGGTTGAGCTGCTGGCGCACATCACCCATAAGGCGCGCTGGGATGCCTTCAGGACTTGAGGACGCGGGAAACGGTGCCCACGGAGCACTTCACCTCGGCCGCTATTGCACGCAAGGACTTCCCGGCTTCGTGTAATACGTGAATCTGCCTGTCACGGTCGCCGGTGTCGGCCCGTCCGCTGGGCCTCACCTTGCCGTCGCGCCCGGTGACCGTGCGGTCTCGTCCGGCGGCTTCGCCTCGTGGTGTGCCTTTAAGACGATGATCGGGCTCGTCGTAGCCGACGCGATTGCCCGGGATGCTCAGGTCGCTCCTGTTCTCCTTTATTCTCTTCACGGATTCAACTGTGCCAGGTTTGTTATGCCGTCGAAGACTCACTAGGAGGAATTTTCTCAGGCTGTGAGAGCTTTCCCGGTGCGGTCTCGCTGTTGCCCGGCCCCGGACTGCCGATGGGCTCCCAACGGCTCTGCAATCACGCCGCCATATCTCTGTCTGCGGTCTAGGGCCAGCTACCCACCGCACCCCACCTAGCTCAGTGGATCGATGCCGAGGTTGAAAGGGTCCGGATCCTGGGTGTCGATCGCGAATTGAAGCCAATACCTCGGATTGAAGAACAACAGGCTTCCATCGATTTCAACCTTGAGCACAGCATCGGGCATCAGGTCATAACGGGTCGCGTCGGGGTAATGAGTTATACGGCCGTCGGCCTGGTGTATTTGTATGTCCACGCCCGGAGTGTGGCATGGAGGCCGACCCTGTAGCGCCGGTACGGAGCGGCAACCGGCTGTCGTCAAACGCAGACTTCGGGCCAGCCTTCATGCCGTACTCCCGGCATGACATTCAAAGTGAAACATCCCGACGATCCCACCGACGACTACGGCGACGAAGACACTTACGAATTCCTGGACGACGGCGTCCTCAAAGTTCGGGTGTCGTCGACCGGAAAGACGTACTACTTTCCGGCGGGTGTGTGGAAGACGCTGATCGCAGGAGACGGGCACGAACCCGGCCTGAGGCTCGCGCCATAGCGGCCACATCGGTGGATCTGACCTCACGCATACCCCCAAGGATGCGTAATGGAGATTGCGCCTGACCAGAACAGCAGTCGGCTCCCGCAACTGCTGACTTCGAGGCCGCCTTCACGCCATACTCCCGAACATGGCTTTCACCGTGTGGCTCGTTAGCGAAGGGGAGCATCATCCCGAGGAGTGCGAGGACGGCGATATATTCGAATTCCTCACCGGAGGTGTGCTCGCGGTGCACTACGTAAGTCCGGGCCGCTGGTCTGACTACTACCAGTCCACCATCTGGACACATGTCGCCGCCGCACCCAACCACAAGCCCGGCGAACCTGCGAATCAGGACATCGGACCCGATTTCGACTAGACCCCACAACTCCCAGCGGTGTGTAATGAGATCCCGCATTGGTGCTGGTGCACGGGCCTTCTCATCAACGGCCTGCTCGGAGCCGTGGGTGATCGCCGGTGGTGTCGAGATCGATGGTCTGTCCCCGCCTCAACCATGTGGGCAATCCAGGTGGTTCCGTTTGGTAGAGGCCACGGGCGGCGTCTCTAACTCGCTTACGCTGTGTGGGCCAACGGATCTCGGTCTCGATCCGGTCGAGCTTGTTGGCCCGGTCGGTGTCTTCCAGAGCCTTGTCCACGTGTTGCAGGGCCGGGATCTTGTTGGATTTATCGCTGTTGCAGGGCATGCACGCAAGTACGAGGTTCTGCAGTCCGTCAAGCCCCACACTTGACCACGGAAGTACATGGTCAACGGGATTTCCGGGCTTCAGTTCTGCTTCGCAGTAGAAGCAGTATGGACCGAAGGCCTGTTTGAACGGCGTCTGGACTGGGGTCAGGTCGACACGCGCACGCCCGAAGAGGTGGCCCTCGATGTCGAGGACTTCATCGTCGAGAACATTGATTCTGCGGACGTCACTCACCCACATGCTTTGTAGTGCTGGTTTGAGCAGGCCGGATAGCCGCGCCAGGCCGTGCGCCACGCCTGCCTTGAGCGTGATCGCCCCGCCATGCACTGCCAGCTTCTTCGCCGACATGTGCTCGTCGAGGAACGAGTCGTCGTACAGGAACGGGTCGGCTACCGACCTAATCCTCTGGAGACGACGGAGTGGCTGTTCGGCCAGGGTGATCGTGATCGTGTCGAGGGCCGCCCGATAGGCGTCGAGGTTTCGCGATTTCGCCACGTCGAGGGTCGTCCGCGACTGCCCAACTCCTGATGCTGCCCGGAAGTCGAGGACAGCAGCGACGATCGTGGCTCCCCCGGTGGGCTGGCGCAACTGGAGGTGCCTGTCGAAGCAAAGGACCTGGTACCAGTAGAGGTCCATCACCCGTTCTGCAAGCTCACGTATCGGAACCTCCAGCGTGTCATCCCGGCCTTCTGGAAGGTGTTCGATGCAGTGGTCAACGAGCGCCATCAGCGTGGCCAGCTTGTACGTTGCGGTGCGCCTGCCAGTCTCCAGGATCTCTACGACGCGATGGCCAAGCAAAAGTGGATCGGCCGCGTTCTAGGTCACATCCGCCATTCTCGTCAACCATGCGCGTACTGCGTCGGTAATGCGCTCAAACGGCGACTCCCTGAGATCGGCACTCGCCGCGTTCCGCACGGGGTGCTGTCAGAGCTTGTAACCGATGACACGGAGCAGGTCGCGCCGGTCGGCCACGTCGCGATCGGTTTCCACCCCGAGGGGCACCTGTCCGTCGACGACGCCCACAATGCCACGGCCACGCGGGGTCACCGCGACCACGATGTCAACCGGATTGGCTGTGGCGCAGTGGATCGTGCAGACCTCAGGCACTGCTTTGACCGGGTTGAGGATGTTGACCGGGAACCCGTCACGCAAGAGGATCACGAAGGAGTGCCCGGCGGCGATGGCGAGCGCATTGCGGGTCGCCAGCTCGACCAATTCAGGATCATTGCCGGTGCGGCGAACCAACCGTGGTCCTGAGGCCTCGCAGAAGGCCAGGCCGAACCGTAGCGACGAGCTCACGCCCACCATCGCCTCATGTAGGTCCTCGACCGTCTTGATGAAATGCGCCTGCCCGATCACGACATTGACATCGTCGGGCTTGTCGACGGGCACCACATCCCAGGAAAGCGTCGTCGTGGTCACACACACATGCTCCCACCGGCAAGCGACAGCCACGTCCGATGCCCGGAATGCGAACAGTCCCTTCGGCGTGCCACCCCGAGCCAGTCACTCACTGGGTAGCTGGTCTAGTTACTGCGACCGGCCAACCCGCTGGCCTAGGTCGACGACGATGCCTTTCACGCCCAGCCGGGCAGCTCATGGAGTCGGCGTTCGCGGTCAGCGTCAAGGGTTCCCTCGGCGTGGTTGCATTGCCGTCGAACCCATTCCCCCGGCGCGTAGCCATCGACCGCGTAGGACCTTGCGACGTTCGCGTCACCGTGGCGTTCGACGTAGCCCACTAGTCGACTGAAACCCTCCTCCCACTGGTCGGCGAGCGGGTCCCATGACCAGCCGGGCAGACCCTGGAGTCGGCGTTCGCGGTCGGAGTCCAGGGTGCCTTTGGCGTGGTTGCCGCGCTGCACCTTGACCCATGCACCGAGCCGGTAGCCATCCACCGTGCAAGACCGTGGGACACGGGCATCGCCGTGGCCTTCAACGTATTGCGAGAGTCGACTGAAGCCCTCCCCCCACTGGTCGGCCTTGGGGTCCCATCTCCAACCGGGAAATCCTGGAGTCGACGTTGGCGGTCGGCGTCCAGGGTGCCTTTGCCGTGGGAGTTCCGTTGAACTATGACCCACTGACCGAGCGGGTAGCCATCGAGGATGTGTGACTGCGGGACGCGGGCGTCACCGTTGTGTTCGACGTAGTGCAGAAGTCGGCTGTAACCGTCCTCCCACCCGGCGGTGTGGGGATTCCATGTCCAGCCGGGCAGCTCGATGACTCGGCGTTCAAACCGGTCTGGGACGTGATCAAGGCGCTGCGCTCACACGACGACGAGCTTGGCGAGCAACTCGATGAACTCAGACGACAGCTCGGTCGGTGGGGCCACGGCGGGGTCGTCGTCGGTGTCGATGAAGACGGGGATGACGATGGTGCCGACGGTCTTGTGTGTGGAGAGTCTGATGGCGCGGCCGACGGCCTGCACGATGTCGACCTCGGAGCGGCGCGGGTCGACGAAGGCCACGCTGTCGAGAGTGGGGACGTCGACTCCTTGGGCCAGGCAGCGCGCGTTGGCGAGCAGCCCTTGTTCGCCGTGGTCGAGCCTGCCGAGGTGTTGGAGCAGCGCATGGCGCTGCCCGGCGGGCATCTCGCCTGATGCGTAGTCCGACCACAGGTGTCCCGTGGGTCGCTGGCGCGCAGGCATCCAGGCGATCACCTCGGGTAGCGAGCGGGCGAACTCTTCAGCACGTTTAACCTGGGAGTGGAAGGTGATGGTGCGGTGCAGGTCGTAGCGGCGCATCGCCTCGGCCAGCCCGATTTGTCCGGCCAGCGTCCGGGCGTCGGTCACTTCGGTGCCGTCGAGGGTGACGAACCGGCCCCGCTGTGCCCAGTCGCGGTAGGTGGCGTCATCGACGCCGACGACCACCTGGTAGTCGGTGAGCAGGTCACGGTCGATCGCCTCCGCGAACCCGAGCCGGTGGAACACCTTGCCGAACACTTGCTCGTTGTCCATCGAGGCGACCTCAAAGTCGGCCTCCTTGGCTTCCCGCACGACCCGACCCGTGAAGTAGCGCGGTGTGGCCGTCATGAGCAACCGGCGGCGCGCCTTGATGGCCCCGATGCCCAGGATGGTGCCGAAGTCGGAGGAGACGCGCCCGGCGCAGCGATGGGCCTCATCAGCGATGGCCTAGGTCGAAGGCGGGCACCCGGCCCAGCCGGAACGCCTTGGCGATCTGCGGCGACGATTGGTAAGTGGCGAACATGACACGCGGGCCGGACCGCCGACGCAGGAACGCCGCGATCTCCCCAGCGTCCGTCGTGACCGGGAAACCCAGATCACTCGTGTTCGACACGACCGCATCGGGTTCGGCGACTGTCGCGTCGGAACGCACCGGAAGGAAGTCGAATCCCAGCGTCGTGTTGGCCGTCCACTCGCGCAGCGTTTGGCCAACAGCGACGGCACCAGCACCAGCGTGCGGTCGGCAGCGAGCTTCTCGTCGTGGATGAACAGCGCGGTCAGGGTCTTGCCGGTCCCGCAGGCCATGATCAACTGGCCACGGTCGCCCTCCTCAAACCGCTTCAGAACCGAGTTCATCGCCTCGCGCTGATGAGGCCGGGGGTGTTTGGGTGGCAGCCGCCGGGCACGCATATCGGATGGGGAGCCGGGCCAGTCGACCTCGGCGGCGTCCAGGTCACCGAGGAGCAGAACGCTCGCCTGCTTCTCCTGGGCCTCGATCGTGCGCTTGGCGGTGCGCCCGATCAGGTTCGTCGTCGCGATCAACAACCGGAACGAGAACTCCGACCGCCCCGACTCGGCCAAGAAGGCATCCACGTCACGTTTGGTGATCTAGGTGGCTGGGTCATACGCCTTTTCCTGGATCGCCCAGAGGTGTCCGTGACGGCCCTCAGCGACGAGGTCGATACCGGCGTCAGCGCCCCACCGTCCAGGCCACTCATCCCAAAGCCACACCCTGCGAAGCTCGCCCATGTAGACGGGGTCGTGGGTCAGGAACCACTGGCAAATGCGCTCAAACTCCCTGCCCCTGCGGAGTGGGTCAGGATCCAATCGACCCAGAAGGGCAGCGAGCGCCGTCACGACAACGAGACTAGAGGTCAAGGAGCTACCGACCGGTGGTTCGCCACGGTGGCCCGGGGGTGTGAGCCCCCGGCAGGTCTGTCATCCCTCGTGGCTCTCGGCCAGGTAGCGGTAGAGGGCGGCTCGCCCGATTCCCAACGTCTCGCAGATGGTCGCGGCTCCCTGCCTGAGCGCACAGTCCTGGACCGATTCTGCGGCACATTGAAACGGCCTCAAACGAATTCGATCAACGACCCATACGCCAATGAGCACGGGTGCGACTCCTTCACCCGACTTCACCCGAGCCGCCCCAGACCGATGAGTCGATACGGTAACCGCCGGTGGCGATGATCTTGGACGAAACTGTGCAGTTGATGGAACTGTTTTCTGCGCAAAGCCAGTTCATGGCGTATGGCCCGTCACACTGGGCCGTCATCGCTGTGTTCGCGACTGGCTGTGCGCTTCTTGTCTGGATCGGACGCAGGCAGAGCGAATCGCAAGCCCGGTGGCTAGGCCGCATCCTTGGGGCGCTGACTGCCGCGATATTCGGCGTGGTGCTTGTGTATTCGCTGATCCCGCCCACCATCGGCAGGTCGGTACCACTGAACCTGACCGATCTCGCGACCGCCGCTGCGGCCTATGCGTTGTGGTCGCAGCGACGCTGGGCCTTCGCCCTCACCTACTACTGGGGCCTCGTTCTGAGCACACAGGCCTTGATCTCACCGGTTCTGACTGGTCCGGACTTTCCCGACTACCGGTTCCTCGGTTTTTGGGCGATTCACCTGCTCGTTGTCTGGGCAGCCATCTACCTCACCTGGGGCCGCAGGATGCGGCCCGGATGGCGCAGCTACCGCTTCGTGGTCGTGGTCACCGTCGTGTGGGCGGCAGTTGCGTTTACTTTCAACCGGATCGCCGGAACTGACTACGGCTTCCTCAACGGAAAACCCCGCACTGCGAGTCTGCTGGACGTATTGGGCCCCTGGCCGGTGTACGTACTGACGGCGTCCACACTCGTCATCATCGTGTGGGCCCTGATGACCTGGCCGTGGATCCGCTCAAATGAATCCCAAGGGTCGACGAGTCGGTAACTGGTCGGCAGGCGTTGTAGCAGCAATCGCTGAAACGGAGCGTCTTCCGACTCGCCGCTGCGGCTGAACCTGCCGGGACGTGTTTCTGCGACAAACATTCGAGACACGGCGAACTGGACCAACAGCGCGACAGATCGCGCCTGCCGAACTGTCGCAGATGTGTTCTCTTTCGAAACAAGCTCCCTGAGCCTCCCAGCTGACCCCTGTCAAGGCATCGCCTCAGCCCACGCCATATGTTCCTCGAAATCAAGGGAAGTTGCCATCGCACGATAGCGATCCCGATAGTCCCGGTAGGTTGACCGGTCGCCGTAAGCTCGTGCGAGCAGCGCGCGGAGCGGAATTTTTCAAGGTGGATGAGTCCAGTGGGTGTTAAGCGGCTGTCGTGGCGGGCTCCTGGTTGGCGTGTTGGGCTGGTCGGTTGATCCAGACGGTGTCGGGCAGATCGAGGATCTTCGGCGCGTGGGTAGTGCCGAAGCGGTGCGGATGGCGGGCGCGGGCGTCGGCCATGACCGTGCGCCGTTGGGCGGCTTTGTCGGCGGCAAACCCGTAGTGCACGTCGGCGGGTGTGTGTAGCCCGATGCCGGTGTGACGATGCTCGTGGTTGTACCACTGAGCGAAGGTGTTCATGAATTCCCTTGCCTCACCCAGTGATCCGAAGCGTTCAGGAAACTCCGGCCCGTACTTCAACGTCTTGAACAACGACTCCGAGTTATCCCGAATTCGGGATAACTCGGATTATGCCGAGGCCGTGATTATGCCGAGCATGAACCCGCGTGAGCGGGTTCGTGCTGGTCGGAGGGC
>NZ_DASQEU010000042.1:0-3003 GCF_035633495.1 Mycobacterium sp. | reverse complement strand
GCGGTGGACACCGTCGACTTGCCCGAGCCGATTCCGCCCGTGACGGCAACGGTCAGCATGGATCTCCCCTGGATTGCCCCTGGATGGATTGGCCCTGGATGGACCGGCCCGTATCTGGATTGACTCGAGTCTCCGACACGCCCGTCAGCATGCCGGGGCGCGCACAGCCTGACACGTAGCGTGAGCGCGGGCCACTGTCGCCGACGTTTCTTCGCTGTCGGCACCGGGCGCACATCCACCGAACACCCATGTCACATCAAGTTGGGGAGCAGCCGTGACGACGACCCTGATCCGGATGCCCGTCGCGGGTCGTCATCGGCTCGGCAGTCCCGGGCTGATCCCCGTCACCGCACTGGTGACGGTGGTGCGCCGGCGGTTCTTCCTCGCTTGGTTCCGGCCGGGCCGGCATCGCCGGGCCGACTACCGCCTGTTCGGCGAACGTGCCCCTCAGCCCGCCGCAGCGGTCTGAGGCAGTCGGGCAGCACCTCCGCCGGGCCGCACCCTTCGCGAGGCCGCGGTTCGGGGCCGCGGCCTCGCTCAGGCCTTGAGGATCCGGGTCAGCGCGGCGTCCGCCAGCTGCGGCAGGCCGATCGCCAGCACAGCCGGATCGGGCCCGTTGGTGCCAACGACGGCGATGGCCATCGTCCAGGTGTCGTACGGCATGATGATCAACCCGCCGTCCCGGATCGCCATCGTCGCCGGGTAACCCTGGACCGTCGTCGGGATGATCTGCGCGCTGCTGTCCGTCTCGTTCTGGACGGTCACGTCGGCCTGCTTCTGTGCCGCGGCGGCATCGGCGTACTGGGTGAGCGCCAGGGTGATCGCGCCGGTCTTCTTGTCCCCCGACAGACCGAACAGGCAACGGATCCGGCCGGTCTGACCGACGTCCGTGTTGACCTCCGCGACGGTGACCTTCAGCCGGTCGTTCGGGATGTCGGCGTTGATGGACTTCTTCACGTCCGCGGCATTGAGGATGGCTGCGCAGTCGACCTTCAACGGGTCGACGGCGACGATCGGGGCGGCGGTCGGCGCCGCCGATGCGGACGGCGAGGGTGACGGACTCGGGGAGGCGGCCGACTCGCTGCCACTGGCGCTGGCGTCCGCGCTGCCGCTGCCACTGGCATCCGCGGGTCCGGAGGCGTCGGCACCGCTGGACACCGTCACCACCGCGGTCACCGTGCGACGGGTGGAGCTGTCGGAGGAACAGCCGGAGATGACGACGAGGCCGACAACGGTCGCGGCCAGCAGCACAGTGTGACGACGCATGTGTTCACCGTAATGGTCCCGACACGGCGATCCCGCCAGGGCAAACAGCGATTCACCGGCGTGTTGGAGACCCACATCGGGAGTTTGTCGCCGCCGCGACTCGAGCTCGCAGCCACACCCCGGTGAGCATCCGACCGGGCAGACGACGACGGGACCGCCACCCGCAGGTGACGGCCCCGTTCGGCCCGTTCACGACGGCCCCCCATCACGGGCGGCCGCGGTGCCGAGCGAGATCAGCTACCGGCAAGCCGTTCCCGGAGGGCGGCCAGCTGCTCGTCATTGACCAGCGAACCGGTCTGCGGAGCCGCCCCGGCGGGCGCCGTGGTGCCCGAGGAGTAGTTGCTCGGCTCGGCTGCCTCGGCATCGGCGACCTGCGCCGCGGCGATCTGCTTGAGGTGCGACTCGTACACCGAGTGCGCTTCCGAGTACTGCTTCTCCCACGCCTCGCGCTGGGTGTCGAAACCGTCGAGCCATTCGCCGCTCTCGACGTCGAAGCCCTCCGGCGGAACGAAGCTGCCGGACTCGTCGTAGTGGTCGACCACGCCGTACTGCGCGCGGACCTCGTCGAACTCGGTCTCCGGGGTGATGCCCTCGTTGGCCTGCTTGAGCGAGAGCGAGATGCGCCGGCGCTCCAGGTCGATGTCGATGACCCGGACGAAGATCTCGTCGTCCACCGTCACGACCTGCTCGGGGATCTCCACGTGGCGCCCGGCCAGCTCGGAGATGTGCACCAGGCCCTCGATACCGTCGTAGACACGGACGAACGCGCCGAACGGCACCAGTTTGGTGACCTTTCCCGGCACGACCTGGCCGATGGCGTGGGTCCGGGCGAAGTGCCGCCACGGGTCTTCCTGGGTCGCCTTGAGCGACAACGAGACCCGCTCGCGGTCCATGTCGACGTCGAGAACCTCGACGGTGACCTCCTGGCCGACCTCGACAACCTCGCTCGGGTGGTCGATGTGCTTCCAGGACAGCTCGGAGACGTGCACCAGGCCGTCGACGCCGCCGAGGTCGACGAACGCGCCGAAGTTGACGATCGAGGAGACCACGCCCTTGCGGACCTGTCCCTTGCCAAGCTGGTTGAGGAACTCGCTGCGCACCTCGGACTGGGTCTGCTCCAGCCACTGCCGGCGGGACAGCACGACGTTGTTGCGGTTCTTGTCCAGCTCGATGATCTTGGCGTCCAACTGGCGGCCGACGTACGGCTGCAGATCGCGCACGCGGCGCATCTCGACCAGCGAAGCGGGCAGGAAGCCGCGCAGACCGATGTCCAGGATCAGGCCGCCCTTGACGACCTCGATGACGGTGCCGGAGACGACGCCGTCCTCTTCCTTGATCCTCTCGATCGTGCCCCAGGCGCGCTCGTACTGAGCCCGCTTCTTGGACAGGATGAGACGGCCTTCCTTGTCCTCCTTCTGGAGAACAAGCGCTTCGACATGCTCGCCGATCGAGACGACCTCACTGGGGTCGACGTCGTGCTTGATGGACAGCTCACGCGAGGGGATGACACCCTCGGTCTTGTAGCCGATGTCGAGCAGGACCTCGTCACGGTCGACCTTGACGATCGTGCCCTCGACGATGTCGCCATCGTTGAAGTACTTGATGGTCAGGTCGATGGCAGCGAGGAAGTCCTCAGCCGTCCCGATGTCGTTGATGGCGACCTGTGGGGCGGTGGCGGTAGGGGTGGACATGTGGTGGGGTGCTCCGGAAGTGGGTTTGTTCGGAATGTCGATGGCC
>NZ_DASQEU010000041.1:0-71602 GCF_035633495.1 Mycobacterium sp. | reverse complement strand
TTGGTGGCCGTCGAAAACTGTTGTTCGCGATCGGGAAGCTTCGTCGTCGAGCCATGCTTACTCCATCCGCACACGGTGTTCGAAGCCGTCGAACGTCATGAACGTTCGGCAAGTCCTCACGCTCGTCACACCTGACGGCGCATATGGAGGACCCGCCCGGGTTGCGTTCAACCAGGCGGGTGAGATCCGCGCTCAAGGACACGCCGTCCATCACGGGCGCTTTCCGTGGGTACCGCAACCGCCCGACGTGCTCTACGGCACCAACGTGCGACTGTTCCGGGGGCGACAGGTCGTGCCCTTCACAGGTCACGCCGGTATCGCTGCCCCCTCTGCGCTCATCTGGATCTTCAAGAACCGCAACAACGTGGATGTCGTGCTTCACGTTCACCTCGGCAGACACCTGATGTCGATGCCCGCAGCGTTGCCTGCATTGCTGCTCAAGAAGCGCGTCATCGTGCAGACCCAGGGAATGATCGTCAAGTCGAAGCACGTGATCGCACCCCGGCGCAAACACGTGCGTTCTCCCCTCACGCTTGCTCACGGTCGTCCTGCTGCGCGAGCAGTCGCGCATAGCCCGCTCCCATGCCCAGCAGTGCCAGACCCACGACGATGAAGACGACGACACGGAAGATGCCGTCCAGTGTCCCGAGATCGAACAGGAACAGCTTGGCCATGGCGGCCGCGACGAGCGCCATGCCGCCGCTGATCGGCAACGACCGCTGCGCTCGCGGAACCTTTGCGGCGTAGCGGAAAACGGCTGCTGCCAACGTAATCCAGCAGATCGTTGCCGCTACATGCCCGGCGAAGAAGCCTTGAGCCTCACCGCCGAGCAGCACGCCGGCCGTCACGGCGAACATAGTGATCCCGTACAACGCGACCGCCGCCGCGGCGGCCCACGACCAGTCCTTGGGCCACGACCACGCGATCGCCACGGCGCAGGCCACCATCAGCAAGCTGGCGATGAGCGTCGACACCGCGATCGGCGTAGCCAATGCGGTCGCCGAGACCAACGTCGATAGCGGCGCGTAACCGAGATAGCACAGTCCGCCCACGACACCGAACCCCAGCGCACACCACCGAGCGACCCGATGACGCCGGCCCCCGACGGCCACGACGACCGCCATCGCGAAAAGCACGGGCGCCGCGACCGGGCCGTCGAATGCGACCGTCACCGCAACGAGCGCCGACACCGCAGCCAATGCAGACCAGATCGTCCGCACCGATGAGGTGACCATCGACAGCCGGCCACCGGCGAGGACGATCCCGAGTAGTGCCGCTGACAGCAGTGCAGCCATCAGCGAAGCGAAGACTCGGTCGACGGCCGGGGACGCTGCCAACACGGGCATCGTCCCCGCCGCGCTCAGCAGTGCCATCGCCACCGCATTCTTGGTGTGCGGCAGCAGGATCAACGCGCTCGCAATCGCGAGCGCACCCGCCACCGAACACGCAACCGCCAGCAGGGGCGACTGCTTGGAATCAAAGCTCGACAATGCGAGGGCGACGAGAAGCGGAAGCGTGCTCACTGCCATCCGCGCAGCGTGCATGCCGAGCCAGTCCCTGCCCAGTTGCACTGGCACCGACGCCGCGCTCAACGCCAACATGAAGCCCACCAGCAGCAAGGTGATGCCGTCCGCGACCACGGGCGCGAGACCGATCAGCGGGACCAGGACCAGAAGGCCGAGGTGCTCGGAATCCCAACGGCGCGCCAGCATGAGGCCGGAAACGGCGACGGCCGCCGCGATCACCAGACCGGCTGGAGCCGACACCCATTGGTAGATCGTCGTCATGGCGATGACGTCGATGTATGCGGCCGCAATGCCCGTGGCGGCCAACGCAATCGCACCCACCCGACCACCCGGCCGTTGGTTGAGTCGCCATGCCACTGCGATCAGTCCGCCCGCCAGGGCCGCGCCCGCGAACACCCGGAACTCCGGACGTAGGACCCCCGCCTGGGCGGCGAGGACGAGCAGAAGGGCCACGCCGACCAGCGTGACGGCAACCCCCGCCACCGCGAGTGCCTTGCCGATCCAGCCTTCCGATCGCCGTGTTGCCGGCTGCGGCGCTGCCTGCGGGACGGGAGGCCTCACCGTGGGCGTCACGGGTGGCCACGGCAACGCCTGCGGCTGCGGCTGAGGCTGGGGCTGGGTGGGTCGCTCCGCCACGATCCGCTCGAGCTGCCGCAAGTCGACGGACGCCCTCGCCAAGTACGCAGCGATGGCTGCGAAGTCGGACGACAACCTGGCGATGACGGCCTGATCCGGTTCGGTCATAGCGCCATCGTGGCACCATCCGGGCTCGATGGGATGAGTAGTACTACCCGTCGGCCCTATTCGTCGAGGCCGTGTTCGATCGCGTAACGCGCCAACTCGACGCGGTTGGCCACCTGCAACTTCCGAAAGGTCGCCTGCACGTGGTTCTCCACCGTGCGGTGGCTCAAGGACAGTTGCTCGGCGATCTGCTTGGCGGTCAGCCCCTTGGCGACATGCCTGAGGATCTCGGTCTCGCGTTCGGTCAGGCTGGGGGTGGCTTCGCCGCCGGGCGCCCGCGCGATCCGCCGGTACTCACCCAGAACCAGACCCGCAAGCCCCGGCGTGAACACCGCACGGCCCTCGGCGGTCGCTCGAACCGCCTCCGCGAGTTCGCCCTTCGACGCGCTCTTCACCAGATAACCCGTGGCACCGGCCTTCACCGCCTCCAGCACGTCGTCGCGTTCGTCCGACGCCGAGAGCACCAGGATGCGCGAGGACGGGGACACCGTCAGCACCTCGGCGGTGGCTCCTGCACCGCTGCCGTCCGACAGTCGCATGTCCATCACCACCACGTCGGGTTTGACCACTGCCGCGCGGCGACGAGCCGAGCCGACACCGTCGGCCGTGGCGACGACGGTGAAACCCTCCTCTGCGAGGTCACGGGCGACCGCATCACGCCAGATCGGGTGATCGTCCACGACCATCACGGTGAACGTGGAACGGTCAGCTCCCATTCGGTCCCCCTTCCCGGCCCGGTGTTCAACCGGGCGCTACCGCCCAGCCAATTCATCCGCCCGACAATCGATTTCGATACCCCGAACCGGCCTTCGTGGACGGCCTCCTCGAGGCGCCCAGCCGGGATCCCCAGTCCGTCGTCACGAACGCTGACCACGATCGAGTCTTCCAGGTCTTCGAGCAGGACGAAGGCGCGGGCGTCCGCGCCCGCATGGGCGGCGACGTTTTCCAGGGCATTGGCCACCGCCGCGTCGACTTCCGCGGCCACGTCGGCGGAGAGCATGACCGGATCGGGCGGCAGGCTGATCGATACCCGATCAGAGGCGCGACTGCGCAACATCGGTACGAGATCGGCCTCGAGTCCCTGTGGTACAGGCGCGCCCGCGGCACTGACCCACCGCCTCAGCACGCGCTCCTGTTCGCCCGCCAACTCCGCGAGTTCACTTGTTGGACCACCGATCTCACGCCCTCGTCGGGCCACCAGTGCCAACACCTGGATGGCGCCGTCGTGCACCTCCCTGGACAACCGTTCGCGCTCCTCGAGCGACGCCGCCAGCCGGGCCGCTCGCTGCAACTCGGTGTGGGCGCGCCTGGCCGTCTGGGCGGCCATGCCGATGGCCAAGCCGACGGCGAGCTCGATCACGACGGTGGCATTGCGTCCGACGTCGATGCTGAGGTAACCCTTCAGCACCGCACTGGCCGCAACCACCACCAGCCCGATCACCATGCCACCCACCGGCCCGAGCAGGATCGCCGCCGAAATCGTGGCGTTCGTCGCCCACAGGGTCGTCGGCCAGGACTGGTTGTCCAGTGCCCACCGGTCGGAAGCGACGATCTCCGTCGACAGCATCAAGGCAACGACCACCACGACCTCGGCGCACACCCACGTCGGCCGCCGGCCGTACCCGTGGAGGTAGGCCGCCGCGCAGGCGACGCTCCACGAGATCAGCATTGCGAAGAGGGCCCACCCGATGGCGGGGCGCTCGAGGTCGTCGTTGATCGCGATCTGGAAGCCCAGCGCATAGAGGCAACTCAGCAGCCGGAACACCTGCGCCGCCCGCCACAGTGGAGTGGCGGGGTCCGGTGCGCGTGCCGCCGGCATCACCGCTCTACATCACCTTGGACAGGAATGCCTTCGTGCGTTCGTGCTGCGGGTTGCTCAATATCTCGCGCGGTTTGCCGCTTTCGGCGATCACGCCGCCGTCCATGAACACCAGCTGATCGGCAACCTCGCGGGCAAAGCCCATTTCGTGGGTCACCACCACCATCGTCATACCCTCGCTGGCGAGCTTCTTCATCACCCCGAGCACCTCACCGACCAGCTCGGGGTCGAGCGCGGAGGTGGGCTCGTCGAACAGCATCAGCTTGGGATCCATCGCCAGCGCCCGCGCGATCGCGACGCGCTGCTGTTGGCCGCCGGACAGCTGCGCCGGATAGGCCTCCGCCTTCTCCGACAGTCCGACCTGCTCCAGCAGATCCTTGCCACGGGCGATGGCTGTCGCCTTCTTCACGCCCTTGACCTGAATGGGCGCTTCGATGATGTTCGCAAGTGCGGTGCGGTGCGGGAACAGATTGAAGTGCTGGAACACCATCCCGATGTCGCGGCGCTGCTTGGACGCCTCTCGGGGTGGCATCTCGTAGAGCTTGCCGGCCCGCTCGCGGTAGCCGATCAGATCGCCGTCGACATAGAGCCGGCCGGCGTTGACCACCTCGAGGTGGTTGATGCAGCGCAGGAACGTCGACTTGCCCGATCCGGACGGCCCGACCAGGACCAACACCTGGCCACGACCGATCTCGAGTGTGACGCCCTTGAGGACCTTGAGCGCACCGAAGTTCTTGCAGACGCCTTCGGCTTTCACCATCGGCGTGGTCACCGAGTCGGAAACTGCGGTCATGTGTGCCCCACCTCTCCCAGCGTCTGTGCCTCAGCAAGTGCGCCGAGCTGTTTGTCGGTGAGCTTGCGGGAGGCCCCCCGGGAGAAGTAGCGCTCCAGGTAGAACTGTCCGACCATCAGGATGCTGGTGATCAGGAGATACCATGCGGCCGCGACCAGCAGAAGCGGGATCGGTTGGAACAGCACCGCCGAGATATCGCGCTGACGCCCGAACAGGTCGAACGTATAGGGCACCGCGGCCACCAGCGACGTGGTCTTGAGCTGGCCGATGAACTCGTTGCCGGTCGGAGGAATGATCACCCGCATGGCCTGCGGCAACACGGTGCGCCGCATGGTCAGCAGCCAGGACATGCCCAGCGCGGTGGAGGCCTCCGACTGCCCTTCCGGCACCGAGCTGATGCCGGCGCGGATGATCTCGGCCAGGTAGGCCGCCTCGTTCAAACCCAGCCCGATGACGGCGAGGAGGAAGTACAGCGACAGGTTCTGGACGTTCAGGGTGAAGAACGTCGGACCGAACGGAATGCCCAGTTGAATGTTCTTGTAGATCGTCGGGAACAAGCCCCAGAACACCAACTGGACGTAGACCGGGGTGCCGCGAAAGATCCACAGGTACACCCAGGACACCGAGCGGAACACCGGATTGGGCGACAGCCGCATGACCGCGAGTAGCACGGCCAGCACGATCGCCAGGAACATCGACAGGACGGTCAGCTCGAGGGTGACCCGCACCCCCGACACGATCCGTTCGTCGAGGATGTACTTGCCGAAGGTGCTCCAGCCGTACGCGTCGTTCGTCGCCGCGCCGTACAGAAACAGCGCGACGAGGATGACGATGACGATCGCCGTCACCCACCGCCACGGGTGCCGCATAGGGACAGCATTGATGACGGCTGCACTATCGGGTGGCGACGAAACGTCAACGCTCATCAGTGAATCCGGCTATCAGCTGGTCGCGCCGTTGATGACTGGCTTGTCGATCATCCCTGCCTCGACACCCCAGTTCGACGCGATCGTCTTGTAGTCACCGGTCTCGATCAGGTGCTCGAGGGCCTTCTGCAGCGACGCCGCCAGCGGGGAACCCTTCGCCACGGGCCAACCGTAGGGCGCCGAATCGAAGACCTCGCCGGCCTGCTCGAGCTTGCCGTTGCTCTGCTTGATCGCATACAGCGTCACCGGGGAGTCCGCCGACATCGCATCCGCCTGGCCGAGGATGACGGCGTTGGTGGCCTGATCCTGGCCGTCGAACTTCACGATTTCGATCGCCGGCTTGCCCGCGTCGGTGCACGCCTTGCTCTTGGCCGGCAGCTCGTCGACTTCCTGCGTAGTCGTGGACTGCACCGCGACCTTCTTGCCACAGGCGTTGTTGGGGTCGATGTCCGAACCCTGCGGCTTGGCCCACAGCGAGCCGGCCGAGAAGTAGGTGACGAAGTCGACGGCCTGCTCGCGTTCCTTGGTGTCGGTGAACGACGACATGCCCACGTTGAAGGTGCCGCCCTGGATCGACGGAATGATCTTGGAGAAGTCCGCCTCTCGGTACTCGGCCGTCAGACCGAGGGTGGACGCGATCGCGTTCATGAGATCGACGTCGAAGCCGATGATCTTGCCGCTCGAATCCTTGAACTCGTTCGGCGTGTAGGGCACGTTGACTCCGACGATCAGCTTGCCGGAGGACTTGATCTCCTCGGGGACCGTATTGGCGATGTCGTCGACCTTGGCGGCCTTCACCGCGGTGGTCTCCGTCGTCGGACCCGTAGTGTCGGTGTTCTTGGTACAGCCCGACAGAATCAGCGCACCGGATACGGCAATCACCGCAGCGCCGCGCCACCAGCGTCTGCTCGCTCGACGGCCTTGAAGTTCAGCTACCACGTTGTCTCTTCTTTCTTCATCGGGTCGCCTTTCATTCACCACGGGCGACGACGTGACGAACAATAGCGGGGTAAACGCGCTGTAGTAGGTGAAACTTAACGCTGGTCGTCGATCTGTGCTGCGCAAAGCGACAACGCGGTGAATCGGGTTACGACCGCGGGGGGCGCTGTGCGACACTTCCGGCATGACCACCCCTGCTCCCCCACCTCTTTTGCCACACCTGTGGAAAACAGCCGCCGTGTCGGGCGTGCTGGCCATCGCCCTCGGTGTCGCCATCGTGGCGTGGCCCGCGATTTCGATTGCGGTCGCCGCCATCTTCTTTGGCGCCGGCCTGTTGCTGACCGGAATTCAACAAGTCTTCTTCGCCTTCAGTCTCGACGTGTCCGCGGGCGGGCGAGTTCTGCTGTTCATCAGCGGTGCAGCGTCGCTCATCCTGGCGATCATGGCCTTCCGCCATCTCTACGACGCAGTGTTGTTGCTCGCAATCTGGATCGGTGTCGGCTTCATCTTCCGCGGCGTGGCGACCACGGTGTCCGCGATCAGCGATCCCACGCTTCCGGGTCGCGGATGGAACATCTTCGTGGGCATCATCAGTTTGATTGCCGGCGTCGTCGTTCTGGCCTCTCCGTTCGACTCGATCGGGACGCTGGCGTTCGTCGTGGGCATCTGGCTGATCGTCATCGGCGTCATGGAGGTCATCTCCGCGATCGCGATTCGCCGGACCACGAACCAGGTGTACGAGGCGCTCGCGCCTGGTGCGCACGAGTCCATCGAGCCGACGCCGGAGCCGACGAAGACCGAGGAAGCAAGCACCTAAATACCGTCTGGGCTTGCCGCTAGACTAACTACTACAATATGTCGTAGATATAGCCGGCAGCCCCGGGGAGATGGTGCACATGAACACGCTCGACGTGTCACGGTGGCAATTTGGCATCACGACCGTCTACCACTTCATCTTCGTGCCGCTGACCATCGGGCTCGCGCCCCTGATCGCCGTCATGCAGACCGTTTGGGTGATCACGGGCAACGCCGCGTGGTACCGACTGACCAAGTTCTTCGGCAAGCTGTTCCTGATCAACTTCGCCCTCGGCGTGGCGACCGGCATCGTGCAGGAATTCCAGTTCGGCATGAACTGGAGCGAGTACTCCCGATTCGTCGGCGACGTCTTCGGTGCTCCATTGGCCATGGAGGGCTTGGTCGCCTTCTTCTTCGAGTCGACGTTCATCGGCTTGTGGATCTTCGGCTGGACCCGCCTTCCCCGACTGGTCCACCTGGCCTGCATCTGGATCGTCGCCATCGCGGTCAACGCATCGGCGTTCTTCATCATCGCTGCCAACTCGTGGATGCAGCATCCGGTGGGCGCCCGCTACAACCCGGAAACCGGGCGCGCTGAGCTGACGAGCATCGTCGCGCTCTTCACGAACAACACTGCGACGGCGGCGTTCTCGCACGCGGTGTTTGGAGCCTTCCTCACCGCGGGCACCTTCGTCGCGGGCGTCTGCGCATGGTGGTTGCTACGGGCCCGTGACAGCGACGACGCACGCACGATGTACCGGCCCGCTACCATCCTCGGCTGCCTGGTGACGCTCGCCGCGGCGGGTGGCCTGTTCCTGACCGGTGACACACAGGGCAAGCTGATGTTCCAGCAGCAGCCGATGAAGATGGCGTCGGCGGAGTCGCTGTGCCACACCGAGACCGATCCCGACTTCTCCATTCTCACCGTCGGTACCCACAACAATTGCGACGCCGTCACCCACCTCATCGAGGTGCCGTACGTCCTCCCGTTCCTCGCCGAGGGCCGGTTCGACGGCGTGACGTTGGACGGTGTGAAGGACCTTCAGGCGACCTACGAGGCGAAGTACGGTCCGGGCGACTACCGGCCCAACCTGTTCGTGACCTACTGGTCGTTCCGGGCGATGATCGGATTGCTCGCGGTACCAGTACTGTTCGCGATGGTCGCCCTGTGGCTGACCCGCCGCGGGCGGATCCCCGATCAACGCTGGTTCGGTTGGTTCGCGTTGGTGACACTTCCGACGCCGTTCCTGGCCAACAGCGCGGGGTGGGTGTTCACCGAAATGGGCAGACAGCCGTGGGTAGTGGTGCCCAACCCCACCGGCGATCAGATGCTGCGTCTCAACGTCGCCGACGGCGTCTCCCATCACTCCGCAGGCATGGTGCTGACGTCGCTGATCGTCTTCACCGCTCTGTACGCCGCGCTCGCGTGCATCTGGTTCTGGCTGATCCGGCGCTACGTCGTCGAGGGCCCGCTCGAGCACGACGCCGAGCCTGCGCCGCCGACGCCACCCGGTGACGCCGACGTCGCACCGTTGTCGTTCGCGTACTGAGGAGGCCGACATGGGACTACAGGACTTCTGGTTCATCGCCCTGGCGGCGCTCTTCGTCGGCTTCCTCGTATTGGAGGGCTTCGACTTCGGCGTCGGAATGCTCATGGAATTCTTTGGTCGCCGTGCCCCGATCGGCCAGCGCGAACAGCACAAGCGCGCCGTTCTCAACACCATCGGTCCGGTCTGGGACGGCAACGAGGTCTGGCTGATCACCGCGGGCGGTGCCATGTTCGCGGCATTCCCCGAGATGTACGCGACGTTGTTCTCGGGCCTTTACCTGCCGCTCCTGGCCATCCTGGTCGCCATGATCGTCCGCATCTGCGCAATCGAGTGGCGCGGCAAGATCGACGATCCGAAGTGGCGCGCCTGGGCCGACATCGCGATTGCGGTCGGATCGTGGCTACCCGCCGTGCTGTGGGGGGTCACGTTCGCTGCACTGGTTCACGGACTACCCGTGACCGCGGACAAACAGATCGAGCTCTCCATCACCGATCTGCTGAACGGCTACATCCTGCTCGGCGGCCTTGCCACCGCGGGCCTGTTTGCATTCCACGGCGCCGTCTTCGTCGCCCTCAAGACCGAGGGCGTCGTCCATGACGACGCAGTCCAGTTCGCGGGCCGCCTCGCGCTGCCGGTGACTCTCGTCGCGGCGGGGTTCGGATTCTGGACCCAACTTGCCTACGGCAAGGACTGGACGTGGCTGGTGCTGGGCGTCGCGGTCGTCGCGCAGATCTCGGCCGTCGTGCTGGTGTGGAGCCGCGGTGGCGACGGCTGGGCCTTCGGCTGCACGGCGACCGTCGTCGCTGCGGTGGTGATCCTGCTCTTCGGCTCGCTCTACCCGGACCTGGTGCCCTCGACGCTGAACCCGGACTGGAGCCTGACCGTCCACAACGCGTCGTCTTCGCCCTACACCTTGAAGATCATGTCGTGGGCGGCCCTGATCTTCACGCCGCTGGTGATCGGTTACCAGGCGTGGACCTATTGGGTCTTCCGCCAACGCATCTCCGCCGACCGGATCCCCGCACCGATCGGCCTTTCACCGAAATGATGCGGCGCCACCTGGCGGCGACGGCGGGCTGCGGAGTGGTCATCACCGGCGCAGCCATCGCCTGCGCCGTACTTCTGGCGCACCTCCTGGCAGGCATCATCACCGAGCCCGAGTCCCGCACGTTGGGCCACTGGTCAGTCACTCTGTGGGTTCTGTTGGCATTGTGGACCGTTCGCGTGCTCGCACACTGGACCCAGGCCCGTTTGAGCCAACGTGCCGCCACCGCCGCGATCGCGGACCTCAACCGGCGACTGCTCGCAGGCGTCACCGCGCTCCCGCCGCGCCAACTCGCGGCGCGTCGCGACGAGGCAGCGGTGCTCGTCACGCGGGGCCTCGACGGATTGCGGCCCTACTACACCCGCTACCTGCCCACGGTGGTCCAAGCCGCCGTCCTCACTCCGGCCGCAGTGGTGGTGATGGCGTGCTACGACCTGCAGGCCGCCGCCATCGTCGCGATCGCACTGCCACTGGTTCCTGTGTTCATGGTGCTCATCGGCCTCGTCACCGCCGAACGTTCCGCGGCGTCCCTTCAGGCGATGACCACGCTGCAGTCGCGACTGCTCGATGTGATCTCCGGCATCCCGACCCTCCGTGCGCTTGGCCGCGCCGACGGACCGGAACACCGGATCACCGAACTCGCGGCAGCCCATCGCCATTCGACCATGGCAACACTTCGCATCACGTTTCTGTCCGCGCTGGTGCTCGAGTTGCTCGCCACCCTCGGCGTCGCGCTGGTCGCCGTCAGCGTCGGGCTGCGACTGGTGTTCGGCGAGGTGGAACTGGCGGCAGCGCTCACCGCGCTGCTGCTGGCGCCCGAGGTCTTCTGGCCGTTGCGCCGCGTGGGAGCGGAGTTTCACGCCGCGCAGGACGGCAAGACGGCCAGGGCGAAGGCGTTCGCGCTGCTCAACGACTCCGCACCACCCCCCGACGGGTCTCTGGTGCCCACCGGTACGTCGATCCGACTCGAGGGCATCAGCGTCACCAGCCGCAACGGCGACGCACCACACCGATTGTCCGCGGACGTCGAACCTGGCACGGTCACGGTCCTCACCGGACCCAACGGCGCAGGCAAGTCCACGGCGCTGCACGCCATCCTCGGCCTCGTCACCCCGACCTCGGGTCGTGTGATGGTCGGCGGGGACGACGTCCACGCGCTCGACCTTCGGCAGTGGTGGAGCCAGATCGCCTGGCTGCCCCAGCGGCCCGCCTTCGTCCCCGGCACCGTCCGCGAGAACCTCGAACTATTCGGCCGCATCACAGATCTCGACGATGCTTGCCGCCGAGCCGGTTTCGACGACGTCGTGACATCGCTTCCCGACGGCCTGGCCACCATCCTGGGCCGGGACGGCACCGGCCTGTCGCTGGGCCAACGTCAGAGGCTGGCACTGGCCCGGCTGTTGGGCTCGAAACGGCCGATTCTCCTGCTCGACGAACCGACGGCACACCTGGACGATGCGCGGGAAGAGCATGTCCTGCAGTCGATCCGGGAGGTCGCGCGAGAGGGCGCCGCGGTGCTGATGGTCGGTCACCGTGAGGTCATCCGAGCCGTCGGCGACCACGTCATCGAGGTCGGGGGCGAGATCCGTGTCCCCCACTGAGACACGCACCGACCCACTGGTCGCGGGCCTCGCCCTGTTGCGTCCCCGCCTGCCGCGCCTGGCGATGGCCGTGGGCTTCGGCGTGTTGGCCCTTGGCAGCGCGCTGGCACTCGCCGGCGTGTCGGCCTGGCTGATCGCCAGGGCCTGGCAGATGCCACCGATTCTCGACCTCGCCGTCGCGGTCGTAGCCGTGCGTGCACTCGGCATCTCCCGAGGCGTCCTGGGCTACTGCGAACGACTCGCCTCGCACGACACCGCCCTCCGGGCCGCCGGCTCGACTCGCGCACGGCTGTACCGCCTGTTGGCCCACGCGCCCGCCGACACCGTGATGCGGTTGTCTGAGGGCGACATCGCGTCCCGCGTCGGCGCCTCGGTCGACGAGTTGTCCGACGTTCTGGTCCGCGCGGTGCTACCCATCGCAGTGGCGGTAATTCTGTCGACGGCGTCCGTCATCATCATCGCCGTGATCTCGCCCGCCGCCGCAGCCGTGCTCTTCGCGTGTCTGTTGGTCGCCGGCGTGATGGCACCCTGGCTGGCCGCACGTGCCGCCACCGCCGCGGAAGAGCTTGCCGTACGGCATCATTCGGCCCGGGATGTGTCCACCATGCTGGCACTCGAGCATGCGCCAGAGCTACGCGTGGCCGGTCGGCTCGACGGCGTCATCGCCGACGCCGTTCGTAGGCAACGCGATTGGGGAGCGGCCGCTGATCGGGCCGCATTGCCCGCCGCGTTCGGCGCCGCCGCCCCGGCCGCTGCGACGGCCGTCGCCGTCCTCGGCACCGTCGTCGTCGGGATCTCTCTCGCACCTGTCATCGCACCGACCACGCTCGCGATCCTCGTCCTGCTGCCCCTGTCGGCGTTCGAAGCCACCACCGCACTCCCCGCGGCCGCCATCCAGCTCACCCGCAGCCGAATCGCCGCCGGACGCCTCCTAGACCTGACCGCACCCGATCCCACGGCCCGACTCCGACCGACGTTCGAGCCACCCGACGTTCTCGAGGGTGACCGGCTGGCCATCGTCGGTGCCAGCGGATGCGGCAAGACGACGACGCTGATGGCGATGGCCGCAGAGCACGAAAACCCCTTGACCGCAGGCTTCTTCCCCGAGGATGCGCACCTGTTCGATACCACCGTGCGCGACAACCTTCTCGTCGCCCGGGGTGACGCAGAAGATCGCGAATTGATCGCGGCACTGCACGCCGTCGGGCTGCGCGACTGGCTAGAGAACCTGCCGGACGGGTTGGCCACGATCCTTACGGGCGGAGCCGCAGCGGTTTCCGCGGGACAGCGACGTCGGCTGCTGCTCGCCCGCGCGATCATCTGCGAACTGCCCATCGTGCTACTCGACGAGCCGACCGAACACCTCGATGCCGCTGACGCCGATCGGATTCTGCGCGAACTGCTGGCGCCGGATGGACTCTTCGCGCCCCGCCGCACCGTCGTCGTTGCCACGCATCACCTGCCACGCGGTGTGACCTGCCCCGTGCTCTACCCTCGGCAGACATGACGGGCCCCAGAAACGGACCGGGCACCGCAGCGCTCGTCGTGGCGATTGCCGGCCTGGTCTTCTGCTGGTCGGTCGTGGGCGGCATCGTCTGCGGCGTCGTCGCGGTCATCCTCGGACTCCGCGGCCGCGGTCGCGCGGCACGAGGCGAGGCCAACAACGGCGGGATCGCCACGGCCGGAATGGCACTCGGTCTCGTGGCGGTCGTCGTATCGTTGGCATTCGCCGTGATCTGGGCGTACGCGTGGCGCGACGCCGGCGGTACCGATTATCTGGATTGCGCGATGCAGGCGGGCAACGATCAGAAGGCCGTCCAGGCCTGCACGGACAAGTGGTTGGACAACATTCAGGGCAAGTTCAGCATCAGTCCGCCGCGCCCGACCCAGGGAAGTACTTGACGATTCCCTCCTGAACCACGGTGGCCAGTACCCGCCCGTCGCGGTCGAAGAAGTGGCCGTTGCCCAGTCCGCGGGAGTCCACGGCCACGGGTGACGTCGTCGAGTACAGCACCCATTCGTCGAAGCGCGCGGGGCGGTGAAACCACACCGAGTGGTTCATCGTCACTGCGAAGATGCGATCGAAACCCCACGACAGGCCATGGGTGGTGATGATCGAGTCGAGCACCGTGGTGTCCGAGGAATAGACCAGCGCGGCGGCATGGATCACCGGGTCGTCGGGCATCTGGCCCCGCGCCTTGAGCCACACCCGGTTGTGGGCGAGCCGCTCTCCCTTGTCGCGCATCACCCAGGCCGGATCGTTGGTGTAGCGCCACTCGATGGGTTTCAGGGCCGCCACGAAGTGCGGCACCAAATCCTCGTAGCCGATCAGCAGGTCCTCGATGCGAGGCACCGACAGCGGGTCGGGGACGTCCGGTGCGTCGACGCCGTGCTCGAGGCCGCGGCCACCCGCCAGATGCGACATCAGCGCGGAGGCCAGCAACGCGTCGCCCTGCATCACGTCGACCCGCCGGTTGGCGAAGCGGCGTTCGTCTCGCAGTCGCACCACGTGGAACTCGAGATCCCGTTCGGGGTCACCGCCCGCGATGAAGTGCACCGACAGTGCACTCGGCGGCAGTTCGTGCTTCAACGTGCGACTGGCCGCGACGAAGGCCTGCGCCATCATCTGGCCGCCGAACGTCCGGATCGGGTTCTTGCTCGGGTGCGAACCGGTGAAGGTGTCGTCGTCGACGCGGTGAAGGTCGAGTACCGCCAGCAGCTCTTCGAGGTCAGCGCTCATTGCTCTTCGCGAAAGCGCTCATCGAAGCCACTGCCTGGCACGTCGTCTCTCCCTAGTGGTCGTCCTCGCCGATCCGGTGAACGTGGATCAGGTTGGTCGAGCCTACTGTGCCAGGAGGGGCGCCAGCGACGATGACCACTAGGTCGCCACGCTTGTACCGGCCGAGCGACAGGAGCGCCTCGTCCACCTGGCGGATCATCCCGTCGGTCGTCTCCGTGGGCGGAACGATGAACGTCTCGGTGCCCCAGGTCAACGCCAGCTGACTGCGCACCTCGGGCAGCGGCGTGAACGCCAGCAACGGAAGCGGCGTGTGCAACCGCGCCAGGCGCCTGAGCGTGTCACCCGACTGCGTGAACGCGACGAGCGCCTTCGCGTCCAACCGTTCGCCGATGTCGCGGGCGGCGTAGGAGATGACGCCTCGCTTGGTGCGCGGCACGTGAGTCAAAGGAGGCGCGGCAGTGGAGTTCTCTTCGACGGCGGTGACGATGCGCGCCATCGTCTTGACCGCCTCCAGCGGGTACTTGCCGACCGACGTCTCACCGGACAGCATCACGGCGTCGGCACCGTCGAGCACGGCATTCGCCACGTCGGACGCCTCGGCGCGGGTCGGGCGGGAGTTCTCGATCATCGACTCCAGCATCTGGGTCGCGACGATGACGGGCTTGGCGTTCTCCCTGGCCATCTGGATGGCGCGCTTCTGCACCAGCGGTACTTCCTCCAGCGGCAGCTCCACGCCGAGGTCACCGCGGGCGACCATGATCGCGTCGAACGCCAGCACGATGGCCTCGAGGTTCTCGACGGCCTCGGGCTTCTCCAGCTTGGCGATGACGGGCACCCGGCGGCCGAACTCGTCCATCACCTCGTGGACCAGTTCGATGTCGGCAGGCGAACGCACGAATGACAGCGCAATCAGGTCGACCCCGAGGCGCAGGGCGAACCTGAGGTCGGCGATGTCCTTCTCGGACAGTGCAGGCACCGACACGCTCATGCCGGGCAGCGAGAGGCCCTTGTTGTTGCTGACCTTGCCACCCTCGGTGACGATGCAGACGACGTCGTTGCCATCGACTTCGCTGACCGTGAGGCCGATGTTGCCGTCGTCGACGAGCAGGCGGTCGCCCACTGCCGCGTCCTTGGCAAGTTCCTTGTAGGTCGTCGACACCCGGTTGTGGGTGCCCTCGATGTCGTCGACGGTGATTCGCACCGTCTCCCCTGCCACCCAGACCGTGGGACCGTCAGCGAACCGTCCGAGCCGGATCTTGGGTCCCTGGAGGTCGGCGAGGATGCCTACGGCGCGGCCCGTCACGTCGGAGGCCGCGCGAACTCTCTTGTAGGCGATTTCGTGGTCGGCATGGTCTCCATGGCTGAAATTCAGCCGTGCGACGTCCATCCCCACTTCGACGAGGGCTTTGATCTGCTCATCCGTGGACGAGGCCGGGCCCAACGTACAGACGATCTTTCCGCGTCTAGTCACGCTGACTCAATATAGTCGTTAATCGATTCAGATGACGATTCAGACGGCGTCTTCAGACGACGGCCAGCGGGAGCGCACTGGGCTTGACCGGCGCGGGCAGATCCGACTCACCCATGAGGTAGGAGTCCACCGCATGCGCCGCACTGCGCCCCTCGGCAATGGCCCACACCACCAACGACGCGCCACGATTCGCGTCACCGCACACGAAGACACCGGGCGCTTCGGTCTGCCAGTCCGACCCGCACGGCAGCGCACCCCGGCGGTTGAGCTTCAGACCGAGCTCGCACGGCAGTTCGATCTCGTCACCCACCGGCGTGATGTGCCTGCGGCCTTCGGCGTCGCGCTCGACCTTCACCTCGGCGACCACCATCGCCTTGACGTGGCCCTTGTGATCACCGACGAACCGCTGGACGGCCACCTCGTATCGACGGGCGCCACCTTCGGCATGCGCAGGGGACGTGCACAGCACCAACGGCCAGGTGGGCCACGGCGAGCGGGAGTCGTCGCGCTGTTCGGGCGGCTCGGGGTTGAGGTCCAACTGGGTCACCGACGCCGCACCCTGTCGATGGGCGGTCCCCAGGCAGTCCGCGCCCGTATCCCCTCCACCGATGATCACGACGTGCTTACCCGCCGCCGAGATGGGCGACGGGCCGTCCCCCTCGCACTCCTTGTTGGCAGGCACCAGATGCTCCATCGCAAGGTGCACGCCCTCGAGCTCGCGTCCCTCGACCTGGTTGTCACGGGAGCGCAGCGCGCCGACAGCCATCACCACGGCATCGTGCTGGCGCCGCAGCTGTTCGACAGACAGGTCGACGCCGACCTCGCAGTCGGTGACGAAACGCGTTCCCTCGGCCCGCATCTGCGCCAACCGTGGTTCAGCGTCGCCTTCTCGAGCTTGTACCGGCCGACACGAAGTCTTCCAGCAGTACTCCGACGAGGTGAACCGACTGGCTCGAGACGGCGGCACGCTGCGTGGCCTGTTCGAGTTCAAGTCGAGGGTGCGGGAGCCCGTGCCGTTGGACGAGGTCGAACCCGTCGAGTCGATCGTGACCCGCTTCAACACCGGCGCGATGAGCTACGGCTCCATCTCCGCCGAGGCCCACGAAACGATGGCCATCGCCATGAACGCACTGGGCGGCCGGTCGAACTCGGGGGAGGGCGGCGAGGACGTCGACCGACTCTACGACCCACGACGGCGCAGCGCGGTGAAGCAGGTGTGTTCGGGACCCATCATCCGCGACATGGAGGTGACGACCTCTTCACGGATGGCATCCAGCGGCGGATTGGTCACCTGCGCGAAGAGCTCGACGAAGTAGTCGAGAGCAGCCGCGACCGTTGCGACAACACCGCGGCAGGCGTGTCGGTTCCCATGGGGCCCAACGGTTCTGCGCCCGATGCCGCCATCGGCGCCAGCATGATCCGCAGTTCTTCCTCGGTGTAGCCGAAGGAGATCTGCCGCCGTACCACGGAGTCGTGGTTCGGCTGCACCCGCACCCGGTCCGGCAGGGTCGCCAGGTCCAACAGCCCCGAATGCAGCCATTCGGCGTACGGTTCGGCTGCCGACAGTTCGCCCTTGATCTCGTCGTCGGAGACGATGCGGCCCGCGGCGGTGTCGATCAGGAACATCTTGCCCGGCTCGAGCCGCCCCCTGGCAACGATCTCGGACGACGGCACGTCCAGCACACCGCTCTCGCTGGCCAGGATTATCCGGTCATCGATGGTGCGCCACCAACGTCCCGGCCGTAACCCGTTGCGGTCCAACACCGCGCCGACGACCGTGCCGTCGGTGAACGTCACGCAGGCGGGACCGTCCCACGGCTCCATCAGCGAGGCGTGGAACTGCCAGAACGCCCGCCTCGGCGGTGCAGATCGGTGACAGTCGCGCCAGGTCCCCCGGGGTCTGGGCACTTGCCAGCATCGCCTCGCGGGCGTGCATCCGGTTGCGGTTGCCGCGGACCGTGTTGATCTCGCCGTTGTGGGCGACGAAGCGGAACGGGTGCGCCAGCGGCCACGACGGGAAGGTGTTGGTCGAGAATCGGCTGTGCACGATGGCGATGGCGCTCGTGCAACGCTCGTCGCGCAGATCCGAGAAGAACTGCGGTAGTTGCATCGTCGTGAGCATGCCCTTGTACGCCATGGTCCTGCTAGACAGCGACGCGAAGTAGACCTGGGCCTCCTCGGAACCCTGCTGGGCCAGCTTTCGCACCGGGTAGACGCGACGGTCGAGGTCGATGCCGCCGGGCCTGTTTCCGTTGCGTTCCGGTGCGGCGAGGAACAGCTGCGCCATGTACGGCATGCACCCCAACGCAGTCACGCCGATGCCGGCTCCATCCGGGTCGACCGAAACCTCGCGCCAGCCAAGCACTTCCAGGCCCTCTTGCCCGGCGATCGACTCGATGCGCGTCCGAGCTGTTGCCCGGGCCACCGGATCCTGCGGCAGGAAGCAGATGCCTGCCGCAAACGTGTTCATGCCCTGCGCAGTTGGTGACGGCAGGTCGAAGTCGACGACCTCGCCAAGGAGTTCTACTGGCAACTGCAGCAGGATCCCCGCGCCGTCGCCACTGTTCGGTTCGGCGCCCGCGGCACCGCGGTGCTCGAGGTGCTCCAAGGCGGTCAGACCGTCGGCGACGATGGAATGGGATCGACGTCCCTTGATGTCGGTGACCATGGCCACGCCACAGGAATCCGCCTCGTTCTCGGGGTCGTACAGACCCTGAGCCTTGGGCAATGCCGAGAACAGCACCCGCAGCACCTCCGCAGTCCGGAAATCTTCTGTCCGGGACTGCAGCGGCCCGAGTTGCGAGTGTATCAGCGGAGCGGTGCGGCTACCCGTCGATAAGTGTCGGGACCAGCGGGAACCCGGGCAGATTCCGGACGACCGTCCAGGTGACGGCCGCGACGATCACGACGGCGACCGCGGACTTGGGCATCAACGTCCGGCCCCCTCGCCAGCGCAGGATCATCCAGAGCGCGAGCATCGGGAGACCGACGAGCAGGAAGGCGTTGTCGACTATGGCTGCGCTGATGTCGCCGTGCAACAGATCGTGCGTCATTCGCAGGCCACCGCAGCCGGGGCAGGTCCAGCCGGTCAGCAGGCGGAAGGGGCACGAGGGAAATCCGAACCCCGGTGCGTGCGGATCCCGCAGGCCGATGTACACGAGCGCACCTGCAAAGATCCCCGCCGTCCCGAGAGTGGCAAAACGGGGGCCCTTGTGGCTGGTGGTTTCACTGGGTTCCATCGCGCAACCCAGCATGCCAGAACGAGCCCTCTAACCGCGACGCCACCAACGCCGGCGCGGGGCCCCTCCAGCAGCGCCAGGCGTCTTTTCATCGGCGGGCGTCGGTTCGGCTTCGCTCGCGACGTCGTCGGCGACCGCTTCGGCCTCGTCAGCCCCCTCGACCGCCGCCTCGTGCACCGCGGCAGCAGCCACGACCTCATCGCCCTCGACCGAACTCAGACCGTCGGTAGCCTCGGGCTCTAGTGAACCCTCCGCGGCCACCTCATCGGCCACGGCCTCAGCCTCGTCAGCCCCCTCGACCGAACCCAGACCGTCGGTAGCCTCGGGCTCTGCTGAACCCTCCGCGGCCACCTCATCGGCCACGGCCTCAGCCTCGTCAGCCCCCTCGACCACCGCCTCGTGCACCTCGGGTGCGGCCTCCTCAGCCGCTACGACCTCATCGCCCTCGACCGAACCCAAACCCTCAGTCGACTCCGCGACGGGCTCCGCCGAACCCTCCGCCGCCACCTCATCGGCCACGGCCTCAGCCTCGTCAGCCCCCTCGACCACCGCCTCGTGACCCTCGGGTGCGGCCACTTCGGCTGCAAGGGCGTCATCACCCTCGACGGCGCCGAGACCACCCTCCGGCTCGTCGGCTGCCTCACCGGCCGCGGCGAACGCCTCGGCGTCGGCGATGTCCTCCGACGGTACCGTCTCCACTTGCTCGGTCAGGTCCTCCGCCTCTGCGGCGGCCGCAGAGGCGGTCCCTGGCGGGCTCTCTGCCCTGTCCCTGTCGCCTGCCACCTTGGCAGCCGCGACCACACCCGACGTCGCGGCAACGGCCACCAGCTCTTCACCCAGGTCGTCGAGCACCGACTCGTCGGCCTCCTTGCCGCGCAGCGTCTGCGGGTCTTCCCGCCCCTTCGGCGCGACCATGACGTAGATGACCGCACCGATGAACACGAACGTCGAGGTGAAGGTGTTGACCCGAATGCCCGCGATGAGCGTGGCCGTGTCGCTCCGCATCAGCTCGACCCAGAACCGGCCGACGCAGTAGCCGGCGACATACAGCGCGAACAGGCGACCATGGCCCAGTTTGAATCGGCGATCGGCCCAGATCAGGACCGCGAAGATCAATACGTTCCAGAGCAATTCGTACAGGAACGTCGGATGGACGACCGCGTACACCTGGCCCGTCGACACGCCGTCGAGCGAGTGCGGGCTGACCACACCGGAGGGATCCAGCCGGTCGTAGATCTTCAAGCCCCAGGGCAGGTCCGTCTCACGGCCGTAGAGTTCCTGGTTGAAGTAGTTGCCCAGCCGGCCGATGGCCTGCGCCAGAATGATCCCCGGTGCGATCGCATCGCCGAAGGCGGGCAACGGGATTCCCCTGCGACGGCAGGCAATCCACGCTCCCACGCCACCAATCGCGACGGCGCCCCAGATGCCCAGACCGCCATCCCAGATTCGCAGCGCCGCAGCGAAACCCGCACCGTCCGGACCGAAGTACTTCTGCCAGTCGGTCATCACGTGATAGAGCCGGCCACCAATCAGGCCGAACGGCACCGCCCACAGCGCGACGTCGTAGATGACTCCACGCTCGCCGCCACGCGCCTCCCACCGGCGATCTCCGATGACCAAGGCCGCCACGATGCCGGCGATGATGCACAGTGCGTATGCCCGGATGGGAACGAACCCGAGGTGCCAAACCCCCTGCGACGGGCTCGGAATGAAGGCCAGAACCGTTGTCGTCACGCTGAAATCCTCTGTCGCACACCCTCGGCGAGTTCCTCGGTCAACGCCCTCAATGCGGGTAGTCCGTCACTCAGTGCCGTTACCAGCGCAGAACCGACGATGACGCCATCGGCGTAGGAACCGATTTGCGCCGCCTGCTCGCGCGACCGTACGCCCAGTCCGACTCCGACCGGGATGTCCGACACCTCGCGGACGCGCCGCACCAACTCCGGCGCAAGATCTGACACTGCGTCGCGGGCGCCCGTGACGCCCATCGTCGAAGCGGCGTAGACGAATCCGCGCGAGACCGCCACTGTCGTGGCCAGACGTTCGGGCGTCGACGACGGCGCGACGAGGAAGATCCGGTCCAGACCCTGTTCGTCGGACACCCGTATCCATTCGTCGGCCTCGTCGGGAATGAGGTCTGGCGTGATGAGGCCGAGGCCGCCGGCGGACGCGAGGTCGCGTGCGAATGCGTCGATTCCCCAACGCAGAACGGGGTTCCAGTACGTCATCACGACGGCACGCCCACCTGCGTTGCTGATCGCCTCTACTGCGGATAGCGCGTCCCGCACGCGCACGCCACCCTGCAGGGCTACCTCGGTCGCGGCGGCAATGGTCGGGCCGTCCATTCCTGGATCGGAGTACGCGACGCCGACTTCGATGATGTCGCAGCCGGATTCGACCATTGCCGTCATCGCCGAGATCGACGTCGCGACGTCGGGAAAGCCAGTCGGGAGGTAACCGATGAGGGCGGAACGATCCTCCGCTCGGCACGCCGCGAAGACCTTCGACAGCTCGCTAGCCGTCACGGCGTCTTCTCGTCGTCGAAGAGGCCGAACCACTTGGCCGCTGTTTCGACGTCCTTGTCACCGCGGCCGGACAGGTTGATGACGATGATCGAGCCGGGACCGAGTTCGCTGCCGAGTTTGAGGGCGCCCGCCACTGCGTGCGCGGACTCGATCGCGGGGATGATGCCCTCCATGCGCGACAACAACGAGAACGCGTCCATCGCTTCGGTGTCGGTGATGGGACGGTATTGGGCGCGGCCGCGATCGTTGAGGAAGGCATGCTCGGGTCCGACACCCGGATAGTCGAGACCCGCTGAGATCGAATGCGATTCGACGGTCTGACCGTCCTCGTCCTGCAGCAGGTAGGAGAAGGAGCCTTGGAAGGCGCCGGGCGAGCCACCTGCGAACGTCGCCGCGTGTCTGCCCGTCTCCACGCCATCGCCAGCTGCCTCGTAAGCGACCAACCGAACGCCGGGATCATCGAGGAAGGCATGGAACATCCCGATCGCGTTGGAGCCGCCACCGATACACGCGGTGACCGCGTCGGGCAGTCGACCCGCCTGATCTTGAATCTGTACCCGCGTCTCCATCCCAATCACCCGCTGGAAGTCGCGGACCATGGTCGGGAACGGGTGCGGTCCAGCGGCGGTACCGAAGCAGTAGTACGTGTCGTCGGCGTTCGCGACCCAGTCCCGGAAGGTCTCGTTGATCGCATCCTTCAACGTCTTGGAACCGGACTCGACGGACACCACCTCGGCACCCAAGAGCCGCATCCGGGCCACGTTCAGCGCCTGGCGAGCGGTATCGATGGCACCCATGTAGATCACGCACGTCAGACCGAGCAGAGCGCACGCGGTGGCGGTCGCCACGCCGTGCTGACCGGCGCCCGTCTCGGCGATGATGCGCGTCTTGCCCATCTTCTTGGCGAGCAGCGCCTGGCCGAGCACGTTGTTGATCTTGTGAGAACCCGTGTGGTTCAGATCTTCTCGCTTGAGGAACAGCCGCGCCCCGCCGGCGTACTCACTGAGCCGCTCCGCCTCGTACAGCGGGGAGGGACGGCCCGTGTAATGCCGCTGGAGACGGTCGAGTTCGTCGAGGAAGGCCTGATCGGTCCTCACCTTCTCATAGGCGGCAGTGACCTCCTCGATGACTGCCATGAGCGCCTCGGGAACCAGCCGCCCGCCGTAAGCACCGAAGTGCCCCTTGGCATCGGGGTCGTGCGTCGTTGGTTCGGCAACGGCTGCGCTGGAACGCGGCAGCTCGGGGCCTACGTATTCGCCCACTATCTCAGCGCGACGGTTTCGGGCAGGACGGATGCGTGCCTGCGGTGACCAGATCGGCGACGGCGCTGCGTGGATCACCACTGGTGACCAGCCCCTCGCCGACGAGAACGGCGTCGGCCCCTGCCCCCGCATAGGCGAGCAGGTCCGCGGTACCCCGGACACCAGACTCGGCGATCCGGATGACGTTCGACGGCAGGCCCGGGGCGATGCGTGCGAAGCAGTCCCGGTCCACGTCCAGAGTCTTGAGATCGCGTGCATTGACGCCGATCACGCGAGCGCCGGCCTGCAGTGCGCGGTCGGCCTCCTCCTCGGTATGTACCTCGACGAGCGCAGTCATGCCCAGCGATTCCGTGCGATCGATCATGGACACCAGCGCCGACTGCTCGAGCGCCGCCACGATCAGGAGCAACATGTCGGCACCGTGGGCGCGGGCCTCGTGAATCTGGTACGGACCGATGATGAAGTCCTTGCGCAACACGGGAATCGTCACCGCGGCACGGACGGCGTCGAGATCGTCGAGCGAGCCGTTGAAACGACGCTGTTCGGTCAGGACGCTGATGACCCTGGCTCCGCCGTCCTGGTACGCGCGTGCCAACTTCGCCGGGTCCGAGATGGTGGCGAGCTCACCGCGCGACGGACTGGCGCGTTTGACCTCTGCGATGACGCCAATGCCGTCTGCGCGCAGCGCCGCCATCACGTCCAGCGCTGCGCGGGCGTCCTTGGCCTTCTGCTTGACGTCGGTAAAGGCGACGAGGGCCACGCGAGCGGCTACGTCGGCCCGAACTCCCTCGATGATGGAGTCGAGCACGGTCCCCGAACTCATCAGCCGTCGCTCCCCTTCATGCCCTCTGGAAGTGCCCAGATCGTCTCTCCAACGAAGGGTAGTCGCCAGCGCCACACGGGCTGTCACCGCCCCTCGTTGTCCGAAGTCGTCGGGTCGCGACCCTCATCGAGCGCATCCCAGATCATTCGTTCGGACATTCCGTCGTCGGAACTTTCCTGCCGCGCGGCCTCGCGCTTCGCCGCTGGTGCCAGATATTTTCCCGCCGCCTTCGCACCGCCCGTTCCGACCCTCGCCGCAGACCGCACCAGCAGAACGGAGCCCGCCAAGGCGCACACGGCGGCCGCCAGCGTCAGTACCGCTCCCCCGTGGTGGCGCTGCGTGCCGATCAGCGCGGTTATCGGGATCTGTGCGAGATCCGCCGCGCGCACGGCGACGTCGCGGATGACCCACAGTCCGATTCCCAGATAGCCCATGCCCACCGTCGCGACCGCAACGAGCGCGCCGACGAGTCGCAGCACCCATCCGCGCACGGCCAGCGCGGCCACGGCGGCGGCAAGTACGACCAGGGCGAGTGGCACGAGGGCCGTCGACCACGACGCGCCGTTCAACGTCGTCGACTTCGGCTGCCCGAGGCCGTCGAACGAGGTGACGTCGACCCAGGGCATCCGCGAGGCCACCCACAGTCCCAGCGCGGACAGCACCAGCAGCAGTTGCGCGACGCGGGTCATGGAGTCCCGGGCTTCGGTTCCGGCGGGCAGGAGCGGAGCGACCCGGGGTTCGGTTCCGTCAACGTCTCCGCTGCCGCGATCGCGGCCAGCACCGCACGCGCCTTGTTGGCCGCCTCGTCGAATTCGTACTGGCCGTTCGAGTCGGCGACGACACCCCCACCCGCCTGCACGTACGCCGTGCCGTCCCGCATGAGCGCGGTCCTGATGGCGATCGCGAAGTCGGCGTTGCCCGCGAAGTCGAGATACCCGAGGACTCCGCCGTACAGACCGCGCCGCGTCTTCTCGACCTCCTCGATGAGTTCCATCGCCCGCACCTTCGGCGCTCCGGACAGCGTCCCGGCGGGAAAGCAGGCCGTGACGGCGTCGAGCGCGGTCTTGCCATCGGCCAGATGCCCGGTCACCGTCGACACCAGGTGCATGACGTGGCTGTAGCGCTCGATGTGGCTGTAATCCTCGACCCGCACGGTGCCGGGGACGCACACCCGTCCGAGATCGTTGCGCCCGAGGTCCACCAGCATCAGGTGTTCAGCGCGTTCCTTCTCGTCGGCCAGGAGCTCCTTCTCCAGCAGGACGTCCTCCTCCTCGGTCGCGCCTCGCCAGCGCGTGCCCGCAATGGGGTGGGTCGTCGCCTTGCCGTCGGTGACCGTGACCAGCGCCTCCGGACTGGATCCGACCACCGAAAAATCAAGTCCGCCAGCGTCATTCGGGACATTCAACAGGTACATGTACGGGCTCGGGTTCGTCACCCGCAGCATCCGATACACGTCGATCGGGTCGGCGGGGGTGTCCATCTCGAAACGCTGGGACGGCACCACCTGAAACGCCTCCCCCGCCTCGATGTCTCCGACGAGCTTCTCCACGATCGCGGAGTACTCCTCGACGGTGCGCTGCGCCCGGTGCCGCGGCACCGGCCTGCTGAAGGTCGCGACCGCCGACGGCAGCGGCTCGCCGAGCGCCGCAGTCATCACGTCCAGCCGGGCCACGGCGTCGTCGTAGGCCCAGTCCACCCGTTCGTCGGTGCCGTTCCAGTTCACCGCGTTGGCGATCAACGTGATGGTGCCCTCGTGGTGGTCGACTGCGGCGATGTCCGTGGCCAGGAGCAGCAGCATGTCGGGCAGCCGCAAGTCGTCGACGGCGAGTCGAGGTAGCCGTTCCAGTCTGCGCACCATGTCGTAGGCGAAGAACCCGACCAGCCCACTGGACAGCGGTGGCAGTCCGGGCAGCGTCGCGGTGGAGAGAACCTCCAAGGTGGTGCGCAGCGCGCCCAGCGGATCACCGCCGGTCGGCGCACCCTGCGGCGTGACACCGAGCCACATCGCCTCGTCGTTACGCACGGTGAGCGCGGACGGTGCCCCTGCGCCGATGAACGACCAACGCGACCAGGACCGACCGTTCTCTGCGGATTCCAGCAGGAACGTCCCTGGACGGTTGGCGGCGAGCTTGCGGTACGCCGACAGCGGCGTCTCGCTGTCCGCGAGCACCTTTCGGGTCACGGGAACCACGCGGTGCTCGGCGGCCAGCGCCCGAAAGTCCTCGCGCGACGTCGTGATGGCGAGATCGGCGATGGGTCCGGCAGGCTGGAGCGAAGCGACCGGGGAATCTGCTTGCACGAGACAATCCTCCCAGACGGCGGGCCATCCTCTGGCATTCAGTCGCGCGTAGCGTGACACCCATGAAACGTGGTGACCAGGTTGCCGAGTTCGAACTCCCCGATCAGACCGGCACCGTTCGCAGTCTTACGAGCCTCCTGGCGGACGGCCCGATCGTGCTGTTCTTCTACCCGGCGGCCATGACGCCCGGCTGCACGAAGGAGGCCTGCCACTTCCGTGATCTCGCCTCGGAGTTCGCCTCAGTCGGGGCGATTCGCGTCGGAATCTCCACCGATGCGGTGGACAAGCAGGCCAAGTTCGCCGAGATGCAGAAGTTCGACTACCCGCTCCTGTCGGACTCGGACGGCGCCGTGGCTTCACAATTCGGGGTCAAGCGCGGGTTGCTCGGCAAATTGATGCCCGTCAAGCGGACCACCTTCGTCATCGACACCGACCGCACCGTGCTCGACGTCATCGCCAGCGAACTCAGCATGGACACCCACGCGGACAAGGCACTCGAGGTGCTGCGTTCCCGGTGAGACCCGTTCTGCAGCTTGACGATGTGACGTTCCGCCGTGACGGCAAACAGATCATCGACGCATCTCGCTGACCGTCAACGAAGGCGAACACTGGGCGTTGCTCGGCCCCAACGGGGCAGGTAAGAGCACACTGCTCGGCTTCTGCGGCGCCATCACCTTCCCCAGCTCCGGCAGCGTTCGGGTGCTCGGCGAACGGATGGGCCGAACCGACCTGGCGGTGCTGCGCCGCTCCATCGGTCACGTCAACCCGCGCCACCGACTGCAGCACCCGCGGACCGTACGGGAGGTGGTGCTCACGGGCATCACCGGAACCAACGATCTGCCGCTGCGCTGGGCTCCGACCCCCGAGGACGTCGAGCGCGCCGAGGCCATGATCGAGACCGTCGGACTGACCCGTATCGCCGACGGTGTGTGGCCGACCCTCTCGCAAACCGAACGCGGTCGGACTCTGATTGCGCGGGCACTGATCTCGGGCCCCCGCCTGCTCCTGCTCGACGAGCCGTCGACGGGCCTCGACGTCGCCGCCCGCGAGCAGTTGCTGGAGACCATCGACTCGCTCGGGGGGCCCATCGCGACGTCGCATCGATTCTCGTCACTCACCACCTCGAAGAACTTCCACGTACGACGACTCATGCACTGCTGATTGCGGAGGGACGGACCGTGGCGAGTGGAACGGCGCAGGAAACCGTCAACACCGAGAACGTCACCGCGGCGTTCTCGCACCCAGTTCAAGTTGACTACGACGACGGCCGGTGGACTGCGCGGGCCAAGGCGACCCGAATGGAGGTCTGAGCCACGATGGCGGGACACGGCGCACACACCTATCGCGTGGCTGACGGAACCGGGCTCCCCCACGACCCGCTCAATGCGATCGTTGAACCGCGGCCGATTGGATGGATCTCGTCGCTCAGCTCTTCAACGCGTTCAACTACCGTCCACCGCTGATCGGTTTCGCGTCGATCGGCTGGAAGGATTCCGTCGCCAACGTCGACGCCACCGGCGAATTCGTCTGGAACCTCGCCACGCGGCCACTCGCCGAGGCGATGAACGAGACGTCCGCAGCGATCGCCGTCGACGGCAGGGGCGTCGACGGCGATCGCTGCGCCGCGAGTGCTTGAGAGCCCGGTCAACTTCGAATGCCAACTGACGCAATTGATTCAGCTGCGCGACGTCGAGGGCGGTGACGTACCCGCGTGGCTCGTTCTCGGTCAGGTCGTCGCCGTGCACATCGACAGGCACCTTCTGGTCGACGGGGTGTACGACACGGCGACTGCCCATCCCATCCTTCGCGCGGGTGGACCGGCCGACTACGCCGAGATCAGCCCCGATGCCATGTTCGGCATGACGCGACCCGACGATCGCGGTTAGAACGTCAGCTCTCGGGCGCCAGGATCTCGTCTGCGTCGAAGCAGGTGTGGTCACCGGTGTGGCAGGCGGCACCGACCTGGTCGACCTCGAGCAGCACGGTGTCACCATCGCAGTCCAGACGCACCGAGTGCACGTACTGGGTGTGACCTGACGTCTCGCCCTTGACCCACTGCTCGCCGCGGGAGCGCGAGTAGTAGGTCGCCTTGCGGGTCGCCAGCGTGTGGGCGAGGGCGTCGTCGTTCATCCACGCCACCATGAGCACCTGACCGGTCCCACGCTCCTGCGCGACCGCGGCGAACAGGCCGTTCGCGTCGCGTTTGAGCCGTGTGGCGATCGATTCGTCGAGAGTCACCTCACCACGATCCCTTCCTCGGCCATCGCCGCCTTCACCTGGCCGATGGTCAGCTCGCCGAAGTGAAAGACACTCGCTGCCAATACCGCATCGGCTCCGGCCTTCACCGCCGGGGCGAAGTGATCGACCACGCCGGCGCCTCCACTGGCGATCACCGGAACGGTCACCGCCGCGCGCACCGCACGCAGCATCTGCAGGTCGAAACCGGCCTTGGTGCCGTCGGCGTCCATTGAATTGAGCAGGATCTCGCCGACGCCGAGTTCGGCGCCACGGCGTGCCCACTCCACGGCGTCGATCCCGGTACCACGCCTGCCGCCGTGCGTGGTGACCTCCCAGCCGGACGGCGTCGGCTCGGCGCCCTCGGGAACGGTGCGGGCGTCGACGGAGAGCACGATGCACTGCGACCCGAATTGCCGAGAAAGCTCGGCCAGCAGTTCGGGTCGTGCGATGGCGGCGGTGTTGACCGACACCTTGTCGGCTCCCGCCCGCAGCAGTGTGTCGACGTCGGCGACCGAACGAACCCCACCGCCGACCGTCAGCGGGATGAACACCTGTTCGGCCGTGCGGCGGACGACCTCCAGCATCGTCGCGCGACCCGACGACGACGCCGTCACGTCCAGGAACGTCAGTTCGTCGGCACCCTCGGCGTCGTACGCCGCGGCAAGTTCCACGGGATCGCCTGCATCCCTGAGGTTCTCGAAGTTGACGCCCTTGACTACCCGGCCGTCGTCGACGTCCAGACAAGGGATCACGCGGACCGCGACGTCCATCAGTGCTCGCCCGGTGCGCCGACCGCCGCCGCGATCTCGAGGATCTGTGCGTGCACACTCGGCACGCCTGCCAGCGCCGAGCGCGACGCCGGCGTCCATTCGTCGCCGGCGAGGTCGGTGACGATCCCCCCGGCCGCACGGACGAGGGCCACTCCCGCGGCGTGGTCCCACACGTGGTGTCCGAAGCTGACGGCGCCACCGAGCACTCCCGCCCCGGTGTATGCGAGGTCGATTCCCGTCGAACCATGCATCCGGACCCGGGAACACGTGCGGCTCAACTGCTCGAGGAACGCCATCCGATAACGGCCGGGAAACTCGCCGCGCGAATCGACGTTGAACGTCCCGATGCCGACGATCGAGTCGCTCAGGTCGGCGGCCTTCAGTGCAGGCTGGGCAATTCCGTTGGCGTACAACGGTCCTCCTTGGATCGCGGTATAGCGCAGATCCGTGAACGGCAGCCAGGTGAGCCCGGCCACCGGCACGCCGTCGCGCAGCAAGCCGAGCAGGATCGCGGCCGTCGGCAGCCCCGCCGCGTAGTTGAAGGTGCCATCGATGGGGTCGAGGACCCACACCAGATGCGAGTCGATCGGTGCGCCACCGAACTCCTCGCCGTGCACGCCGATTCCCGTGGCCTCCTCCAACGCCCGCACCACCTGGCGCTCGATCGCGAGGTCGACCTCGGTCGCGAAGTCATTGCCCAACTTGGCGACCGCCGACTGCGCCCGATGTCCGGCGACGAAGGGCTTGGAGGCGGCATCGAGAATGCCCGTGGCCTCGGCGACGAGCCCCTCGAGATCAGCCTCGTCCAATGCCATCCCGATCTACCGACTCACCGCAGCGAGCGCCTCGGGAAGCGTGAACCGTCCCGCGTACAGCGCCTTCCCGACGATCGCGCCCTCGACGCCGACGCCGGTCAGGGTGGCGATGGCACGCAGATCATCGAGGCTCGACACCCCACCGGAGGCGATGAGGGGGGCATCGGTGCGTTCGGCGACGCCGGCCAGAAGCTCGAGATTCGGACCGTTGAGGGTGCCGTCCTTGGTGACGTCGGTGACGACGAACCGCGAGCAACCTTGCGCATCGAGGCGTTCCAGCACCGGCCACAGATCTCCACCGTCGGTCTCCCAGCCGCGCCCACGCAACCGGTGGCTACCGTCCACGATCTTGACGTCGAGCCCCACGGCGACCTTGTCGCCGTGCTCCGCGATCACCCGTGCACACCACTGCGGATTCTCCAGCGCCGCGGTGCCGAGATTGACCCTGGCACAACCAGCCTCGAGTGCTGCGATCAACGACTCGTCGTCGCGGATGCCACCCGACAGTTCGACGGCGACGTCGAGCTTGCCGATGACCTCCGCGAGCAGCTCGCGATTGGACCCACGGCCGAACGCAGCGTCGAGGTCGACCAGGTGGATCCACTCGGCACCGTCGGTCTGCCAGCCCATCGCGGCATCGAGCGCAGAGCCGTAGTCGGTTTCGCTACCCGCCACGCCCTGCACCAGGCGCACCGCCTTGCCGTCCACCACGTCGACCGCAGGCAGAAGTATCAATGCCTTGTCGGCTGGCACGTCACTCACTATGAGAGCCCCTCGACCCAATTCCCGAGCAGCGTCGCACCAGCGTCACCACTCTTCTCCGGATGAAACTGCGTGGCGCACAATGCGCCGTCCTCCACCGCAGCCAGGAAGGGTACGTGGTGCGTCGCCCACGTCAGCAACGCACTCGCGTCACCCTCCCACTGCTGGGCGGCGTAGGAGTGCACGAAGTAGTAGCGGGTGTCGGCGTCGAGACCCTTGAACAGTGCGCTACCCGGTGCCGCGTCGACGACGTTCCACCCCATGTGCGGAATCACCGGGGCGTCCAACCGCACGACGGACCCGGGCCACTGACCGCAGCCGACGCTCTCCACGCCGAACTCCACACCGCGGCTGAACAGGATCTGCATGCCGACGCAGATGCCAAGGACGGGATGTCCCTTGGCCAGGCGGTCGGCGACGATCTTCTCGCCGTTCACTTCGCGCAGTCCCGCCATACACGCCTCGTAGGCGCCGACGCCCGGGACCACCAGACCGTCCGCTGCCGCTGCGGAGACGGGATCCGCCGTCACCTCGACCTCTGCGCCAACTCGCTCCAGAGCGCGTTGGGCCGAGCGCAAATTACCCGAGCCGTAGTCGAGGACAACGACTTTCGCCGTCACAAACTGCCCTTCGTCGACGGAATGCCCGACACCCGCGGATCTGGCTCGACGGCCTGGCGCAGTGCGCGAGCCACCGCCTTGTACTGCGCTTCGGTGATGTGGTGCGGGTCGCGGCCGTACAGCGTGCGCACGTGCAGGGCGATCCGGGCATTCATCGCCAACGATTCGAAGACGTGGCGGTTGATCACGGTGTGGTACGGCACAGAGCTACCGGCAATCGTGCTGTGCACCATGTGATCCGGCTCGCCCTTATGGACGCAGTACGGGCGGCCCGAGACGTCGACCGACGCGTGGGCCAGCGTCTCGTCCATGGGGATGAACGCATCGCCGAAGCGACGAATGCCCTTCTTGTCGCCCAGCGCCTCGCCCAGCGCCTGGCCCAGAACGATCGCGGTGTCCTCGATGGTGTGGTGGCCCTCGATCTCGACGTCACCCGTGGCGTGCACGGTCAGGTCGAAGCTGGCATGGCTGCCCAGGGAGGTCAGCATGTGGTCGTAGAACGGGACACCGGTGCTGATGTCGACCTGGCCGGTGCCGTCGAGGTCGAGTTCGACGACGATGTCGGATTCCTTGGTCTTGCGTTCGACGCGGGCGCGGCGGGTCACGGTGCTCCTACTGGGCTGCTGTTGTCGGCTGAGGCGAGTTCGGACTCGGCCACGTGGGCGCTCGTGTCGAGGAGCACGTCGTTCTCGTCGACCAAACCGGTGGTGGCGCGCAGAAAGCCGGGGATGCCGACGTCTCTGACGAGCACGCCCGCGTCGAGATAACGTTGCCACGCCCTCGGCGCATCGGCGAACTCTCCGAACAGAATGAAGTTGGCATCGCTGGGGATTACGCGGAAGCCCATGCGCGTCAAGGCTTCCGACACTCGGTCGCGCTCGGCGATCAGCCTGGCGACGCTGCCGAGCGTGTCATCGGCATGCCGCAGAGCTGCCCGCGCGGCCGCCTGCGTGATAGAGGAGAGGTGATACGGCAACCGGACCAGCAGCAGCGCGTCGATGACGGCGGGATCGGCGACCAGGTAGCCGAGGCGACCACCGGCGAACGCGAACGCCTTGCTCATGGTGCGGGTGACGATCAGTGTGGCCGGATAGTCCGCCAGGAGTCTCACGGCGCTGGGCTGTGACGAGAACTCGCCGTATGCCTCGTCGACGATCACGATGCCCGGTGCGACGTCCAGCAGCCGCCGCAGATCCTCGATCAGCACGCTCTGACCCGACGGGTTGTTGGGGCTGGTGACGAAGACGACGTCGGGACGACTGTCGGTGATCGCGGCGACGGCGACGTTCACGTCGAGGCCGAAGTCAGCGGAACGCTTCGCCTCCAGCCAGTCGGTCTGGGTGCCGTCCGAAATGATCGGGTGCATCGAGTACGACGGGACGAACCCGAGTGCACTGCGGCCGGGACCGCCGAACGCCTGCAGCAGCTGCTGCAGAATCTCGTTGGAGCCGTTGGCCGCCCAGAGATTCTCGGTCGTCAGTTCGACGCCGGTCTGCCCACTGAGATACGCCGCCAGATCGGCCCGCAGCGCCAGCGCGTCACGGTTCGGGTAGCGGTGCAGGTCGGACGCGGCGTCGCGCACCGAGGCGGCGACGTCGTCGACGAGCGCCTGGGTCGGCGGGTGCGGATTCTCATTCGTGTTGAGCCGCACGGGAACCGAGAGCTGAGGCGCACCGTACGGCGACTTGCCACGCAGATTGTCCCGCAGCGGAAGGTCGTCGAGGGTGATCTTGCGGGTCACTTCGCTACCCCCATCCCCCGGTCGCTACGCTCTCCCCCGCAAGCCGGGGGACCCCCAGCATCGAACCTCCGTCGAACGGCTTCCCCGTGCGCGGGCAGATTCTCGGCCTGCGCCAGCGTGATCACGTATCCCGACACGTCCTTGAGCGCCGCCTCCGTGTAGTCGACGACGTGGATGCCGCGCAGGAAGGTCTGCACAGAAAGCCCGCTGGAGTGCCTGGCACATCCCGCGGTGGGCAGCACGTGGTTGGAGCCGGCGCAATAGTCACCCAGGCTCACCGGAGACCATGCGCCCACGAAGATCGCTCCGGCGGAACGCACTCGGGCCGCAATGGCGGAGGCGTTGACCGTCTGGATCTCCAGGTGCTCGGCGGCATAGGCGTTCACCGTTCGCAGTCCGGCGTCGAGGTCGTCGACCAGCACGATGGCCGACTGGCGTCCGCTCAGTGCCGTGCTGACGCGTTCGCGGTGCACGGTGGTGTTCAGCTGGGCGATGACCTCGGCGTCAGTGGCGTCCGCCAGCTCGGTGCTGGTGGTGACGAGGACCGATGCCGCCATCTCGTCGTGCTCGGCCTGGCTGATCAGGTCGGCGGCGATGTGGACGGGGTCGGCGGAGTGGTCGGCCAGGATGGCGATCTCCGTCGGCCCGGCCTCGGAGTCGATGCCGACCTGCGAACGGCAGATCCGTTTGGCTGCGGTGACGTAGATGTTGCCGGGCCCCGTGATCATGTCGACCGGTGCGAGCTCGGCGCCGTCGACGTCGGTGCCGCCGTGCGCGAGCAACGCGACCGCCTGCGCACCGCCGACGGCCCACACCTCGTCGACGCCCAACATGCGGGCGGCGGCCAAGATCGTCGGGTGCGGAAGTCCGCCGAATTCGGCCTGCGGCGGGCTCGCGATCACCAACGAGTCCACGCCCGCAGTCTGCGCGGGCACCACGTTCATCACTACGCTCGACGGGTAGACGGCCTTGCCGCCAGGAACGTAGAGACCGACCCGCTCGACCGGTACCCACCGCTCGGTGACCGTTGCACCGGGCGCGAGCGTCGTCGTGTTGTCGGTGCGCCTCTGGTCGGCGTGCACCGCACGCGCCCGATCGATCGCGACCTCGAGGGCGATGCGGATGTCGGCGTCGAGTTCGGCGAGAGCCGTTTCGAGCCGGGCCAGAGGTACCCGAACGGTCTCTGGGCGCACGCCGTCGAAGGCCTCGCCGTATTCGAGGGCAGCCGCAGCGCCGCGCTCGATCACCGCATCGACGATCGGTCGTACCTTCGGCACCACCGCATCGACGTCGACCCCGCCACGCGGCAGCACGGCACGCAGCCGGGCGGCGGACAGCTGCTCACCCCGCAGGTCGATGCGGGACATCAGCACGGGCGAGTCAGTCACGCCGTCTATTGTCCCAGAGCAGCACAAATCAGAATCCGGGAGCCGCCATGTCCGACTTGCCAAGGATGTTTCCGCCATGGCTCGACCGCATCCAGATCAAGTACATGAATCCCTGGATCAAGCCGCTCGGCGGCCGCCTTCCCGGACTCTCCATCATCGAGCACCGCGGTCGGACGTCCGGAAAGGCCTACGAAGCGGTGGTGACGGCGTATCGCAGGGGCGATCGGCTCGCGGTCGTCCTCGGCCATGGCATGACGGATTGGGCAAAGAACGTCTTGGCGGCGGGCGAGGCAGACGTGCGAATGTCGCGCAGGCGGCTGCACATCGTCAACCCGCGGATCGAGCTGCCCGGTGGCGACGTGTCAGCCCTGCCCTCCATGGCGCGCCGCCAGGCGCGAAACATGGCAGTCTTCGTCGCCGACATCTCTTGAAACTCGCTTGAGCCGACCATCGGTGCCCTGCGACACTTCGCGTCATGGCAGCGGAGGTGTGGCTCGCGTTCATAGGTGCGCGATCCTGATCGCGGTATCGCCCGGCGCTGGTGCGATCCAGTCGATGGCCACCGGCCTCACCCATGGGGTGCGGCGCGGCTACTGGAACATCCTCGGCCTGGAGATCGGCTTGATGCTGCAATTGGCGCTCGTAGCCATCGGACTGGGCGCGGCGGTCGGCAGTTCGATCGTGGCGTTCAACGTGATCAAGTGGATCGGCGTGTGGTGTCTCGGGTATCTCGCCGTGCGGCAATGGCGTTCGGTGGGGACCGACGTGCGCACGCAGATCGGTCGGACCGTCGACCTCGTCGTGATGGGGCTATACACGGGCTTGGCAGTGCGACTCATCGAGTGGCTGCACACACCGCGCCAGCAGACCGTCCTGAACCGAGTCTTCTCGGGGTTGTTCGCCACGGCCGCCCCTGGTGCTGTCGCGGGTGCGCCGCACCGCCACCACCTGACGGCGATCAGGCGCGGCTGAACACCGTCTTTCCGGTCATCGACGGCCACACCTCGGCCGCCTCGTCCCACGGCACCACGCGTTCGACGATGCGTGCGAGATCGAGCCCGGCGCCGAGCAACTCGACGATGTCGGGAATGACGGCGCGGGCGTTGACCCGACCGGTGACGAATCGGACGCCTCTTGTGTACATCGGCAGCAGCGGCATCTCGACCGGTCCGAAGTAGATGCCGGTGTCGGTGCACACGCCGTCCGGCCAGGTGGCCCGCAGGGTGGACGTCAGCAGCTCCGGTTCGCCTGTCGTGTGGACCGTCACTGGGTAGGGATCCCATGAGCGCTCGGGCTTGCGTTGGTCGTGGGCCACCGCGCCCATCTTCTCCGCGACTGCCAGCCGCCCCGGATCGGTGTCGACGTAGTCGACGCGGGCACCGAGCGCCGCGGCGAAGGCGGCCGCATAGAGGCCGATGGACAATCGGCCCATCACCAGCACACGCCGGTCAACGTCGTCGAGACCGGCGAGCTGCGAGCGGTACGGCCCAACCGCACGCCAACCGTCGGGGATGTTGTCCGACAACGACGCGACCGACACCGGGTCGACTCCGTCGGGCAGCGCGATGAGCATCGCGTCGGCGTGGGGCACCAGAACGAGGTCTGCCATGAACCCACCGCCGTCGAACCCGGCCAGCGGCGCCATTCCGTACATCGCCATCAACGGCAGACTTGCGCAGGTGCCGGTCACCCCGCGGCGGCAGGAAGCACAAGTGCCGCAATTGATCTGAAAGGGAACGACGACGCGGTCGCCGACCCTCACCGACTCGACGTCGTCACCGATCGCGACGACCTCGGCCACTCCCTCGTGTCCGATCGCATGCCCTGGCGTAATCGGCAGGCGGCCCTGAGACACGCCGACGTCGAGGTCGCAGCACGCCACCAGGAGCGGACGCACCAACGCCTGACCAGGCGCAGCAATCTCCGGGTCAGCGGCATCACGCCACACATACTGGTCCTGGGTCTCGAACATCAGCTGCCGCATCGAAGTGCCCTCTCTTGACGTCGTCCTTCGATTCTTGAATGATCTTTCTAGTATTGTCAAGGTGTGCCACGCCCCGATCGCAGTCGCGCCGCGCTCGTCGAGACCGCCGCCCTCCTGTTCCGCCGTCAGGGCTACGCGGCGACCGGCGTCAACCAGATCCTTGACGCGGCGAGCGTCAAGGCCGGCTCTCTCTATCACCACTTCCCCGACGGCAAGGCCGGACTCGCGGCCGCAGTGGTCGACGGTGTCGGCAGCGACATCGAGCGACAGCTGCGAACGTTCCTGACCTCGGGGCGAGCGCCTGCCGAGGTGGTCGCGAAGTGGATCGACATGCTTGCCGTCGGTCTCGACGGAGACCAGCGCGACGGCTGCCCCATCGAGCCCATCGCCACCGAATCCGTACACGCCAGCACGCAGGTGCGCGCCGCGTCCGCCCGTGCGTTCGCGGCATGGTGCGCCGCGGTCGCTGATCGGCTCAGAGGTGACGGGTGGACGGAGGTCGACGCTTCGCAGACGGCGCAGGCGGTGATCGCCCTCATCGAGGGGTCGCTGATTCTGTCGCGGATTGCAGGCGATCGGCTCGCGCTGGACGCCGCGAAAACGGCAGCGACCAAGCTGCTCACGGTCGCAGAACTGACTCCGTGAAAAGATTGCTACTGCTCTTCCTCCCGGGTACCGCAATCGCAGGTGCGGGTGGCGCGGGTCGGCAAACAGCGTGAGCGGCGACGAGGGAGCAGACAGAACCGCGTGATCTGTCAGCCGCAGCGGTTGCGGTGATCACCTAGTTTGCCCAGCCAGCTTTTGCCGTCACATGACGTCGGTCAACCACGCCGAGCGAATAGCTCGCGACATTGCTTTGGAGTGGGATTCGCTATTTGCAGAGCTCGGCCAATTTGGCGTTCTCGGCGTCCGCATCACGGAGTCGAGCCGCCTGGTCCGGATCAGTATTCGGCGAGCCCGCCGTCGCCGCCGCACCGATGTCGAGCAACGTGTTGGCAAATTTCTTTACGGCGTCCGCCACCTCGGCGGGTGTCGCCGGATCGAGTCGCGAGACGAGGTACTGCCCACCGTCGGACAGGGACAGTCGTGCGTTGGCTGCCACCGCGAGGGATCCGGTGACATCGCCCTCGCCCCCCGGGCTCCGCAGGTTGGTGTTCAGCGAAACACCCCTGCGCACGACGTCTGCGGCTGCGCATACCGCGATCTTGGCATCGCTCTGCTGACCGGCGGTGTAGGCCGTGTCGGAGGGCGACTTCCGGGCGGGCCCAAAGGCCGCCCACGCCGAAAGCCCGACCGCGACCACCGACAGGATCAGGGCGACGACGGCCAGCGCGCCACCCCGCCGCGGCAAATCTTCCGCGTGATGACTCTGAGGTGCTTCACTCGACGACATTCCGCGAGCCTAGTGGGCGCGGTTGCCACCCCGGCTCCGCGCGTAGTTAGAGGTCGAGGCCGATGTCCAGTACTCGCACCGAATGGGTGAGCGCCCCGACGGCCAGGTAGTCGACGCCGGTCCCTGCATACGCGGCAGCGTTGTCCAGCGACAGGCTGCCCGATGACTCCAACTTCACCCCCGGGGCGCGGGCGGCCCGTCGTTGCGCGGCCATCTGGGTCATCCACACCGGGAAGTTGTCCAGCAGGATCAGCGGAGCTACGCCGAGGTCCTCGCCGAGGATCTCGTCGAGTTGCTCGAGCGAGTCGACCTCGACTTCCACCGGCACGTCGGGAGCCACCTCACGCACGGCGTGCAGCGCGGCCACCACCGAACCCGCAGCGGCAACGTGGTTGTCCTTGATGAGCGCCGCATCCCCAAGGCCCATGCGGTGATTGACACCGCCGCCCACGCGGACAGCGTACTTCTGCAACACGCGCAGACCCGGCAGCGTCTTGCGGGTATCGCGAATCTTGGCCTCGGTGCCCGCGACCGCCTCCACCCATGCCGCGGTGGTGCTGGCGATTCCCGACAGATGACAGACCAGGTTCAGCATGGTGCGTTCGGCGGTCAGCAGTCCCCGGGTCGGCGCCTCGAGCACCAGCAGCGGGTCGCCGGGCTCGAGCCGCGTTCCGTCGTCGACGCGCGAGAGAACGCCGTACTCTCCCGCCCCGATGACCTCGTCGAGGACCAACAGCGCGATGTCCACGCCCGCGGCGACGCCCGCTTGCCGACTCACCATGGACGCCTTCGTGGTGGCGTCGGCGGGCACTGTTGCAAGGGACGTCACGTCGGGCCCGTAGCGAAGGTCTTCGTCAAGCCCGCGGTCAATCGTCGCCCGTGCCTCGTTCAACTCGTCGTCGTTGAGCTCCATCAGCAGCACACTTCCACGTCGCGGGCCACCGATGGCATGCCCTCGGACTGGAGTCGAACGGTGGTGCTCACCACCTGGGCGGGATCACGCTCGGGATGGTCGGCGCGGTGGTGACAGCCCCGCGACTCCACCCGATCGAAAGCTGCCGCTGCGACGACGGAGGCCGTGACGGCGAGTGCGGCGTCCTCGAAGTCGGCGCGGCTGGCCAATTCCCTCGCATCAGCCGTGCCGAGTAGTTCGGCTACGTGACTCAATCCGATCGCATCGCGCACGACCGAGGCGTGCCGCGTCATGGCGCGTTGCAGCTCCGCCCGCGGCAGCGCCACGCGGGTGGGTGGCTCGAAGGTGGCGCGCGGAGAGGACGCGTTCTCCGCGTGTTCGGCCGCGCCCATGCCGGCGCGACGACCCACTACGAGGCCCTCGAGCAGGCTGTTGGACGCGAGCCGATTGGCGCCGTGCATGCCGGTGCGGGCCACTTCACCCCCGGCGAAGAGACCCGCCAGTTCGGTACGCCCGTACACGTCCGTGACCACGCCACCGCAGCTGTAGTGGGCACCCGGTACCACCGGGATCAGCTGCCGGGTGGCGTCCACACCGGCGTCGAGGCACGCGGCGTTCACGGTGGGAAACCGTCGCGCGAAGTCGTCGACGCCGCGCGCGTCGAGATAGACACACGGGTCACCCGTCTGCGACAGCCGTTCGTCGATGGCTGCGGCCACCACGTCACGCGGAGCGAGATCACCCATCGGATGGACACCCGCGGTCACCGAATCACCGCGTCCATCAACGAGAATCGCGCCTTCGCCTCGAAGCGCTTCGGTGATCAGCGGTCGCCGCCCTCCGGCGTTCCCATCGAAGAGCATCGTCGGATGGAACTGGATGAACTCGATGTCGCTCACGGGTAGGCCCGCCCACAACGCCAGGGCCACGCCGTCGCCCGTCGATCCCTCCGGGTTGGTGGTTGCCGAGTACAGGTGACCAAGGCCTCCCGTGGCCAGAATCACCGAAGGAGCATGTATCACGCCGAGGCCGTCGTCATTGCGGACGAGCACCCCGGTGACGGCTCCTGCTTCGTGAAGAATCTGCAGCGCAACGTGTTTGCGTCTGATGACCAAGGTGTTGGCGGCGTGGTCCAGGGCCCGTTGCACCTCGGCACCGGTGGCGTCGCCGCCCGCGTGGATGATGCGCCGTCGGGAGTGCCCGCCTTCTCGCGTCAACGACCACTGCCCCGGCGCCGCCTCGTCGAACCGTGCGCCGAAGTCGACGAGCTCGGCCACGGCGGCGTACCCGTCGGCGACGATCGACGTCACCGCTTCGGGGTCGCACAGCCCGCCGCCTGCGGCGAGGGTGTCGGCCACGTGCGCCTCGATGGAGTCGTCCGTACGGGGCACCACCACCGCGATGCCACCCTGCGCGTAGAACGTCGCCGTTTCACTCGCCTTGCTCAGCACCACGACCCGGCGGCCGTGACGGTGTGCGGCCAACGCCGCGGCCAGCCCAGCCACGCCGGTGCCGACCACGACGACGTCGGCCCGCTGCTGCCAGTAGCCGGCGCCACCGCAGGACATCGTCATTCGCCGCCGCCGGGCTGCCCGATCTCGATCATGCGCTGCACGCTCGCCCGCGCCAGGCGGGCAGTGTCCTCGTCGACGTGTACCTCGTCCGCACCCTCGACCAGGCAGCGCAGCAGCGCCGCAGGAGTGATCATCTTCATGTATCTGCAGGACGCCCGGTCGTTCACGGCGCGGAAGTCGACTTCGGGTGCGGCGCGCCGCAATTGGTGCAACATGCCGACCTCGGTCGCGACGAGGACCTGGCGGGCGTTGGTCGCCCGGGCGGCGTCGAGCATGCCGCCGGTGGACAGGATCTTCACGCGGTCGTCGGGGAACGCGCCCTCCCCCGCCAGGTACAGTGCCGACGTGGCGCACCCGCATTCGGGATGGACGAACAGCTCGGCGTCCGGATGGGCCTTGGCCTGCGCGGCCAATTCGTCACCGTTGATCCCGGCGTGCACGTGGCATTCGCCCGCCCAGATGTGGAGGTTCTTGCGCCCGGTCACCCGACGGACGTGGGCGCCGAGGAACTGGTCGGGGCAGAACAGCACCTCGCGGTGCTCGGGAATCGAGGCGACCACCTCGACGGCGTTGGACGAGGTGCAGCAGATGTCGGTCAGCGCCTTCACCGCTGCCGTGGTGTTGACGTAGGACACGACGACGGCGTCGGGGAACTCGTCCTTCCACGCGCGTAGCTCGTCAGCGGTGATCGAGTCGGCCAGCGAACAGCCGGCGCGTTGATCGGGGATCAGCACCGTCTTGCCGGGGCTGAGGAGCTTGGCGGTCTCGGCCATGAAGTGGACCCCGCAGAACACGATCGTGTCCTCCGAAGCCTCGGCCGCGATCCGCGACAGCGCCAGGGAGTCGCCGACGTGATGGGCCACGTCCTGGATGGCGGGCAGCTGGTAGTTGTGCGCGAGCAGCGTGGCGTTGCGCAGGTCGGCAAGGCGCCGCACCTCCGCCACCCACTCCTCGTCGGCGACCACTCCGCCGTAGCCGGCGGGACCGTTCGTGATCTGAGCGGCCCAGCCGCCGCTTGACGCAGGAGTGAGGTCCAATACCGTCATGGTCGTCTCCTTTGATCCTGACGGGGTTTTCGACTTATGATCGAAAACATGCCCAATGTTAGCACTGCCCACGAAGTGCTCGCTGTCGTGTTTCAAGTTCGGCAGCTCTCCACGCGAAACCCGCAGCTCAGCGTGCTGCTGTGGGAGCGAGCCATGGAGCCGCAACGTGGGGCGTGGTCGCTGCCCGGCGGGCGGCTCCGCCACGACGAGGACATGACGAGTTCAGTTCGACGCCAACTCGCCGAGAAGGTCGACCTGCGCGAACTGACCCATCTCGAGCAGCTCGCGGTGTTCTCGGAGCCACAACGGGTGCCCGGCCCCCGCACCATCGCCTCGACGTTCCTCGGACTGGTGCCCTCCCCCGCCACCCCCGAACTCCCGCCGGACACCCGCTGGCATCCGGTGAGCGCCCTGCCGCCGATGGCCTTCGATCACCGACCGATGATTACCCACGCCCACGCCAGGCTGATCGCCAAGCTCTCCTACACCAACATCGGATTCGCCTTGGCACCAATGGAATTCGCTCTGTCGACGCTCAAGGACGTTTACGACGCAGCTCTGGGCTATCAGGTGGACGCCACCAATCTTCAGCGCGTCCTGGCCCGGCGCGGGGTGATCGTCCCGACCGGCACCACCGCAAAGTCGGGCCGCAGCGGAGGCAGACCGGCAGCCATGTACCGATTCACCGAGGCGCAGTACCGCGTCACCGACGAGTTCGCGGCCCTTCGGCCGCGACATGACACGCGTCCCTAATTGGATTTAAGGATTCGGTAAGAGACAATGACCGGATGGACTCTGGCAGTGCAGCCGTTTCGACCGGTGCCGAATGGATCGGGCGTGCGCCCCACGACGAGCTGCGCCGCAGGGCCCGCCCCGTGCTGCCGGACGCCGACCCGTTCTACGTTCCGCCCACCGGGTTCGAACATGCCAGGCCAGGCACGGTGCTGCGCTCGCGCGACGTCGAACTCGCGTTCCTCGGTCTGGTCCCCCAGAAGCTGACCGCGACGCAGCTACTGTACCGCTCGACCGATCTCAACGATCTCCCGCAGGCCGCCGTCACGACCATCGTGGTGCCCGCCGACCGGCCCGCGGGGACCAAGGGACCGATCCTCTCCTACCAATGCGCGATCGACGCGATCGCCGGAAGCTGCTTCCCGTCGTACGCCCTACGTCGTGGAGCCAAGGCCGTCGGCGCCCTTGCGCAGTTCGAGTTCCTCCTGGTGTCTGCGGCATTGGCCGAGGGATGGGCGGTATCGATCCCCGATCACGAGGGACCGCACGGCATTTGGGGCGCTCCCCACCAGCCCGGTTATCACGTCCTCGACGGTCTGCGTGCCGCTTTGAACATCGAGGCGCTGAACCTGTCACCCGAGGCCCCGATGGGACTCTGGGGTTACTCGGGCGGAGGCCTCGCCACCGCCTGGGCTACCGAGGTGCAAGCGACCTACGCGCCCGAACTCAATCTGGTGGGCGCCGTACTGGGCTCCCCCGTCGGAGATCTCGGGCACACGTTCCGCCGACTCAACGGCAGCTTCTTCTCGGGACTCCCCGCGATGGTGGTTGCCGCCCTCTCGCACGTCTACCCGGATCTCCACCGCGTCATCGACGAGCACGTGACCGTCGAGGGCAAGGCCATGCTGACCGACATCCAGCGGATGACGACTGCCCACGCCGTGCTCAAGCTCATTCGCAAGGACATGGACAATCTCGTCGACGCACCACTCGAGAACATCCTCCAGACGCCGGAGGTCCAGCACGTCTTCGACAGCATCAAACTCGGCACCGCAGCACCCTGCATTCCGGTGCTCGTCGTGCAGGCCGTTCACGATCGCATCGTCTCGGTTGCAGACATCGACGAGTTGACCCATGCCTACAGCGTCGGCGGCGCCGACGTGACGTACCACCGCGACATGTTCAGCGAACACATGCTGCTACATCCGATGTCCGCCCCGATGACGCTGCGCTGGTTGCGCGACCGCTTCGCCGGGCGGCCGCCGTCGAGCCACCGGGCACGGACCAAGTGGCCGACGCTGCTGAACCCTTCGACCTACCGCGGCATCATCCGGTTGGGGGCCATCAGTGCGAAGGTGATCACGGGTCGGCGAGTGGATCGGCTGCCGCTGTCGGAGCTGGATCTGTAGTCCTGTCGGGGGCTCCCAGGAACGCCACCTCGATCGGCGGCCACGCCCCCAGATCATCTCGCTTGGTCGACAAGGCGCAGATCGCGTAGACCAGCGCCGCCACTCCCGCCGGAAGGACGATCGACGCCGCGATCTGCAGCGGCGAGTGGCCGAAGAACACCGCAGGCGCTTGGTGGGTGTAGAACACGCGATGCTCCGGTGAGATCGGGGCCGCCGCGACGTCGACCACGCCGTGCCGCCAGCGCGCCAACGCGGCACCCACACCGGCCGCGGCGCCTGCTGCGGCCAGCGCGCCGATCGACAGCGCGCCGGCCATGACCGGCCCCCGATGCGGTCGCCACTGCCACACTGCGACCGCTGACGTCACCGCGAGTACGAACAAAAGCCCGGTCATCAGGAACGCGCCGAGGAAGAGGAGGTCAGACTCGTCGCCCACGTAGCCGCGCACCCGGTCCCCGTCCCGAGTCAACGCGATCACGAGTTGAATGGGCGGCGCCAGCCATGCCCACACGGCACCGACGACGACCCCGAGAAGCGCGAGACCCACCACGACTCGGATGGCCGCCTGGCGATGCGAAAGTCGCGGCGGCTCAAGCTGATCGGATCGTTCCAGCGAGGAGTCGGGCAGGGTCATCGCCTCTCCTCCAGGTCCTCGGAGTCAATCTCGCCGTGTCGCGAGCACTTCGCCGACCACCCGTCCGGACGCACCTGTACGATCATCCTCCGACCGCAGTCGGAGCAGAATCGCGGCGGTTCGAGCCCGAGACGGGCTGCCGTCGGAACGGTCCCGCCCTCGGGCTCGCCGGTGTAGACGTTGAACTTCGGCGGCATCGTCAGATGGTGGCGTTCAGCGCCTTGATCGGCATCTGCAGATCGTCGAGCAGCTCCAGGTCGGCCTCCGCGGGGCGGCCGAGGGTGGTCAGGTAGTTGCCGACGATCACCGCGTTGATGCCGCCGAGGATGCCCTGCTTGGCTCCGAGGTCGCCCAGGGTGATCTCGCGTCCACCGGCGAACCGAAGCATCGTGCGCGGGAGCGCGAGCCGGAACGCCGCGACCGCCTTCAGGGCCTCCGCGGCCGGAAGTACCTCCAGGTCACCGAATGGCGTACCAGGACGCGGGTTGAGGAAGTTGAGCGGCACTTCGTGTGGGTTCAGCTCGGCCAGGTTGGCAGCGAACTCGGCCCGCTGCTCCAGCGTCTCGCCCATGCCCAGGATGCCGCCGCAGCAGACCTCGATGCCTGCATCGCGCACCATCGCCAGGGTGTCCCGGCGCTCCTCCCAGGTGTGGGTGGTGACGACGTTGGTGAAGAACGAGCGCGCGGTCTCGAGGTTGTGGTTGTAGCGGTGCACGCCCATCTCGGCGAGCCGGTCGACCTGCTCCCGGGTGAGCATGCCCAGCGAGCAGGCGATCTGGATGTCGACCTCGTTGCGGATGGCCTCGATGCCTGCGGCGACCTGCGTCAGCAGGCGCTCGTCGGGCCCGCGGACGGCGGCGACGATGCAGAACTCGGTGGCGCCGGACTTCGCGGTCTGCTTGGCCGCCTCCACCAGGCTGGGGATGTCGAGCCAGGCACTGCGCACCGGCGAGTCGAAGAGCCCCGACTGCGAGCAGAAGTGGCAGTCCTCCGGGCAGCCACCGGTCTTGAGGCTGATGATGCCCTCGACCTCGACCTCGGGCCCGCACCACTTCATCCGGACGTCGTGGGCCAGCGCCAGCAGTTCCTCTAGCCGGTCGTCGGACAGCTGCAGCACCGCAAGCACCTGCTCCTGGTTCAGGCCCTCGCCCCGCTCGAGCACCTGCTCCCTGGCCAGACCCAACACGTCAGTCACCGCCTGCGTCACCCGCTCCACACTCCTCTTGGACACAAGAACTTGAACGGTGTTTAGGCTACAGGGGTGCAACTGCATCGACTCGACGTGGTCGAGAAGGCCGCCCAGCTCCTCGACGACTACGGAATCGCCGATCTGACGATGCGGCGGCTCGCCCGCGAACTCAACGTCACCCCGGGTGCGCTCTACTGGCACTTCGCCGACAAGCAGGCCCTGCTGGGAGCGGTCGCCGACCGGATCCTCGAGCCGGCCGCGCTGACGGTCGAGCGGGGGCAGTGGGCGGAACGCGTTCATGCCCTCTGCGCAGGCTTGCGCAACGCCCTGCTGTCCGCCACCGACGGCGCTGAGCTGGTCTCCGCGAGTTTCGCCGCGGGAAAGTCCGAGCGGATGGCCGAGATCTTGGAACGGCTCGACGTCGCTGCGGTCGAAGCCGGCATCGACCCGCCGAACGCCGACCTGGCCGCCAGAACCGTTCTCTACTACGTGCTGGGCTTCACCGCAGACGAGCAGTCCCGACTGCAGTGGGACGCCGCGGGAGCTCTGTCGGACGACCAGTCGGTCATGGCGACGAATCCCAACGGCCGCTTCACCTTCGGTCTTCGTTTACTGGTCGACGGAATGGCCGCGCAGCGCGTCGCCGCATCAGGCGATCACGGTGTCGACCCTGGCGTCGCCGTCCCAACGTCGTAGGCCCGCGAACGTGCCGAGGACGTCGTCGGCATCGATCGCCTCCAGCGCCGCGGCGAGGTCGGCGGGCGCCAGTCGGCGAGCCAACGTCACGTGAGGGGTCCATCGGCCGGGACGCACGTGGGGAAATGGCTCTGCCGCCAGGAACGGCGCACAGATCGAATCGACGGACTCGTGCAACCGCAGCAGTCCTGCCGCCGGCACGATCAGGCGAACAAGGGTGAGTGACCTTCGCCCGAATATCATCGGCGCACCGATGAGGCAGTCCAATGGCAGCTGTCGCGCGGGTTCCCATAGTGCCGCGTCGACGGCCGGGTCGATGCGTTGCGCCACGGTGAGCGTGACGTGAGGGCGATTGCTCGGTGACTCGTGGTGCGCCTGACTCGGCAGAGCGGCGTCGGCGAGTGCAGTCCACTGCCGACGGATGGCCGCGTCGGTGCACTGGTCGAACAGCAACTCGACAGAATGGGCCATGCCTAGAGACTCTGCACCCAGCCGGCGGGGAATGCGTCAGCGCTGAGCTCGGCAAAGGCCTGCGTCGCCAGTGCGCCCGCCCCGGCCGGTAGCGCCGCGCGGACCGGAGCGATGCGATCGAGTGCCTCGCGATTCGACGTCTCGGCGGGGCCCGGTTCCGACGGCCAGGACCCGACCACCAGACCTGCGCACGGAATGCCCCATGCGACAAGTGATTCCACGGTGAGCATGGTGTGGTTGAGCGTGCCCAGCCCTGCCCTCGCGACGACCAGCACGGCGGCGTCGAGATCGGTCGCCAGGTTCCGGAGCGTCACGCCGACGCCGTCGTCCCTGCCAAGCTCGACCAGCAGGCCACCAGCGCCCTCTACGAGCACCAACCGGCCGGGGCGGTCGAGCCTGTTGACGAGGGCAACCAACTCGGCCCGCGTCGGCAGCGGCAGCCCCGCCCGGTCTGCGGCGGCCGCGGGTGCGAGCGGCTCGGGGTACCGCCATCCCGAGGCAAGAGCATCGACGCCGGAGAGCCGCGCCACCTCGCCCAGATCGTCGTCGCCGTCGGCGGCGCCGGTCTGAACGGGCTTGCACACCGCGACGTCTATTCCCGCCAACCGGGCGTGGCACGCCAGTGCCGCAGTCGCGACGGTCTTGCCGACACCGGTGTCGGTGCCGGTGACGATCACGATGCTCATCGTGGCCGTTCGGTCGTCGAGAGGACTCCGGTCAACACACGGCGGGCCACGTCGAGGTCTTCGGCCGACAACGAGGCACGCGCGGTGAGACGCAATCGCGACGTGCCTGCAGGCACCGTCGGCGGGCGGAAGCAGCCCACCCTCACCCCGCGGGCCAGACACGCCGTCGCCGCGGCCAACGCCACCTCCGGTTCACCGAGGATGACCGACACCACGGCCGATTCGGGCACCTCTGAGACGCCGCACATCTCGGCGAGCGCAGCGGCGTGCCGAAGCGCCGCACCGGCCCGCCACGGTTCGTCGATGAGCACCTCGAGAGCCGCGAGCGCCGCCCCGACGGCCGCAGGGGCGATGCCCGTGTCGAAGATGAACGGCCGCGCGGCATCGATCAGATGGGCGCGGACGGCAGCCGGTCCGAGCACGACGCCACCCTGGCTGCCCAGCGCCTTCGACAGCGTCGTCGTCACCACCACGTCGGAGGCTCCGGCCAGGCCCGCCTCGTGCACCAGCCCCTGTCCCCCATCTCCGCGCACCCCGAGACCGTGCGCCTCGTCGACGATCAGCAGCGCCCCGTGCCGTCGGCACACGTCGTGCAGATCCCGTATCGGCGCCATCACGCCGTCGGCACTGAAGACCGAGTCGGTGACCACCACGGCACGCTGCTCGGCGCGGCCCCGCAGCGCGGCATCGACGGCGTCGACGTCGCGGTGCGGCGTGACCACCACCCGCGCCCTCGACAACCGGCAGGCGTCCACCAGCGACGCGTGAGTCAGTGCGTCGGACACCACGACCGAGCCCGGGCCGGACAGGGCTACGACGGCCCCCAGGTTGGCGGTGTAGCCGGACGAGAAGACCAACGCCGACTCGGCGCCGACGAACTCAGCCAGCCCGGTCTCGAAGTCCTCGTGCAGTGCGGTGTTGCCGGTGACCAGCCGGGAACCGGTCGAACCGGCGCCCCAGGTCTGCAGCGCACGGACTCCACCCTCGACGACGTGGGGGTGCAGAGACAACCCGAGATAGTCGTTCGAGGCCAAGTCGAGTTCGGCGTCTTCACCCGCGCCGGCCGGGTGCCGCACGCGCAGCGAGCGCCGCAAACCGGCCGCATGACGCTGCCGCTCGACGTCGTCGAGCCAGGCCAGCGGAGAGACTACTGCCCGCGTCACCTTGCCCCCTTCCGAAGGGCCTACGGAGAACTTGAACGCCGTTCAGGTTAGCGCACGCGCCACGCCCACCATCGCCGAGCCGATCCGCGCCACCTCGTCGGGCGTGCACACGTAGGGCGGCATCGCGTACACCAGATTGCGGAACGGACGCAGCCAGACACCGTGCCGCAGGGACGCCTCCGTAGCCACCCTCGTGTCCACGGGCTGCCGCATCTCGATCACGCCGATCGCGCCGAGCACCCGCACGTCGGCAACCCCGGCGAGCTCGCGCGCCGGGGCCAGCCCGGCCGTCAGGCCCTTCTCGATCTCACGCACCCGCTGCTGCCAGTCCTGACCGAGAAGCAACTCGACGGACGCCACCGACACCGCGCACGCCAGCGCGTTGGCCATGAACGTCGGCCCGTGCATCAGCGCGCCCGGGTCGCCGGCACTGATGGTCCGGGCAATGTCAGACGTACACAGCGTCGCTGCCAGCGTGACGTATCCCCCGGTCAATGCCTTGCCGACGCACATGATGTCCGGCCTGACGTCGACGTGGTCGGCCGCGAACAGTTCACCGGTCCTGCCGAAACCGGTCGCGATCTCGTCGAAGATCAGCAGCACGTCGTGGCGGGTGCAGGCGGCGCGAAGGTCCAGCAGATAGCGAGGATCGTGGAACCGCATGCCGCCGGCGCCCTGAACGACCGGTTCGACGATGACGGCCGCCAACTCGTGGGCGTGCCGGGCGAGTTGGTCCTCGAACGCCGCGCTGTAGACGGGGTCGTACTCGCTGGGCACTTGCGGCGCGAACACCTGCTGCGCGAGCACCGAGTGTTCCCCTGCGGACCACAGCTCGTGCATGCCGCCGTCGGGGTCGCACACGCTCATCGGAGTGAACGTGTCGCCGTGGTATCCGCCGCGCCAGGTCATCAGCCGGTACTTCCCAGGCTTGCCACGACTGCGCTGGAACTGTAGTGCCATCTTCGCGGCGACTTCGACCGCCACCGAGCCCGAATCACTGAAGAAGACGGTGTCCAGACCGTCGGGTGTGATCTGCACCAACAGCTCGGCCAAACGGGCGGCGGGCTCGTGGGTCAGCCCGCCGAACATCACGTGGTTCATCGTCGCGAGCTGCCGGGTGATGGCCGCGTCGAGGACGGGATGGCCGTGCCCATGGATTGCGGTCCACCACGAGCTCATCGCGTCGATCACGTCGACGGGCCGTCCGCCATCGATGACCGTCAGCGACGTGCCGCGAGCCGCGACCGCCACCACGGGTGGCATCGCATCGGCTGAGATCTTGCTGTACGGGTGCCACACGTGGGCGGCATCGATGGCGCTGATCTGGTCAGGCGTCAGCGGCGGCATGCAACCACCTTCCCCCGGGTGAGCGCGCATCACAAAACGGCCGTATCGCGGGTTGGGTAGATTGACCGACGACCATGTTGACGCTCTCCCCAGCCCGGACGGTCCCCGACACCGGATCCGGTTCCACCAAGCACGCCGTGATGGGCACCCGGGCGTCCGGCTTCTACCGGCACGATCTCGATGGGCTTCGCGGAATCGCCATCGCGCTGGTTGCCGTGTTCCACATCTGGTTCGGCAGGGTCTCCGGCGGCGTCGACGTGTTCCTCGCGCTGTCGGGCTTCTTCTTCGGCGGTCGGTTGCTACGCACCGCGCTGACTCCTGGCTCGTCGCTGTCGCCCGTGCCCGAGGTGATGCGGCTGATCCGTCGCCTGCTGCCCGCACTCGTCGTCGTGCTCGCCGCCTCTGCCGTTCTGACGATTCTCATCCAGCCCGAGACGCGCTGGGAGACCTTCGCCGACCAGAGCCTGGCCAGCCTCGGTTACTACCAGAACTGGGAGCTGGCCAACACGGCGTCGAACTACCTCCGTGCAGGCGAGGCCGTCAGCCCGCTCCAGCACATCTGGTCGATGTCGGTGCAAGGGCAGTTCTACATCGCGTTCCTCGCGCTGATCTTCGGGTTCGCCCACCTGCTGCGCAACCGACTGCGGTCGCACACCAGGCGCGCCTTGATCCTCTTGCTCGGCGCGCTGACCATCGCGTCGTTCGTCTACGCGGTCATCGCACACGCCGCGGATCCGTCGACGGCGTACTACAACAGCTTCGCCCGCGGCTGGGAACTGCTCCTCGGCGCCTTGGTGGGCGCACTGGTGCCGTACCTGAAGTGGCCGACGTGGCTGCGCTCGCTGCTCGCCGTCGTGGCGTTGGCCGCCATCCTGTCCTGCGGCGCCTTCATCGACGGCGTCAAGGAGTTCCCCGGACCGTGGGCGTTGGTGCCGGTCGGCGCGACGATGCTGTTCATCCTCAGCGGAGCCAACCGGATGGCCGATCCGCACCTGTCCTCCACCAACGGTCGGTTGCCCGCGATCAGCCGACTGCTGGCGACCAAGCCGTTCGTATCGCTGGGTTCGATGGCGTACTCGCTGTATCTCTGGCATTGGCCGCTCCTGATCTTTTGGCTGGCCTACTCGGGGCACACGCACGCGAACTTCCTCGAGGGCGCCGTCGTTCTTCTGGTGTCCGGTCTGCTGGCCTGGCTGACGACGAAGTTCATCGAAGAACCCCTTCGCCTGCGCGGATCGGCCACCGCCCTCGCCCAGCAGAAGCAAGCCGTCGTGATTCCGCTGCGGACCCGATTGCGGCGACCGACCATCGTGCTGGGCTCGATCGTCATCCTGCTCGGCGTCGCACTGACCGCCACGTCGTTCACCTGGCGTGAGCACATGACCATCCAGCGCGACAACGGCAAGGAACTGGCAGGGCTGTCGTCGCGCGACTACCCCGGTGCCCGTGCCCTCGTCAACAATGTCCGGGTGCCCAAGCTGCCGATGCGCCCCACCGTGCTCGAGGCCAAGGACGACGTCCCGGTCTCCACGACGAAGGGTTGCATCAGCGACTTCTCCAACATCGACATCATCAACTGCACCTTCGGCGACGAATCGGCGACCCGCACCATCGCCGTGGCAGGCGGGTCACACGCCGAGCACTGGATCACCGCGCTGGATCTGCTGGGCCGCACGCATCACTTCAAGGTCGTCACCTATCTGAAGATGGGCTGCCCGCTGACCACCGAGCTGGACCCGCTCGTCATGGGCGACAACCGGCCCTACCCGAAGTGCCGTGAGTGGAACCAGAAGGTGATGCCCAGGCTGATCGCCGATCACCCCGACTACGTCTTCACCACGTCCACCAGACCGTGGAACATCAAGGACGGCGACGTGATGCCGGGCTTCTACGTCGGCATCTGGCAGGACTTCTCGGACGCAGGCATTCCCGTCCTGGCGATGCGCGACACCCCGTGGCTGGTGAAGGACGGGAAGCCGTTCTTCCCCGCCGACTGCCTCGCCGACGGCGGTGACGCCATCTCCTGCGGCATCAAGCGCTCCGAGGTACTGTCCGACCACAATCCAACTCTGGATTTCGTCGCGCGTTTCCCGAAGCTGAAGCCGCTCGACATGAGTGACGCGGTGTGTCGCCAGGACCAATGCCGCGCAGTGGAGGGAAATGTGTTGGTGTATCACGATTCTCATCACATCTCGGCCACCTACATGCGCACCATGACCAACGAACTTGGTCGTCAGATCGCCGTCGCCACCGGCTGGTGGTGACGCGTGGTCTTCGCGATCTGGCCCGGCACCGCGTACCCGCTGGGTGCCACCTATGACGGTGCAGGCACCAACTTTTCGTTGTTCTCGGAGGTGGCCGAGAAGGTCGAACTGTGCCTGATCGACAAGGACGGTAGCGAAGAGCGCATCAACCTCGACGAGGTCGACGGCTACGTCTGGCACGCGTACCTACCCACCGTCACGCCGGGACAGCGCTACGGCTTCCGGGTGTACGGCCCATGGGATCCCGACGCGGGGCACCGGTGCGATCCCTCGAAGCTGCTCCTCGATCCGTACGGCAAGTCGTTTCACGGGGACTTCGACTTCACCCAGGCCCTGTTCTCCTACGACCTCGCCGTCGCCAAGAACGATCCGACGGCGACCGGCACGCCGCCCATGGTGGACTCGCTCGGTCACACCATGACCAGCGTCGTCATCAACCCGTTCTTCAACTGGGGCTCCGATCGCGCGCCCAACACTCCGTACCACGAAACCGTGATCTACGAGGCACACGTCAAGGGCATGACCCAAACCCATCCGGGCATCCCCGAGGATCAGCGGGGCACCTACGCCGGGCTGTGCCACCCCGTGATCCTCGACCACCTGAAGTCGCTGAACATCACGGCGATCGAACTGATGCCGGTACACCAGTTCATGCACGATCACCGGCTGCTCGATCTGGGTCTGCGAAACTACTGGGGCTACAACACCTTCGGGTTTCTCGCCCCGCACTATCAGTACGCCGCGAATCAAAGCGCGGGCGGCGCCGTCGCCGAGTTCAAGAACATGGTCCGGTCCTTCCACGTGGCAGGCATCGAGGTCATCCTCGACGTCGTCTACAACCACACCGCTGAAGGCAATCACCTAGGCCCCACCATCAACTTCCGCGGTATCGACAACGCGGGCTACTACCGCCTGCTCGACGGCAACCTCAAGCTCTACAAGGACTTCACCGGGACGGGCAACAGTCTCAACGTGCGCCACCCGCACTCGCTTCAACTCATCATGGATTCGCTGCGGTACTGGGTGATCGACATGCACGTCGACGGCTTTCGCTTCGACCTCGCGTCGACGCTGGCCCGCGAGTTCTACGACGTCGACCGCCTGTCGGCGTTCTTCGATCTGGTGCAGCAGGATCCGGTGATCAGCCAGGTGAAACTCATCGCCGAACCGTGGGACATCGGTGAGGGCGGATATCAGGTCGGAAACTTCCCTGGTTTGTGGACCGAGTGGAACGGGCAATACCGCGACACTGTGCGTGACTACTGGCGGGGAGAACCCGCAACACTCAACGAGTTCGCCTCGCGGCTGACCGGTTCATCCGACCTTTACGAGGCGACTGGCCGCCGACCGAGCGCAAGCATCAACTTCGTCACCGCCCACGATGGCTTCACGCTGGCGGACCTGGTGTCCTACAACGAGAAGCACAACGAAGCCAACGGCGAGGGCAACAGGGACGGCGAGAGCCACAACCGGTCGTGGAACTGCGGCGTCGAAGGCCCCACAGACGACCCCGACGTCCTGAAGCTGCGCGCCAAGCAGATGCGCAACATCCTTGCGACGCTTATGGTCAGCCAGGGCACCCCCATGATCAGTCACGGGGACGAGTTCGGACGCACTCAGCGCGGTAACAACAACGTGTACTGCCAGGACTCCGAGATCGCATGGATGGACTGGACGCTGTGCGAGACCAACGCCGACCTGATGACGTTCGCGCGCACGGTGACCGCGCTGCGCAAGAACCATCCCGTATTTCGGCGCCGTCGCTTCTTCGACGGCAAGCTGACCCGCAACGGCGACGAGGACATCCGCGACATCGCCTGGCTGACCACGGCCGGGGTGCCGATGACGCCGGACGACTGGAACTCGGGCTTCCAGTGCGTGGCCGTCTTCCTCAACGGCGACGCGATACCCGCGCCGAACGCCCGCGGTGAACGGGTGGTCGACGACACCTTCCTCCTCTGCTTCAACGCGCACTCCGACCCCGTCGAATTCGTTGCCGCAGAAGGCGACTACGCCGCTGAATGGACCGCCGAGCTCGATTCGGCAGAGTCGACCGGCAGCAGCGATCTGGTGGTGAACGCCGGCGAGACGTTCTCGGTTCAGGGTCGGTCGATCATCCTCCTCCGGAAGACGGTCTGACCCGTGGCGATCCTATCGACGTACAGATTGCAGATGCGCGGCCAAGCCAGCGGGCAGGCGTTCACGTTCGCTGACGCGCTCAATCAACTGGACTACCTTCAAGACCTTGGTGTTTCGCACCTCTACCTGTCGCCCATCCTGACCGCCGCCACCGGCTCATCGCACGGATACGACGTCACCGATCCGGCATCGGTGTCGGCCGAACTCGGCGGTGCCGAGGGATTGGCCACGCTCGCGGAAGCGGCGCACACACGTGGCATGGGACTGATCGTCGACATCGTGCCCAACCACGTCGGAGTCGATGATCCGACGGAGAACGCCTGGTGGTGGGACGTTCTCATGAATGGTCGTGAGTCGGCCTACGTGTCGTTCTTCGACATCGACTGGACGCTGGACCCCGACGGCCGCGTCGTTCTGCCGGTTCTTGGCGACGACGGGGATCTCGACGATCTGACCGTCGACGGGGACGTGCTGCGGCTCGGCGACCGCATCTGGCCGATCGCGCCGGGTACCGGCGCCGGGACTGCCGCCGATGTATATAGCCGCCAGCACTACAAGCTGATCGGCTGGCGGCACAACGTGTGCGGCTACCGGCGGTTCTTCTCGATCACCTCCCTGGCCGCACTGCGCCAAGAGGACAGGGCCGTCTTCGACGCCACCCACGTGGAGGTCAAGCGGTGGTTCACCGAAGGCCTCGTCGACGGACTTCGCATCGACCATCCCGACGGATTGTCCGATCCCGCAGGTTATCTCGAATGGCTGCGGGAGCTCGCCGGCCCCGACGCCTGGATCGTCATCGAGAAGATCCTCGCGCCCGACGAGACCCTCGAACCGTCTCTGCCGGTCGCGGGCACCACGGGCTACGACGCGCTGCGGGACATCGGTGGTGTGCTGGTCGACCCGGCCGGAGCAGGCGACCAGGAGCCGCTCGAATCGACGATCCGTCGTCTGAAGGTCGCCACCGCCACCGACACCTTGGCCAGCGAACTCGCTCGCGCGCGCCGGGCCATCGTGGCGGCCGTCGGCGCCGACCACCCCAGACTGCCCGACGCCGTCGCCGCCCTGCTGTCGCACATCGGGGTGTACCGGTCCGACTACCGCGGGCTGGCCGCCGTGATGCCGACGGCGCTTGCCGAAACTGCCTCTGCCGAGCCCGATCTGAGCGAGGCCCTGGTGCTCGTCGCCGCCGCGTTGAACCACGTCGAACCCGCCACCCGGCTCCAGCAGCTGTGCGGCGCCGTCACCGCCAAGTCGGTCGAGGACTGCCTGTTCTACCGGGATGCCCGACTGGTTTCCCTCAACGAAGTCGGTGGCGAACCGGAACGCTTCGGCGTCACTGCCGCGGAGTTCCACCACAGCACGGCGGTGCGGGCGCGTCATTGGCCGTCGGCAATGGTCACGTTGTCGACCCACGACACCAAGCGCAGCGAGGACGTGCGCGCGCGGATCGGCGGGCTGTCGCAGGTGCCCGGCCTGTGGGCCGAGTTGCTGTCCTCCTGGACGCTGACGACCCCGCCGCCGGACGCAGCGACCGGATCCTTCCTATTGCAGAACGCCTTCGGCGTGTGGCCCGCGGACGGCGCCGTGACCGACGCACTGCGGACCAGGCTCCATGCGTACGCAGAGAAGGCGATCAGGGAAGCCGCGCTGCACACCAGCTGGAACGACACCGACGAGGAGTTCGAGGCCGCCGTGCATCGCTGGCTCGACGAGCTGATCGACGGCCCGGTCGCGGTGGAGATGAGCAGCCTGGTCGCGCAATTGGACGTGCACGCGCAGAGCGACTCGCAGGTACAGAAGCTGCTCTCGCTGACGGTGCCCGGCATTCCCGACGTGTATCAGGGCACCGAGCTGTGGGACGACAGCCTCGTCGACCCCGACAATCGCCGCCCAGTCGACTACCAGGCGCGACGCGACGAGCTGAAGACGTTGAGCGAAGCGAAGATTCGCATCGTCACTGCCGCGTTGCACTCACGCGCAGATCGTCCCGACTCCTACCTCGCCGGGGGGTACGCCCCCGTCCTCGCCGAGGGCGCTGCCGCCCGGCACCTGGTCGCCTTCCTCCGTGGCGACGACGTGCTGGTGGCCGTCCAACGGTGGACGGTGACTCTCTCCGAAACCGGTTGGGACGACACGTCGCTCCCCCTGCCCGACGGTGAGTGGGTGGACCGCCTGACCGGTCGGACGTTCAGCGGCCGGGCCGGCGCGGCGGAGCTCTTCGCCGACCTGCCCGCGGCACTCTTGGAGCGCACCCTTGCCTGATCACGAATTCGCCGTCTGGGCACCCAAGCCCGACCGCGTTCAGCTGGACGTCGACGGCACGCTTCACCCCATGACACCGTCCGACGACGGCTGGTGGCGCGCGGTCGTGGACGCAAAGGTTGACAGCCGGTACGGCTTCGTCCTCGACGACGACGAGGCTGTACTGCCGGACCCCCGTTCGCCGCGCCAGCCCGATGGTGTGCACGAGCTGTCGCAATTGTGGGATCCGTCGACCGTGGCGTGGACCGACTCCGGCTGGGCAGGCACGTCGATCGAGGGTGGGGTGATCTACGAGCTGCACGTCGGCACGTTCACCGCCGAGGGCACCTTCGATTCGACGATCGAAAAGCTCGACTACCTCGTCGATCTCGGCGTGGACCTCGTCGAACTGATGCCGGTCAACTCCTTCAGCGGCACGCGCGGCTGGGGATACGACGGCGTGCTGTGGTTCAGCGTTCAGGAAAGCTACGGTGGGCCCGACGGATTGGTCCGACTCGTCGACGCCTGTCACGCTCGCGGTCTCGGGATCCTGATCGACGCGGTCTTCAACCACCTCGGGCCGTCGGGCAATTACCTACCGAGGTACGGGCCCTACCTGACCGAGGCCAACACCGGCTGGGGGCAGGGGATCAACATCTCCGACGCCGGCGCGGACGAGGTCCGCCAGTACATCCTCGACTGTGCGCTGCGGTGGATGAGGGACTTCCACGCCGACGGTCTACGTCTGGACGCCGTGCACGCACTGGCCGACCACACGGCAATTCACATCCTCGAGGAGTTGTCGACCGAAACCGAGACCCTCGCTGAGCAATTGGGGCGGCCGCTGTCGCTCATCGCCGAGAGCGACCTCAACGATCCACGGCTCATCACGCCGCGCGACCGCGGTGGATACGGCATGACCGCGCAGTGGGACGACGACATCCATCACGCCATTCACACGGCGGTGTCCGGTGAGCGGCAAGGCTATTACTCCGATTTCGGCTCGCTGGAAGCGCTCTCCAACACCCTGAAGAACGGCTACTTCCACGCGGGTACGTACTCGTCGTTCCGGCATCGGCGGCACGGCCGACCGCTGGACACTGCTACGATCCCCGCCACCCGGCTACTGGCCTACACCTCTGATCACGATCAGGTGGGCAATCGCGCGCTCGGTGATCGACCATCGCAGAATCTGAACTTCGGGCAGCTCGCCGTCAAGGCCGCACTGGTCCTCGGCTCGCCCTATACGGCGATGCTCTTCATGGGCGAAGAATGGGCGTCGTCGAGCCCGTTCCAGTTCTTCACCTCACATCCCGAGCCGGAGTTGGCGAGAGCGACCGCCGAGGGCCGCAAGGCGGAGTTCGCCGAACACGGCTGGGATGCCGACGAGATTCCCGATCCTCAGGATCCCGAGACGTTCTCGCGCTCCAAGCTGAAGTGGGACGAGATCGACATCGGCCATCACGCGCGACTGCGCGAGCTGTATCGCGCGCTGATCGCGTTGCGCCACGACGAGCCGGATCTGGCCGACCCGTGGCTGGATCACATGCGCATCGACTACGACGAGTCGCAGCGTTGGATCACGTTGCACCGCGGTGCCTTCGCCATCGTGTGCAACCTCGGCGAGAATGCGGTCACCGTGCCCGTCGCCGGTGACGTGATGCTGGCCTCTGACGAACCGACGGTGGGTGAATCGACCACGCTGCAGGGGTATTCGTTCGCGATTCTGCGTGCTGTCAAACGCTGATCCACAGCCGCACCCGCTGTGGACAACTCGTTGCCGGGTTCGGATGATCCTCGATCATTCGTCGAATGACGACTCGAGAATTCCTGCCCATCCCGCCCGTTGAAACGGCCACGGACCCCATCCATTCTCCCGCCGACCTCCAGCAGCGGTGGCGAGCGGTCATGGGCCGCTTGGGATTCGGGGAACGCCTGCTGCGATTCGTCTTCGTGGATCCGGACCGACGCATGGTCAAGGTGCTCACTGACGTCCCCATCCCCAAGAGACCCGATCGCGGCCTGATCAGCGATCTCATGGCAGCCTTGCGCGAGATCCTGACCAAGGGAGACGGTCGCACCACCGTGGCCTTCCTGCTGACCCGACCGGGTGTCGGTGCGATCTCCGACGCCGACCGGCGATGGTCGTCCGTGCTGAACCAGACCGCCGCAGAGCTAGGGGTACCGATCGAGCCGATCTTCCGCGCCAACGACGAGCACCTCGTCCTCGTCGAGCCGGCCTAGGTCAGATAGCGGTACGCCGGCGAGCCTGGCTCCAACGCCTCCACGTGCATCTCGGAGGCGCGCATCCGGTCCATCAGACCCTCGAAGTCCGCGGCCGATCCCAGTTCGATCCCGACCAGCGCCTCGCCGGTCTCGCGGTTGTTGCGCTTGACGTACTCGAACAGGGTGATGTCGTCACCCGGCCCGAGCACCTCGTCGAGGAAGCGGCGCAGGGCGCCCGGCTCCTGCGGAAAGTCCACCAGGAAGTAGTGCTTGAGGCCGAGGTGCACCAGGGAGCGTTCGAGGACCTCGTTGTATCGGGAGACGTCGTTGTTGCCACCCGAGATCAGGCACACGACAGTCGATCCCGGCTCGACGGTTCCCTCGGAACATGCCTCCATGAGCGCCGCGACCGACAGCGCACCCGCGGGCTCGGCGATGATGCCCTCGTTCTGGTATAGGTCGAGCATCGCGGTGCAGACCGCACCCTCGTCGATCGCGGTGATCGACACCATGTCCCCGGACGCCGACAGCACGGCGTACGGCAGGGCGCCGGCGCGCGCGACCGCAGCGCCGTCCACGAACTGGTCGACGTGGTCGAGCGTGACGGGCTCGCCGGTGGCGAGCGCCGCCACCATCGCCGCGGCGCCGGCGGGCTCCACTCCGAGCACCGAGGTCTTGGTGGTCCGCTCCGCGAGATAGGTGGTGATGCCGCTGATGCAGCCTCCGCCACCGACCGGAACGATGACGAGGTCGGGTTCGGCCTCGAGCTGCTGAAGGATCTCGACGGCGATCGTTCCCTGGCCCGCCATGGTGCGCAGGTCGTCATAGGGCGGGACCAACGTGGCCCCGGTCCTCGCGACGTCGTCGAGTGCGGCGGCCGCCGCGATGTCGTACGTCGCCCCGCCGACGATCAACTCGATGAATTCGCCGCCGTGATAGCGGATCCGATCGCGCTTCTGCTTCGGCGTCTTGGCCGGAACGTACACGCGGCCGTGGATCCGCATCGAGCGGCACGCCAACGCGAATCCCTGGGCGTGATTGCCCGCCGACGAGCAGACCACGCCCGCCGCGATCTCGTCGGGCGTCAACTGCATCAGCAGGTTGTACGCCCCGCGCAGCTTGTAGCTGCGGACGACCTGCAGATCCTCCCGCTTGAGGTAGACCTGAAGACCCGTCATTGCGGACAACCGGTCGCTGAACTGCAGAGGGCTGAGCCTGACGACCTTCGAAATTCGCTGAGCGGCCTCATCGATGTCCGAGGCGCCGAGCGGCGCGGGACGGCGAGAGGTCTGACTCAGTTCGGCGGACACCGGTCAATGGTGCCACTCGCCCGTCCAACAGCGAAACGGGTTTAGCCCTTGGGCGTGAGCACGAACACCGGGATCTGACGGTCGGTCTTCTTCTGATAGTCGGCATAGTCCGGCCACGTCGCGACCGCGCGTTCCCACCAGAGCGCCTTCTCGTCGCCGAAGACCTCGCGCGACACGTAGTCCTCGGTGACGGGGCCGTCCTGTAGGTCGACCTCCGGATGCGCCTTGATGTTGAAGTACCAGACGGGGTGCTTCGGGGCACCGCCGAGGGAAGCGACCACGGCGTACTCGCCGTCGGGTTCGACCCTCATCAGTGGTGTCTTGCGGATCTTGCCGGTCTTCGCCCCGATCGTGGTGAGCAGGATGACGGGCCGACCCTTCAGTTCCGTCCCCTCGGTGCCACCGGATGCCACGAAGGTCTCGGCGTTCTCCCAGGCCCAGTCCGACGTGCTCGGTCCGTAATCTCCAATCAAAGGCATCCCCCAACATATGACGGGTACAACACGTGGGCCCGGAATCGGTCTTTCGGCTACCCGAAATCGAAGTTACGAGCTATCGTCAAAGCATGACCCCATCGACGGAAATCCGCATCGCAGGCGTTCCGTGGCCCGCGTACAAGCTGATCGCCCTCGCGGTCGGAACGCTGGTTCTCGCCGTCGTGGGAATCGTGACCATGAGCGCAGGCCCAGCCGTGCTCAGTGGAGGGGCCGCCGCTTTGATCGTCTGGCTCGGCCTCGGCCTGTTCAGCTCCTCAGACGTCTAACTCGAGGCCTGCACCAGCCTGCGCTGGCTATCCAGGTCGGCGGCCACCGTTGCGGCGTCGGCCTCGAACTCCTCATCGGTCACTTCTGGACGCCGCCGCAGAGTGAAGACCACCTCGCACCCGCGCTCACCCGTTCCCGCCGGTATCACTCGCATCGGGTTGTAGACCTCGTCGCCGGAGGGTAGCCGGACGACGTGGTCGAGGACCCCGAACTCATTCCGAGGCGAGAACTGCACATCTGCGTCCGCGAGTGCCGGATCGGCAAGCCCTGCCGCCCACCGCGGCAGCTCGCGGGGATCACTGGTGAACGCATAGACAGTGGCAGCCTGCGCATCGATCCACTGGCTGAGGTGTCGGGACGGGGCGCGCCCGTCGGTCGTGTCGTCGGTCATTCCTCCATGGTGACGGACACACTGGGTGGATGGCCGATCAGCGCTCGCGCGAAGAGCGTGACACCGAAACTCCCGAGCCCCCGAAGGAAGTCGAGGCCTTCGTGCAACGGGCCGAGCACCTCGCCGCCAACGCCGAACACCGCGTGCCATCGTGGCTTCGACCCGGAGATCCGGAGAACCGCTGGCCCGTGCTGATCGCGATTCTCGCGGTCATCGTCATTCAGCGCTCGATCCCGCTGCAGTACACGGTGCTGCCGCGGTGGCCGCTGATCATCATGGAGTTGCTCCTGCTGCTGGTGATGCTCCTCATCAACCCGGTCCGGCTATCGCGGCCGACCACCATCGGAAAATGGGCCAGCCTCGTCCTGACGGCGGCGATCACCGTCGACAACACCGCGTCGGCCGTCATCCTGGCCAAACGCATTCTCAGCGGCGAGGTGAGCAACAACGCCGCCGTGCTGCTCGGCAGCGGCGCGGCCATCTTCGTCACGAACGTCATCGCCTTCGGCATCTGGTACTGGGAACTGGACCGTGGCGGTCCGTTCGCGCGGGGCGCCGGGAAGCACCCGTACCCCGACTTCCTGTTCCCGCAGATGTCGGATCCCGACAAGGCGAGACCGGACTGGCGACCGACGTTCGTCGACTACCTCTACGTCAGCTTCACCAACGTGGTGGCGTTCTCCCCCACCGACACCATGCCGTTGGCACGCTGGGCCAAGGGCATGATGACGGTCCAGTCGCTGGTCTCGATGACGACCATCGCGCTGGTCATCGCTCGCGCGGTCAACGTCCTGGGTTGATGCGGAGCTCCTCAGCCCCCGAGGCAGCCGGGACCCAGGAGCGCCTTGAGATCACCCATCAGCGCGGACGACGGCGTCACCCGCAGCGCCTGATCGAGTTCGAGCGTGGTGATGCGGTCGCCGCTGATCAGTCGCAACCGCACCTGCGACGTACCGGGATGGTTGGCGAGCACCTGCTTGAGCGCGCCCACCTTCTCGACCGTGCACTGGCGCGTCGGCAGACTCACGGCCACCGGTCGATCGGCCTGCGCATTCGAGAAGTCAGGCACCACCAGGTCGTTGGCGATCAACGAGAGCCGGTCGTCGCGCGAGTTCACCTTCGCACTGACGATGACGACGGTGTCGTCGGCGATCTCCGCGCCGAAGGTCGAGTACGTATGGGGGAAGAACATCACCTCGATGCCACCGGTGAGATCCTCCAACTGCGCTGAGGCCCAAGGCATCCCGTTCTTGTTGACCCGCCGGTTCACCGACGCCAGGATGCCACCGACCCTTACCTGCGCCTCGTTCGGGACGTCACCGTCGAGAATCGCGGGGATCGGGGTGTCGACCTGGGCGGCCAACAGATGGGCAACGCCGTTGAGCGGATGGCCGGACACGTAGAGCCCCAACATCTCTCGCTCGAGGGCGAGCTTGTGCTTGTCCTCCCACTCGTCCTCCGGCACCCTGATGGCGAACACCGCATCGGTCGCGGTGTCGGCGCCCCCGAAGAGGTCGAACTGGCCCATGGCCTCGGCCTTCTTGGTGCCGAGCACCGAGTCGACGGCATCGGTGTGGATGAGGAACAGGCCCTTGCGGGAGTGGTCGAGGGAGTCGAATGCTCCTGCCTTGATCAGCGACTCCGTCACCTTCTTGTTGCAGGCGGTGACGTCGATCTTGTTCAGATAGTCGGAGAAGTCGGTGTACTTGCCCTTGGCGCTGCGGGTATTGATAAGCGAGGCAACGACATTGGATCCGACGTTGCGGACCGCGCCCAACCCGAAGCGGATGTCGGTTCCCACCGAGGCGAAGTTGAGGTCCGACTCGTTGACGTCGGGCGGCAGCACGGTGATGCCGAGCCTGCGGCAATCCGCCAGGTACACCGCAGCCTTGTCCTTGTCGTCCCCGACCGAGGTCAGCAGCCCCGCCATGTACTCAGCCGGAAAGTTCGCCTTCAGATACGCCGTCCAGTAGGACACCAGCCCGTAGCCGGCGGCGTGGGACTTGTTGAATGCGTAGTCCGCGAACGGGAGCACCGTGTCCCACAGGGCCTTGACGGCTGCGGCCGAGAACCCGTTCGCTTTCATGCCCTCCGAGAAGCCCTCGTACTCCTTGTCGAGCACCTCGCGCTTCTTCTTGCCCATGGCCTTGCGCAGGATGTCTGCTCGGGAGAGCGAGTAGCCCGCCACCTTCTGCGCGATGCGCATGATCTGCTCTTGGTAGACGATCAGGCCGTAGGTCTCCGAAAGGATCTCGCGCAACGGCTCCTCGAGTTCGGGGTGAATCGGCTTGATGGCCTGTCGTGCGTTCTTGCGGTCGGCGTAGTCGTTGTGGGCGTTCACGCCCATGGGGCCGGGCCGATACAAGGCGATGACGGCGACGACGTCCTCGAAGACGGTGGGCTGCATGCGGCGCAGCAGATCGCGCATCGGTCCGCCGTCGAGCTGGAACACGCCGAGCGTGTCGCCGCGACCGAGCAGTTCGAAGGTGGCCGGGTCGTCCAGGGGCACGTCGTCGAGATCGAGTTCGATGCCGCGATTGGCGCTGATGTTCTGCAGCGCGTCGCCGATGATCGTCAGGTTGCGCAGACCGAGGAAGTCCATCTTCAACAGGCCGATGGCCTCACACGACGGGTAGTCCCAGCCGGTGATGACGGCCCCGTCCTGCGCGCGCTTCCACAGCGGGATCGCGTTGACGAGCGGCTCACTGCTCATGATCACGGCGCAGGCGTGCACACCCGCGTTGCGGACGAGGCCCTCCAGACCGCGCGCGGTCTCGTAGATGGTCTGCACGTCGCGATCCGTCTCGATCAGACTGCGAACCTCGGCGGCCTCCTTGTACCGCTCGTGCGTCGGGTCGGTGATACCCGAGAGAGGGATGTCCTTCGCCATGATCGGCGGAGGCAGGGCCTTGGCGATGCGGTCGGCGATGGCGAAGCCGGGCTGGCCGTAGTGGACGCGAGCCGAGTCCTTCAGCGCCGCCTTGGTCTTGATGGTGCCGAAGGTGATGACCTGGGCCACCCGGTCGCTGCCCCACTTGTCAGCGGCGTAGCGCACCATCTCACCGCGGCGACGGTCGTCGAAGTCGATGTCGATGTCCGGCATCGACGCACGCTCGGGGTTGAGGAAGCGCTCGAACAGCAGCCCGTACTGAATGGGGTCGATGTTGGTGATGCCGAGTGCCCAGGCGACCAGCGAACCCGCCGCCGAACCGCGGCCGGGCCCCACGCGGATGTCCACCGAGCGGGCGTAGTTGATCAGGTCGGCGACGATGAGGAAGTACGACGGGTAGCCCTTGTCGCAGATGACCTTGCTCTCGTACTCGGCGCGGTCGACGTACTCCTGCGGCACGCCGCCCGGGAAGCGCCGCGCCAACCCGGCCGCGACCTCGTGGCCCAGCCAGGACGCCTGGTCGTGGCCGTCGGGGACGGGGAAGACGGGCATCCGGTCGCGCGGCGTCCACACGTCGGCGTAGGACTGCACGCGCTCCGCGATCAGCAGCGTCGAGTCGCAGGCGCCCGGCACCTCGTCGTCCCACATCTTGCGCATGTCGGCCGCGGACTTGAGGTAGTAGCCGTCGCCGTCGAACTTGAATCGCGTGGGATCGGTCAACGTCTTGGCGGTCTGCACGCACAGCAGCGCTTCGTGGTTGTGGGCGGCTTCCCGCGTCACGTAGTGGCAGTCGTTGGTGGCCAGCGGCGGGATGCCCAGCTTGCGGCCCACCTCCAGCAGGCCCACACGGACCCGACGCTCGATCTCGATGCCGTGGTCCATCAGCTCGAGGAAGTAGTTCTCCGGCCCGAAGATGTCACGCCACTTGGCCGCTGACTCCAACGCCTCCCGGGTGTGGCCCAGTCGCAGCCGGGTCTGCACCTCGCCGGACGGGCAGCCGGTGGTCGCGATGATGCCCGACGAGTTCTCGGCGATGATCTCGGCGTCCATGCGCGACCACTTGCCCAGCTGGCCTTCGAACGAGGCGAGCGACGACAGCCGGAAGAGGTTGCGCAGACCCGTCGCATTCTCGGCGACCATCGTCATGTGGGTGTAGGCACCGCTGCCCGAGACGTCGTCCGACTTCTGGCTGGGATCACCCCACAGGACGCGCTTGGTATCGAACCGGGACGCCGGCGCGATGTAGGCCTCTACCCCGATGATCGGCTTGATCCCGACATCGGTTGCCGCGTTGTAGAACTCGCTGGCTCCGAACATGTTTCCGTGGTCGGTCATGCCGATCGCGGGCATCTCCAACCGCTGCGCCTCGGCGAACATGGGCTTGACCTTCGCGGCACCGTCGAGCATCGAGTATTCGGTGTGATTGTGCAGGTGAACGAACGACGCGCGATGAGCGCTTGCGCGAAGAGCAGACGGATCAGCCATGGGCCCGCCAGTCTATTGCCGCCCTCCGACGGTGCTCGGCGTGTCGCCGTTCGTGTCGCAGCGAGTCGGCTGGAGCTCCCCGATGTCTTCGACTTCCCCGGCCACTATGCCTGCTAACAAGCCGTGCGAGACCACGCGGTCGAGTTGCTTGGTGACCAGGCAAACGTCAGCGGCGTCGGCGACGAATCCGGCATAGAAGCCGACGCCCAAGAACATCGCGTGCAACATCTCGACCACCGGAGCGACGGCCGTGTCCTCGGAAAGCTCGCCGCGGGCCTTCGCGTCGCCGACGAGTGTCACGAGGAAGTCCTGCACGCCGATGCCGGCGTGGGCGCGCAGTTCGGGATGCCTGGCCGATTCCAGGCGGGCGCTGACCAGGAACGCAATCTGCGAGCGATCGCGCAAGTCGGCTTCCTGGACCGCCGAGACCAGGGCCGAGAACTGCTCGACCAAGGTCTTCGGCTGCTGAGCCGTGGCCATCAGGTCGGCGATCACCCCGCTCGCCTCGGCGATCAGCGCCTGAAAGATCTCCAGGCGCGAGGAGAAGTAATAGTGCAGTGTCGGGCGGCTCAAGCCGGCGGCCAACGCGATCGCCTGGAAGGTAGCGGCCTGGTACCCGTGCTCGTTGATGACCTGCCGTGACGCCCGGAGAATCCGATTGCGCGTCTCCGCGGAATCGGAGTTGGCGGGACGGCCGCGGCGACGCACAGCCGTCCTCGGCCGATCGTCACATTGCGCCATGCTGGCAAACCGTATTGCATTGCCATGACCGGGTCAAATGTTCGCTTCCCGCAAACGTCTGTCCAGATAATCGACGACGGCGGGGTCGGATGTCAGGGCACGCGCGACGCGGTACGCCGCCGCGGCCTCGTCCGTCCGTCCCGCCACCGTCAGGAGGTGCGCCGTACCCGTGCGCGCGTCTCAGCAGCGCCTCGCCGCGGCCGATCATCCCAACGCGCGGGGTCCTGCTCGTCGAGCGGGAAGAAGCATCCGTCGGCGTCCCGTCGGGCCGCGCGTCGAGCTTCCGCGAGGAAGAGCAATGCCGCCAGTCCTCATACCTCGGGTTCGCCCGGCAACAATTCCGTCAAGGTCAGTGCCAGGTGCAACGCCTCGGCCGAAACCGACTCGATCGGCGTGCCCTCGGGTGTGAGTTGCCAGTCGACCGCGTAGGCCCCGTACACGGCCTCCAGCACCGCGGGTAAACGTGTAGAGAGTTGCTCGCGGCGCGGCAGCACGAACGGTATCCCGGCATCTCGGATGCGCCTCTTCGCCCGCACCAGGCGCTGCGCCATCGCTGCGGGTTCGACGGCGAACGCCGCGGCGATCGGGAATGTCGGATACGTCGAGTTCCTGTGCACCCCAGTCGATTCCATCCAGCGGTGTGCTCACGTCAGTGCTGATCAGCACCCCTGCGGCGGACAGGTCGTCGGCGTAGGCCGCGAAGGCCGCCATCACGGGCGCCATGTCCTCCTCCGTCAGGCCCAGCGACGATCCCTCTTTCTATTGCATCAGCAGGCAGTAGCGCATGGTGTCGTCCTCGCGTCGTGTCGTCACGAGCTCACCCCGAGCTCGTCACCGTGATGACGATTCAGGTGCGGCCGTTTCGACGGTTTCCGAAATCGGTCGAGCCGACCTCTTCCGTATCGAGCCCACGGTCATCACCGCGAGGGCGACCCAAGTCAACGCGAAGCCGATCCAGCGACCCACCGGCATCGGCTCGTGCCCGACCAGGACGCCCCAAGCCATCTGAAGCGCGGGATTCAGATAGAACAGCAGCCCCATGGTGATCATTGGTAGCCGCTGCGCACCCGCGGCGAAGAGCAGCAAGGGAATCGCGGTCACCGGACCCGCCAACACCAGCAGAATGGTGTGTCCCGTACCGTAGCCGACGAAGTGGCCGTGGCCCATCATGTGCAGCGTGACGAGGTATCCGCCGGCCAACGGCAGCGCAAGAAACGTCTCCACGGCGACGCTGACCCGCGGGTCCGCCACCACCACCTTCTTGACCAGCCCGTACAGCGCGAACGACACGGCAAGCCCGGCGGCGACGTAGGGCGGCGCACCCACCTCCGCCGTCAGCACCACCACCGCGATCACCGCGAGCACCAATGCGACCAGCTGCCAACGCCCGATGTGCTCGCGGAAGACCAGCACGCCGAGCGCCACCGTGACGAGTGGGTTGATGAAGTACCCCAATGCCGCATCCACGACGTGGCCGTTGGTCGCCGCCCAGATGTAGATGCCCCAGTTGACCGATATCAGGGCCGACGCCGCCAACAGCAGCAGCCAGGTGCGACCGCTGAGCCTGCGCAGATCCCCGAGGCGACGCGCCACGATCAGCACCAGGAAAAGGCTCAGCGCGCTCCACACGATTCGGTGCGCCAGCACCTCCAACGAGCCGGCTGGCAGCAGAAGCGGAAAGAATCCGGGGCACAGGCCCCACCAGACGTAGGCGCCGATGCCGGCCAGAACGCCGGAGCGGCGGCGGGACTCGGCGTCCGGCGTGCCGGTCACGATTCGTGGTGGCGCAGCACGTCCAGCGCGTGTTGGAGGTCCGCCGGGTACGGGCTGGTGATCTCGATGCGGCGACCGTCCGCAGGATGGGCGAAGGCCAGGTAACGGGCGTGCAACCACTGGCGTTCCAACCCAAGCCTCTTCGCCAGGGTCGGGTCGGCGCCGTAGGTCAGGTCACCGCAGCACGGATGGTGCAGAGCCGAGAAGTGCACCCGGATTTGGTGAGTGCGGCCGGTTTCGAGATGCACGTCGAGCAGGCTGGCCGCAACGAACGCCTCCACGGTGTCGTAGTGGGTGATGCTGTGCCTGCCGCCCTCGCTGACGGCGAACTTCCAGTCGTTGCTTCGATGCCGCCCGATTGGCGCATCGATGGTGCCGCTGGACGGGTCCGGATGTCCCTGCACCAGCGCGTGGTACCGCTTGTCGACGGTGCGCTGCTTGAACGCACGCTTCAGCACGGTGTAGGCCCGTTCGGAGATGGCGACCACCATCACGCCCGACGTACCCACGTCGAGACGCTGCACGATGCCCTGGCGTTCGTGCACTCCCGAGGTGGTGATCCGGAAACCCGCGGCAGCCAGTCCGCCCAGCACCGTCGGGCCGGTCCATCCGACCGAGGCGTGCGCGGCGACGCCCGCGGGCTTGTCGACGGCGACGATGTCGTCATCCGCGTACAGGATCGTCATGCCCTCGATGTCGATGGGCGGATTGTCCAGTGGTGCAGGCGCTTCCGGCAAGCGCACCTCGAGCCAAGCTCCCGCGACGAGGCGTTCCGACTTACCGGCCGGAGTTCCGTCGAGGTCGACGCCGCCGTCTTCGGCCAGCGCCGCGGCTGCGGTCCTGGACAGGCCGAGCAGGCGCGCCAACCCGGCGTCCACCCGCATACCCGCGAGTCCCTCTGGAACCGGCATCGACCGGGTCGTCATCAGTCGCGCTCGGTATCTTCGGATTCCTCCGTCGCGGCGGCCTCCGACGCGGCGCGTTGCGCGTCGTCGGGCTGACGACGTCCCTCGGCATCGAAGTCGAATCCGAACAGCGACAAGCCCACGAGGAGGATCGCCCCGCCGACGACCGCGGGATCGGCCACGTTGAACACGGGCCACCACCCGATCGACAGGAAGTCGACGACGTGGCCCCTTAGCGGGCCTGGCGAGCGGAAGAACCTGTCGACGAGATTGCCCAGCGCACCGCCGAGGATCATGCCGAGGCCGAGTGCCCACCACGGCGACACCAGCCGCCGCCCCATCCAGATGATGCCGATGACGACACAAGTGGCGACCAGTGTCAGCACCCAGGTGTAGCTCGTGCCCATCGAGAACGCGGCGCCGGAATTTCGCACCAGCGTCCAGGTCACCGTGTCGCCGATGATCGAGACCGGCTGCTGCGGCGTCAGGAGTTTGACCGCCAGCACCTTGGTCACCACGTCCAGGAGCAGGACGACCGCAGCGACCGAGAGCAACAGGCGCAGTCGGCGCCGCGGCGGCGGCGGATCGGTTTCGTCGCCCGCAGTCACGGGCTCGGCCGACCCCGTTGATTCGTCAGTCACTCGACCATCATCCCAAAGCGCCAATGGTGAACAATCGCCGCATGAGCCGCGTAGTCGTCGTCACCACCGGTGGCACCATCGCGACCAGCACCGGCGTCGACGGCGTCGCACGCCCTACACGGACCGGCAGCGACCTGACGGCGGGCCTCGACACTCGCGTCGACGTGGAGGTCGTCGACCTCTTGGCCGTGGACAGTTCCCAGCTCACACCCGCCGATTGGGACCGGATGCGCGCATCCGTGGCGTCGGCGGCGCTCGCCGGGGCCGACGGCGTGGTGATCACCCATGGCACCGACACGATGGAGGAAACGGCGCTGTGGCTGGACCTGACATACGGCGGCGACATGCCCGTGGTGCTGACCGGGGCCATGCGAAGCGCCGATGCCGTGGACGCCGACGGCCCAGCGAACCTTCGCGACGCGCTGACCCTGGCCGCGAGCGCCGACGCCAGGCAGATCGGTGTGGTCGTCACCCTCGCGGGCACGGTGTGGCAGCCGCTGGGACTGACCAAGACCGGCGCGGGCTTCGTCGGCGTAGAGGTGGCGCCGACGGGTAGGCAGCGCATCTCGTTCGGCGACCTGTCCGCCGTGGGGGGACCCCGGGTTGACGTCGTCGCGACGTACGCGGGCAGCGATGCGGTGGCCATCGACGCCTGCGTCGCGGCGGGCGCCACGGGAATCGTCCTCGAGTCGCTGGGCTCGGGGAACGCCGGTGCCGCGGTCATCGACGGCGTCAGCCGGGCGTGTGCCGCGGGGGTCGAGGTGGTCATCTCGACCCGGGTGCCCGGAGCGCGCGTCACGGTCGGTTACGGGCCGGGCCGCATGCTGGTCGACGCGGGTGCCGTGGTGGCGCCACGGCTGGCCCCACCACAGGCCCGTGTGCTCCTGATGGCGGCGTTGGCGGCGGGCACGCCCGTCGCGGACGTGTTTCGCGCCTACGGAGCGCCCTCGTAGGCCGTCGTGAGCCCTTCGACGTAGTCGGGCCAGTCCAGGCTGTCGACCGGGTTCGCTCGCACGACCTCGGGGCTGTCGTGCGGCAGGGTGTGCGCCTGTCCCGGTCCGCTGGCGCGTGTCTCGAAGCGCACCGTCATGACGCCGTGCCCCGCGCCCTGCACCCAACCGTGCCCCAGGCTCGAATGAGCGACGTCGTCACCGATGCGCCAGGCCGCGCTCGGGTCGGCGGGCGTGCCAACCGGGCCGACCTGATGACTGTCCGACGCGTCGAGGGTCTGGTCGAGGTCGGGGAACAGCGATTCCTGGAGGACGTCCGACAGCCCGGAGAAGCCCACGCCGACCAGCCGGACGGGTCCGATGTCGACCGGATCGAGCAGCAACCTGCGCGCGGTGCCGATCAGCGTCGCCGCGTCGGCGGTGGCATAGGGCAGGGTCGCGGACCGCGTGAGCGTGCTCATGTCGGACTTCTTGAGCTTGACGGTGACCGTGCGAGCGCCGCGGCCGTCGCGCTCCAGGCGCTGGTATGCGTGCTCACCGATCGGGACCGTCGCGTCGCGCAACTGATCCAGCGTTCTCAGATCCTCTGCGAACGTCGATTCGGCGCTGATCTGCTTGGCGCTCAACCGTTCCGCGACCGGGCGGTCGTCGATGCCCTGCGCCAGCAGGTGCAGCGCGGGCCCCAGGGTCCCGCCGAGGATGTCGGCCACTTCCGAACCACTCAACGCCGCCAGGGCTCCCACCGTGTCGATCCCCAGCCGGTGGAGCTTCTCCTCGGCGACGGGCCCGATCCCCCACAACCGGCGCACCGGCAACCCGGCGAGCAGCGCGCGTTCCTCGTCGCGGCGGACGACGCGGATGCCGTCGGGTTTGGCCAGCCCCGACGCGATCTTGGCGAGCTGCTTGCCCGAACCGGCGCCGACGGAGGCGATCAAACCGGTCTCGCGAAGCACGTGAGCGCGCAACTCCTCGCAGAACCGCACGACGTCGTCGGCGTCGGCCCCGACGAGTTCGGTCGGCTCGCCGAACGCCTCGTCGAACGACAGCTGTTCTAGCACCGGCACCATCGAGCGGACGGTATCGAGCACCCTTCCGCTGGCGACCCCGTACACGACGCCGCGCGGAGGCAGCACGACTGCGGACGTGCCGACCAGTCGGCGCGCCTGATGCATCGGCATGGCCGATCGGGCGCCGAACACCCGCGACTCGTAGCTGGC